>DAOTUQ010000102.1:0-5394 GCA_034437055.1 Anaerolineae bacterium
TGGCAAATTGAAACGCCAAATTTGTCTGCGATGAGAATAGGCTCTCCCTCAAAAGATTGAGGGTTTTTGTCGAAAACAACCTATTTCTCCCTCAAATGACGGCTGAGTAGTTACAAAACTGCTTGATCGAAAGGCAAATATTGCCTTGCCATCGACCAGTGGTATTCATCGCGCTTACATCTCCAAGTAATCGCGGAGTTGGCGGCTGCGCGTCGGGTGGCGCAGTTTGCGCAGCGCCTTCGCTTCGATCTGGCGGATGCGTTCGCGCGTCACGCCAAAATGCTTGCCGACTTCTTCGAGCGTGTGATCCTGTCCGTCCACCAAGCCGAAGCGCAGTTCTAACACCTCGCGCTCGCGTTCGCTCAAGACGCCGAGCGCCGAACGGATTTGCTCTTTCAGCAGTTGGCGGCTGGCGGCATCGACCGGACCCGGCACTTTATCATCCTCGATGAAGTCCCCAAGCAGGCTGTTGTCCTCTTGTCCGATAGGCATTTCCAGACTCATCGGTTCTTGGCTCAGGCGCATGATTTTGCGAACTTTTTGCGCCGCACGCCGCAGTTTGCGCTGCAAACCCTGATCGAGCCGCTGTCCGTCGCGCCGAATCAGCCGGATCGCCTCGGTTTCATCCGGCGTCAAGAATTCCATATCGAGCGCGATCTGCTCCGCCGTTGGTTCCGCGCCCAAATCTTGCGTCAGTTGGCGCTGCACGCGCATCAAACGGTTGATCGTCTCGACCATATGCACGGGGATGCGGATCGTGCGCGCTTGGTCGGCAATCGCGCGGCTGATCGCTTGGCGAATCCACCACGTCGCATAGGTGCTAAATTTGAAGCCCTTCGAGTGGTCGAACTTGGCGACCGCGCGCAGCAAGCCGATGTTACCCTCTTGAATCAAGTCCAAGAAGTTGATGCCGCGCCCCATGTAGCGTTTCGCCACGCTGACCACCAAGCGCAAATTGGCGCGCGTCAGTGCCTCACCCGCGTACTCCGACTGGGCTTCGATGTTCTCGAAGCGTTCGCGCAGCCCATCGACCATCACCGTGTCGGTCTTTAACCAATCACCGACTTGCTCTGTCGGCGGCAAGTGACCGTGCTGTGCCGCATAGCGCCCCAGTCGATTTTGCAGCCCGAACGGGAGCAGATACAGCGCGTGCATGACGTTGAACAGCTTGCGCGCCATCTCCGTCCACCCTTCATCGCGTCCCCAATCGTGCTGGCGCAAAAATTCGCGCACGCTCGATCCGCCGGTGTGATTCCAGTTCTCGTAGATCGTTTGTACTTCCGCGACCACGACGCTGAACTCCAGCGGGTTGACCTCGAAGCCCGCCAACTCTTTGACCGTCTCGTTCCAATTGCGCACCGCGTCTTTGTACGCTTCTAGCACAATGGCGACGGGTTCGGGTTCGCCGTCAGGACAGGGCGATCCGTAAAGGGATTGGGGCGAATTCGCGTCGGACGCATCCACATCTTTGCGCTCAGCGCACAGCGGATCGATGATCGTCTGGTACAGGCGTTCCGCCGCCAATTGGACGCTCAACCACGCCTCACGGTTGGGGTCGAGCAGTGGCACTTGTCCGATCTCTTTCAGATACATCCGTACCGGATCGTCCGCCATCGAAAAGCTGTCGAGCCGACCCTCTTCCACGAAGGGATCGTCCTCTAAGTCATCGGTGTCTTCCTCATCCAAGCGCGGCTCGATAAGATCGTCGTCTTTCAGCGGCTGCGCGTCATACAGCACATCGTCGTCGCCCAGATCGTCGAGATCGTCCTCATCTTCGTATTCAGCGCCGGTCTCATCCGCATCTTCCATCGCGGGCTTACGAAATTCTTCGCTCGCCGCCCTGTCTTCCGAGTTTTTTGTGCGTTTCTTGCTCATCTTCGCGTGTCTCTGTGCAAACGATTCCAATGGGTATGCGCTACGCTCGTCGGTGCTGACCAAGCGTCCGGCTCATGGTACGAGAAATCATTTGAAAAACGCTCACCTCATCCCTTTCCATTTCAAGGGTACAGTGGTGGGGTGCAAGCACATTTCAATCGGATTCTCACATTATTTTTCGTAGACTACTTTCCACTTGCAAGCGGCGGCGCAATTGTTGAACATGCTTCAACTTGTTGATGAATGATGGATTGCCCTCCGTCTCGTCTTCGGCGGTATCGCGCAGCAGAAAGCGCAGCGACTCCTCTTCCCGACGCAGCCGCCGTTCGCGCAGTATCAGTGCCAACGTGAACACCACCGTCTCAGGCACGAGCGGGACGCGCAGCCGTTGGACTTTCGTCACCGACGGGAACAAATCTGCTGTGATGTAGCGTAAACGCGCGTAAAGTTCGTCCCACTCGTCCATCATCACAATATCCAGCTCATGATTCAAACTGTGATCGAGATGCGTGCGCATGTAGTCCAGTGTCGTCAGATCGTCTTGGCGCATTGCCTCTTCAAAGACGCGCATCAGGGCGTTATACGTGTCCAAACGGAAGTCATCAGGGCTGAACTCGCTCAACCATCCGCTCGCCAACACGGAGTCGCCCCCCGCCAATGCGCGGAATTTACCGTTGATATGATAGTACAAATTGGGCTGGTGTAACAGGCGGCGTAAGCAATCTTTTTCGATCCCGCCTTCCCACTGTGCCAACGTGCCGAGTCCGACCGCTTCCGTCATGCCGGGCAGCGCCGTCAAATCGGCGTCCCAACCGACATCCAATCCGGGTAGATAATCGCCCTCGGACGGCGGTGCTTCGGGCGGCAGATCGTCAGGCGCTGTCAATGCCGCGCGCGCTGGCGGCGACTTGGGCGAATGCCCGTTCGTGCCGCTGCCATTATTGGCGTTCGCGCCCGCAGTTTTCGCGCGCGCTTCTTCCTGCTGGCGCACGCGCGCTTCGAGGACGAAGATATCCTGCTCTTGCAGCTTGAGCTTGAGCGCCAAACGCTGAATGTTATCTTTGCTCTGCTGGCTTTTCTCGGTGGGCAGCAGCAGCGGAATCAACGAGCTGGCGACATCTTGCCGCTGCGACAAGCTGGCGTTGGGTGGCAGCAGGCTGGTCGCCGTATCGATCACGTAGCGCGCCAGCGGCGTCGGGTTCTCGATCAGCCGTTTCCATTCGTCGGGATTCTCGCGGATCAGGTCGTCGGGGTCTTTGTTGCCGTCCATCATCAGCACGAACAGATCGACGGTCAGCTTACCCGTGTTATGCGTCTGCAAGAGATTGCGCGCCACTTCGAGGCTGCGGCGCGTGGCGCTCTGTCCAGCGGCGTCGCTGTCGAGCGCCATGATGATGCGATGCGCGCGGCGCGGCGCGATCAAACGCAGTTGCGCTTCGGTCAGCGCCGTCCCCATCTGCGCGACGACGTTGGTATAGCCTGCCTGATGCGCCTGAATCGCGTCGAGATAGCCCTCGACGATCACAGCGGTATCCGTATCGCGCATCGTCTTTGCCGCGCGATCCAGCCCGAATAACAGCTTGCCCTTGTCGAAGATCGGCGTTTGCGCCGTGTTGATATACTTGGCGCGCTCGTTGGGGTCGAGCGCCCGCGCGCCAAAGCCGACGGTGCGTCCGCGTTCATCTCGGATCGGGATCATCAGGCGATGGCGGAAGGTGTCATACAGTTTGCCCGTGCGCTGCCCGCGCATCGACAGGTTCGCCGCCAGCAAATCCTCGTCGCTGTAGCCGATTTGCTTCAGCGCGTCGGTGAGCTGCTGCCAATCTTGCGGCGCGTAGCCGATGTGGAAGGCGCGCAGCGTATCGCCCGTTAAACCGCGCTTGCCATAAGCATAAGTGAGCGCGGCGACGGCGTTGGGATCGCTCGGATCGAACAACCGTTGATGATAGAAATCGACCGCAGCCGCAATGATGCCGCGCAGCCGCTCCAATTCCGCTTCATGCGCTTTGCGTTCTGGCGAGTCGGGGCGCACTTCGACGCCCGCTTGTTTCGCCAGCTCGTCCAGCGCCTCTTTGAAATTCCAACCGTGATACCGCATGGCGAAGTCGAAGATGTTGCCGCCCGTTGCACACGCGCCAAAACAGCGCCATGTACCCCGATCTGGGTTGACGTGAAACGACGGCGTGCGCTCTGTATGAAATGGACAGCACGCTTTGTAAGTACGTCCAGATTTATTAAGCGGTACATAGCGTTGGATATAGGCGACAATATCCAGACGGCTCTTGACGTCATCGACAACGGACATGAATTGTTCCCCTACCTACCACAAATTATAGTCGTGATCGGGCGGGTGATCAACTTAACGCGCGTATAACATTACGCGCGCCGATTAAGGATACGGAACAAGACGACCCCCGTCACGACCATCAACACAAGCGTGAATGGCACCCCCCAAGGGGAATCGAAGGGTGGGAACGTGCGCTCGAAGTTCATGCCATAAAAGCCGCCGATCACCGTCATCGAGCCGATGATGGTCGTGACGATTGTCAGCCGCCAGACGACGATGTTCAGCCGATTCGACTGCGACGTAACGTAGAGATCGAGGACGTTGCTGAGGGTATCGCGCAGCGCATTCACGGTATCGTTGACGCGCAGCATGTGATCGTAGACATCCCGTAGAAAGTAGCGCAGCGAGTCGTCTTGGATGAAATGTTGTTCTTCGCGCCCCAATACACTGAACATATCACGCTGATAGCCTGCGATCCGCCACAATTCGTTGATGTCGCGCTTCAGATGAAAGATGCGTTCCAATTGGGACTGCTTCGGATGCGCCAAGATTTCTTCGCTGAAGGTGTCAATTTCCTCGCCGATTTCGTCCAAGATCGGGAAGTAGGCATCGACCGACGTATCCATCAGCACGTAGACCAGATAGCCGACGGTGATCGACAAGCCGTAGCTGGAACGCAATTGGCAGCGCCGCGCGACTTCTTCGATCAGCGGTTCGTTGTCCCCATGAATGGTGACGACCGCATTCTTGGTGACGAACACATCGAGTTCGCTGAAGACGATATCGCCGTCAGTCAAGCGCACGGTGTTCATGATGGCGAAGGCATGATCGGGATACGACTCGATTTTGGGACGCTGATACTTGTTGGTGGAGTCCTCGATGGCGAGCGGATGGAACTTGAACACCTCGAGCAAGATGCGCACCTCTTCGGGGTCATGTCCGGTCATATCGACCCACAACACGGCGTCGGTCAGCGTGATCAGCGTATTCCAATTCGGCTTCTCGATGTCGTGAAAGCCGGTTTGGTCGAAGGTGCGAACGTGCATGGTGTCGTCTCCAAGTACTGAGTAACGATAGCTTCACCTCACCCCCCAACCCCCTCTCCACTGCGGTATTTATTCACCTACCCGTGCAGACCGCATTTTGCCCCAGTCCTATTGGGTTCATTATGTGTTTCTTGGGTTCAAATTTGTGGATTTTGAGCTTAATCCCATGGATAGGTGAATAAATAC
>DAOTUQ010000103.1:0-26406 GCA_034437055.1 Anaerolineae bacterium
TTTATTCACCTATCCATAGGATTAAGCTCAAAATCCGTGAATTTGAACTCAATAGACACATAATGAACCCTATAGGACTGGGGCAAAACGCGGTCTGCACGGGTAGGTGAATAAATACCGATCTTCGTGTCGCAAAGTTCTTTATGGACATCTAAGGCTTATATAGGGTCATAACCCAGTGAAGATACCGCGATGGCTGAGTAGTACGTCAAAAGATATTGTCACTCGGTTCGGTGAAGGCACTCCACCATGAACGTACAATGGCTTACATCGGCATTAGACGGCATTCCCGATGGACTCATCATCATTGATGTAACGGGAACCGTCCCTATTGCAATCGCACCGCCGCTGTCTTGCTCGCAGACGGGGTGCAAACCCTGATCAACAGCCATCGGCTGCAACTGGTGTCCGATCCAAGATTAGAACTGCGCATCCAGCAGCCGTCGGGGACGCTGATCGATATCGAAGTCACCACCACACCGACGAGATGGAACGACGAATCCGGCTGGATTCTCACGGTACGCGATGTGACCGAGCGTAAACAGCTTGAAGCGACCGAACGCCAACAGCGCGCCTTCGCAGAGTCACTGCACGAGGCAACGGCGAGCCTCAATACCCTAAGCGATCTTGACGCCGTGCTATCAGCAATCTTCGACATGGTGGCGCGCGTTGTGCCATATGACGCTGCCAGCATCATGTTGATCGAGGGCGATGAAGCGTATATCGTCAGCGAACGCGGCTTCGATGTTCGCGGCAGCGATGTGAAGGGGTGGCGGCTTCCGATTTCCATGAACACGAAGCTGCAAGTTATGATAAGGGCGGGAAAACCCTTAATTCTGGCTGATACCCATCTTGAAGCGAACTGGACGCAATTGGCTGGCACCGAATGGATTCGCGGGAATATCAGCACGCCGATTCGGGTTGGCGGCGCGGTGATCGGGTTCTTGAACTTGGACAGCGCGAAGGTGGGCGCGTTCAGTGACGACGATGGGCTACGCTTACGAGCCTTCGCCGATCAAATCGGGATCGCGCTGCGCAACGCAAAAATGCGCGACGACGATGCGCGCTACACCGCTCAACTCGAAGCCATGGTCGAGGCGCGCACCGCCGAACAGAGTCGTCAACACGCGCAAACCGAGAACAGCCTGCGCACCGCGCTCGACGCGGAACACATCGCGCTAACCCGTGAGAAGAATCTCAACGAACTCATCGCACGTTTCGTGTCGGCGATCTCGCATGAGTTCAAGAATCCGCTGGCGTCGATCATGTTGGCAGCCGACTTTCTCAAGCTGTATCGTGAGCAGGTGACACCAGAGCGCATCGGAGAAAAAGTCGATACCATCTTGAGTGAAATCTACAAATTGGACGCCTTGATTGAAGAAATCTTGTTCGCCCATCGCTCCGAGCATGTCGGCGTGGAGTTCAAGCCGCAGACCATCAATCTGATCGAAATGGCGGATCAAGTGGTGGCGGACGCCCGACGCTTGGCGAGTTATAAACATCGGATCGCGCTGAGCCTGCCGACCGACTGCTTGGAAGTGACGCTGGATGATCGGCTGATCCGCCGGACACTCATCAATTTACTGGTGAACGCGATCAAGTATTCACCGCACGGCGGAACGGTCGAACTCGATATCGCGTGCAGCGACAGCGCGCTCATGTTGAGCGTCCGCGATCACGGCATTGGCATTCCAGAGGAAGAACTTGCGAACATCTTCGATACGTTCTATCGCTGTAAGAATACAATCGGCTATCCCGGCACGGGTTTGGGGCTGACGATTGTCAAACAAGCCATCGATCTGCACAATGGGACGATTGCTGTCGAAAGTCAGATCGATGTTGGGACGACATTCATCATCCAAATTCCCCATTGGCACAAGCGCAGTCTAAACCCGCTTACAAGCGCAGCGATCCCCCCCGTCGCCACCGCCGGATAACGCTGGTATAAATCGCCGCGCCCAACAGCGCGATGGCGATGCCCGCCCACACTGCCGCCCAAATGCCGCCGGACAAGATCGGCGCAACCTCCGCCGAAAACGCCGCCGCATCATTGCGCACATCCCCCAACGATGCGCCGCTGTTGCCGATCAGCGCGACCAAATCAAGGACGGCGTGCAGCCCGGTCATGATCGCCAAGATGTTCAACACCAGCAGATTGATATCGCGGTCAGCGCGTCGTCCGAGCCAGATCAACAGCCCGGCGCTGAGTAAGCCGACGAAGAACGCCACGAATGAGAACGTCGCTGACAGCAGCCCCGTGTAGAGCAGCGTCACGACCGCTAACAATACGCCTAAGCCGACGGCGATATGCTTGCTGTTTTGGTAGGTGTGCGCAAGATAGAACAGCGTCGCCCCGAATGCCGCCGCCCCCAAATAGCCAGCGGGGAGAATCAGCGCCCGCGCGCCGCCAGCCGTCACCGCCAACCCTGCGCCGCTCTCGAACACCCGAAACCCCAAAAATTGTCCGCCCGTCACCAGTGCCGCCAGCCCATGCCCCGTTTCATGGACGAACGTCACGAACAAGCGAAACGGATACAGGGCGAAATCGAGCGCGGGGACGTTCCACAAGATAAACACGAGCATGGACGCGGCGACCGTGACGATCAGCGCGCGACGGCGAAACGGGATCGGGCGGGCGGTCATGGCGAGTGGGACTCCTGTGCTAGAATAGATTTATTGTTTCATCGTGGGCGTGGCACGCCATGCCCCTACGTCTATTGTATACGGAGTGCCTATGAAAGAAGTTGCCCCCACCGACGCGCTCCGCTTCGGTACGGTCGGCGCACCGCCGACCACCCCACGCGACGGCACACCCGCCGCCATCCGCCACATCCGCGAACTCGGTTTGAACCACTTGGAAATCGCGTGGGTGCAGAGCGTGCGCGTGAGCGACGAGACCTGCGCGCTGATCAAGGCGACGGCGCAAGAATGCAGCATCAGCCTAAGCATCCACGCGCCCTATTTCATCAATCTGAACAGCCAGACCGACGAACTGATGCGCAAAAGCGATGAACGCTTGCTCGCGGCGGCGCGCAAAGGCTACTTGGCAGGCGCGCGCGATATCGTCTTTCATCCGGGCAGCTATCACACACAGCCGCCGGAACACGTTTACGAGCGCGTGAAACAAAAAATGCTCGAATTGACCGCGATTTTGCGCGCCGAAAATGTCGATGTGATCCTCCGCCCCGAAGCGATGGGCAAGTCCGCGATGTTCGGCAACCTCGATGAAATCGTCCAGCTCAGTCACGATGTGCCGGGTGTGCTGCCGTGCATCGATTGGGCGCACTTGCACGCGCGCACGGGGGACGGCACGTTCAACAGCTACGACGAATTCGCGCTGGCGCTGTCCAAACTGCGCGATGTCGTCGGGGCAAACGCGCTCAAACGCTGTCATTTTCACATTAGCGGCATCGAATATACAGCGAAGGGCGAAAAGAAGCACATTCCGCTCAACGAAGCCGATTTGCGCTACCGCGACCTGCTGCAAGCATTCCTCGATTTCGGCGTCGAAGGCACAGCAGCGATTGAAGCCCCTGAACCGTTCCACACCGCCGACGCGCTGACCTTCCAAGCGACCTATCGACGACTGCGCGACAAAGACAAGCCCGCCGCAGCGACAGAGGAAGATGCGTAGGGCGCGAGACGCCCCAAAAACAAGATATATCGATGGTCACTTCTGTATTTCTCTACACGAAATCTTTTGCCGAGTCTTTTTCACGTCCTTCCATGTGAACACAATCCCCACATCCATCGTATTGATCTCCAACACACGGAGATCAACACGACGTGACCGATCCGGTCGAAATGACCCTGCTAGAACGGGTCTGTGCGGGTGACCACGATGCCTTCGACGACCTTTACGCCCGCCTCGAACCGATGGTCGCGCGCTTCGTTCGTCGCTTGGTCGGCAATGTGTTAGAAGTCGATGATATCGTGCAAGAGACGTTCATCGGCTTCTACCGCCACATCCGCGAAATCGATCCGCCGCACATGCTGCGCCCGTATCTGTTTCGGATCGCGCGCAATCGGGCGTATGACCTTTTGCGGCGGCAAGGACGCTACGATCAGGTGTCCATCGATGAGGATGACGACGATCCGGTGCAGGTGCGCATCGCCTTCGACTTGTCGCAGCTCAACACCTCGCCCGAAGATGCGGCGAGCTGGCTGCTGTTGTACATGGAAGTGCGCGACGCCATCGAGCGCTTGCCGGAATTGGGGCGACAAGCGTTGATCTTGTACGCCGAGGAACAACTATCGTATGCCGAGATCGCACAGGTCATGAACGTGAGCATTGGGACGGTCAAATCGCGGATGTTCCATGCCAAGCGCCGCTTGCGCGAATTGTTGAGCGACGATGCGCTGCGGTTAATCCGCGAAGAATTGGGCGATTCATAAATTCTGACCGCCCGCTGAACACACGACGTTGTAAAGGCGAGGCACAACGCGCCCGCCCCACGACAATTTAACGAGGCACGCTTGTCTCCCCCGCTCCGAATCCGAGAGCGAACTGGGGGTGAGGTCAAATTAGCGAGGAAAGATCATGGACGAGACGACACGACAGAAGATCGAACAAAACCTACACGCGCTGCAAGCCCTGCAAAAATCGATTGAGCGTGCGCTGCAACAAGGCACATTCGCTGGAACGAGCAAAATGGCGGCGCGCACCTATGCGGGCTTGCAACACAATCTCGCGGAACTGCTGCCCGATGATTTCTTCGTCGGATCGCTAACGCTGGAAGTGAACGCGGACGGCGAAGCGGCGAACGATGAAGCCATCTTGGGGCAAGTGCAGTTTGCGGCAATGCAAATGCTCTTGTATGGGCAAGAACTGCTCAAGCGTGAACGCGGCGCAGCCAGCGGCGGACGTGGGGCGCGCGGCGGCGGCGATTGGAGCGATATCAAGAACATGGGACGCGATCTACAAGAACAGATCGTCAATGTCACGCGCACAACCTTGCGTCGCGCGCTCAACGACCTCGATATCGATGTGGACATCCAGATTCCGATGCCGCCTGTCCCGCCTGTCCCGCCTGTCCCACCCGTGCCACCTGTCCCGCGTTCGGGCGCAAACTTCCGCGATGCCAATCTCGCCGGACGTGATTTTCGCGGCGTGCGCTTGGACGGCGTATCGATGCGCGACGCCAATGCCGAAGGCACAGATTTTGGCGGCGCATCGTTGGTCGGCGCGGACATGAAACGTGCCAACTTGGAACGCGCGCGCTTTGTGGAGGCGCACATCGAGGGTGCGAACTTCTACGAAGCCAATTTGGAAGGCGCGGACTTCAGCGGCGCGCAAGGCGACGGCGCATCGTTCAAACACGCCAATATCGAGGGTGCAATCTTCCGCGCGGCGCGACTGGATGGCGGGAATTTTGTCGATGGCAACCTCACTGGTGCGGATTTCAGCAAGGCAACGTGCGTGGGGACGAACTTTCGCAACGCCAATATCGAGAACAGCACCTTTCATGGCGCGTATCTGAGCGGGGCGAACTTCCGCGATGCCAATCTCGAGGGGGTGAATATGACTGACACACGGTTATCCGGCACGGTGATGCCCGACGGCGCGACCTACATCAACGGCATGAACTTGTCGCGCTACGGCGTGATTGTGGATGCAGCGGACGCGCCGCACGATGGAGAAAAACGCAAGAACGACGAGGAACAGTGACATCATTCCGTCGGGACAGGGCTTGCTCTGTCCCGACACGCCCATGCCAGCGTCATCGCATCCGAATGCGCGGATCAAGATAGCCGTAGAGCAGATCGACGACCAAATTCACCAGCACGAAGATCACCGCAATGAACAGCGTAAAGCCCTGAACCAGTGGATAATCGCGCGCCGTGATACCGTCGTACAGCGTGCGTCCGACGCCCGTCAGCCCGAAGATCGTCTCCGTCAGCACCGCACCCGACGCCAGCGCGCCGAAGTTCAGCCCGATCACGGTCACAACCGGGAGCAGCGCGTTACGGACGGCGTGCCGATTGACGACGAACCATTCGCGCAACCCCTTCGCGCGCGCCGTGCGCACATAATCCATGCCCAAGACTTCCAACACAGCCGAGCGGGTCATGCGCGCGATGATCGCCAGCGGGATCGTGCCGACCGCGATGGCGGGCAAGATCAGATGGCGCAGCGAAACATAGAGCAGATCGAAATTGAGCGTCAAAATCGCGTTCAGAATGTTGAAGCGCGCGAGGAACACCAACCCACCGCCGGCGGTATCGGCGTTCTCTGCCAAACCCCATGCGATATAGAACGGGATCGGGCTGTAGCCTGCTGGCAAGCGTCCTGACGGTGGCAGGGCAAAAATAGTATCTTTTAAGAGGACTGAAAAAATATACGCCAGCATTAATCCGAGCCAGAAGACAGGCATCGAAACGCCAATATTCGCGCCTAACATCGTCCCCACATCGATAGGCGTGTTGCGCCGATACGCGGACAGGATGCCCAGCGGCACCCCGACAGCGACAGCGAACAACAGCGCCGCGACGGCGAGTTCGATGGTCACGGGCAGGCGTTCAATCAGCATGTTGGTCACGCTGCGCGTATAGCGAATCGAGTCGCCCAAATCGCCCTGTGCCACCTGAGAGATATACGTGGCAAACTGCGCGGGCAGCGGCTGATTCAGCCCATAGCGCACAGCGAACGCGGCGCACAACTGTGGATTGGCGCGTTCACCATAAATCGCGGTACACGGATCGCCGGGAATGATGCGAAACAAAATGAATGTTACGGCGAGAATGCCGAACAGGACAGGGATGGTGACGACCAAGCGTCGGAGGATGAAAGCAGTCATTTTTGAAAGAAGTACCAAGTACTGGGGACGGAGTGCTGCGTAAAAGATTGACGTAGAGCGAACCGAAACAAATGGGTATGAACGCTGTAGGGGGCGTCCCAGCGAGACGCCCTTACACCCTATCAATCTTGTTTCGGTTCGCGCTGATCTTTTACTCAATCCTCAGTCTACAGCCCTCAGTCCTTACTTTTACGCTGCGGGCGGGTTCAGGAACGCGCCGAACAGGTACGTCCAGTACGAGAAGCCGCCATCGCGCCCGACATGCAGCGGATGTGCCGCGTCCCATTGAATGGCGTAGCTCAACACGACGTCGTTGGCGTCAAACGCCGAACCATCGTGGAAGGTGACGCCCTGACGCAGATTGAACGTCCACGTCATGCCATCGTCGCTGGCGGTGTAATCGGTCGCCAGCGACGGCACAACTGCCGTCCCGCCGACTTCATAGCCCAACAAAGCTTCGGTGATTTGTTCGCAGACGCGCAGCGCCTCACCATCGGTCTCATCGGCACAATACAGACCAGCGGGTTCGCCGTTCTGCATCCAAATGAAGGTGTCATCGTCAGGGTCGCTCATGACCGCGAACGATTCGTTGCCCAGCGGGCTGACGTGCGCGCCTTCGATGCTCGCCTTGTACGCCACGCCCGAACCGCCGTGCGCAATTGGCACCATCGGCGCGAAATCGCGGATGATCTCGTTGACCTGCGTGTAGAGCGCGTAGCGCCCCTCGACATCAGCAGTTTGTCCAGCTTCGATCAACAGATCGACGACTTCTTGACTCTTCTCACCGAACTGAGCACTCGCGCCTAAGCCAAAATGCACATCGAGGAAGTTGGTCGCATCCGGGTAGTCCGCGCCCCAACCGAGCAAGTAGAACGCCAATTCACCGCGATCCGACGCATCGAGGAACGAACCGGACTCCATGACTTCGATATTGACGTTGATGCCAATTTCCGCCAATTGCGCCGCGATATCTTGTCCAACAATCGCGGGCTGCGGCAGATAGCCGCGCACGACATCACGATAATTGAGCGTGACATCAATCGGCAGCGTGAAGCCATCTTCAGCGGCGGCTTCTTCCATCAGGGCGCGCGCACCTTCGACGTCGAACGGCAGCGGTTCGACTTCGGGCGTGTAGCCGAAGATCGCGCTGGGCATGAACTGCGTTGCCGCCGACGAGCCGGGCGGGTAGAAGTTGCTGACGATGCGCTCGCGGTCAATCGCGTGGCTGATCGCCTGACGAACTTTGACGTTGGTGAACGGCGCAAACGTGTTGTTCATGCCAAGATAGAAAATATTCAAGCCTTCGCGCTCGAACAGTTGCAGGTTCGAGTCATTGCGGATCACCTCGAAGTCGCCCGCGCCCGGATTGTCGATCCCATCGACAGTGCCAGCTTGCAGTTCGACCAAGCGCGATGCCGCTTCGCTCGTCCAGCGGAAAATCAACGTGGCTTCGTTGGCAGGTTCGCCCCAATAGGCGTCGTTACGTGCCATGACGATTTCGCTGCCGAGTTCCCAATTGGAGAGCATGTAGGGACCCGTGCCAACCGGATTGCGGAACAATGCTTCGCCGCCGCCGCCCGTCGCCACCAGATGCTCGGTGGGCTGGATGCCGACCGACGAGAACGCGACCTTTTGCGGGAACGCGCCATCGGGCGCGCACAGTTGGAACTGAACCGTGTTAGCGTCCAGCGACGTGATCGACTGGATGCCGCCGCCATAGTCGCAGTTTTCTGCGGCGTAGCCCAACATGCCATCGGTCATAGTGGTGTTGGGGGTCATGGGAATTTCCATGTCCTGTGCCAACGCGGGGACAACAGTGAGCGCCAGCAGCGCCAACGCGGTCACGACGAGCCGAATCTTGATCCGAATACGCATACAAAATACTCCTTTTGCCAAATTACACAAAACCGCCTTGTATATACACATCAATTCATTACCCCACGAACACAGGGATGGTTCGATTTGGGGCTAGACAAGACTCGATGCGCACACATTAAGGCTTGGTGAAGGAACATTGTAATCGCGGGGACGTGGAATGGCAAGTTTCTCGGATATAATGTTGGCGTTTGAATGATCGGGTTGGATGGAGACTTGATCTAGCTGTTTATTTTGTATACATATATATGGTAGAATGTAGATATGCACACGCCATCAGCGTTTGCCGCGAAAATTGGCGTCACCGTTCATACCTTGCAGCGATGGGATCGCGAAAAGCGTTTGAATGCCAAACGCACGCACACGAACCGTCGTTATGGTTGAGAAGCTATCGAAAATCCTTGAGAAAAGTTTTGGAAGATGATCCGCAGTCACCGCATCCGCCTTCATCCGACGCCTGAACAGGCAATCTATTTTGCCAAAGCCGCTGGCACGCGCCGCTTCGTCTTCAATTGGGGACTGGCGGAGTGGAAGCGTCAATACGATGCGGGCGAAAAGCCATCTGCGCTGGCGCTCAAAAAGCAGTTTAATGCCATCCGAGAAGCCGAGTTTCCCTGGTCATACGAAGTAACCAAGTGTGTAATCGAGGGCGCGTTCATGGACTTGGCGAGCGCCTTCAAACATTTCTTCGAGGGCATCAAAAGCGGACGCAAGGTTGGGTTTCCGAAGTTCAAGCAAAGGAAACGCAATCGTGAAGGGTTTTATCTCGCCAATGACAGGTTCGATGTGTCAGGACATTGGCTGAAAGTGCCGAAGCTCGGATTGGTCAACATGGCGGAGAAGCTGCGCTTTGCGGGCAAAATTCTGTCCGCGCACATTACACAAACAGCGGCGTGGTGGTTTGTGAGCATCACCGTTGAACGCCCCGACGCGCACACAACACCGCCAGCGGGACAAGTGGGCATCGACTTGGGCATCAATCGCTTGGCGACCTTGAGCGACGGCAGCGTGTTTGAAAACCAAAAGCCGCTTCGGTCACTCTTGGGCAAAGTTAAGCGGTTGAACCGCAATCTGAGCCGTAAGCAGAAGGGGAGCAAGAACCGCGAGAAAGCGCGGCTGAAGCTGGCGCGGCTGCACTATCGGATTGCGTGTATCCGCGAAGACGATCTACACAAGGTGACCACTTGGATTGCCGACACTTACGGGCTGGTGGGACTGGAAAGTCTGCACGTCAAGGGGATGATGAAGAATCACGCGCTGGCACAGGCATTGGGCGATGCAGCGTTTGGGACATTCAGTCGATTTCTCGCCACGAAGGTGAGGGCGCGCGGGGGCAAGGTGCAAGCGGTGGGACGGTTCTATCCATCGAGCAAAACATGTTCAAACTGTAGACAGCGCCGCGACACCCTCTCGTTGAACGAACGTGTCTATCGGTGTCCGACGTGTGGCGTCGAAATGGATCGTGATTTGAACGCGGCGATCAACATTCTGAACGAAGCAGTCCGGTTAAGTGCGCTTCACGTGTAGGGTCAAAGTGCATCGTCCGGTAGTGGCTACGACGGACGTAAATGCCTGTGGACAGTCGGTAAGCCCAAAGCGTTTCGGCGTGACGGCACGACTGGATGAAGCAGGAACAACGTCGATGTATACGGATGTATATAAGAAAGGTAGCAGTTTCCCATTTTGAAACGTATTCTTTTCACGCTTGTCATCCTCGCGCTGACCGCCGCGTGCCAACCGACGCCCGCGCCGACGAATACTGCTGCACCTCCTACTTCCGCGCCCGCATCGTCCACCAGCGCCGCGACCGTCATGCCTGCCAGCGCCACGCCAAACACAGAATTGACGCCGCCCGCTGAGGGCGTTTTGCCGTTCGATGATGGCAGCGCGGGCGATCCAGCGGCGGCGCGCGCGGTCGAGACATACTTGACGGCGAAAGTGGCGGGCGACCGCGACGGTGTGCGCGATGGGCTGTGCGCTGCGATGGAGGACAATCTTGACCGCGAGGCGCTGTCGTTCTCCGGCGTGGAAGCGAGCATCGACGGCATGACCTGTACGGTCAACGCTGCCAACACCAGCGTAACGTGTCAAGGCAATATCATCGCGGTCTATGACGGCGAAAATCGTCCGATCCCGTTGGGGGCGTACAGCGTCGTCAACGAGGATGGTGTCTGGCGCTGGTGCGGCGAAGCGGAATAGACGACTGATGGAGCGCGGTGGCACGCGCTGATGGGCAGTGGGCGTTCCACCGAAAAGATCACGCTTGCGCCTTTTCAGGTTTGTGTTATTTTTTGTCCATGCCGACTGTCAGCGTTCATATCGTTACCTACAACAGCGCCGCCACCTTCGACGCCTGTTTGAGTGCCGCCTTATCCCAGAAGGGCGTCGATTTCGGCATCCATGTTTGGGATAACGCCTCCACAGATGCGACGCTCGAGATCGCGGCACGGCATGGTGTGGCGGTCACGGCGTCGCGGCAAAATATCGGCTATGCCGCCGCGCACAACTGCCTGATCGATTCCACGCAGTCAGATTACGTCTTGACGCTCAATCCTGATGCACGGCTGCTGCCTGGTTTCTTGCTGGCGATGGCAGAGCGATTGGACGAGGGCGCGCGGATCGGATCGGCGGCGGGCAGTCTGCTGCGCGTCGAAGCGCTCGGCGATAACGCAACCTCCATCGACAGCACCGGGTTAATCATGCAGCGTAATCGGCGGCAGGGCTTGGCGAACGAAGGACAGTCCGTCGATTTGCTTTCCAAATTATCCAACGATGGCTTCGCGCGAGAAATCTTTGGCGTAGATGGCGCGTGCGCCTTCTATCGGCGCGCGATGCTGGAGGATATACGCATCCCCCATCCTGCGCCTGCCGCTGTGCGTGGTGGGGAACAGCGCGGCGAAATCTTCGACGAAGATTTCTTTATGCACAAGGAAGATGTCGATGTAGCGTGGCGCGCACGGTTACGCGGGTGGGCAGCGGTCTATCTACCGCGCGCGGTGGCGCATCATGTCCGCGCCTTTCGTCCCGGACAACGGGCGCGCGTCTCGGCGTATATGCGCTTCTTGGGGACGCGCAATCGCTATTGGTTGATGCTCAAGAACGAGATCGAGGCGGGGTTCTGGCACGATTTGCCCATGATCGCCGCCTATGATGCGGGGATCGTCGCCTACTTGTTGGCGCGCGAATGGCGGTCGCTGCCCGCGCTGACAGCGGCATGGCGTGGGCGCGCGCGAATGCTGGAGAAGCGGCGCCTGATTCAGGCAGCGCGCCGAGTCGAGTGGGCAGAGATGCGACGCTGGTTTCGCGGGAGATGATCGCGTAAAACGCAAATCGGCATAGGTAATTTGGTCTATTGTCGCCATTGCTTGTTAATTCTAACGATGCACTCCCTCAAATGTTGGAAAAATTTAGGTCAATTTCACCACATCTGGCTTTCCGCGCGCACGCCCGATCCGTTACAATATTTAATGTATAGATGTATTGGTGAACAAAGTCGCAGCCGATGACACAAGAAGCACACCGACAGCCCTCGTTGCTCGATTTCAAATTACTTGCGGATGTTTCGCAAATGCTGACGGTCTTCGATGAAGATCGCGTCTTGGAGCGCGTGATCGACCTGACCGCGCGGGCGTTAGGCGCACAGCGCGCCAGTCTGCTGCTCCATCCCGAATACGACGCCGAATGGAAGAATATCTTCGTCCGGCATCTCCTCGATACCGATGACATCGAGCGATTGAGCGGCGATCAAGTCTTGAAGCTGGCGCGGCGCGTGTTGGATCAGGGTTTGGCGGGTTGGGTCGTGCGCCAAAAAGAGGGCGCGGTGATCGTCGATACCCTGCTCGATCATCGGTGGGTTAATTTTCCTGACAGCGACTCCCACGCCCGTTCGGCGCTGTGTGTGCCGTTCATCTACAACGGCGAAGCGTTAGCCGTTTTGACGCTCGTCCACGATGAAGCCGAGCATTTCACCGAGCATCACCTTCGACTGATGACCATCGTCGCCAACCAAGCTACGATTGCCGTGCGCAACGCACAGTTGTTCAGCCGCATGTTACAGCAGCAGCGTCAGCTTGAAGCCGTCTTGCACGCCATCCCCGACTTGCTAATGGTCTTGGACGAGAGTGGCAGCATCTTGTTGATCAATGAACCCGCCGCCACGTTGATCGACCGTCCCGGTGATACGCTGATCGGGCGTAGTCTCGCCGAGTTCGTCACCATTGACGGCGTGGACGGTGTGCTGGAACAAATTCAGCAGATCATCCAGACGCCGTTACAGAGCGGCGGCAATTGGACATTTGAAGTCCGTTCCGAACGGCAGAAGCGCGATTATCTGGTTTCGGTCTCCGTGTGGGAGAATCCGCCCGCACAGACAGCGGGCTACGTTGTCGTGCTGCGCGATGTATCGACGCTGCGCGATTTGACGCGCTTCAAAGACGAGATGCTGCGCATCGCCTCGCACGATTTGCGCAGTCCATTGGCGCTGATCGTCGGCTATTGCAGCTTGATCGAACTCGACATCGCGCCCGACTCGCCCATCAACGACTATCTGCAAACCATCATGCGCGCCACGGAACGCATGAAAGGCTTGCTTGATGCGATGGTGCGCGTTGAGCAAATTCGCAAGTCACCGTTGGAAATGCACGAACACGTCATCTTTGCCGAACTCGTGCGCCAAGCGGCGGCGAACATGCAGATGGCAATTTATAACAAGCAGCAGCAAATGGACATGCAAATCCACTTGGAAGACGCGCCCGGCGTCACCGTCAACTCGGTTTTACTGCGTGAGTGCATGGAAAATTTGATCAGCAACGCCAGCAAGTACACGCCTGACGGCGGACGCATCATCGTGCGTGCCTATCGCCACGAGAGCCGCCTGATCTACGAGGTCGAGGATAACGGCATCGGCATTCCCAAAGAGCATCTGCCGCGCCTATTCCAGTCGTTCTATCGCGTCAAGCAGCCGGGAACCGAGGGGATCGAGGGGCGCGGACAGGGCTTGAGCCTCGTTAAGACGGTGATCGAACGGCACGCCGGCGATGTGTGGGTCGAGAGCGAACCCGGCGTTGGCAGCCGCTTCGGCTTCTGGATTCCGATCTAGCGTCCGCGCCGATGCCAACTCCCTTCACGCATTTGGCGAACGCGCGCCGATTGTTGGCAGATCGCGCCGTGCCAGAATCGATCCGCGCGGCGCTCTTGGCGCACGAGAGCGCGTTCTTGCTCGGCAACATCGCTGCGGACGGACATCATTTGACGCGCCTGAAACGCGATGAGACGCATTTCTACCAGTATGATCGCCCGCTCGACGATCATCCATGGCGCGTGATGCTGAGTCGTCATCCGTCGCTGCGCGCGGTGGACGCAGAGGAAGCGCGGGCGTTCCTCGCGGGCTATGTCGCGCATTTATGCCTCGATGAAATCTGGTGGTTGGAGCTAACGCGACCGTACTTCGCCCTGCGCGAATGGGGAACACGCGAAGGACGCTTTTTGATGCTCAACATCCTGTTGATTCAGATGGATGAGCGCGATTTCGCCGCCGCGCAAACGACCGCGATCCCACTGGCGGCGGCGATCCCGCATCATTGGCTGCCGTTCATGGACGATAGTGCGCTGATCGCATGGCGCGATATGATCGTGCGCCAGATCGTACCCGACGGCGACTCGGAAACGCTGGAAGTCATCGCGCCGCGCGTCAACCTAACGCCACAGGCACTGCGCGCGTTGGTGGACGATGCTCCACACTTGGAAGCCGATTTGTACGCGCACATCGCCCGCGATACGGTGGCAGCGGTCGAAGCCAAGATGGATTTGTACGCGCGCGAACAGGTGATCGTCTATTGGAACGAGTCAAACCTCTAACAGGATCGGGCGCTATCGTCCACTTCCTGTCATCGGTTGTGTTCCCCCTTGCTTTTCCGCCCCGCCACCCCTATCATGCCCCTTGCTGAACCGCAGACAGCAGGTGTCCGACCAACAACGGGCTTAATGTCCTGCCGAGGGGATGGAATGATATCGACGTTTTGCGTCGATACGCAACTCAATGCGACTTTCCAACGACCTGGCTGTTTGCGCGGGTCGTTTTTCATTTCTGGCGGAAAGGAGGACTGGTCAACGTGGCAATCACACGAGAACGTAAAGAAGAACTCGTCAGCATTTACACGCAACTGCTGCAAGGGACAGATGGTTTCATCGTCACCGAGTATCGCGGGCTGACAGTCGCCAAGTTGTTCGATCTCCGAAACAAACTGCGCGAGGTGTCTGGCACCTATGCCATCACCAAGAACACGTTGTTCACGATTGCGCTGCGCGAAAATGGGTGGGTGGTGCCGGAGTCGCTGTTAATGGGCCCCGTGGCAATCGCCTTCGGCAACGGCAATTTGCCCGCTGTCGCCAAAGTCGTGCAGGGCTTCATCAAGGACAACGCCGACGTGTTCATCGTCAAAGGCGGCATCATCGCCAACAGCGTGTTCTACGCGGGCGATCTGGAGAAAATCACCAGCTTGCCGACGATGGAAGAAATTCGGGCGCAGTTGGCGGGTTTGATCGTGCAACCCGCATCCCAGTTGGCGGGCATCCTGCAAGCGGCAACGTCGCAGGTCGTCAACGTGGTGCAGGCGTACTTGGACAAGATGGAAGCTCCAGCAGACGGAGCGACTGCCGAAGAAGTTGCTGTCGAAGCGGCTCCGGTCGAAGTAGCATAATTTCACTCAAAACGATAGTTTCACCATCACGGAAGGGGAAAACTCATGGCAGATTTAATGAAACTGGTTGATGATCTCAGCGCATTGACCATTCTCGAAGCGTCCGAACTCAAGACGATGCTCGAAACGAAGTGGGGCGTCACCGCCTCATCCGGCGGCGGCATGATGATGATGGCAGCGGGCGCGGGTGCAGCCGCACCGGCAGCAGCAGCCGAACCGGTCGAAGAACAGACCGAATTCAAGGTCATCATCGCGGACGTGGGCGCGAAGAAAATCAACGTGATCAAGGCAGTACGCCAGATCACCGCGTTGGGATTGAAGGAAGCGAAAGACTTGGTGGAGACCCCCAACGCCGTCGTTCTCGAAGGCGTGAGCAAGGACAAGGCGAACGAAGCCAAGACCCTCCTCGAAGCCGAAGGCGCGAAAGCCGACATCAAGTAGGCTTCGACTGCGCGTACTATCGACCCTCAAGCGTTCAGCGAGAGCGCGCCCTTGTTCCCATGCGGAACTGGGGCGCGTTTTTGTTTTGGAAGCAACTACGACTCGTCCATGCCCATGACCGCCAACAGCGCATCGCCGTCTGGCGGCAGCGCGGCGTGGTGTTCGATGTGCAGCAGCGAGACGAAATCCTGCGCAATCCACGCTTCCTCGTCAGGCGCATCCGTGTGCGCGGCGAGCGTCTCTTGGGTGGCGGCGGCAAGGTAAATGATCAGCCGCGCTTGCTGTGTCGGCGGCAGTTGCAGCGCGAGATCGAGGACATCCTCGAAGCGCAGTGAATTCATCAATGGGACTCCCAGATCGCTCGATATCAATACCAATACAGCATGTAGATTGGCGACTCCGAACCAAGAACAGCGTGAGTGGTGGTCGGTGGGAAAATCGCTTCATGATGATTGTAACGCGGAACGGATGAGAGTCGAATGAAGCGATGATACAAAAATGTTACACTCGTTTTCGGCTGTCAACGCAGCGCGTGGGCGTGCCAGCGGCACGCCCCTACGGCACCTTAATTCAACCTGAGTTTTGGATAGCTTCCCCTCACCCCCCAATTCCCCTATCCAAACAGTGGAGAGGGACTTTAGGGGGTGAGGGGAACCCTAAAGTCACGCAAAATACCTATCCGAAACTCGGGTTAATTCAAATTCTCGAACACGCCCGCCGCGCCCATGCCGCCGCCGATGCACATCGTCACCATGCCGTACTTGCTGTTGCGGCGCTTCATCTCGTGGATCAACTGTACCGTCAGCTTCGTCCCCGTGCAGCCGAGCGGATGCCCCAGCGCAATCGCACCGCCGTTGACGTTGACGCGCGCCGGGTTCATCTCCAAGTGGCGCATCACGGCGAGCGCCTGTGACGCGAACGCCTCATTCAGTTCGATCAGGTCGATATCATCCAGCCGCATGTCGATGCGCTTGAGCAGCTTCGGCACGGCATTGATGGGGCCCACGCCCATGATTTCGGGACGGACGCCCGCGACGTTGAAGCCGACGAAGCGCGCCAGCGGCGTCAACCCCAACCGCGCCGCCATGCTCGCCTCCATCATGATCACTGCCGCCGCGCCGTCGCTCAGGGGGCTGCTGTTGCCCGCCGTGATGCGCCCGCCCTCTTTAAAGACGGGCTTGAGCTTCGCCAAGCCATCGAGCGTCGTCTCGCGGCGCAAATGCTCGTCCTCTGTCAGCGTGCGCGCAACGGTCTGCGGCGCGCCATCGTCCCCAATGAAGGTTTCGTCGTAGTCTACGGGCGTGATCTCGTCGCGGAAGTAGCCCGCATCGGTTGCGCGCGCCGCCCGCTGATGGCTTTCGACGGCGAAGGCGTCCATGTCCTCGCGCGAGATGTTGAATTCGTCCGCCACATGCTCGGCGGTATATCCCATGCTCATGTAGACTTCGGGTTCGTTCGCCGCCATGTACGGATTCGGGCTGATTTTGAAGCCGGACATGGGGACGAGCGACATGGTTTCCGCGCCGCCCGCGATGATCACGTCCGCGCCATCCGCGATGATGCGTTCAGCAGCCGAAGCGACGGTCTGCAAGCCGCTGGCACAGAAGCGATTCACCGTTTGTCCGGCGACTTCGACGGGCAGCCCGGCGCGCAGCGCGATGACGCGGGCGAAGTTCAGTCCTTGCGCGCCTTCGGGCATCGCACAGCCGATACTCACATCGTCGATCAGCGCCGGATCGAGCTTGCCGCCCGTCTGTTCCAAGACGGCGCGCACGACCGCCGCCGCCATTTCGTCGGAGCGGAGATAGCGCGTCATGCCACGTTTCGATTTGCCAACGGCGGTTCGCGCCGCCGCGACGATCACTGCTTCACGCATGATTTTATTCCTCAGACTTCACTTGTGCGGTTTTGCGACCCCCAAACTTGAACGGGTCGTCAAAAACAGTTTTGACTGGAATTTCAAATCCTGGCAGAACATCTCCACCAGATAAAATGTCTTTGTCGGTCAGAATGACGACATCCTCACCATCATACACTTCAATCAGGCGGCTTTTTGGGATCAACAACCAGCCTAATTTTGCGCCATTGTCCAGAAACCATTGGATGCGGTTACGAAGTTTTTTCAGTCGGTCGTCTGGCGATTGAATTTCGACGACAATATCGGGGATTTCTGGCACGCTTCCCCGTTCGACCAGAGGACGTTCTTCACTGGAATAGGAAACATCTGGGATGCGCGCATTTTTCTGATCATCTGGTCTACAATATCGTACCTCAATATGAACCCGACCCAACTCACGCGCAATAACGAAACGACGCAGGGCAGCGTAGATGTTCCCATCAGCAATTGAATGGGGTTCGGTGGGCATTCCCTTTTCCTCGATCACGCCGTCAATCAGTTCCAAAAGTCGATCTCGGTTCTCCGGCAGCGCCGCGATCTGCTCGAACTCATCCACCGTGATCAATCGTTCCGCAATTGCCATCGCGTTACCCTCGAAAAAATGTCTTGACGGGCAGTTTGAAATCGGGCAGCACCTCGCCGCCGTCCAACAGACCATCGACGCCGACGATCCGCACGGGTTGACCCGGCGCGTACACCTCGACCTCGCGTCGTTTGGGATACACGAACCACGCCCGAATCCCGGCGTCGGCGTAGATTTTCTTCTTGCGTTCGATAGCACGGCGTCGATCCGATGGCGAAATCACCTCGACCACGAAATCGGGCGGATCGGGGTTGTAGCCCGTTTCCGCAAAGCGTTTGTCTTTGCGGATGAACGCGACATCGGGCGATACGCGCTCCTCACCGATCATGTAGCCCGCTTGTTCGCCCGTGACGTGTCCCAAATCGTTAGGGTAGACCATAAGGACGAGGGCAGCATTGATCAAACTGGCATATTCCGACGACTGCGGCGCGTCTGGCATGATGATGAACATCTCCCCGTCGAGAAATTCCATTTTGTGGTGGCGGTGGCGTGGCAGCGCCGCGATGATGTCGAACGCTTGCGCTGGTCTCACTCGTGCGGTCGTTTCGGGAGGCGCTTGTGTCTCTGCTTGCTTTTCGAGCATCGCCATATCGTTCATCCTCATCATGGGCATGGCACGCCATGCCCCTACGCCCATTCTACGCCCGAAATCGGACAGCGTACACCGACTCGATACGCCGAAATGCGCTGAATTCAGGACTCTTCCTCTTAATTTCGCAGCGGCTTGCCCGTCTGTACCGTGTGCGCCATCCGCTCCAACGTTTTCGGCGTCTGCACCAGCTCCATGAACGCCGCGCGCTCCAAGTCCAAGATCACCTGCTCATCGATCCAGCCCGCTTCGCTGATCGCGCCGCCTGTCAGCACGTATGCCAACTTGCGCGCGATCAGCGCATCGTGTTCGCTGGCATAGCCGCCCTCTTGGAACCCCTCGATGCCCAGCAGCAGCGCCGCATACGCATCGCGCCCCGCCGCGTACAGGCTGCCCGCGCGCAGCGGCGTGTAGCCATCCGCCATGTGCAGCGCCTCGCGCTTCGCCTCGCCTAACAAATGTCCACGATGCAGCACGATCCGGTCAACCGGCGTGAGCAAGCCCAGGTCGCGCGCCTGTTTCGCACTTTCAGACACTTTCGCCGTCGAAAGCTGCTCGAATACCTTCTGCAAATGCGGGAATGCGTCCGCATTCGGATGCGCCGCCATGACCGGATTGACGACGCGCCGCAGCATCGCCGCACAGCCGCCCGATGCCGGAATCAGCCCGACGCCGAATTCGACCAAGCCCGTGTACAACTCCATGAGCGCGACGGTGCGCGCGCCCGCCATCAGCAGTTCCGCGCCGCCGCCCAACGCGAGGTTAAACGGCGCGGTCACGACGGGCTTGGCGGCAAATCGTAACGCTTGCATCAAGTCTTGCGCTTGTTTGAGCAGTGTCTCCAACTGCCCCAGTTCGCCGCCTTGCACTGCCATCGCCACCATGACCAGATTTGCGCCGACACAAAAGCGTTCTGCGTCCGAGCCGATCACCAGCGCGTCGAAGCGCGTTTGCAGCAAATCGAGCGCCGTCCACGCCATGCTGATCACGTCCTGATCGAGCGCCTGCGCCGGGCTGTGCAGCTCCAACAATGCCACGCCGTCGCCCATGTCCAACACAGATGCGCTGTCATTGTGCGCGACTTCTCGCCCCGTTGCGCGCAACGTTGCAGCGCGGATCGCGCGTGTGTCGCTCGTCAACCGCTTGTAGGCGGCGTCTTGCGGGCTGTAGAAGCCGATCACTTGTCCGCTGGCGTCGCGCTGATAAAACGTCGGCTGTCCCGCGTCGATCATGTCTTTCACCCACTGCGCGACCGGATAACCCGCCGACTCGAATTTGCCGATGGTGTCCGCTACGCCGAGCGCGTCCCAAATCTCGAAGGGGCCCATTTCGTGGCTGAAGCCCCACTTTTGCGCGTTATCGATGTTGACGATGGTCTCCGTGATTTCGGGGACGCGGTGCGACGCATACGCCAGATAGAAGGCGAAATGATCGAACAAGAATGCCCCCGCGCGGTCATCCGCCGCGATCAACGCTTTGATGCGGGCGCCCGTGTCCGCCAGCTTGCGATGCTTGTTCACGCTGTCGAAGCGCGGTTTCGTCGGCGCTTGGTAGGCGAACGTGTTCAAATCCAGCGTCCAAAATTCACGCTCGCCCGACGCGCTCTTGACCGACTTGTAAAAACCCTGTCCGCTTTTATTGCCCAACCAACCGTCTGCCAACAGCTTATCGAACAGCGCGGTCGTCCGCACATCTTCCAACACGACGCGCGCCGGATCATCTGGGATGGCAGGATAGAGGTTGCGCGCCACATGCACCGCAATATCGATGCCGACCAGATCGTTCAGGCGATAGGTCGCCGTCTTGGGGCGTCCAATGAGGGGACCCGTGATCGCGTCGATCTCGTCAACGGTGTAGCCGCCCGCCAAGGTCGCGTTGATCGTGTGCATCCCCATCATCGTCATGAAGCGGTTGCCGATGAAATTGGGTTCGTCCTTGCACAACACGACGCCTTTACCAAGCCGTGTCATGGCGAAGTCCATCAGCGCGCGCACGATATCGGCGTCCGTTTCCGCGCCGGGAATGACTTCGAGCAGATGCAAATAGCGCGGCGGGTTGAAAAAATGCGTCCCCAAAAAGCGCCGTTTGAAGTCCGCGCCCAAGCCCGCGCTGATTTGGTGGATGGGCAAGCCGGATGTATTGGTCGAAACAATCGTATGCGGGGCGATCACTTCTGCCAATTTTGCCATCAAATTTTGTTTGATATCGAGCCGTTCGACCACCACTTCGATGATCCAATCGGCATCCGCGACCTTGCCCAAATCGTCGTCGAGATTGCCCGTCGTGATCAAGCTCAGGTCGTCGGTGTTGAAGAACGACGCCGGACGCGCTGCACCGAGCCGCTTCAGCCCATCTGCGACGACGCTGTTGCGCTTCGCGGGCGGATCGCCGGGCTGTGTCCCTTTCGCTGGAATATCCAGCAGCACCGTCTCGACGCCGACGCCTGCCAGCAGCGCCGCGATCCCGCCGCCCATCGTGCCGCTGCCAATCACGGCAGCTTTGCGAATTGTGTACGTCATTGATCTGTCCTTTCGGTCATCAATCGGAAATGGTCTTGGCGTGCTGCCGCGATGATGGCAAATGCCTCAAGATCGGTCTGCGCAAAGGTGAAGCGCTTGCCAAAGTGCGGAAAGATCGCCGCGAAGGTTTGCACGAAGCGGACGACGAAGCTGTCCGCGGTGATGATCACCGCGACGCTCCATTCAATCGTCCCCATCGGAATTTGCAGCGTGCGCAAATGCGACAGCGTATCGGCGGGAATCCCCGCGCTCTCGCGTAAATCAATGATCACATTATGATACAAAACATCTTTGACCTGCTCGACTTCTTTGATCGCATTGTCAAGCTCGACGCGCGTCCACCGCCCGACCAAGCGAAAATATAGAATTGTCCGTTCCGCGTCGTTATATTGAGCGTAGACAGACATGAGCTAATCCTGCTCCACGCCATCGACTGGCTGATCCGACATGAAACGCGGGAGCTTTTTACGAATATTCCGGATAATGTCGAGCGCGTCCTCGTCACTCCGCGCCAACACAAAGCGTTTGCCATACTGCGGAAAAATGCTCGCAAAGGCGCGCACAAGACGCACGGCGAAACTATCGCTGGTGACGATCACGGCGACTGTCCATTCAAGATCGCTCATCGGAATTTGCAGCGAGCGAAGTTGCGACAGCATATCCGCTGGAATCCCCCGACTGGCTTGCATATTGACGATGATATCGAGATAGGCGATGTATCCCCAACTTTGTACCTCTTTGATCACTACATCGAGTTCAGCGAGTGTCCACTTGCCCTCGAACTGGTAATAGGTGATGGTGTGTTCAGGGTCATACCATTTGACGGTAACTGGCATCTGAGCGTCTCCGATTGACGGTTGCGATGATGGCAGTAGTGAAGGAAAGACAGGTTTTGTAGGGACGTGCCGCTGGCAAGTCGGCAGCGGACATTCCAGCGTCACGCCCTTACATCAACGCCAATGGTGTTTCTATCCTGCGTTAGACGACTTTCATGGTTGCGGTGGTCGCCGCTTTTGCGCGATGCGCAGCGATCAATTGAACGGCGCTTTCGTCAGTCTCCGCCAACAGATAGCGGTCGCCCAACTTCGGATTCAGCTTGATAAAAATCTGCAACAGCGTCTTAATGAAGGTACTCCCGCCCACCATCACACCGATGCCCCAATTGTCGTCGCCGCGCATACTCAAGCCGCGAATGTGTCCAATCGCGCCGCTCGGAATGCTGGCACTGCGGCGCACATTGAAGATAATATCGACGCGATGTGGGACGCTACGCAGCATCTCGACGACTGATTTCACGGCGTCGTACAATTCATCCCACGACCAGCGTTCCTCGAATTCGTAGCGGACAATCGTCTGCTCTGGGTCGTACCAGTTGATATGGATTGGCATTCGCGTAAAGTCTCCGGCGCGTAAGTATTACAGATCATTACTCATTATACGCGCATGAGGTCGGTTCATACCCCTCCCAATTGTCATTTCAAGGCATTTCGACAATGCTTTAACATTCCATCGTGTTAGTTCAATTCCCGGCTGTTGTAGCCCAAAATGCGCCGCGCTACGATCAATGTGTTGATCTGACCCGTTCCCTCGTAGAGATCGTTTATCTTCGAGTCGCGCATCCATTTTTCCGCCAGCCATTCGCGGCTGTAGCCCATCATGCCGAGCAAGCCGACGGTACGCTGCCCGATCTGCGTCACGACCTTGCCCGCTTTTGCCTTCGCCATCGACGCTTCGAGGCTGTTCTGCTGTCCATGATCGAGCAAAGAGATCGCCCGCAGTGTCAGCAAATACGCCGCCTTCAACTGCGCTTCCATCTCCAACACATCGCGCTGAATCGCCGTCAACTTGTGATAGGGCGCGCCATAGGGAATCTCGATGCCGTTCTCGCGCAACTTTTCCGTCAGAAACTCCAGCGAGGCGCGCCCAATGCCAATCGCGCTCGCCGCCACGAGGGGGCGCGTCGCATCGAACGTCGCCATCGCTCCCTTGAAGCCGCCGCCCGCGTCGCCGTTCGCTTTCGGCGGCGTCCCCAAGATGTTATCGGCGGGGATGCGCGCGTTCTCAAAGACAATCGCGGCGGTGTCGCTGGCGCGGATGCCGTGCTTAATTTCGACTTTCGCCACGCGGACGCCCGGCGTCCCCGCTTCGACCACGAATGGGCGCATTCCGGCACGCCCCTGCGTCTTATCGACGGACGCCCAGACGACGACCAAGCCATCCGACTCGTCTAACGCGAGTTTGCCGTTGGTGCAGAAGATTTTTTCGCCGTTGATCACCCACTCGTTCGCCGCTTCATCGAAAACGGCAGTCGTCTGGATCGAGGATGTGTCCGATCCCGCGCCCGGCTCCGTCATTGCCATCGCGCCCCACGCGGGCGTATCGCCTTCCGCGAAGCGTCCGAGAAACCGTTTTTTCTGTTCGGGCGTCCCGGTCGCCTCAATCGCCGCGCCGCCGAGCGCACCGCCGGGCAAGCACAGATAAACGCCCGCGTCGCCCCACGACAGCATCTCGATCATCAGCATCAGGCGCAGATTGTTAATGCCGGGACCTTCGCGCTTTTTTCCATTCGCCGCGTCGAGTTTGTCGAGCGTGCGCTTTTGCATCTCGCGCATGACGGGCCACATCTGCTCGACAAACGCGGTCGGGCGCTGATGTTCGTTCTCGTCCAATTCGCGCGATGCGGGGCGCATGAGGTATTCGGCGGCACCTTGCACCATTGCCATTTGATCGGTGAGATTGTCGGGAATCTTGAAACTGATTGTCATGACTACGGACTCCTTATTTAACGCAGAAGTAACCTCAGTAAATTTTTTACTTTACCTCACCCCCAACCCCCTCTCTATCTTGCTGAGGAGACGACGCCTTTTCAAGAACCTCACCCCCCAACCCCCTCTCCGTACCGGAGAGGGGGAGTCTCCGTCGAGCTTTCCCCTTCTCCACTTCGTGGAGAGGGGGTTGGGGGATGAGGTCAATGAGGGAGAACATTTGCCATCGATTCCCCTCAGCCATGCAATGGGGGGTGAGGTTGCCGTTGAAACATCCTTTTTACAGCACCGCCAGACCTTCGAGCGCGGCGATACCGCGCGCATTGCGCAGATAGCGTTCGACCGGATATTCGCGGATGAAGCCATAGCCGCCCAACACCTGTACCGCCGAATCGGTCACCTGCATGACCGCTTTATCAGCGTATTCCTTCGCCAAGTACGCCTCACGCGCACCGTCCTCGCCGTTATCGATGCGCCACGCCGCGTCCCACGCCATCAAGCGCGCCGCGTCCACTTCAATCGCCATCTCCGCCAGCATGAACGCGACCGCTTGCTTTTGCGCAATCGGGACGCCGAACTGCACGCGCTGTTTCGCATAATCGCGCGCGTACTCGAATGCTGCCGACGCCATGCCGACTGCCAACGCCGCCAGCGCCAAGCGTCCTCGACTCAACAGTGCGTCATAGTTGATGCCGACCGCGCCGCCCAGTTTGCACGCTGCATCGACGCGCGCACCGTTGAAGTTCACGCGATACGTCGGCAGTGCGCGCACGCCCATCAGCTTTTCGCGCGCACCGATCTCGACGCCGGGCGTCTGTGCATCCACGATGTAGGCATCGATGCGCCCGCTCACGGATTCGCGCGCGTAGACGAGCAGCGTTTCGGCGCTTGCCGCCAATGGAACGACGGCTTTTGTGCCGTTCAACGTGACCGTATCGCCATCGTGCGCGGCGGTCGTCTTGAGATCGTGCGCATCAAAAAAGACGCCCGGTTCGAGCAAGGCGGCGGTGACGCGCGGCGGCGTTTCGTCGAGGAACTGCGGCGCGCGGGCAGCGCGCTGTTCCGCCGTGCCGTACAGCACCAAGGGCAGCGCGAATAACGCCGGCGTCAGGACGTGCAGCGCCGTCGCCAAATCGCCGTAGCCGAAGGCTTCCAGCGCCAACACGCCGGTGAGCGCGCTCATCTCGCCCAAGCCGCCGAGTTCCTCTGGGATCGCGCTGGCGGTCAAGCCAATCTGCCAACCAGACGCGATCACGTCAGCGGGGATGCGCTCGTTTTCGTCAGCGTCGTGCGCGATGGGCTGCACATCGGTCTTGGAATAGCGGCGGATGGTGTCGATCAACTGCTGTTGTTCATCGGTCGGGGTGAATGAAATCATCCAATGTTCTCCTGCAAACTGTTCAAAAAGATATCGGCAATCTGATCGGCAATCGCGCGCTCGGACAAGCGTCCCTCTGGCTTGTACCAGACGCCGACCCAGTTCTGCGCGCCCAACAACGACTTAACGAAGATCGGCGCATCGACGGCGCGGAAGATACGCGCGTCGATCCCGTCGCGCACGACCGCGCGAAACAGCGACTCAAAGTGATCGCGCCGCGCGAAGAAGGCATCACGGCGCGCCGCAAATTCGGCATACGCGGCGGCGGCAGCAGGTGCGGCGGGCGCATGTGGGGGGCGTACATTCATCAACGCGCGAATTTCAAAGACCATCGCCGCGCCCACCGCCGTATTTTCGGCAACGCCGACGATGTGTTCGCGGATCATCGCGCGCAGCCGTTCGTCAGCGGGCGTCGGCGCGCACGCGATGGCTTCGACGCGCGCGATGATCACTTCCATGCCAAATTCCAGCACGGCGAGCAGCAGCGCGTCTTTGTTCTTGAAATGGTGATACAGACTGGCGGCGGTCAAATTGACGGCAGCGGCGATATCTTTCATCGTGACCGCCTCGTAACCGCTGCGGCGGATAGCATCGGCGGCGGCGTGCAAGATTGCCTCGCGGTTGACCGATTGATCGGCGGGTTTGCGCGCCACGTAAATCATCCTCTTGCGCTGGACAAAATAATCTAACGACGATTCGATTATAATGCGCGGCGGCGGGATGTCAACCAGACATTGCCGCGAGGGCAGGGCTATCGCATCAAAATTGAGTGAGTAGCTGAAGCAAGAAAGCGTCGTCAAGAGCGGCACGGAAACGTTTACGCTTGAGACTTTGTTTGGACGGATGGCGTTTGAGCAGGTTAAG
>DAOTUQ010000104.1:0-42533 GCA_034437055.1 Anaerolineae bacterium
GTGGGGCATAAATCCTTGTGAGCCATTGCCGCCTCTTTATGCCCTACTCAAAATGACTTGTCAATACCAGAAGGCATAGTGTAAAACAGGCTTGAGAGGGAATTATGCCCCACCCTCAATTACACGGTTGGGCGCTCAGGGCGCACGATCAGGATCGTATCGCCATTGATCGCAGCGTCGATCAATTCGTCCAACCGCTGTTTCGCTTCGTCGAGTGTGACCGTTTGCATCATGGTTCAAGCGCCGACTCGCTGTTCGTCCGCCACCAGTTCAACTGCCGCGTGGCTCAACACGACTTCATCGCGCTCCGCCACCTTAACGCGGAACACGATCTGCCCGTCGCCCATGTCCCACATCTCCGTCAACAGTGTTTCGCCGGGAAAGACGTGTTTGGCGAAGCGCACGCGGATGCGCTTGAAGCGCGCCGCATCGTTATCCGCGAACGTGCGCAGGACAGCGCGCGCCGCGTAGCCGAACGTGCATAAGCCGTGCAGGATCGGGCGGTCGAAACCTGCAAAAGCTGCCCGCATCGGATCGGCGTGCAGCGGATTGGTATCGCCCGACAGCCGATAGATCAGCGCCTGATTCGGCATCGTCTGTTCGGACGTTACCGCGTCGGGCGCGCGATCTGGCGGCACGTTGACCTCGCTGGACGCGCCGCGTTCGCCGCCGAAGCCGCCTAGTCCGCGAATATACATGCTGTAACGGTGGAACGCGATTTCGGTGCCGTTTTCGTCGTAGCACGGCACATCGGTGATCACCAGCGCGCCTTTGCCCTTGTCGTAGATGGCGGAAATGACGGGCTTACACGTCACCACGCCGGAAGTCGGGAGCGGCGCGCGGATTTCGGTGTCTTGTTCGCCGTGTAAGAGCATCAGCGGATCGAACGCCAAGCCCGGCACGCCGCCGGACAGCAGCACATCGATCATGCGCGACGGGAAGATCACCGCAAACGTCGGAAACACGTTGAAGCCGTCCGCGTGTTGCTCATAGACGAACCGCAGATCGGACGTATCCAGCGGATTGGACGCACCGCCGATGCTGAGCGCGTACAAGCTGGCGTCGCGCTCCGTATAGCGAAAATCGAATGGCTCGAACGCATAACCGACGAGCGCCGCGAGATTGACGGGTGATATGGACATGGGCGATCCTTTTTTCAGCGGTGGATGTCGATTGATAACCTGAGTTTCGGATAGCTTCACCTCACCCCTAAATCCCCTCTCCACTGCGTGGCTGAGGGGAGGACATGTTTGGTTTTCTCCCTGATTCACCTCACCCCCCAGCCCCCTCTCCACGCAGGGGAGAGGGGGTTGGGGGGTGAGGTGAACCCTAAAGTCACGCAAAATACCTATCCGAAACTCAGGTTTGATAAGGTTGAAAAAAAGGAATTTAACGCAGAGAAAAAAGACAGAACCCACTTTCTTTCCTCTGCGACGTCTGTTTTCCTCTGCGTTCAATCCCTTTTTCTTAGCTCGAACGCTGCGGAATCTTCGGGATCAGCCAGTTCAAGAACGCGCCTTCGGATCGGGTTTGCATCAACACGCGCCCCGGTCCCGTCAGTTCGCAGATGAAGCCTTCGCCGCCAAAGACGGTATTTTTGAAGCCGCCGCTGCCGCGCACTTGGAATTGAATCGAATTGTCGAAGCCGACGATATGCCCGGTATCGATGCTGTATTTCTGTCCCGCTTCGAGGATCCGTTCCTCAATCGCGCCGTAGCACGCCGCCAAGATCGTCCCGCTGCCGCTGACTTTGAGCAGCAGCAAACCCGCCCCGCCGAAGAAGCCCTTCGCGCCGCCCCAGCCGGTATCGAACTGGACGCCGGATTCGCTGGCGACGAACGCGCCCGATTGCAGATTGAAGCCGCGCCCGTCGATCTCGATGATGATCATGTCGCCGGGCAGGGTAGGCGCGAGGGTAATTTCGCCGCCGCGCGCGTTCGCCGTCCACGTATTCTGAAAGAAGCTCTCGCCGCCGATCATGCGCTTCAAGCCCTTCATGATCCCGCCTTCGACCTTCGTTTCCTGCGTCAGTCCATCGCTGAAGCTGACCATCGCGCCCGGCTCGACCTTGATTGCTTCGTTGGGGTCGAGCGTGACCACCGCCAGCGAGAACGCGGGTTGATGCTTGATATTGATGTTCATGTGCAAACTGCTCCTCATTCCAGAGACGTGTCAATGAATACGGTTATTTTATCGTCAATGTTGCATGGGCGCATCGTGACGGACATCACAGCAGCCATGCCGTGTTCGGCGGCGCGTAATACACCATGATGGGCGTTCCCCGCTTCGGGAGCTTCTGTTTAAGCAAATCTGGTATGCTGAGGATTTTAGCGTGTTTTGGATGATGCCGTACCAAGTGCATGACCATGACATTTGGTGTCGTCAGTCCCCCATGTTATAATCCGCCGATGGAGGATTGCTACCCATGAACGTCAACGATCAATACCGGATCAATGCCCCCAACGTCGTCAGCGAGACCATCGATGACGAAGTGATCATCATCCATCTTGAAGCGGGCATTTACTACAGTATGCAAGGCACGGGCGCGACCATCTGGAACTTGATCGAGCGCGGTGCGACCGTCCGCCAAATCGCGGAAAGCTTGCTCACCAGCTATGACGGCGATCTGATGACCATCTCGTTCGCTATCGCGCCGTTCATCACGCAGCTCATCGATCAGGGCTTGATCGTCGCAATGACGGGGGGAACACCACTCACGTTGGCGCTCACACCGCCTGCCGTCCGTCCGCCATTCGTGACACCCATGATCGACATCTACAAAGATATGCAAAATTTATTGATGATCGACCCGATTCACGAAGTCGGTGATATTGGCTGGCCCCAGCAAAATCCCGCGTCATGACGTTCGACTCAGCCTTTACAGCCGCCCCTTCATCTGCCAATAGGGTGACGGACACCGCACCCGAACGTTATTTTAACGCGGTTTTGGACGCTTTCGCGCGCGCTGCCGCCACCAGCCACACCAGCGAACGGTGCTGCACGATTGCGGGCGCGCTGTTTCGGCTGTGCTATGCGGGGCGCGCGGTCGAGCGGCTGACGTTTCCGGCGCTGGCACACTTGGAGACGGGCGCGGAGGGCGCGGACGATGATGAGTCGTTCACCGTGTACCTGTGGGACAGCGCCGCTACCGACGTACCGCTGCCTGCCATCCCATGGGACTTCGCGGCGGATCGCTGCACGCGCGATTATGGCACCCAAGGCGAGATTCGTGGCTACAACAACGCGCGTTTTGGCGCGCTGCATCATCAATGGTACGAACAACTGACGCTGATCGACCGCCAACGGCGGATCGGCATCGTCTGGTTCGCGGACGCCGCCGCGCAGCCGTATTGGGAGCGCGCGTTTCCGCTGCGTCCGCTGCTGCATTTGTGGTCGCGCGATACCGATGTGCAGCTTTTGCACGCCGCCGCCGTCGGGACGCCGCGCGGGGGCGCGCTGTTGATCGGCGTCAGCGGCACGGGCAAGTCGAGTACGGCGCTGTCGTGCGTACCCGACCATGATCAGCCGCCTGGATTACGTTTGGCGGGCGACGATTACACCGCTGTGCGCATCGACGCCGCTGCGCCGACCGTTTACAGCCTGTACAATATCGCCAAGCTGAACGCGGACAACATCGGACGCTTTCCGCACATGGCGCGCTGGATCAGCAATCCAGACCGCCTCGACACCGAAAAAGCGATGCTGTCGCTGTACGATCACGCGCCCGACGCGCTGATCGGCTCGTTCCCGCTGAAAGCGATCCTGCTCCCGCGCATCACGGGCGCGGCGCGCACGCAGATCACGCCCGCCCGCCCGTTTGAGGCGCTGTGGGCAGCCGCGCCGACGACGATCTTCCAATTGATTGGCGCGAAGGCGCACACGCTGCACAAGCTCACCGCGCTCGTCCGCTGTGCGCCCGTCTATACATTGGCGCTCGGCGCGGATCGCTATGAAATTCCTGATGCCATTTCCACCTTCCTTGAGGATTTATGAAATTGCCGCTCATCTCTGTGATCATCCCTGCGCACAACGCGGCGATCTTTCTGCCCGATGCGATTGCGTCTTTGCGCGCCCAGCGCGATCTGACGTTCGATATCCTCATCATCGATGATGGCTCAACCGATGCTACGCCCGCTGTCGCTGCAACGTTGGGCGACGATGTGCGCGTGATCCAAACACCGAAGATCGGACCCGGCGCGGCGCGCAATCGCGGCATCGCGGCGGCACGCGGGGACTATATCGCGCTCTTGGACGCCGACGATCTGTTTCCGCCGGACAGCCTGACGGTGCGCGCGGAACGTCTCGCGTTGGATGCGACGTTGATGCTGACGGGCGGCTATATCCAAATGGTGACGCTGCTCGGTGCCGACTCGACGCCCGCACACGATCCGACGCGCATCCGCAATGTACCGTATCTCAACGTCAACTTGGGCGCGATGCTGTATCGGCGTGAGGTCTTCGAGCGCGTCGGCGGCTTCGACGAGCGCCTGTTCTACTCGGAAGATGTCGATTGGCATTTGCGCGCGCAAGAAGCGAACATGCGCATGGCGATCTTGCGCCGCGTCACGCTGTTGTACCGGCGTCACGCCGTCAACGTCACGGCGCAGCCGACATTGGCACAGATCCCGCTCACGACGATGGGCGTCCTGAGCCGCGCATCCGAGCGGCGCGGCGTTCCGACGACGATTGATACGCTGAATCGCCACTTCGCAGCGTGTGTCGATCCGCTGCCGGACGCGCCGCCGCCGCTGATCAGCGTGATCGCTTACATCGGCGCGGCGAACGCGACGCACAACGACGTATCGCTAGACAGCGTGCGTGGGCAAGTTGGTATGTCGGACTATCTGCCGCTCGATCTGATCGTGGTTGGCGCGGATGCGGATGCGGTCGCGGCGCGTTACGAGGCGCGCGCCGTCGCAGCGGACAGCATCGACGCCGCTGTGGGTCGCAACGTGGGCATCGCGGCGGCGCGCGGCGATCTGATCGCGTTCATCGACGCGGGCGAGGTGTGGCTGCGTGACAAACTGCGCCGTCAAATCGAATTTATGCGTGCCAATCCCCACGTCGAGACGGTGGCGGGCTACGCCGATACGGACGTTCCGACAGCTGCGCCGCCGCTGTGGGACATTCCACTCGGATCGCTGTTGGCACGGCGCGCCGCTTTCGATCAGGTCGGCGGCTTCGATCCGGCGTATCCACTGGCGCACGCCGCTGATTGGTTCACGCGCGCGCTCGATGCCAATCTTGCGCGCGCGCTGCCCGCCGAAACCGTCTTGCGCACGCCCGCGCCGTCGCCGTCGGAGCGCGCCGCCATGCAGCGTGAGATCGCGCGCATCCATTTCGCTTCCATTCGCCGCCGCCAACACGAGAAGAAGTACAGCCCGTCATGACAACCATCAGCGTCATCCTCACCAGTTTCAACGACGCCGCCTATGTGTCAGAGGCATTGGACAGCATCCTCGCCCAGACGACGCCGCCGTCCGAGATCATCATCGTAGACGACGCTTCGACCGACGGCACGCCCGCGATCCTCGCGGAGTATGCCGCGCGCGACGGACGCATCCGCATGGAACGCCTCGCAGAGAACGGGGGTGCGGCTCGTGGACGCAATCGCGGGATTGAATTGGCATCTGGCACATTGCTGGCGTTCTTGGACGCCGACGACCGTTGGACGCCCGATAAGCTGACGCTGCAAACAGCGGCATTGGACGCCGATCCGCATTTGGACGCCGTATTCGGCATGGTGCGCCAGTTTATCAGCCCGGAATTGAGCGCGGCGGAGGCGGCGCGCATCGCCATCCCGAATCCAATCGCGCCGGGTTATGTGGTCGGCGGGCTGCTGATCCGGAACGCGGCGTTCGATGCGATTGGCACGTTCAGCGTCGAAGATCGCAGCGCCTACAGCTTCTTGGAGTGGTATTTGCGCGCGCGTGAACGCTGTTTGACCGAGCGTTTGCTCGCCAAGATCGTGCTGGAACGGCGCATCCATCGCAGCAACATGACTCGTTCGCTGACGGGCATGTATTATCTGCGCGCGGTGAAGGCGGCGCTGGAACGGACGCGCGTCCTGCCCGCGCTGCCCGATATCCTACACGACATGCTGAAGACGCAGACGGTACAGACACCGGCTGGCGAACGGATCAAACTGCACTCCAACATCGATGAATTATCGTGTTCTCTGTTGGCGCATTTCGTCAAACGCGCGCACGCCAGCCGCATCATCGAGGTGGGCTTCGCTTACGGTGCGTCGGCGCTGGCGATTGCGTCGGCAGCGGCAACGTGCGCCCGCATCGAACATCATATCTTCGATCCGTATCAGCAGCGCGCGTGGCAGGGCATCGGCATCGAGAACATGCGGCGCGCGGGCTTTGGCGACCGCTTCACCTTTCACGACGAACTCTCGGAATTCGGCTTGCCCAAGCTGGTCGAAGCGGGCTATCAATGCGATTTCGCCTTCATCGACGGCAATCACACCTTCGATCATGTCCTGCTCGACTTCTTCTATATCAATCGCATGTTGGCAGTAGGCGGGATCGTGGTCTTTGACGACGAATGGATTCCGGCGATCCGCAAGGTGACGCACTACGTCGAAAAGTATCCCGCCTATCAGCGGCTTGACATGCCGCCGCACTTGACCATCGCGGGCAAAACCATCGTCGTTGGAAATCATCGGCGCTTGGCGGCGTTCCAAAAGACGGCGCAGGACGAGCGGAACTGGGATTGGTACGAAGAATTTTAACGGCAAAGCAGTTTCAGCGCAGAGGACGCAGCGAAAAAAGAGCGGGGCGGTCGGGTAGAATGAGTCCATATCGGTAGGGGGGTTGGCGTGCCAAACCCGCGCACAGGCGGGCGTCCCACTGGAACGCCCCTACGATGCACCACAAGACAGCATGAGCCTTCTTTTCTCTGCGCGCGCGGCGGTGAAACTTTTTTCACGGCAGCACCCGATGCGTCACCAGCCGATTCGCCGCCTGCCAGAAGCGGAAGCCCTCCGCATAGGGCGTGTTGACCGCCAAGCCGCGAAACGCGCTCAATGCCCGCGCGTACTGATGGAACACGTTTTCGTCGGGGGGCGGCAGCGCGAAATCTGGGTCATAACCGGCGGGCATCAACTGGCTTTTGTGACAATCGAGCATCGCCAATTTTTGCGCCCAGACCGCGGCGATATCGACGTATTCTTCGGGGATGAAGCCGATCCCGCGCTCCGCTTCCATGAACGCAATCGGCACTATCGCCCGATGCGGCGGCAGCGTCGAGGCGTAATTGGCGGTGCGCGCGATCTGTGCCGCGTCCATGACGAGGCGACTGGTCGTCTTGTGATCGGGATGATAGTCGTCGGGGGGATGCGTGATGATCAGATCGGGTGTGGCGCGGCGGATCACCTCGATGAAGGCGTGGCGTGTCGGCTCATCGAACCACAAGCCGCCGTCGGGCAAACCCATCCACAGCGACTCCGCGCCGATGATCGCCGCCGATGCTGCGCTTTCGGCACGCCGGATCGCGGCGATGGCGCTGGGATCGCCCTTCGGTCTGCCGCGCCCATCGGTGACGACGCACATAGCGACATGATCGCCACGTTGGGCATAGCGCGCGAGCGTGCCGCCGCAAAACAATTCGAGATCGTCACCGTGCGCGCCAATCGCCAAGATATTCATCACATTGTCCCTGTAGAAAATGCCGGATCGCTAGTCGTTCGCCAAGAGTGTAGATAAAAGCAACCTCACCCCCTGACCCCCTCTCCGTATCGGAGAGGGGGAACACGAGGCGGAAACTCCCCCTCTCCACGCCGTGGAGAGGGGGTCGGGGGGTGAGGTGAATCAGGGAGAAAACCAAACATGTCCTCCCCTCTCCGATACGGAAAGGGGGCGGGTGTGAGCTTGCCTTTGCCTAGTTGCCGCGCACATCAAGCGCATCGCGCAGACCGTCGCCCAACAGGTTGAAGCCGAGTACCGTCAGCAGAATCGCTGCGCCGGGATAAAACGGCATCCACCACGCCGAACGGATGAACGCGCGGCTTTCGGTCAGCATCTTGCCCCAACTCGGCGTCGCCTGCTGCGCGCTGCCCAAACCCAAAAAGCTCAACGACGCTTCGGCAAGGATGATCGTGCCGAGTCCCAACGTCGCGTAGACGATTACGGGGCTGATGATGTTCGGCAGAATGTGCCGCACCATCAACGCGCCGCTGTTCGCGCCCAATCCGCGCGCGGCGCTGACATATTCCATCGCTTTCGCCGCCAAGACTTGACTGCGCACGATGCGCGCCGTCACCGTCCAATTGATCAGCCCCAACGCGAGGATGATATTGAACTCGCTCGATCCCAAGACGCCCGTGAGTGCGATGGCGATGATCAACAGCGGAAACGCCATGACGATATCCACGAAGCGCATGATCAACGTGTCGATCCAGCCGCCGAAGAAGCCTGTCACCATCCCAACGGTGATCCCGATCACGAGTGCGATGGTCTGTGCTGCCAGCGCGATCTTGAGCGAGATTTGCGCGCCATAAATCACGCGCGTGAAGATGTCGCGCCCGATGGCATCCGTGCCAAAAATATGCTCGATGGACGGCGGCTTGACGTAATCGTTCGCCAGATCGCCCAAAATCGGATCGTAGGGCGCGATCCACGCCGCGAAGATCGCGCACAGCAGGATCACCGTGATCAGCACCAAGCCGATGATGCTGGTCGGATTTTTGAGCAACCGCCGCAGCGCCAATGTGGTCGGGTGGCGGGGTGGGGCAGCGCGTGGGGCGCGCAGTTGCGCAACTATTGTCATGTGTAGCGAATCCGTGGATCAACTAACGGGTAAAGCAGATCGACGAGTAAATTCAGGGCGGCGTAGATCAGGGCGAAGGTGATCACCAAGCCCTGTACGCTCGGATAATCGCGCGCGCCAATCGAATCGACCAGCAGCCGCCCCATGCCGGGATAGCTGAAAATCACCTCGACCAACAGCGTGCCACTGAGCAGACTGGCGAGTCCGGTTCCCCAGACCGTGACGATGGGCAGCAGCGAATTGGTGATCGCGTGGCGGCTGATCACGCGGCGGGCGCGTAAGCCCTTGCTGTGCGCGGTACGGATGTAATCTTGGTTCAGCACGTCGAGCAAGCTGGAGCGCGTGATCCGCATCAGTACCGCCAACATGCCGAAGCTCGCCGCCACCGACGGCAAGATCAGATGTTCATCGAAGCCCGCGCCGCTGACGGGCAAGAGCCGCAGTTGCAGCCCGAACAAGATTTGCAGTTGAATCCCCAACCAGAAAATCGGAATCGAGACGCCGATCAGCGCGATCAAGCGCGACAAATTGTCCCAAATCGAATTGTGTGTGATCGCCGCGACCGTCCCCAACGTGATCCCCGCCGTGACCGCGATCAGCATGGCACACAGCGCCAGCACCGCTGTCTGCGGGAAGGTCTGCCCGATCAGGTCGGTGACGGCGCGATTGGTGATGAAACTGCGTCCCAAATCGCCGCGCAGCGCGTCGCTGAAGAACAGCCAAAACTGCGTCGTGATCGGCTCATCCAGCCCCAAGCGCGCGCGCGTCGCGGCGAGACTTTGCTCGTCGCCGCGGTCGCCTTCGAGGAACTGTGCCGGATCGCCGGGCAGGACGCGCATCAAAATGAACGTCAAGATGTAAATGCCGATCAGCGTCGGGATGAACTGGATCAGGCGGCTGACGAGATATTTAAGCATGGTTTTTCAAGGGAAATCCACCTCACCTCTAAATCCCCGCTCCATGTGGAGCGGGGATTTGAGTCGTTTGGTTCGTAATCTCCCCCTCTTGGCTGTCTGGAGAGGGGGTGGGGCTGGATCGATTCGGTGACTACTGCACGTCCATCAGCGCGAACCGGATCGTGCCATTGTTGTCAATCGGCGTCCCGCCCAAGCGGCTGCTGATCAAACGGACAGCGGCACCGTGATAGACGGGCAAAATCAGCACGTTGTCCATGGCGATCTGTTCGATCTGGCGGAACAGTTGGTCACGTTCGTCGCCAAACGGAAGCGTGATGCCCTGATTGTACAGTTCTTGAATCTGCGGGGCGACATCGACGGTGCCATAGCCGCAGTTGACGCGCGTCGCGGCGTTGGGGAGCAGCAGCACGACCATGTTTTCGGGATCGGGGTAATCCATCGTCCAGCGGATGCCGCCCATCTCCATCGTGCAAGCCGTGCGATCTTCGGTGTAGACCGATGCTTCGGTCGAGTTCACGATCAAGGTGATGCCCGCTTCGGCAACCGTCGCGGCGATGGCGTTCAAGACGCGATTTTCCGTCTCGTTCTGATCGGTGCGGATGGTGATTTCGATGCCGTCTGGGTAGCCCGCTTCGGTCAGCAGGGCGCGCGCTGCTTCGACATCGCGTTCAAATGGCGCGTAGTCGGGATCGTAGGTCGTCAAGCCGGGCGGGAACAAGCCATCTGCCGGGACGCCTTGCCCTTGCAGCACGGTATCGATCACCAACTGGCGGTCGATTGCCAGCGCCAGCGCGCGGCGCACGCGCACGTCGCCCACCTTGGGATCGTTGAGGTTGATGCGGAAATTGTAGTTGGAGAGCGTCGGCACGCTGAACAACTGCGCGTTGAGGGTCGCATCTTCGCGGATGCGCGGCAGATCGGCTTCTGGCGCGACGGAGATATCGAGCGATCCGGCTTCAAATTCGATCACTTGGCTGGATGCTTCGGGGATCACGCGGATCGTCGCGGTTTGGACTTCCGGCGCGCCGCCCCAATAGGTCGGATTGGCTTGCAGCGTGACCTGATCATTTTGCGCCCACGACGTGACCGAATACGGTCCCGTGCAGACGGGTCCCGTCGTCGTGAAATCTGCGCCCTCTGCCGAGCCTTCCGCGATGATCACGCCGCCGGGCAGCGTCAAGCGCGTCAGGAACGACGTGATCGGACGGGTGAGCGTGACCTGCACGGTTTGCGCGTCGATCACCTCGACACCGCTGATCGCGCCTGCGGGGACGACGGGTGCGGGCGTCGGCGTGCCTTCGCCAACGGCGGCGGGCGCGGGCGGACGGGCTTCTGCCCAACCGGCGACATCGCGCAGCACGAGTCCAGCGGTGTAGGACGTGCCAAGATTCGGGTCAGACAGGCGGTCGAACGAATATTTCACGTCGGCGGCGTCGAGCGTGCTGCCATCGGTGAAGGTCACGCCCGCGCGCAGCGTGAACGTATAGACCAAGCCATCGTCCGAGATGCTCCAGCTTTCTGCCAGCGTCGGAATCGGTTGCAAGGTCACGGCATCGTAATTGGTCAAGCCTTCGCACACATTGCGCATCACGAGAAAATCATCGTTGGTGCGCGCAGCATGGGGATCGAGCGTGGTGGGCTGCGATTCGGCGAATGCGACGGTGACGCTGGTGGCGTCTTGCGCGGCGACGGTGAATGCAGAGAGCAGCAGACTTGTGATAGCAAGGACACGAAATACGAACTTCATTGGTTGTTTCCTTTTCTGAAGCGTGTCAGAATATTTGAGATGAGTTTAACGCAAATTGTCGTTGCTGCCATAGCACCACGCAAAGGGATATATCCATGAAATTAGCAATTATCGGCGGCGGCGGCGTCCGCACGCCGCGCTTGATCCCGTCGCTGGTCAAACGCGCGGCGCGCTTGGGCTTGCGCGAACTGTGGCTGATGGACAACGACGCAGAAAAACTCCGCTTGATCGGCGGCTTGTGCCAGCAGATGATCGGGGACGCGCCGTTTCGGATCGTGCTGACCACCGACGCGCACGCCGCGCTCCGCGACGCGCAGCATGTGATCACAGCGATCCGTCCCGGCTTGGAACAAGGACGCGCCACTGACGAACGCCTCTGTTTCGATCATGGCGTGCTTGGACAAGAGACGACAGGCGCGGCGGGCTTTGCGATGGCGATGCGCAGCGTCCCCGCGATCTTGGAGATCGCGCGCGTGGTCGAACAGATCGGCGCGCCCGGCGCATGGATGTATAACTTCACCAATCCGGCGGGCTTGGTCGCACAGGCGCTCCACGATGCGGGCGTAGAACGGATCGTCGGCATTTGCGACAGCGCGAACGGCGCGCAACACGCCGTCAGCCGCTTTCTCGGCGTTCCGCTTGAGCGCGTGCATCATTCGGTGTATGGGCTGAATCATTTATCGTGGACGAACCGCGTCCGCGTCGATCCCAATCCCGACGGGAGCGGCGGCGAGGAGGTGTTCCCCGCCCTGCTGTTTGATGCGGCGTTCGTGCAATCGACCCATATGAAGCTGTTCGCGCCGGGACTGATCGTGTGGCAAAAAGCCTTCCTGAACGAATATCTGCATTATTTCTATCACCGCGATGAGGCGCTGGCGGCATTGCTGAAAAAGTCCGAGACGCGCGGCGAAGAAACGCTGCGTTTGACGCGCGCGCTGTTGGAACGCTTGCGCGCCGTCGAAACTGATCCGGCTGCCAGCCTTGCCGCCTACCGCGAGGTGATGGACGCGCGCAGTCGAACGTATATGGCACACGCGCGCGGCGGCGAAGATCGCGTGAAGCCGCCGCCCGTTGGCGACGATGAAGAAGGCTACGCGGCGGTCGCGCTCGGCTGCGTCGAGGCGATCCAGAACGACACGCGCCACTATACCGGACTGAACGTGCCAAATCGTGGCGCGATTGATGGCATGGCGGACGATGATATCGTCGAGGTCGGCTGCTGGATCGACGCGGGCGGCATCACGCCCGAACGGATCGGCGCGATCCCCGCCGACCAACTGCTGCTGATGCAGACGGTCAAACGCTACGAACGGCTGGCAGCGCGCGCCATTTTGGAACGGGATCGCGGTCTTGCCGTACAAGCCCTGACGAACCATCCGTTGATCGGCTCGTATCCGCTGGCAGCAACGCTGGTCGATGCGTTCTTGGCGGCGCACCGCGATCTGGTGGGGACGTGGCATTGAGCGAGTACGATATCCTGATTCCGGGCAACACCTTCTGTGATCTGATCTTCACTGGATTTCCACGCTTCCCGGCGTTGGGGAGCGAAGTCTATACGGAGGGGCTGACCGTCACCGTCGGCGGCGCGCTGAACACGGTGATCGCGCTGCATCGCTTGGGGGTCAACGTGGGCTGGATCGGCTGCGTCGGCACAGATTTATTCAGCCGCTTCATCCTCGATACCGTCGAAAGCGAGGGCATCGATACGGCGCTGATCCAGCGCATCGACGCGCCGTTGCAGCGGGTGACGGTGGCGGTCTCGTACCCACAGGATCGCGCCTTCATCACGTATGTCGATCCCGCGCCCACCGCCGTCGCATTGGCGTTCGCGGCGCTCGACACGGCGCGCTTTCGGCATCTGCACTTCACAGGCTTTCAGCTTGATCCGCGCACGCTGGAACTGCTGTCCGCGCTGCGTGAACGCGGCATCCCGGTATCGATGGATTGTCAAGATCGTCCGATCACGCTGGAATCGCCGGGAGTCCGCGCGACGTTGGCGGGGGTGAGCATCTTCATGCCGAATACGAAAGAGGCGATGCAGCTTACTGGACGCGCTGCGGCTGAGAGGGCAGCGGACGATCTGCGCGCGCTCGTGCCGACGCTGATCATCAAAGATGGGGCGAACGGCGCGTCGGCGTGGCAGGATGATCAGCGATTTCACATGCCCGCCATCGATGTCACGGCGGTGGATACCACGGGCGCGGGCGATGTGTTCAACGCGGGCTTCTTATGTGCGTATCTCGAAGGGCGCGCTCTCGTGGATTGTTTGCAGTGGGGGAATATCTGCGGCGGGCTGTCCACGCTCGGACACGGCGGCACAGCCACCGCCCCACAGCGCGCACAGGTTGAGGCGCTGATCGCACGCGGGTGAGTGGGCAGGGTAAACACATAAGCTCACCTCCCGACCATCACATGGCGAGGGGAGGACATGTTTGGTTTTCTCCCTGATTCACCTCACCCCCCAACCCCCTCTCCATTACATGGCTGAGGGGAGGACATGTTTGGTTTTCTCACTGATTCACCTCACCCCCCAACCGCCTCTCCACTGCGTGGAGAGGGGGAGTTTCCGCCTCATGTTCCCCCTCTCCGGTACGGAGAGGGGGTCAGGGGGTGAGGTTCTTGAAAAGGTGTCCTCTCCTCAGCCATCACATGGCTGAGGGGATCAGGGGGTGGGGTGAATGATCCATTGTAGTTTCGTGCGTTTGATCTGGGTGAGTGGGTCAGCCGCGTCTATTTCCACGTTTGCAGTTCATCTCTGGCGGGCGCATAGCCGAGCGCGGCGGCGAGTTCGAGATCACGGCGCGCTGAATTACGGTTGCCGCGTGACTGATATGCCAGACTGCGCAAGTAATACACATTGGCGGTGCGTGGCGCGAGTTCGATAGCGCGGCTGTAATCATCGATGGCGCGCGTGGGATCGCCGATCATGAGATAGGACGTGGCGCGCTTGACGTAATAGTCATCAAGGTTGCCCTTCAACGCAATCGCGCGCGTAAAATCTGCGATGGCGCTGGCATAATCGCCGCTGTCGTGGTGACTGAAACCGCGCGAATAGGCATACTGCGCGTTGGTGGGGTCGAGTTCCAGCGCGCGCGTACAGTCCGCGATGGCGCGCGCATACTGCTGATTGCGCCAGTGGGTGACATTGCGCTGATAATACGCTTCGGCGGTGCGCTGGCGTCCTTGCTCGTGCGTCGGATCGAGCCGAAGGAGCTGTTCGCCCGCGTCGATGGCATCGCTCCACATCGCGCGCTTTTCTGCCGCTTTGATCTGTTCCAAGCGCGCCGTGATCGTCGATTTTTTCAGCGAGAGCGACGATTTGCTGCGCGGCGTCCCGCTGTCCGTCGGGCGCAGGACAGGATCGCTGCTTGCGGGCGAGCGCGGCGCGGGACGGCGGACGCCGCTCGATACACCCGGCGGGAGGATCACGTTTTCTGAGGGTGGGTGGCGCTTATCGGCGGGCGGAAGGATCACGTTCGGCGCGGGCGCGGGACGCTGGTCGGGCGGGGCGTCCAAGTGTTTCGGCAGGGTCATGATATCGGTGTCAGGCACGGGCAGCGCCGCGATGAGCAGCGCCACCGAAATTTCGGTATCGGGCAGCGGTTCAGCGCTGTAATCGATGGGCAGCAGCGGCGTTGAGCTGACGCTCGGTGCGCTGCGCGGCGCATCGTCGTCAGGCGGCGCGCCATCATCGGGCGTCGAACGCGCGGCGTCGGGGATCGACGGTAGGTTGAGGATGGGCGGCGGCGTGCGCAAGCGCGCCATCATCGTTTCGATGCGCGTGCGCTCGTCGCCATAGCCGATGAAATCGTAGTTGATCAACGTTTCGAGCAGCGCGATCAAGCCAAGCTTGCCCGATTTCATGGTGCGATACGCCAAATCGGTGATCACCAACAGCGCCACATCGCGCGGTTTGCCATCGATTTCAGGCGTACTGAACTCCCCCAAATAGACGACGCCGAAGAGTGCCGCCCGTTGTTGGCGATCTTGCATCACGCGGACGAGCGCGGTGAACAGAAATATACGATCATCTTCAGTCAACATAGTCGGCTTCGCAGGGTTAGGCGACGCAGCAGTAACATCATCTTAACGCAAACTCGACGCCAGATCAACCATATTCAAACTTTGGTCGGAGTGCAGATCACGAAAAGATTAGCACTTGAGCGGGATAGTTATGGAACCTGAGTTTCGGATAGGCTCTAAACCGTCCACCTCACCCCCAACCCCCTCAGCCATGCAATGGAGAGGGGGTTGGGGGTGAGGTGAAGCGATCCAAAACTCAGGTTATGGAGAACCAAAATTGTCACGTCTATGGGTGTCCAACGATTTTACGATATCTATACAGCGTGATATGTGATCATAAAGATGAGACCGAGAACATGCAGCCTGTCGCGCGCTATTTTTCCACGCAACTGGGTGACATCGACCTGCTTGTTCAGGTCTCGTCACGCCCGACAATGGCACGGCGCGCCCCGAACGACTATAATGCGACGAAAATCTGAAAATCGTGTGGTAGGCAAGGCAAGCCGTGAGTCAGCGACATCCCGATCCCGTCCCATCGACTCGTTACGACGAGTCGTATTTTCGTACCGCGTGCGAGGGTTACGACGAATTTAACGCCAGCGAGGGCGAACAGCTCTCGCGGCGGCTGGCGTCCGCCTTCGCGCTGGCAGAAGTTACAGCGGGGATGCGCATCTTGGACGTGGGCTGTGGACGCGGCGAAATTTTGCGGCACGCGGCGCGTTTGGGCGCGGACGCCATCGGCATCGATTATGCCGAGGTCGCCGTGCGCATGTCACGCCATGTGATCGAGCCGCTTGATGGGCAGCTGCCCGGCAACGTCGCTGTGTATCTGGCGGACGCCAAGCGGCTGCCGTTCAAAGATGCAGCCTTCGACCGCGTGCTGATGTTCGATGTGGTCGAGCATCTGCATCCGTGGGAACTTGATCAGGCGCTGGCAGAAGTCGCGCGCGTCCTCAAGCCGGACGGCAGCTTCATCGTCCACACCGCGCCCAACGTTTGGTATGACCGCTACGCTTACCCACTCGTGCGCCGTGTGCGCGCGATCATGGGACAGGGCGCGGGCTATCCGAAGAACCCGCGTAACTTTTTGGTGTCCGTCAACGAACACGTCCATGTCAACGAACAATCGATGTGGAGCCTCAAGCGCACGCTGAATCGCGCCGGATTCGTCGGCAAGGTCTGGTTGGAGAGTCCGCCGCAAGACTGGCGCAAGAACGGCATCGGCGGGCTGCGCTACATGGCATTCCACACGCCGCCGCTGCGGTGGTTCTTTGAGCGTGAGGTGTTCGCTGTGGTGAGGAAACATCATGCGTGATAAACGCGCCGTCGATGAAGTGAGCATCGAAGAACTGGAACACATTCTCGCTATCAAGAAGCGTGAAGCGCGTCAGGGGCGCTTACAGCAGCTTCAGCGCGAAGGGCGCGTGGTGGAAGCGCGTCCACAGTCCGTTGAAATCATCGTCTCCGCGCCTTCATCTCCCCCCCTGCCAACTAGTGGAGAAGGGGAACAGTCTGCGATCATACAACGAACTCCCCTGCTCCACGTAGAGCGCGGGTTGGCGGGTGAGGTTACTGCTCCCCCGCTCCACAGCGAGCGCGGTGTGGTGAAAAACGGCGTACTTCCCCAATTCGACGATGGCAGCGGCGATGGCGCGCTGGTGATCGACGGCGACGCCATGCGCCGCGCGCAGCACCAGCGCGCGACCGGACGCGGGCGGGCGACGCGCACCGTCGTGGATCGGCTGCTGCTGTTGGTCGAGGTTGCCGCGGTGATCGCGGTCGTCGGCATCAGCGCGACGCTGCTGCAAGGTGTCCAAACGCTCGAACGTGAGACGGCAGCCGCCCAACAACTGGCGGACGAACAGCGGCGCGCCACGATCCCGACGCTTGAACCGACGCCGACGCTGCGCCTCGAAAATTACGTCCTGCCGAGCGGTCACACGGTGGATGACGCGACGGGCAGCGCGCAGTTTAACTTCGAGGAAGTGCCGTCGCATCTCGCGCCGATTGTCCAAGCGCAGTGGGTTCAGCCCGTGATCAGCCGCCCGCCGCCAAGCAGCGAAACCGCGCTCAACTTGTCGATTCCGGCGCTCAACTTGAGTCAATCTATCGTGATGGGGGTTGATTGGGAGGCGCTCAAGCAGGGCATCGGACAGCTCCCCAACGCCGTGAATCCCGGCGATCCGCTCGGCAACCTCGTCTTGGCGGCGCACAACGATATCTACGGTGATCTATTTCGCCATCTCGATCAGCTTGAACAGGGCGACGAGTTCACGATCCAGACCGCTACCAATCTTTACACCTATCGCGTCAGCGAACCGTACCGGGTCGTCCGCCCCAACGAGGTCTACGTGTTGGAGAATCGCGGCGGCGCGACGGCAACGCTGATTTCCTGCTATCCTTATCAACAAAATACCCATCGAATCGTCGTATTCGCGGAGCGACTCTGATATGAGCAATCAACCGACCCCTCCCAAGAAGAATCCGTACAGCACCGTCTCCGCCAGCAAGCGCCGCGCCCAACGTCAGGCACAGTTGGCACAGCAGTCCAGCGCACGCCGTCAGCTTTCGATCACTGGTACCGATCCGCAAGAGCGCGACCGCCTCGCCCAACAGCGGGAACGCAGCGCCGTCGTCGCCAAGAAAATCCAACTCGCTGGCTCCGATTTGACCGCTCAGTTGCTTGAGCATCCGACCAAATTCGTGAGTGAGGACGAACTGCGCACCGCCTATACGTATGTTTTGCGCGATCTGCGCAGCATGGGTGTATTGGCGGCGGGTTTGATCATCTTGTTGGTGGTCTTGGCGCAAGTCTTGCCGCGTTAGTTCCAGCGCCCCGCCGCTCAATTCGGGCATGGAGCGGCGGGCGCGCTGCGGTACAATAAAATCTCATGAATCCACAACGTATTATCCTGATCCTCCCCTGCTGTATTGGTGATGTTGTGCTGGGGACGGCGGCGCTCGCGGCGCTGCGCCGCGCGTACCCCGCTGCGCTCATCGATTGGGCGGTCGGCTCGTGGTCGCGCGCCGCCATCGAGGGGCATCCGGCGCTGAACGGCATCCTCGATACGGGCGCGGACGCCAATCCGGTCAAGACGCGCGCGGGCATGGCGCGCTTTGTGCGTCAACTGCGCGCGGGAAACTACGATCTCGCCGTCTCGCTGTCGCGGTCGCCGCTGATGAGCCTCGCGGTGCTGCTATCGCGGATTCCTGTCCGTGCCGGATTGAACAGCGGCGGACGCGGGTTCGGCTATACGGTGCGCGCCAAAATCGATCCGAATGTGCCGCGCCACGAAGCCGAAATCTATCTCGATGTCGTCCACGCGCTTGGCATCGACACCACGGATTGTCACGCAAACGTTCCCGTCACCGAAGCGGATTATGGTGCGATGTGCGACCGACTGGCGATCAGCGGCATTTTCGCGCCGCACATCGTGATCAATCCGGCGGGCGGGCGCAATCCCGGCATGGTCATGGACGCAAAACGCTACCCGCCGGATAAATTAGCGGCGCTGACGAATCGACTGGTCGCAGAATTTGGCGCGTATCCGATCCTCATCGGCGGCAAAGATGACGCGGCGCTGATCGATGCTGTGCGCCGCAAGGTGAAGCCGCCCAATGTGACGTTCGCGGGCGCGCTGACGTTCGGGGAGATCGGCGCGCTGGCGGCGGATGCGCTGGTCTACATCGGCAACGACACGGGGCTGACGCATTACGCGGCAGCGTCCGGCGCGCGCACGGTTATGATCATGGGTCCCACCGATCCGCGCCGCTATGCGCCGTTCGCGCCAAACGCGCTGGCGCTGTGGAAAACGGCAGACGTGCCAGCGCGCGGCGTCGCGGCGGGCGTGCGGGCGGATTGGGACTGGTCGCGCGATGGAATCGGCGTCGAGGACGCGCTGACGCAAATCATGGCGTTTCTCAGACGCTGATCGGCTGTGTTGAAATCCGTTTCGATTTTCGCTCATGATTGGAGTTTGCAAATGGAAACCTATCCCCAAGCGTTAGCGGCATTGGTGGACGACATGGCGTCGATCTCCGACCGCCGCGAACGCCAAGATTTGCTGATCGAAATGGCGGATCGCTTCGACAGCGTGCGTGTGCCGCCGACCATCGCCGCCCAGCCCTATCCCGAAGCCAACCGCGCGCCGTCGTGCGAGTCAGAGGCGTTCGTGTTCGCCGTCGATCAACCCGACGGCACGATCCGCTATCATTTCGACGTGCTGAATCCGCAGGGTTTGTCCGCGATGGCGATGGCGGTCATTTTGGGCGAAACGCTGTCCGGCAAACCGCTCGATCAGATCGCCGCCGTCCCCACCGAGATCGTGTTCAAGTTGTTCGGCAAAGAATTGTCGATGGGCAAGGGCGCGGGATTGATGGGCATTATGTCGCTGGTACAAGCCGAGGCGAAACGGCGGATCAAGGCGCGCGGCTAAAGCGCGGACAAAAAAGCGCAACCCTCACCCCAAAGTCCGCCTTAACGTGGAGAGGGGGATTTCGGGGCGAGGTTCGCGCCTGCGCTTAGGTTTCCGCGTCGAAATCGTGCAGCATAACAAGCAGTTCCTCGATGAACACGCCTGGCGTGATCGGCTTGGTAAAGAAGGCGTCGTATCCGGCAGCGAGCGCGCGTTCGCGTTCGCCCCGCTGTGCGTGCGCCGTTAGCACGATGATCGGCGTTCGCGCCAGCGTCGGGTCTTGCTTCAGGCGCGTGATCAAATCCCACCCATCCATCACGGGCATCGCCAGATCACAGATGATCAGACGGGGGCGTACCGCCGTGATCACATCCAGCGCCTCTGCGCCTTGCGTTGCCCGATGCACAACCGCGCCGTAGTGCTTCAGCACGATTTCGAGGACGTTCAGACTCTCGATGCTGTCATCCACGAGCAAAATATCCCAATCCGCGAACGTGTTGCGCGCCGGCATCATGCTTGACCTGCTCCCGGCGTCGGCGCGTTGATGGCGGCGGCTTCGACCGCGCTCAAGCGGATCGCCACGCCGGAAGGCGCTTGTACGGGTGTCAGCGGCAGCCACACTGTGAACTTACTGCCAACGCCGACGGTACTTTCGACGTCGATTTCGCCGCCCATGGCACGCGCAAGCTGGCGCGCAATCGACAAGCCCAAGCCTGTCCCGCCATACGCGCGCTTGGTCGAGCCATCGACCTGCCGAAATTCATCGAAGATGTAGGACAGCGCCGGTGAAGGGATGCCGATGCCCGTGTCGGTGACACAGATGATGAGCAGGTTGTCGCGCCATGCTGTTTCGTAGATGACGGTTCCCTGTTCGGTGAACTTGACCGCGTTGGAGAGCAAATTGACCACAATCTGTATCAACCGCCGCTCGTCACCACGCAGCAGCGCGGGGAGATTGGCATCGACTTTGATGGTGAACGCCAGCCCTTTCACCGATGCCAAAACGGCGATCTGCGCGCTCACCGAGTCGATGGTGCGTCGAATGTCGATATCGCTCTCCACAATTTCCATGCGTCCGGCTTCAATCTTGGACAGGTCGAGGATCGTGTTGATCAAGCCGAGCAGATGATCGGCACTGTTGGCGACGATGCCAACCATCTTGCGCGCTTCGTTGTCGATGTTGCCCGCCATGCTCTCGGTTAAGATATACGAATAGCCGATGATTGAATTCAACGGTGTGCGCAGTTCGTGCGACATGGTGGACAAAAATTGACTCTTCAAGCGGTTGGCTTCGCGCGCCTTATCGTATGCCAACACCAGCGCCGTATTTTGATCGGTCAATTGCCCACGCGCCTCCGCGAGGCGATTGAGCAGGTTGTTCATCTCACATCCCAATTGATTCAGTTCGTCGTCTCCCGACAGCTTGATGCGCCGCGTCAGCGTATCGTCGGCGCGGATCGTTTCTAACGAGGCGCTCAAGCTGCTGACGCGCCGTGTGACCAACGTTTCGAGCAGAAACAGCAGTACCAAACTCACGATCAGCCCGGCGGCGATCAGCAAGATCGCCAGCAGCCGGATCGTCTCGCGCCCTTGAATTGAAATATTCCGCGTGTAATTGACGACCATCCACATCGCTGGCTGTCCGTTGATCCCATCAATGTGCATATAGCCCACCATCTCAGTATCACTCAGTGGGTTGATGACCACGGTTTGCGCTGGATCAGGTGACAACATTGTATCTTGAATGTAGGTCGGTAGTTCGGCAGCATCGTAGTTATAGAATTGGATGGACATCAGCAGTTGATCCGACAACATATCGGCATACGTTGTATCGATGATCTTACCGAATATCAGTGTGCCGACGATGGGGCGTGCGCGGTGGTTATCCAACACTGCGCGCGCAGCGATTAGGATCGGCGTCCCGTTTACACTCACAATGCCGCGCACATTCGATTGGGGATTGGGGCTAAAATCGAGCTGATAGGCGATGGCGGCGAGAGGGGAACTCATTTGGATAGACATCGAACGGATTTCGCCCGTTGTGGAGTCGCGCATCGAAGCCAACAGCGGGATGCCAAGCGTATCGGTCATCAGAATCGCGTTGATGCCGTAATCCTCATACAGGCTTATCAGCGGTGCCACAGACCCAATCTCCGGCGAAGCGCGCAAGGCGAATTGATACGTTGTATCCCAATACGCCCAATCTGCGACCACGGCTGATAACATTTTCATCTCGTCCAATAGGACATTTTGTGTCCGTCCCATTTGGCGCGTAAGCCCTTGTCGTTCCAATATCTCGTAGCTGTCAAGCAGCACGAAGCGCGAGATGATCACCAGCCCGAACGACAAGCCGATGAACACCAGCAAGATACTGCCCGCAATTTTCAATCGTAGCGACATACGCTGCTATCGAATTTCCCGCGACCGCGATATGCTTTTGAGGTGAGTCATGATTGATTTTGATAAGTATGATCCACAATCATCAACGACAAAACTCACACTTTTCACGTTTATAGCATGATTTTAACCGCCATCGTGAAAATTGCGAATGAAAGCTTTGATCTTTTACATTATAATTAATTGAATCGAGATTTGATTATTTTTGGAGATGAACCAGATGATCGCCACAATCGCCCAATCCGGGGTGAATTTTGAACTGTCCGCCGAACAAAAAATGCTGCAAAAGATGGCGCGCGATTTCGCAGCCCAAGAGATTACGCCCGTCGCCGCGCATTACGACGAAACGGCGGCGTTCCCGTTGGAAATCATCCGCAAGGGGCGCGAGATCGGCTTGGTCAATCTGAACATCCCGCTGGATTACGGCGGACCCGGCGCGTCGGTGTTTGAAGAAGTGCTGGTTCAAGAAGAATTGGCGTATGGTTGTTCCGGCATCAGCACCGCGATGAGCGTGAATAACTTGTCGTCGCTGCCGATCTTGTTGGGTGGGACGGACGCGCAAAAAGCGTACTGGCTCGGTGAGCGGCTGGTGGACAAGGGCGATCTGGCGGCGTACTGCGTGACCGAACCGGGCGCGGGATCGAACGTCGCCGGGATGCAGACGCGCGCTGAACGGGTGAACGGACACTATGTGATTAACGGCTCGAAGATTTTTATCAGCAACGTCAATCACGCCAACTTTTACACGGTGTTCGCCGTGACCGATGCGGCGAAGAAGCATAAAGGGATGAGCTGCTTCATCATCGAGCGCGATACGCCCGGCGTCACGGTCAGCCGCCACTTCGACAAGCTCGGACAGCGCGCCGCCGATACCGCCGAAATTACGTTCGAGAATGTCGAAGTTCCCGCTGATAATCGCATCGGGGAAGATGGGATGGGCTTCATGCTCGCCATGACCGTGTTCGATCATTCGCGTCCGGGCGTGGCAGCGGGCGCGGTCGGCGTGGCGCGGCGTGCGTTGGAAGAATGCGTCAAGTACGCCAAATCGCGCGAGACGTTCGGGGAGCCGATCTGGCAGCATCAGGCGATTGGACACAAGATCGCGGACATGGCGATCCAGATCGAAGCGGCGCGCTTGCTGACGTGGCAAGCGGCGTGGATGGTCGATCACGGCGTCCATAATCCGAAAGCGGTGGCATTCGCCAAAGCGTTCGCGGCGGACATGGCGATGAAAGTCACCGTTGATGCGGTGCAGGTGTTCGGCGGCTACGGCTATATGCGCGAATATCCGGTCGAGAAGCTGATGCGCGACGTGAAGGTGTTCCAAATCTACGAGGGGACGAGCGAGATTCAGCGTAACATCATCGTCCGCGAATTGTTCCGCTAAAGCAGACCTATTTAATTTGAGTTTCGGATAGGCTCTAAACCGTTCACCTCACCCCCCAACCCCCTCAGCCATGCAGTGGAGAGGGGATTGAGGGGTGAGGTGAGCTTGTCAATTGAGACTTCGTATCTTGATGCGTTTGCCCGCTGTCCTGATGAGATGGAGACGCAGAGATATGGAGAAAAGGGTAAAATTACGGAGTCTTTGTGTTCAGTGTGGTTCTATAAAGGATTTTTATGGCTGAAATGGTACAGACCGATGTATTGATCATTGGCGCGGGGCTGGCAGGCTTGAACGCGGCGCGCGTATTGAAAGATGCCGGGATCGCGGCGGTCGTGGTCGATAAAGGGACAAGCGTCGGCGGACGCATGGCGACGCGGCGCATCGGCGGCGGGCTGGCGGATCATGGCGCCCAGTTCTTCACCGTGCGCGACGACACCTTCCGGCAGATGGTGGACGGCTGGATCGCGTCGGGCTTGGTCTTTGAGTGGTCGCGCGGCTGGAGCGATGGCAGCCTTGCCGATACGCGCGACGGACACCCGCGCTACGCGGTCAAGAGCGGCATGAACGCGCTGACCAAATTTCTGGCGCAAGACCTTGATACGCGCGTCGATGTCAAGGTCACGGCGGTGACAAACTCCGAAGTGGGCTGGCGCGTCGATGACGCCAACGGCGGCGTTTACCACGCGCGCGCCGTCCTGCTCACGTCGCCCGTGCCGCAGTCGTTGGCGCTGTTGGAGGCGGGGCATGTGAATTTGACGGCGGACGACCGCAACGGCTTGGATGAGGTCGAATACGAACCGTGCATCGTCGGGCTGTTCTTGATCGATGGCGAACTCCATCTGCCGCCGCCGGGCGCGATTCAGCGTCCGCACGTCCCGATTCAATGGTTGGGCGACAATCGGCGCAAGGGCATTTCGGATGTGACCGTGCTGACCGCGCAGGCGTCATCGGCGTACACGCATCAGATGTGGGATCGGGCGGACGCGGAGATTTTGACCGCCATGCGGATCGATATCATGCCGTTTTTGGGCGAAGCGAGCGTGGTTGATGCACAGATCAAACGCTGGAAATATTCGATGCCATCGGTGCTGTACCCCGAACGCTGCTTGTTCGCGTCGGGGCTGACGGAGCCGCGCATCTTGGCGTTCGCGGGCGATGCGTTCGGGGGTCCCCGCGTCGAGGGCGCGGTCATGAGCGGATTGACGGCGGGGCGCGAACTGGTCGCGCGGCTGAAGTAGGGGCGACGAAAGCGCGTGGCTGTGGCGCGCTTTCATAAAGGCGAATTCAGAATTTTGTCAGATCGCGTGTCATGATTTGTAGTAGACTCTAAATGATAGATCATCCGTAATAACTATCGTTCTTCCCTATCGGGATGAAGGAGCTGCATCGTGTCACGGCGCGCGGTTTGGATCGGATTCATGCTCGTTTTGTCGCTCACTTGGACGGTTGCGCAAGCCCAAGATTCGCTTTCGACCATCAGCCCCAATATGCGCGGCGCGTTGGCGCGCGGGACGACCATTGAGGGACAGTTAGAACTAGCCCAATACGACGCCTATACGTTCGAGGCGGTGCGCAGCGAGATGCTGGTGTTCACCACGCCCGTGCGCGACTTTCGCCCGGCGTTGTCGTTCCGCCAACCGGATGGGACGCCGCTTCCGGCGGGGTTAATCGCGCATCCCGATATTGTCACCTCGCCGCAGTGGTTGTTCATCGCGCCCGAAAGTGGAACCTATACCGCCGTCGTGGGCGTCGATCCGACCATCTCATCGGGCGATGGCGCTTATGGGCTGCGCGTCGAACCCAAAACGCTGGCAAATCCGCGTCTGCTGACATTCGGCGTGCCTGTTGAAGACGCGCTCGATGCAGCTGCAACGGTCGATAACTTCGATCTGTATCTGATTCGTGAAGCGGCAGGTGTGCCAGCATCGATCCGCTTGACGATGGCAGAAGAAACGGACAATTCAGCCGCGCTGCTGCTGTTGGATCGCTATGGGCGTCCGATGTTGATGAGCGCGCCGCCCGTACCCACCAGTTCGCCCCGCATCGATTTCGTGATGGGCGACGATTTCTATTTCATCTTTGTGCGCGCACATGGCGCGGCGAATGGGTATGGCGGCGCGTACACCTTAGCGGTGGATCGGATCGGTACGGGGATCATCGTACCGCCGGGGGTCGGCGCGCCTAACAATACTGCGCCAAACAATCCGGGGGTCGGCGCGCCTAACAATACTGCGCCAAACGATCCGGGTGTCGGCGCGCCTAACAATACTGCGCCGAACGATCCGGGTGTCGGCGCGCCTAACAACAGTGCGCTGTGTGTCCTGCCCTGTACGCTCGATTTTGTCTTGCCGCCGGGCGTTACTGGGGGTGGCAACTGGCTCCCGTCTGATCCTTATATCACACCGATCTACATCAATCCCTACGCGCAACTCCAGATCAATCCGGCGCTGATCGTGCAGCAATCGTACAACTTCGATCAACAGCAGTTCAACAGTCTCACGCAGGGCAGTCCGTAACCGCATTGGGATCACCGCCTACCGGGATATCGGACATCAACCTTCGGTAGGCGGTGACCGCATCGACATTCCGCGCGCGGTACACATCAGCTTCCAAGAGCCGGATCGCTTCGCCATAGTGATAGCGCGCCCGCGCTTGCGCATCGAGATTGGCGGGCTGTTGCTGCGTCAAAATGTAACCAAGATTGCCGTGCGCCTGTCCCGCATTCCACATTGTGCGAACTTGGCGCGCGGCATTGTCTGCCGAAGCGTCATAGAGCGCGATCACCTCTACAAACGTACACGCCGCATCATCCCAACGCGATTCAACAACACCATAGATCGCTGTCCATAAATAAAGCTGCCCCAAGCCGAAGCGCGATTTGAGGTCGATATCGCCGCCCTCTGGCTGATCGGGTGACACCAGCGCCGCTTCAAAACAGCGTTCGGACAACAGCGCGAGGTCTTGAGAGGTCGTCGGCGTCGGTTCATACAGACACAGCGCATCTTCAGGGAGCGTTATGGCGGGCGCGCCGCGATTGAAGTTGATACGCCCCAGTTGTGACAAGACCGCGCCGCGCCCATTGAGCGCCCGCGCATAGTTCGGGCGTAACGCCAGCGCCAGCGTGTAATAATCGAGCGCAGCCGTGTACAGTCGGACTTGTTCTTCATAGGGCAGCGACTCGCTGACTTGATTGAGCGCGGCATTGCCCGCGAACATATAGACCACCTCTAACCCGGCGGTTTCGTCCCCCGCCGCCACAATCGCTTGATCGAACAATTCCCGCGCGGCTGGCTCGTTGCTTTCAATGTGCCGTGCCAGCCCGTCGAGGAACAACGTCAAGACGCGGACGCGCGCCCGCAGCGCGGTCGTCTCGATATCCGAGTCGAAGCTCAAAATCGTGATGGCGCTGCCAAATCCGCCCTCAAAGGGTTCGACCTGCGGTTCGACAGCGTTGAAATCGGTGCGCACAATCAGCGCGGGCTGAATGGTCGAGTTGAGGCGCGTCGCTGGCACGTCGATGACGCCGTAGACCAGTACATCGGCTCGCAGCGTGTCCGCCAGCGTCTTGGCACAGGCGCGGCGGACAGCGGGATCGGCGTCCAAGATCGAGCCAACCGCGCCAGCAGCGGCACAGCGTCGTTCGACACCCCACATCGACGCATAGCGCGGATCGTCGGCAGTCACGATTTCATCGATCAACCCTTGGGTTTGTAATTCGCTCAAGGTCGCCGCCATGACCTGACTCACCGCTAATCCTTCGCCGCCTTGCGCGCCCGCGCCTATTGCGGCGAATTCTGCGACCACCACGCGAAAACCGCTGATATCCAGCGCCGGAATCGGGGTTGGGGTATAGGTTGCGGTCGGCGTATAGGTTGCCGTTGAGGTCGATGTGCGCGTCGGGGTGTCCGTCAAGGTGCGCGTTGGGGTCAGAGTCGATGTATTGGTTGCGGTTGGCGTCAGCGTTGGCGTCTGCGTCCACACGCCCAACGTGACGAAGATGCCAGGGATGCCGCCCACTTGCGGCAAGAAATTCAAAATCGAAAACAAAAACACTAAAATCAACAGTCCTACAACGATCAGCAGCGTCACGTTGAAACGCCGCAGCAAGCGCCGCTCATAATTTTTCGGATCGTTGAACGCGGCGGGGAGCGCGGGCAGCGCCATCAGCGCGTCGATTTGCGGCTTTACATCATCGACCGCTTGGGCGACGGTGGGCGAACCACTGCGCATTTTCAGTGCCACTAAGAAGCGCCATAAGGCTTGGCGCGCTCGATAGCGATGCAGCGTGCCGAACGCATTCAGCAAAAAGACGCTCGGCGCGCCCGTCACATCGATATCGGCGCGGATATCCTCGTCAGTCGGAAACGCAAGGGCAATGAGCGCGTTCCGTTCCTCGCTCGTCCTCACCCACGGAGCAACCAGCCGGACGAGCTTCGTTAGCAGCGTTGGATCGAACGAGGGTTCGGGCATGGCATTGTCCATAATCATCCATGCCCGGATCATAACGCAATTGAAGTGTTAGCGCACGCACGCCCCTACTTCGCGTACTCGACCGCGCGTTTCTCGCGGATCACCTGCACTTTGATCTGTCCCGGATACTGCATCGTGTCCTCGATCTTCTTGGCGACATCGCGCGCGAGACGCAGCGCCGACAAGTCGTCCACATCGTCCGGGCGCACAAGGATACGTACTTCGCGCCCCGCTTGCAGCGCGTAGCTCTGTTCGACGCCCTCGAAGCTGTTGGCGATTTCTTCCAAGTTCTTCACGCGGCGAATGTACGCATCGATGCTTTCGCGCCGTGCGCCCGGACGCGCGCCCGATATCGCGTCCGCCGCCTCCACGATGAACGCCTCGACGCATTCCTGCTCGACTTCATGGTGATGGCTGGCGATACAATTGACGACCTTGTTGCCGACGCCATAGCGTTTGGCATATTCCGCGCCGATCAGCGCGTGCGTGCCTTCGACCTCGTGATCGATTGCCTTGCCCATGTCGTGGAGCAAGCCGCCCATCTTGGCGAGCATCACATCCGCGCCCAGTTCGGCGGCGATCATGCCCGCGATGTGCGCCGTCTCGATGGAATGCGCGTGCTGGTTCTGCCCGTAGCTGGTGCGGAACTTCAAGCGCCCGACCAACTTCAACAATTCGGGGTGCAAACCCGGAATGCCCGTCTCGTAGGCGGCGCGTTCGCCTTCTTGGCGGATCACGACTTCGATCTCGGCGCGCGCGTCCTCGACCAGTTTTTCGATACGCGCGGGGTGAATGCGCCCGTCGCCCACGAGTTTTTCCATCGCCCGCCGCGCGACTTCGCGCCGAATCGGGTCAAAACTGCTGATGGTGATGGTTTCGGGCGTGTCGTCCACGACCACATCGACGCCCGCCGCCAGCTCGAACGAGCGGATGTTGCGCCCGTTGCGCCCGATGATGCGCCCTTTCATCTCGTCGCTCGGCAGCGTGACCACGCTGAGGGAAATTTCGCTGACGTGTTCCGACGCGAGGCGCTGCACTGCCAGCGAGATGATCTCGCGGGCGCGGGTGTCGGCTTGTTCGTGCGCCTCTGCCTCCACCTGGCGGATGATGCGCGCGACTTCGTTGCGCGCTTCGTGATCGGCGGCAGCGAGGACTTCGCCGCGCGCCTCGTCCATCGTCAGTTGAGCGATGCGCTGCATTTCCGCATCATAGTCGTCTTGTGCCTTGCCCAAATCAGCCTGCTGCTTGTCCAGTTTGCTCTGACGCTTGTTGGAAAGCTGTTCGCGCTGATCCAGCTTTTCGAGGCGGCGGTCAAGTTCTTCGCGCCGCTTGCCGAGCCGGTCGTCCTCTTTGTCGAGTTCACGACGGCGGCGCAGCGCAGATTCGTTCGCTTCATCGGTGACGGCTTTCACCTTCGCGTCAGCGTCGCGGATCAGCGTCGTGGCTTGTTCCTGTGCGGCGGCGGCGATCTGCCGCGCTTCGCCTTCTGCCTCCAATAAGCGGCTTTTGCCTTGTTCCGTCTGCGAGCGGATCAGCCGGTTGACCCCGACGCGCGCCCCAATGGCAGCGCCGACGAGCAACCCGATGATCGCTGCGATCACGATCGACAGTTCCATTAGTTTTGTCTTCCTCATTGTGACGGTAAAAACTCACTCACCGTCGTCGGTGTCCCGCGCAAAAAAGTCGGGCGTCTCGGCGTCGATCTCGTCGATCAAGCGCCGCGCGGTGCGATCCGCATCAGCGAAGCCGAAACCGCGCCGCTGTAAAAAGCTGCCGAGCTTCTGTCGGACGTCCCGACGAGATAAACCGCGCAATTTGCGCATTTGCGCTTGTCCGGCGCGATATGCCGCGTCGTCCGTATCGAGATCGGCGAGGACGGATTGAATAATCCCATCGCTGATCCCCTTTTGGCGCAGTTCGTAACGGAGTGCTTTGGCACCCAACGGCTTGAAGGACGCGCGCTGGCGCACCCAATACGCCGCGAACGCCTGATCGTCGATGTAGCCGAGTGTTTGCAGTTTGTCGAGCGCGAGATCAATCGTCGGCGCTTCATAATCTTTTCGGGCGAGGTATTGGCGTACTTCGTGGATGCTGCGCGGACGAGTCGCCAGAAACCGACTGGCGCTGTCCACCGCGCGTCCGAACGTATCGCCCGCGCGTAACGCGGCGATCTCAGCTTCGGAGAGCGTCTGCCCTTTATGCAGCCGCGCGGCGTCCTCCAACTTCAGACTGAAGGCGAAGTCGCCATCCAGATAGAGGTTGACGCGCGATGAATCCCGTTTGCCCACTTCGAGCGCGGTGACGATGCCCATATTCCCCACAAACGCAAACAAGCCGTAGTCGCTGAGGCGAAGACCACGACTGGACGCTGCGCGCAGGGGGGGACGATGCCCGCCCGGTCAATGACACGATCCGATTCACTCGCACCGCATTTGATCAGGAGGACGGCTGCGTCCTTCATCCTGCGGCGAACGGTTGAAGTCCAGCGAAAACGGCGGACAATCAATTAGGATCATGGACTGTCAACACCGGGGTTTTCGGCTCAGGGTTACACGTCGAACAGGTTTATACGCTAAGATTATCATCGATTTGAGCGATTTGCACAACAGGGGTTTTGCATCATTGTGGCGACAGCGGATGGAGGGCGCAAGCGCGTCTTGGTGACGGGCGGCGGGACGTTTTTGGGCGATGCGATTGCCGCCGCGCTGCTGGCAGAGGGTGCGGACGTGACGCTGTTGGTACGTCCGGACAGCGCGCGCCCCGATGCGCCGCCGCTGAGCGTGAGCGACCGACTCGGATCGCTGGCAGATCGCGCGCGGTGGTTCACCGCCGATGTGTGGGATCCAGCGAGTCTGAAGGGACACGGGCGCGGTCATGATGTGGCGATCCACACCATCGGCGGGATGCGCGCCGACCCCGCGCAGGGGCTGACCTATCAATATCTCAACGTCGTTTCGGCGCGTAACGTCGCTAATATGTGCGTGAGCAGCGGCGTCGGACACCTGATCTTGATCAGTGCTGCGCGCGCGCCGTGGGTGCAGCACGGCTACATCGCCGCCAAGCGCGAGGCAGAGGCGTATTTGACGCGGATCGGCTTGGCGCATACGATCATTCGCGCGCCGATCCTGTATGTGCGCGGGCGTCCGCGTTCGCTGTACTATCGGCTGATGACGTGGCTGCGCATTGTGCCGCCGTTCAGTTGGCTCGGATTGAACGCCGCCGCGCCGATGCCGATTGATATCATGGCGCGTGGCGCGGCGCGCGTCGCACTCGATTCGGTGCGGACGAAGGCAATTTACACGGCGGGAGACCTGCGCAAGCGCAATACATGGCGCGAACGACGACGCGGTTCGGCATACTTGTCCGCGCCCGCCGATCTGCCGCGCGCGCGCCGCCCCATCGACCGCTTGGACGACGAGTCGGGCTTTGGTTGGACGCCGCCGAAATAGAGCGAGTTTTGGATCGGTGTTTGGTGTAACTTTAGGGTTCACCGCTTAGGGGGTGGACTGGTATTCGATGCCCAACGCCGCCAGCGCCTCATCGAGTGTGACCTCGCGCGTGGGGAACGGCGCGCTTTCCATGTCCGCGCCGGACGCCGCCGCTTCTGCGACTGCCAACATTCGCCGCGCGATCCGCGTCTGATCAGCGGGGGAATAGCGCGCGAAATTCAGCGGGAGCGCGGCGTAGTCCAATTCCACATCGAAACCGTAAGCGCCTTCCTCAAAGGTTTTGTGATAGGCGCGGTCGAAGTCGAATTCGATCCGGTCGTCGCCATTCAATGGAATGACGAGCGTGGGGATTGGGCTGTCTACGTCGAACTCGACTAACTTGACGCGCCCCTCGCGGATTTGCGGTCGTGGATTCATGACGCTGATCCGATAGGGATGCGCGCCTCGCTCTTTGCGCGTGTAATCAGGGATGCGCTCGAACGTTGGAGGGCGTTCGTGAAGGAAGTCGATTTCAACGAAAACAATCCCTTGATCGAGCAGCATCCGCCGTTTTGTAAGATAAGCGTAGCCATCCTTGTTTTCGCCTTTGTTGCTTGGTGAGAGCAGTTCAATCCAAGCCACCACATTCCCGCGCGGATCGTTCAGCGCGGTTTCATAAATCGCAACAGCGGCATAAGGATGATCCAAATCGATCTCACCCTCGATCAATTCCAACAGATCGAACGTATCGAGTTCAATCACGGGGGTCACGGATGGCGTCGTCAGGGCGCGGCGCGGATTTTCATCGCGGATCGACACATCCGCACGCGGTCGAAGCGAGTCGGCATCGCCCACGCGGCGAAGTTGCAATGAATCTTCGATTTGAGCCGCGTAGCCCATGGGTCGTAACGCAGTGTTCATCAATTTGAAAATATCGCTCATGTAGACGTTATGAAAATAACCCCACAGCTTCGCGCTTTGCCACACGCTGTGCAGATGCGCATTCACGCCCACATACTGATTCTTGATCGACTTCATCGACGCTATGCTTCGCCTCCCCAACATCAGGTCGAGACGCGCGAACGCCCCTACACTCAATTATAACCCCGCCGTCACCCCGCCCCACATGGAGCGGGGTGACGAACTTTGTTCGTTTTGAGGTGGGGTTTACTCGCTGATTGTTCCCTCACCCGTCGTCGTCTCCGCCGTCGGTGCGGGCGTCACGATCAGCGGCAGTTCCGGCGCGAAACCGGGCGCGACGAACGGCGGCGCGGCTTGGGCTGTCGCCGTGGGCATCAGCGTGGGTTGCAGTTCAAGCAGCGCGTCCGCGCCCAACCCTGCGACCATCCATTCGGTGCTGTTATCGACCAGCGAACCCGGCTGGTAGCACTCCGTCCCATGCACATTGAGATCGAGCCGCTGGCGCAAGACCACATTATCCAGCCGCGTCAGCGCGCCCGCTGCCACAGTCGAGGCGAAGAACGTCATGCTCGTCTCATTCCACGCCGACGGCGCCCATGTCCGCATCATATACGTTTGCAGCGTCGAATTGGGCGGCAGCCAGAATGTACAGGCTTGCAAATCGCCGTAATCGTCGCGGCGCAGCAGTACCGTGACGCGGCGGCGCTGCGCGCTGGCGTTGCCGAGTTGGAACGTCGCTTCGAGCGGCGTACCGATCGCGGTTGAACTCGGCGTATTTTGCTCGACCAAGCCCGCCGGATCGCCCGTGCTGGTGAACTCGAACACGCCACCTGTAACCTGCCATTGGATATTCCAGAACGGCGACCATGGCGCAATCGGGACGGTGCTGAAGCTCGGATTGGCGATCAAGTTGGCGCTGGAGGTCGTCCCCGTCGTGGGCGGCGTCAACGGATCGATGCACAGCGTTTCGGCGTGGAACAGCGACGGGAAATGCTGCATCGTCGCGTTGTCGAAGCGCAGCCACGGCGCGCCATCGTCGTTGGACGCATAGAGCGAGAACATCGCGTTCGTCCACGCTTCGGTGGTGTGGGTGGTGATGCGATACGTCCGCAGCGGCGCGCCCGGCGGAATCCAGAACGTGCAGAAGGCGATATCCGAGAAATCGGTGTCCGTGATCAAGATCGACGCCCGTTTGCGCTGCGCGCTGCTGTTGCCCAGTTGGAACGACGCATGGATCGCGCCGCCGTTGGGGATTGCCGTCCCAGTGCGCTGCAAGACGACAGCGGATGCGCCGTTGCGGTAGAACTCGAACACGCCGCCGTTGATCTGTTGCACGATCTGTCCGGCGACGCCCCAATTGCCGTTGCCGTCGCCAATTGTGGCAGTGTTGAAGTTCCCATTTTGCAGCAGGTTGGGCGGCGTCGCCGTCGTGCTGATGGTCAAATCCCAGTCGGACAGCGTGCCGGAATACGGGAAGCTGTCGTCATAGATGTACAACTGCCATGTGCCATTCGGGTTGCCGCCATCGAACGCGCCCAACGCACCCCAATACGGGCCCAGCGGTGCGGGCGCGGGCAGATTTTCTGCCCCTTCATCCAAATAGTTCGCCGGACGATACTCCGTCGTCGCGCACGCCGTCCCGTTGGGGAGCGCGTTGGCGGCTTCGTCGTTCAGCGTCAGATTGACATTGCTCAACAGGGTGCCGCCGCACGCATCCGACATGACCATCACGGTCACGCCGTCCGGTGAACGCAGTAAAATGTCCAGATCGTCGGGGAAGCTGTGCGTTAACCCATTCAAGCGCACGTTCACATCACTGATCGACCCCGTGATGCCCGTGAAGGTCTTTGACGACGGATACGGCAGCGCCGCGCCGGATTGGGGGATCACAATGGTGGTCGTGATGTCGATGCGCCAGCCAGACGCAATCGCGCCGGGATTGGCATTGCTGAAGGTATCGTCGTAGACGAACAATTCCCACGCGCCATTGGGGTTGCTGCCATCGAAGGCGCTCAAGACATTGCTGTAGGTATTGGGCGCGGGCGGCGGGAATGTATTTGACACATCAGTATAATTCGTCGGCTTGTACGACGCGCTGTAGCACGCGCCGCTGTCCGAGAGATAGCTCGGCGCTTCATCGTCGAAGCGCAGATTCACGCCCAACATCAGATTGCCGTTGCACGCATCGGACATTAGCATGACCGCCGCGCCCGATGGACTGCGCAGCACGATATCGAGATCGTCGGGGAAATAGTGATTGATGCCGTTGAGCGTGACATCGATATCGGTCACGATGCCGGTGGCATTGAAAATGTTGATCAGCGACGGATACGGATTCGCCGCGCCTTGCGTGGGGATGGTGATTCCGAGCGTGTTGGTAAACGAATAAGTGGCGGCGTTGGCGGGCAAGACGACCGACAACATGCCCCACGTCAACGCGATCAGGGCGAACGGAAGGACGCGGCGGGGAATGCCGCGATACCAATGAGCGTGAGACACGAGATTTGCGCTCCAATATTACAGGATTCTCATCTGTATCTATTGTAGTGCAAAATCGACTTACGGATCACCCACGCCGTCCCAACGATCTATTCACCGCACTCCCCGACCTCTTCTCCATACCAGAGAAGCGGTCAGGGGGTGAGGTGAATAGACAGAGAGAGGGAGTGGAGGTCTATTCCGGTTCGGCGGACGACAACGCGAACACGTTGCCTTCGGTATCCTGCACCAGCGCGTAGAAGAAGCCCCCGCCCATCGCCGTCTTGGGTGCGATGATCGTGCCGCCCGCCGCCGTCGCGCGATCCAAGAACGCCGTCACGTTCGATCCGGCGTTGAAATATGCCAGCGTCCCCGTGTTATTCGGCGTAAAGTTGGGCGTCTGATTCAGGGAGGTACCTAATGCCGCATCACCCGTCAGCGTCGCCGTCTTGCGCACGCCATCATCTACGACATCAACCGCGCCGAGTTCAAAGACGGCGCGATAGAACGTCAAGGCGCGCTCGATATCGCGCACCGGAATCTCGACCCACGACACTTTAATCATGCTGCGTTTACTCCTCTGGGCGAAACAAATGTTCACTTCATGTTATGATCAAATGTTCGCGGTGTCGTCCGCCAAAAGTCTGATGCGCGTGGCGAATGGGCATGAAAAAAGGGCATGGTGTGCCATACCCCTAACCTTCGATGGTGATGGGCGGGCGACCCGCCGGATCGCCCTACAATTCGATGCCGATCTGCTCTGCCATGTCCTTCAACGTTAGCTTTTTGCGTCGATCAGCGGCGATCAACGGACGCTGTGCCTGATCCCAAAGTTCATCCGCGATCTGCCAAGCGGCATCGGGACGGGCGGCACGGCGGGCGTTGGCGCTGCGCCAGCGCAGATACGTTTCGCCCTCACTCAGCCATGCCTCGACCGTCTCGGCGGCGGCGCGCGGCTGCGTGATATAGACGCCCGCGTTATTTTCAATCACGAAATCGACGTTGCCCTCTTCTTGACCGGGAATCGCATCGTAGAGCAGCATCGGCAGCCCGGCGATGCACGCCTCGCTAATCGTGGCGGGTCCCGCCTTCGTGGCAATCACATCCGACCCCGCCATCAAGCGCGGCATATCGCTAACGAAGCCGTAGATATGCGTTGGCTGATTCCATAAGGCGGTGTCCGCTTGCGCCTTCAAGGTGGCATTGCGTCCGCACACGATCACCAGTTGACATTGCAAGCCGCGTTCATCAATCGCACGCGCGATTTTGTAGACGGGACCCATGCCATCGCCGCCGCCGACCAACAAAATCGTCGGGAGCGTCGGATGCCAGCCGAGCGCGGCGCGTGCCGTCGCCTTGTCCGTCAGCGCATCGGTGAAGCGCGGATGCACAGGCAGCCCGGTCACGCGCATTTTGTTCGGATCGAGTCCGGCTTTCAAGCCGCGTTCAAAGGCGATTTGGGTGGGAAGCAGCGTCCGATCCGCCCGACGGTCGTACCAGAAATAATGCGTCGAGACCAAATCGGTCACGACGACGACAAACGGCGGGCGCTTTTGCAGCGAAAGCATCGCGCGCATGGCAATATGCGTGAGCAGCGAATGGACGGACACGACCACATCGGCGGGATGATCGCGCAGCATTTGTTTCAAGCCGCTCTCGGCGGTCATATACATGGTGCTGGTCAGGATTTTGGCACGTTGGCGGGTATTGGTCAGCTTGAAACTCGCACCCCATGATGATTTGCCGTGATTGACCAGCCATGGATAAAGTTCGGGAAAATTGCGAAACGGGAACGGCGTATAATCGCGGAACACATCGACCAACGCCACATCCACGTCGTTAGGGTAGCGGCGCACGAGCGATTCTTGGATCGCTTCGGCGGCGGCGCGATGTCCACCGCCAGTATCGGACATGAGGAATAAGACCCGTTTTTTCATTAGCGTGACTCCTTTGGCGCAGTGGGGGGAGCAGGGGCATCAGTGGGCGCGCTAATAATCGATTTGAGGCGTTGATTGAACACGCCGCGCGCCAGCAAGACTTGACGTTGACACGTTTGACAGCGAATGCCGATATCCGCGCCAATGCGATAGATCAGCCAGCGGTTGCCACCACAGGGATGGGGCTTGCGCATCTGCACGATCATACCCACGCGGATCGACGGTCGTTCCATGGTTCGCGGTCTTTCGTTGGCTCGTTGAGCGTCCCCCGACGCGCACGAATGATGTTGTACATGATAACACCGAAACGGGTCAATGTGTTCGATCACGGGCAAAGGGGGAGCGTAGCACGCGCTCGATGTGGCTCATAAAAGGTCAGAACACATCATAGTAGTACGAAAGGGCGGAGAAGCCGCTCGTCGCCATGTTAGGTTTGGTTAGCGTGTGGATTACGCACGCTGTTTTTTCTGATGGACGACCCAAAAAGATTTGACCGCAGAAACCAAAGAGGATGCCGATAAAAAACGGGAATCAGCCTTCTTTTCTCTGCGATCTCTGCGTTAAATCTTTCTTCGGTTACGCGGTTAAGTGGACTTTGGCACGCCAAGCTGATAATGGGGCGCGCGTCCCAGTGGGACGCCCCTACAGGCGTTCGTGCTACATAACCTGAATTTCGGATAGCTTCACCTCACCCCTAAATCCCCTCTCTACGCAGTGGCTGAGGGGGCTGGGGGGTGAGGTGAATCAGGGAGAAAACCAAAGATGTCCTCCCCTCTCCACGCAGTGGCTGAGGGCGCTGGGGGGTGAGGTGAACCCTAAAGTCACGCAAAATATCTATCCGAAACTCAGGTTAAATAGGCGCCATCATTTTTGATGCGATCATCCGGTCACCTGCCAGTCATGCTATAATGAGGCGTCCGTTCATCGTGACCTACGGAGACCGCTTTTGTTATTCAACCTCACTCCGGCGCTGTTGATCGCCAACCTGATCGCGCTCGGTATCGGCATGACCATTCACGAATTCGCGCATAATTACGTCGGCTATCGCATGGGCGATCCGACACCGAAACGGATGGGGCGGCTGACGCTCAACCCGCTGGTGCATATCAACTGGATCGGCTGGATTATGTTCGCCGTCTTGGGCTTCGGCATCTTGGGCAGCGCGCCGATCAACCCGTACAACATGCCCGCCGAAAATCGGCGCTGGCGCTGGTTCGCCGCTGTCGCCGCGGGTCCCATCTCCAATCTGATCTTGGCAATCCTGTTTGGGATTGTGATGCGCCTGTTGTTCGCGTTCAACATCTACGATTTGGGCGATTTGTTCCTGGCGTACCAAGCTGATTTCGATGTGGCGCGGCTGCCGATCCTGATCATCTATCAGGTGATCGCGCTCAATGTCGTGCTGTTCCTGTTCAACCTGATCCCGCTGTTCCCCATCGACGGCTGGCATATGGTTTTTTGTCTGCTCCCGCCGAGCTTGGCGGCGCAGTGGGAACGCTATCAGCAAGTCACCTTCTACATCTTCATCGGCTTGATGCTGCTGTCGTTCACGCGCATTTTCAACGTGTTTGGCATCTTGATCAGCCAGCCCGCTGGAGAACTGCAACGGCTGTTGATCGGCATCTGATCACGCAGCCACGCCCGTGATCTATCGCATCCGGCAGGCGCTTCGCGCGATCCGCGCCGCGCGCACACCCATCGATCCAGCAGCGGCGGCGCGCTGGTTGTCGCCGCCGCTGCTGGCATTGTTCGTGTCATTGCGCCGCAGCGAACAGGCGCACGCGCTGGCGGTTTTACACAGTGTCGATACGCTGTGGCGCGCGGAACATGCCGCCGCGCTGCCTGACGCGCTGGCGGTTGCGGCGCTGCTGCACGATGTCGGCAAAGCGCGTTTGCCGTTGGCGCTGTGGGGGCGCACGCTGCCCGTCATCGTTGGAATGATCGCGCCGTCATGGATCGCGCGGCTGGCGGCGGCGTGGGTTGGGCAACCTCACCCCTCGACTCGCGCTCCGTACTGGAGCGGAGGGGCATTACTGCGTCCATTTGCCATCTACATCTATCATCCGGCGTGGGGCGCCGATATAGCGCGCGAAGCAGGCGCGGCGGCGGATGCTGTGTGGCTGATTGCGCATCATAGCGATGCACCGCTGACAGTAGACGCGGATGCAGGGTTGATGCTGATGTTAGGGGTGTTGCAGCGGGCGGATGGAGCGAATTGAGCTAAATTTGCGCGCTGGTGTCGTCGGTGTTGGTAGGTAGGGAGGCGATTTTTCGCGTCCGCAACCTCGGACGGCGAGAATGCCGTCCCTACAAACTCGATATGATCTTTTGTTGACCGATCAGAAATTTGAAGCGACAGCCTTGGACTGAGTGACCGCTCCCCTTGACACGCCGCCCTGATTCCTCGTAGACTATAAAGGTTCATAACGGATGCGATTCTCGCTCCACGATACGGTTGCGCATGTACTTCGTTGGCACATTCCCCCTGTTTCTTGTTGATATGAGCGCCCCTGCGCACACATAACCCAACACCTGCGCCGAATTAATATACACGTAATAAAACGACATCTTCCGACGGGCGCAGATCAGGCGCTCGTTTTTGATTCTTCAAAATGCAGCGCATTGGTTGGGGCATGGCGCGCACTGCCCGCACGCGCGGGTTTGGCACGCCAAACCCCTACAGCACAACAATTGGCAACCTTTACGCTGCCGCGTTTCTAGAAAGGACACTCGTAATGAAACAGCTTTCTGAGCTGCAAACCTTCTTCGTTATGTGGATTGGACAGTTGGTGTCGTCCACCGGGACGCAAATGACGCGCTTCGCCCTGATGATTTGGGCATACGACCGCACGGGCGACGCGACCACTTTGGCGCTGCTTGGCTTTTCGGCGTTCATCTTCTATGTGACTCTCAGCCCCATCGCGGGGGTCTGGGTGGATCGCCTCGACCGCCGCATCGTGTTACTGCTGGCGGATGGCTGCGCGGGCATCTCGACGGCGATTGTGCTGTTGTTGTTCACCCATGGCACGCTCGAAATCTGGCATGTATTGATCTACGAGGCGCTGACGGGCGCGTTCGATGCCTTCCAACAGCCCGCCTTCACCGCTGCCACGACCATGCTGCTGACGAAGGAACAGCGCGGACGCATGAACGGCTTGCGCACGATGGGCTGGTCGGTCACGCGGGTCTTTGCGCCGGTGTTGGGGACGTTGGCGCTCGCGGCGGGCGGGCTGGCGCTGGTGATCGCGGTCGATCTGCTGACCTTCATCGCGGCGTACAGCACGCTCTTGCTCATCCGCGTGCCGAAGCCAGAACCCGACGCTGCCGATATCGCGCGCGGCGATGAACCGCGCGCACGCGGGGCGTGGCTGCGCGAATTGGGCGAGGCGTACCGCTATCTGCGCGCGCGCAAAGGCTTATGGTATCTGATTTTGCTGTTCACCTGCTTCAACGCGGTGGCGAGCTTGACCTATTTCGGCGTGTTTCCGACGATGATTTTGGCGCGCACGGGCGGCGACGCGGGCGCGCTGGCAACCGTCCGCGCGGTCATGGGCATTGCGGCGGTCGTTGGCGGCGTGGCGGCGACATGGTGGGTCGGGCGCATCAAACTGATTCACGGTGTGTTGGGCTGTACAGCGATATCGTTCTTGGCGGGCGATCTGCTCATGGGCATGTCGCGCGGCGTGTCCGGCTGGATCGTCGCCGGCATCGTGACCGAATTTTTCGTGCCGATTCTGATCGCATCGAAGCGCACGATCATCCAAAACAAAGTCCCGGCGGCGCTGCAAGGGCGCGTATTTGCGTTCGATGGCATGTTGGCGGAGGGCGCGATCCCGTTGGGCTATCTGCTGGCGGGTCCCCTGGCGGATCGTGTCTTTGAACCCGCCATGCAGCCGGGCGGCGCGTTGGTGGACGTGTTTGGCGGCGTCGTCGGGACAGGCGCGGGCGCGGGGATGGGCGTAATGTACTTGGGGACGGCGATCATCGGCGCGTCGATCTGTGTGTGTGGCTATCTGATTCCCGCCCTGCGGCGCGTCGAGACGGATACGCCCGATGCGATTGATCCCGTGCGCGCTGATGAGGCAGCACTCGGCTTGGATGAAGCGCCCGCGGTTATGGCGTTGGGCGGCTAAGGCGTCCAAAGGGACGCTTAGGGACAATCGAAACGAAATCCGGCACATGGAGGGGCGCGCCGCTGCGGTGAAAAATCTTTGCAGCAACGCAAAGGACATTTACCGCAGAGACGGAGAAGCGCAGAGACGGGCAAAACGGCAACCCCAACATGAGCGAAAAGGTGGGTCGTGTCTCAGTCAAATGGCTAGGCAAAAGTCCACCACATGGGTGTTTCGATGATCCTTCACTGTACCCGTTTTCCCTATTGCCTTTTGAGCTATCGTACAAGTAATCGTAGTAACGTTATCAAGAAAAGGGATCACCAATGGCAAATCGGACGATGAGTAATCAGGATTATCTACAGGTCGACGCCCCTGCGCTGGCGATTGAAACAACGACGGTCACGCATCAGGGTATTTCGTGGGCATCGGTGGCGGCAGGCGTAATTATTGCGATCATCTTGCAGATCGCCCTCAACGTACTGGGTCTGAGCATCGGCGCGAACACGATCAACCCAATCCGTGAAGTCAACCCGGTCGAACCCTCGTTCGGCACGGCGACGGTCTTGTGGCTGGCGGGCAGCATGATTATTTCCTTGTTCGCGGGTGGTTGGGTCGCGGCGCATCTGTCGGGAACATCAGATCACGTTAATGGTTTGCTGCATGGCTTGGTCATGTGGGGAACGGGCGCACTGGTCACGATCATTCTGCTCACGACGGGCGCGGGCAATCTGATCAGCGGTGCGGCGGGCGCGGTCGGGCAGGGCATTTCGCTGTTGGGAGAGGGCGCGGTCTCCGCTGTTCCAGCGGTTGCGGACGGCTTGAACTTGCGGGGATTGACCAGCGAAACCATCACCAGCGAGCTTCAGGGCTTGACGACGGCGGCGCGCGAACGTGCGGCAGCCGAAGCAAATGCAGCATCGGGCGCTCCGGCGGCGGATGGAACCCCCCCTGACAGCGCGATCAGCGCGTTCAGTTCGCTGGAAGACTTGGAATTTAACACGATTGTGTCGCGCTTCCTGACGGGCGACCAAGAAGATACGGCAGCGCGCGAAGAAGTCGTTACCCTGTTGACTGAGCGCACCGGACTGACGGTTGAAGAAGCCAACGCACAGTTGGATCGCTGGACAAGCGCCCTGAACACCGTCCGCGACGATGCCGAAGCGACGGCGCGTGAAGTCGGGCAGCAGTTGACCGACACGCTGACTGTGGTAGCAGGCGCGCTATTCGTGACGCTGCTGTTGGGCGCATTTTCGGCGGGCGTCGGCGGCATGGTGGGCGCTCACGATGAACTCGTCGTCGAAAGCACGACGGTGACACGCTAGACAGCCTCTAGAAAACCTGAGTTTTGGATAGGCTCTAAACCGTTCACATCGCCCCCCCAACCCCCTCTCCACAGCCACAGCGGTATTTATTCACCTATCCATGGGATTAAGCTCAAAATCCACAAATTTGAACCCAAGAAACACATAATGAACCCAATAGGACTGGGGCAAAATGCGGTCTGCACGGGTAGGTGAATAAAT
>DAOTUQ010000105.1:0-27222 GCA_034437055.1 Anaerolineae bacterium
GCGGTCTGCACGGGTAGGTGAATAAATACTGATCTTCGTGCCACGAAGTTCTTTATGGACATCTAAGGCTTATATAGGGTCATAACCCAGTGAAGATACCGCGATGGCTGAGTAGTTACAAAAAAACATGATATAATTCCCGAAGTTATCCGTTTTTTGTAACCCGTTTTCTTTCCAATCTATAACTGGGTACAACTAAGCAATAGAGGTGATTTATGTTCGCCCTATCTCGTGTGCGTCGATGGATAGTCGGATTCCCTTTCATTCTTGCGTTAATCATGTTGATTGGTTTGACACTAAGTCTGTCGAAGCCCGTAAACGCGCAGACCTCTCCCACGTTGGGGGCAGCAGGGAGCTTCGCTGTTCTTGGCAACTCGACCGTGACCAATACGGGAACATCAGTCGTCAACGGCGATCTAGGTGTCTCGCCGGGAAATGCGGTCACAGGATTTCCTCCGGGCATCGTCACGCCTCCCGGAACGATCCATGCAGGCGATGCGGTCGCCCTTCAGGCTCAAAATGATGCTACCGCGACCTACAATACGCTGGCAAGCGAGGCATGTACTCAAAACTTGACTGGTCAGGATTTGGGTGGCTTGACGCTGACAACAGGCGTCTATTGTTTTGATACGTCGGCTGGCTTGACGGGCGCGCTCACGCTCGATGCTGCTGGCAACGCTGACGCGGTCTTCGTCTTTAAGATCGGCACCACGCTCACAACTGCCAGCGATTCATCCGTCCTTGTCATCGGTGGCGGAACCAGTTGCAATGTCTGGTGGCAAGTGGGCAGTTCCGCGACGCTGGGCACCGCTACGACGTTTGCAGGCAATATTCTCGCGCTCGCCAGTATCAGTTTGACGAGAGGTGCGAACGTGTCGGGTCGAGCATTGGCGCTTACCGGTGCTGTGACGATGGATACCAACAACATTGGCTCACCCGCTTGCCTGACGCCGCCAGCCAATACCTTTACACCGACCCCCAGCGAGACGCCAACATTCACACCGACCTTTACTTTTACGCCAACTGCCACTGAGACGGTGAACGGTCCGACGGCTGTTCCCCCGACCGCGCCGCCCGGTTCAACGGCTGTCCCCCCGACCGCGCCGCCCACTTCGACGGTTTTCTTTAACGTGACCCAAACGAGTGGTGGTGGTGGCAGCGGACAGGCAGTCATTGGGTTGCCCAACGCGGGCGGTGGTCGACCGCAAGCGACTTATTGGACGCTCGAACCGCGACGATGAAGCGTGCAAGACGCTTCAGCACTACACGAATTATCGTCGTCGTGCTGACTTTTGCAGCATTAAATATGATTTTGGTGATGGCGGGACTGGTGCTGCTCGTGACGAAATCTTCGGCACCGACCGCCATCACGATCTTGGTCGCGCCCTACGCCGGAATGGTTGTTACCGCCGTACCAACCGTCGCGCATATTTCGTCGCCGCTGCCGCCACCAATACAGACTATCCAACCTGCTCTCGACTCGCTAGCTGAGGGGTCGCTGTCCGTTCAATCGGCAGTTCCGCCGATCATTCCGGGTCCGTTGGTCGATCCCGCACTCAGCCTCTTCACTGCCCCGGTTGATGTGCCGCTCGAAATCCAGATTCCGGCGCTCAGTATCACATCGCCCGTGATCGGTGTCGGGCTGACCTTAACGAACGCGATGGCTGCGCCAAGGGGCATCGGCATTGATGACCCCCTCTGGCAGACCATCTTCTGGTATCGCGGCGGCGGGATTCCGGGTGATATTGGCACCGCGACGTTCGCCGGACATTTCGATGATGCGCTTGGACGCCCGGCTGTATTCGCCTTTCTGGCTGAGCTACAAATAGGCGACTTGATCATCGTCCACGATAAGCGAAGTGGTCTCAATATTCCCTTCATCACGACCGAGATGACGCGCTACACCAACCAAGAAAGCGCCGATCCCGCCATTCTTGCGCGAATCTTTGGTTCTAGCGCCATCGACAGCACGGAATTGTCGCCCGTGTCGGAGCCAATTTCACGCCTAACCTTGATCACCTGTGCCGGAGCGTGGATTGATGGGACATTCGATCTTCGTCTGGTCGTCTACGCCAACCGGGCGAATTACCCCCTATAAAATGATCCGTTTTACCGCTTTTGGTGGCGGCGTATTCGGACACGCGCTTGCCGCTGGCACGCCACGTTCAGGGGACGCCACTTTTCCAGAGTCTCACCCTCTGCACGCGGCAGCTCTCCACCTAGAGAGCGGATTGAGGGGCGAGGCGGGTACTTCCCAATGATCGCTTACAGCGTCGCAAACAAATCTACGACATTGCCATCGGGGTCGAGGACTTGCGCGTAACGCTGTCCCCAAACGGCATCCCACGGGGCGTTATGTGAGCGATAGCCCTTGTCCACAATCTGCTGGTAGGTGGCATCGACCTCGGCGGCGGTGTCACAGCGGAAGGCGATGTTCATTTTGTGGTGTGCGTCGGGGGGCGGCTGCCAATGCGTATCAAAACTCTGAATGATGGCGTAGGTGTCCCACGATAGGCGCAGCCCACCCGCAAGGGCATGATCGACATGCCCTTCTTTGTCCATCTCAGCAGGAATGTCCAAGCCCAGTTCACGATAGAACGCCAATGCAGTCGGCATATCTTTCACAATCAGCCCGACGACCTCGAATTTTGGTGGCATCATTTGTCCTTTGGCGGGATATAGGATGCTTAAAGCATAGAACTCATTTTCTAATCCGTCAATCGCTTGGTGCCAAAACGACACGCAAGTAAGGCGGCGATGTAGGGGTTTAGCGCGCCAAACCGTGTGGACGTCCAACTACGCTTGAGATTTAAAAAGTAGCGTTACCATCCAATCGGTTTTGAAAACGTTCCGTTTTTATCGCTTAACATGACAGGAAATTGGCTGCTTTTCAGAACCCCTTCACGGATAGGTTTAATAAAAGTTGCAATCGTTTTCAATTTTGCGCTTGGGTGTTGATGTGGATGCAAAATACCGACGGGGCGGTTTACATGTTGAATGACAAATTCAATAGGGGTGTACAAATCCGAGTCATTGGTTACGACTACTGCCATATCAAACTGCTGGGTGAACGCATCAAGCAGCAAGTGGCTAGCGAGATTAACATCTGAACCTTTTTCTTCGGTTTTGATCACTTGAAGTTTCTTAGGGGGCGGATTGGCATTTGCCATCCAGACAGAGTGAGATAGAAAATGCCCATAAATCACTTGAAGATTTGGAAGTGTTTTTAGCGCCCGAATGTAGGTTTCTTGGCGGATAGGAAGACCTACATCGTTGGGACGAGCCGAAACGCGAGCAGTAAAATATTTGATCTGATTGACAGTGGAATTTTGGGGGATGAGAAATTGACTCATCTGTAAGATGTTCAACCATTTGTAAGGCGTTTTTTTCAAACATCCGTAATAAAGGTTAAAACCATCAACATAAATGTTGACATTCATTTGTTCACCTATATAAAAAGCAGAAGCCGCCTTACGGCGGCTTCGCACCCTACCACCGAAGCGATAGGGGGGATATATCGACTATTATATAGCAGAATTGGTTATTGTCAACGCTACGCCCCGCCGAACTGCGCCAGCGCCTCCCGCGCCGGGCTGAAGTTCGGGTTGAATGCCAGCGCGCCGTTGAAGTTGCTGATCGCGCGCTCCGTCTCGCCCAACCCTGCGCGCGCCAAGCCGCCGTAGTAGAACGTTTCCTCGACATACTGTCCGCCGCCGTCGTCCAGTTTGGCGCGCGCCAACGCGATCACATCATCGTAGCGCCCAACCTGATAGTAGGCTTCGTACATGCCGAACTGATACCACAGCATCCGCCACGGCAAGCCTTCGCCCACGTTACGCGCCTGATCGTAGGCGACGGCGGCGCGGTCATACATGCCGAGCGCGGTGTAATTCGTGCCGATATTGAACCAAGCGAATGTGTCTTGCGGATTTGTCGTCGCCTCGTTGACCGCGATGGATAGGGCGTTGACGACATTTTGCTGTTCGTCGGCGTCCCCGCCCAACAGCCCCATCAGTTCCAATTCGCGGCTCTCGTCATACAGCACGATATACAGGCGATTGAAATGCCGCCAGTATTCATCGAAGTAGGCATAGTCATAGGTGTAATTCGCGCCGTTGAAGCTGTCTTGGGTGAAGAACACGCCTTGCGCGTCGTCATAGCCGGTCACGGGCAGATAATGCCCCATCCAGCCCTGATTGTCCTGCGGCGGATCGTAGCCCGCCTCGACTAACACGGGAAAATTGTTGGCGATCAGCAGTTTCAACAGCGGCAGATTCCCGCCCTGCCGCAGCAGCGCGCGGACGGACGATCCCAACTGCGTATTGACGTAGGTCAATAGCTGCCACGGGCTGACGTTTTTATCTTCGGAATTGGGCTTGAGCCATAATGCCGCCGGATACTGATCCGCCGGGACGCCGAAATAGGTCAGCGCCATCGTCAACGCGGCGGGTCCACAGTTGTTCCAGCCTTGGTAGATGTGCTGCACGCCGACCAGTTGGTGCGCCGACGGCACCACCACCGTCGGTTGTGCGCCGACGAAACCAACGCCCATCAGCAGGAACGCCAGCGCGATCAGCGCCAAAGCCGGGCGGGCGCGAAAAGTGCGATTGAAAAGGGACATGTGGATTTACTCGTTTGCTCTAGTGTCCATCGAGTTTCATTATATGCGTAAATGCGCGCTGTTTCCCGATCCAATCCCTGACGGGTCGCCTACGGGTGTGCCAAGCACCTCTACGCGGACGAGATCGAAACAAGCCTGATTTCTTGATCGAAAAAAACGTAAATCTGTGTTATATGTTGTAAGGTTTTATTGGAAGGGTTGTTTTTATGGCATCTTCTGATCTGTTCGTCGGACGCGAACTCGGCGGCTTCATCATCCAAGAGCGCATTGCGCGCGGCGGCATGGCGACGGTCTACCGTGCCTTTCAGCCGTCGGTCAATCGCGCCATCGCGCTGAAAGTGATCACGCTCGATCCCACCCAGAGCGAACGTGAGGAATTTCGCCAGCGCTTCGCGCAAGAGGCGAACGTAATCGCCTCGCTGGAACACATCCACATCCTGCCGATTTACGATTACGGCATTGTCGATAACGAGGTCGCCTATATCGCCATGCGCTTGCTGCGCGGCGGCACGCTGGCGGATTTGCTGCACGCGGGCAAGCCGCTGGAAACGAATCGCATGGCAGAAATTTTCACGCAGATGGCGCGCGGGCTGGCATTCGCGCATAGTCGCGGCGTGATTCACCGCGATCTCAAGCCGAGCAACATCATGCTCGATGACGCGGATAACGCCTATCTGACCGATTTCGGACTGGCAAAGTTCATCGATACGTCGATGGATTTGACGCGCACCGGACATATCGTCGGGACGCCCGTGTATATGTCGCCGGAACAGCTCAAGGGTGAAGTACTCGATCACCGCTCGGACATCTACAGCTTGGGCGTGATTTTGTATCACATGCTGGTCGGCAAACCGCCGTTCGATGCCAGCGATACCAATATGGTCTCGGTGATCTATCAGCATCTCGAAAAAGACCCCGTTCCGCCGCGCGACCTCGTGCCGAGCATCTTGGAATCGGTCGAGACGGTGGCGCTCAAGGCGCTGCGCAAAGACCCGATGCGCCGCTACAACAGCGCCGACGAGATGGCGACGGAACTCAATATCGCGCTTGGACGCCGCGTCAGCACCGCCAATTATCCGGCAGTCCATACGCCGCCGCCCACACAGGCATCCATGCCGAAGCCAGAGCAAGCGCGCAATCGTGCGTTCGGGGTCGCGCTGGCAGTGATCGTGCTGATCGCCATCGTCGGAATCATCGTGATCCTAGCGACCGCGCCGCCGCCGCCCGTGCCGCTGACGCCGCCCACCATCATCGCGGACGCGCGCGGACGCGCCGCCGAGGTTGTGCCGACGGATGCCGAGATCGCGCTGGCGCAGCGGCGCGTGGGCGACGACGGCTTTCTGGCGTATGCGGCGTGCAACCAGACCAGCGAATATCATGCGACGCAAGCGCGCGAAATGGGCGATTTCGCCCGCGCTTACGGCTTAGCATATCGCATTTATGACAGCAATAACGACAGCTACGATCAACTGACACAGCTCGAACGGGCGCGCTCCGATGGTGCCAGCGCGCTGATCATTTGCCCATTGGACGACAGCCTGATCGCGGAGGCGCTCACGTCGATTCAGTCGGCGGGGCTGCCGCTGATCCTCATGTCGTCCAGCATCGACAGCTACGGCGGCGTGCGCGTCGCGGGTGACGATTATCTGATGGGCGTCGAGGCGGGGCGCGCCGCCGGACGCATCATCCAAGCCGAACGAAACGGACAGGCGCAGGTGATCATCCTCGATTATCCGTCGCTGAACACGATTGTGGCGCGCGCCGATGGGTTGGCGGACGGCATCAGCGAAATTTCGCGCCAAGCCAACATCATCGGGCGCTACTTGGGCGCGACGCGCGAAAACGGCTACGCCACCGTGCGCCAACTGCTGGCGGACGGCGTGGCGTTCGATGTGATCCTGAGCATCAACGATAACGGCTCGTTCGGCGCGATTCAGGCGCTCGAAGAAGCGGGTATCCCCGCCGATCAGGTCATTATCAGCAGCGTGGACGCCGAAGCCTTGGCGCGGCAGTTCATGAGCGACGGAAATTACATGCGCGCGTCGGTCGATGTGGGGCGCGAGGCGTTCTCGCGCGTCGCTGTCGCTGTCGCAGTCAAGTTATTGGCGGGCGCGACGTTGAGCGAGACGATCCTCGTGCCGCCCGTCGGCGTGGTCACGCGCGAGACGGTGTTGGCGCTGACGCCAGCGGCGGAGTAGCGCAGAAATAACCTCACCCCCCACCCCTCTCCGGTACGGAGAGGGGTGGGGGGGTGAGGTTGCCGTTGAATTTTCTTCGTTTTACTTCCGCAGCCGCGCCATGAACGCTTGGCGGAACTTCGACACCTTCGGCGCGATCACCACGCGGCAGTAGCCCGCATACGGATGCTTCTCGAAGTATTCCTGATGCTCGTCCTCCGCCACATAGAACGCCGTGTACGGGGTCACTTCCGTGACAATCGGCGCGTTCCAGATGCCCCCCGCATTGTAGGACGCGATGGCGGTTTGGGCGTCCGCGCCCTGTTCCGGCGTGTGTGTGTAAATCACCGAGCGATATTGCGTTCCCGTGTCTGCGCCCTGTCGATTGAGCGTCGTCGGGTCGTGGATGGTGAAAAAAACATCGAGCAAATCGCGGAACGTGATCACGTCGGTGTCATACTTGATCTGCACGACTTCGGCGTGTCCGGTCGTGCCAGTGCAGACCGCCGCATAGGTGGGGGACGGACGCTTCCCGCCCGCGTAGCCGGACAGCACATCGGTGACGCCGTTCAGTTGGTCGTAGACCGCCTCCAGACACCAGAAGCAGCCGCCGCCGAGCGTCGCAGTTTCAATCGCCATGTTGTTGTCATCCTCATCGTGTGAATTTCAGCTATCATTCAGACGCATGAGCGGCACGGGTGTTACGTCGGATTCATGTGTTACTCAGCGTCCGCTGACGGCAGGTTGGGTATGTCAGGGGCGGCACAGCGATGGAGCAAACAGCGTGGGACATCGGTTCGTGCAAGCGACAATACGTTTGTTCATGGTCTGCGCCGCGCTGATCGCCCTCGCGCGCATCGGCGGTACAGCGGCGGATGCCGATATCCTGCTGCTCAACGTTCTGAACCCCGACGCCGATATCTATCTCGTGGACGCCGGGCGCGCGCTGACGGCGGCGCTCACGCGCGGCGGCGACTTCGATGGACACGCGATCTGGTCGCCGGATGGAAACGCCATCGCGTTCGACTCGAATCGCGGCGCGGACTGGGATATTTACACCATGACGGCATTCGGCGCGGACGTGCGCCCTGTCACGACGGGCAGCGAACCCGCCGCGAGTTTTTCCCCCGTGTGGTCGCCGGATGGGACGCAGATCGCGCACTTTCAGCGGTTGCAGGGGCAAAGTTATGCTGCGCTGTTCGTGACCGCGCGTGATGGCAGCCACACCCAACGCCTGAGCGACTACTACATCATGAGTGTCCAGCGCCCCACCTGGACGGCGGACGGCGCGCAGATCGTCTTCGCCGCGCTGCACGGCGACGGCAGCGACATCTTCATCACGGATGCGCGTCCGCCCGCCCAAGCGGCACCACCGCGCGAACGCACAATCGCCGCGCATCCCGCCTATGACAGCGCGCCCGCCCCATCGCCCGATGGACGTTGGATCGCGTTCGTCAGTGACCGCGAGACGATTTTCACATCGCGGCTCGTTCCCCATCTGTACGATAGCACGACGAACGAAACACGCTTGCTGAACACGACGCCGGACGCGGATATCAATGCCCTGACATGGAGTCCCGACGGCGCGCGCTTGGCGGCATTGGAATATCCGCGCACAGGGCTGCCACCGCGCCTGATCGCCTTCGACCCCAACGATGGTTCTGTGACGACGCTGTTGGATGGACGCTACTTCGTCAGTTCGCCGCCCGCGTGGTCGCCAGACGGACGCTGGATCGCGGTCGGCGGCTTCGCGCTGACGCCGTTCGGCATCAGCTTGCTGGTGTTGGATACGGAGACAGGCGCGGTACAGGCGATCCGCGCGCCGGGACCGATCACCAGCGCGGCATGGCGTCCGTAAGATGGCTGGATAAGGGAAAAAGATTGCATCGCAGCGAGCGCAAGCCCGCGCCCGTCAGCCGTCGGGCTTAACTGGGGCGTTTGAGGCGCTGCATCTGTTTGGCGGGGTTGATCGTTGGCTTGTGAATTTGAGTCGGGACGCCCGGCGCATCGGCGGGGGGCGTGGTGTGCTTCGCTGTCCAATCCGCCAAGAACGCATCCAACCATGCCAGTTCCGCGCTCAGCAGGGCGCTGGCGTGCGCGTACAGGGCGCGCTGCGAGTCAGCGGCGTCGGATGCGTCACCCGCGTGCGCGGCAATTTGTGCCGCCACGTTCGTCACGTTCGCCGTCAACGCCGTCCGGTACTGCTGAAGCACGTCCGCTGCTTGTTGGGGCGGGAGCAGGTGCAAATGCGCCAGTCCAAGCCGGAATCCGGTCATCAGCGGCGGTGGTTGGCGCAAGCGATCCACGACGCCCGTTTTCAGCCTGTCGCCGCCCGCGTCGGTGATGGCGTAGACGGTCTGCGCCGGATCGCCGTCGGGCGGGATCGTCTGGCGCGCGATCAAGCCCTGTTTTTCGAGCGCAGCCAGCACGCTGTACAGCGCCCCAGCGCCCACGCCGGACGCCGCGACCATGCGTTCCAACGCGACACCCTGCGGGGTGCGTTCCGAGATTACACTGATCAGTGTGAGTTCCAGATCATCCAAGCGCCGCCCGCTCATCATCGCCTACGCTATGCCTGCCGGCGTCCGCTGCGCAAAATCTCTTGGACGACCGTCAGCAGATTGTTGGCGATATAAGGTTTGGTTAGATAGCGATCCGCACCCGCGTCGAGCGCGCCGCGAATCGTCACTGGATCGATCACCGCCGACAAGACCAGCACCGGCAGTGTATCGAAAAGATTACGCCCGCGCAGTTGGCGCAGAAAATCGACGCCGCTGATATCGGGCAGCATCAAATCGAGGATGAGCAAATCGGGCAGCGGCGGCGCGCGCAAAATTGTCGCCGCTGCTGCGGCATCTTTCGCCGTAATCGTCTCGGCGTTGATCCGGTCGAGCAGCACGTGTACCAATTGCAGCAGTTCGGGATCGTCGTCTACCACGAGAATCCGTTTTCGATTTTCAGCCACGAAGCCTAGCCCTTTCTGAACAGACAGCGCCATACACTACACCGCACCACCGTTGATTGTAGCGCGCGCAACGCCTCTAGTTTAGCGTGAATCTGCGGATTGGGGTGGAATTAGGCAGTTATAATGATCCAACGTGCCTCAAAAGCGTCCGATTCGAGTGCGCCGTCCGCATACGCCAACAGATCGCTGCCCGCCACGCTGATGGTAGCGAGATCGAGCGCCGCGCGATAATTGCGCAGTTGGATCGCCAGTCCCAACGGCGCGATATCGCGCACATCCGCCCACGCGGCAGCGGCAGCATACACGACGGCACGGGCGGCAGCGCGCGCGCTGGTTTCACTCAGCGCGGCGGCAGCGCTCGGAACGGGGACGATCACCCGCGCACCGCTGTCCGATGGCTGCCGCAAAATCGCCTCATCGACGATGAACCCCTGTGCTTCGAGCGCGCGCCGGAATGTCGGCAAGCGCCGCTCGCGCGAGCCGTTGGCGTCGGTTGTCCACGCCGTTTCCAGCGCGTAGCCATCGACCGCCTGTGGAAGCGCAGCATAGATGCCATCCGGCAAGCGCGGCGTCGTCACGCGCAGGAAAGCGGCGTCGGCTTCCGTTGGCACCGTGAAAAAGCGCCAGCCGCGCGCCACGCCCCCGCCCGTCAGCGCCACAGCGCCCGCTGATGCGCTGTGGAGCAGCACCGCCGCGCGCGGGACGAGCGCCGGATCGCTGGAGATCGCCGTGCCATCTGCCAGCGTCAGCGCGATATCGGCTTCGGGCGGGGATGGACAGCGCGCCGCCGTCAACGGACAGGTGAACTCCAATTCGACGCCAACATAGATCGTCCCCGACGGCGGCGGCGCGATCTCGATGCCCGTTTGGGACGCGCGATACAGCACGTAGGACGCCGGACGCTCGGCGCTGAGGATGCGCAGCGCGCCCGTCTCGGTATCGATGCGACTGCCCGCCGGAATCGGGCTGTCCAGCCCGCCGAGCCGCGCGCGTTGTTCGGCGTCGAGCGTGGCGGATGCCGCCGCCGCCAGCGTTGCCCGCGAGTCGTCGCCCGCCGCTGCCGTTGCGAGGATGGCGCCCGCGTCCGCCAGCGCCAGCGCGTCCAACGTCGCGCGCGCGCCCGATTCGGTAGCGGCATAGCGCGCGATGGTCGTGCCGCCGCTCGACCATGTGGACACGGCATCCACAACCGCGCGCGTCCCGGTGTCGCGCTGCGCGACCTCGATCAGCAGCAGCGATGCCAGCACGACCACCGCGATCAACAGCGCGACCACCGCGCCGCTGAGCAAGGCAGTGAGCAGTTTTTCGCGCCCGCCCTGCTTCTGGCGCACGCGCGTTTCCCATTCGCGCGCCGTCGGATGGTCGATGCGCCGCAAGAGCGACAACGCCTCATCATAGTGGCGCTCATCAATCAGCTTGCGCGCGACCGCGAGTTGATCGCGCAAGGTGGGTTCGGGACGGGGTTTGGTCGGCAAAGCACGCTCCAAGTTATCATGGGCGAGGTGTGCGGGCGAGGCGCGCCTCACCCCTACAACATTCCATTCCATTCTATCATTGTCGCGCAACCCGCATCCCCGATTGGTGAAGGCTACAGTGCATCCGCATCCGTTCGCCCTGTGCGTTGGGGTAAGATGGATGATCCCAAGCGCGACGATATCATGCTATAATAGCTGTAATACTGTCTGCCATCGCGTTAGGGAGTCGTCCATGTCTACGCCGGAACAAGCCTTAGAAGCACAGTCGCTTCATGAAGCCGATTTGTTGGCGAAGCCGAATGTTGTTGGCGTCGCCGTGGGCTTCAAAGCGGAAAAAGGCGAGAAGAACGGCGATATCGCCCTGATTGTGCTGGTCGAAGAAAAGAAGCCGCTCGCCGCGCTGACGCCCGATGAAGTCGTGCCGCGCGAGGTCGAAGGCTTGCGCACGGATGTCTACGAAGTCGGCTATCTACGCGCGCTGCAAACTCCGAGCGAACGCTACCGCCCGATCATTCCCGGCGGCGTGAGCATCGGGCATTACAAGGTCACGGCGGGGACGCTGGCGACGGTCGTCAAGGATCGGACGACGGGCGAGCTGTTCTTGCTCTCGAACAATCACGTGTTCGCGCACAACAACGATGCGCTGGTGGGCGACGCGATCTTGCAGCCTGCCGCGATGGATGGCGGACTGAGTCCGGCGGATATTGTCGCCAAGTTGGAGCGTTTCTTGACGCTCCGCTTCCTCGATGATGTGGTTGATGCGCCGCCCCCGCCTTCAACCGGCGGCGGCGCGCCGCGTGCGGGCTGCGATGTCGTGGGAACGGCGGCGATGGCTGCCAATGCGTTCGCGGCGTTCGTCGGCTCGGATAAGCGGCTGACCGTGCGCTCGGCGGCAGCCTCCGAATTCGCACAGTCGATGACGGGCGGCGGTTTGGTCGATTCGCCCCAGTTACTGCTGCGCGCGTTGGCGGCAAATCCCAACGCGCCAACGAATCGCGCGGATTGTGCGCTGGCGCGTCCGGTCAATCCGGCAATGTTCAGCGATGATATCAAGCAAATTGGCATGGTGACCCAAACGAAAACGCCCTCGTTAGGGATGCGCGTCGGCAAACACGGGCGGACGACGGGCTATACGGAAGGGAATGTCACCCTGCTCAATGCGACGGTCAACATCGCTTACAACACCGCGCGCGGACAACGCACAGCGCGCTTTGTGGGACAGGTGATCGTCGAATCGATGAGCGAAGGGGGCGATTCTGGTGCGCTGGTGGTCGATCCCACTGACAAAAGTGCCGTCGGGCTGTTGTTCGCCGGATCGCCGCAAGCCAGCATCTTCACGCCAATTGATGTGGTGTTGTCCGACTTGAACATTATCCTGTGAGGTCAATCATGACCGCTGTAGACGGAATGCAAATTCAAATTCAACGCGCCTGTGATGTACAGGTAAAATATACTGACATGCTGATGCGCCTGCCGAACGTCGTCGGCATCGGCGTCGGCTTCGCCAAGCGCGATCATGCGTTCTCTGCCAACGGCGCAACCATGGGCGGCGCTAGTGCTGCCTCAGCGACGATCAGCCGGCAGGTGGCGCTGATCGTGATGGTGGATCGCAAGATCGACGCGGAAGACCTCGCGCCGGCGCACCGGATTCCGTCGATGTTGGATGGCATTCCGGTCGATGTGCAGGAGATGGGCGTATTCAGCGCCGATTGATACGAGGATTTTCAAATAGCCACCTCACCCCTAAATCACCTCTCCATGTGGAGAGGGGACTTGAGTCGCAGGATTGGCGTGCGCGGGCGAGGCGCGCCATGACCATACCGCGTTTTGATACGCGGGCGCGTCGATTGTGGCACGCCACGTCCTTACTCATCCTCGTGCTGCTGGCGGGCTGTGATCTGAACGCACCCGTCGTCCCAACGCCGAATACGATTTTGTCTGCCGATGCGAGTGCGATTACGCTGGCATCGCCGCTGGAAGGCGCGCGTTATCAGGCGGGCGTCGCCGTGCCGATTCAGGCGCTAATACGCGGCGCGGACGTGACGCGCGTCGAAATCCGGCTCGATGGCGTCGTGCTGACGACGCACGAAAATACAGACAGCGATGCCGCGTTCGGCGTGACACAGTGGTGGACAGCCGACGGCGACGGCGTGAGCGCCACAACCGCGCGGACAATCAGCGCCATCGCCTACAAGACCGACGGATCGACCGCAGCGGCATCGGCGGCATTCAGCGTGATCGGCAGTCTGCCCACGAATACGCCGACAGATACCCCCATGCCCACGGATGCGCCGTTACCGACAGCAGCGCGATTGACAGCCACGCTGATCCTGACGGATTCACCCACCGATGCGCCCGTCTCGACGGTTGCGCCGCGTGTGATCATGCCAACAGATGCTGCGACGGTAGCCGTGACCGATGCGCCGCTGGCAACCTTGGCGGCAACGGACACGCTCTCAGCGGCGTCGCTGCTCGATCTGGCGCTGCCAACGGTCAGCGGCGCGGACACAGCCAGCCCGATTCCCACACGCGCCGAAACCAGCGCCGCAAACTCCGCCACTCCTGTTCCGAACGAGACGCGCTTATCCCCGACGAACACGCCGCGCGCGACGGGTGTAATAGCGACCTTTACGCAGAACGTCAACCTGCGGCGCGGGGCGGGACGTGCCTTTGGCGTCGTCGGCGTGGGCGAAGCGGGCTTGCGCGCGGATGTGCTTGCCATCACGCCAGCGCGCGATTGGTATTACGTGCGGATGGCGGGCGTCTATGGGTGGGTGTTCCGCGATTTCGTCACCCTCGCGGGCGAAACGTCGATTTTGCCCATCGATGCGGGTCCCGCCACGCCCTCGCAAACGCCGACGCCCGCCCCGACGGTGCCGACCATCGTTCCAACGGTCAACTTGACGGCGGGCGCGATCTCGCTTGACCCGATGCCGACGCGCTGCAACGAGCCGATGCTGATCCGCTTCGAGGTCGCCAATACGGGGACGCAGCCGACGCGCGCCGACGCGATCCGTGTGCAGGACACGCGCGGCGCGGACGACAGTTCACAAGCCGATGTGTTCGTCAGCATCCCCGCGCTCGCGCCGGGACAGACGATCCGCGTCGAAATCCCGCTCACTATTTCGACGTGGTACAACGAGGAACACCGCCTGACACTGACGCTCGATCCGGGTGCGCGCTTGGCAGAGTCGGACGAGGATGATAATCGCGCTGAGATCACGTACTGGCTGGATCAGGCGGCGTGTGCTTGAAAACAGGAATGAGGCATGAGCAGAACGTGATGAGGGAAGGGCGTGGTAGTCATCCGTGACGAGTGGCGGCGCGCCCCTATTCCCCCAAATGATCGCGCGCCGTTTTCAGCTTTTTCTGCGACGGTTCATGTGTCGGATCGAGCGCGAGCGCCTTCTCGAACATCGCTATCGCGCTCTTGATCTCGCCAATCACCAGCAGCGCGTCGCCAAAGTTGTACCAGAACCAAACATCGTCCGCGTTGTAGCGCACCGACTCGCGGTAACATTCCAATGCGGGCTGCCACTGACCGAGCGCGGCGTTCGCCAAGCCCATCCCATTCCACGCCCAAGCGTAAGTGGGGTCGAGTTCCAGCGCGCGCTGGTAGCTCAAGATCGCGTCGTCATAGGCGCCCGTCCGCCGCAAAACCTGTCCATGCCTAGCCCACGCGATGGGGTTGTCGGGCAGCGCGTGCAGGGCGATGTCCATGAGTTCGAGCGCGTCCGCGTACTGGCGCTGCGCCAACAGCAGATCGACCAAGTTGGTGTAATACCAGATCACGCCCTGATCCAACACCAATGCCCTGCGATAACTGGCGATGGCTTCTTCGCGCCGTCCGAGCGCCTCCAGCGACAAGCCGCGCCCGTTCCACGCCCACGCATGATCGGGTTTGAGCGCCAACGCCTTATCGTAAGCGTGCAGCGCGTCGGGGTGGCGGCGCAAGCGGCGGTACGCCTGTCCGAGCTTCGCCCATACATCAGGATGCGCCGGATCGACGCGCGCGGCAGCAGCGAGGATATCGGCGGCGTCCTGAAAGCGATTGAGCGTGACCAACGTATCGCCCAATGTGTAGCGATACCAGACATCGGCGGGGTCGAGTTCGATAGCGCGGTGGAACGAATCCAGCGCCTCGTCGATCAGATGCAGCGCCAGTTCCGCCATCGCGCGCCCCGCCCACGCCCACGCATAGCGCGGATCGAGATCGAGCGCGCGTTGATAGCTGCGCAGCGCCTCTTCCTGACGATGCAACCGCCGTAAGACTTGCCCGCGCCGCGCCCATGCGCGCGGGTTGCGCGGGTCGATCTTCAACGCCTGTTCCAACACGTCGAACGCATCATCATAGTCACCGCGATTGAACAGCGCATCAGCGTGCTGTGTCAGATAGATCGCATGATCCGGCTTGCTCTGGGCGGCGCGGCGCTGTGCGTTGGCGGCATCATCGAACTGCTGCAAGGCTTCGAGCGCGCGCCCCATCTCGCTCCACGCCCACGCATTGGTCGGATCGAGCGTCGTCGCCGTGCGCAGCGCCTCGACCGCCTCGCTCGCGCGTCCTAAAAGGCGCAGCGTGCCGCCCAACCGCGCCCATGCCCGCCGGAAATCGGGCTTGATCTTGATGGCGCGTTCCAACAGCGGCAGCGCCTCGTCCAAGCGTCCCAACAGCGAGAGCGCGTTACCCTGATTGTACCAATGCGACGCATCGATACTGCCGTACTGGGTCGCCGCCTGGTAGCACGTCAGCGCGTCGTCGTAGCGCCCCATCTGCTCGTAGATGATGCCTTTGCCGTTGTGCGCCCACGCAAAATTGGGCTGTAACTGGATCGCGCGGTCATAGGCGGTCAGCGCCTCGTCATAGCGTTTGAGATAGCGCAAGACTTGTCCGAGTTTGCCCCACGCCGACGTATGATCCGGGCTGATGCGCACCGCTTCGCGCGCCGACGGCAGCGCCTCCTCGTATTGTCCGAGTTCGACCAGCATTTCGGTCACGTTGTACCAATGCCAAACGATGCGCGGATCGGTGCGCGCCGCCCGCCGAAAACTCATCAGCGCCCGCTCGAACTTGCCCATCGCTTTGAACGTCAAGCCGCAGCCGTTGTGCGCCCACGCATATTTGGGTTCGATCTCCAAGGCGCGCTCGTATGCCACCAATGCCTGTTCGTGCTGGCGCATCAGGCGCAGGACTTGTCCCATTTTCGCCCACGTATTCGCGTGCTGTGGATCGACGCGCAGCGCCGCTTCGAGCATGGCGAGGGCGTCGTCGTAGCGTCCCATCTTCTGGAAGATGTCGCCCTGATTGTGCCAGTGCCACACGTCGTTGGGGTCGAGCCGCGCCGCGCGCTCATGTGACTCCAACGCGCCCTCCAGATCGCCCAAGCGTTCGAGGACGATGCCTTTGCCCTTCAGCGCCCACGCATAGGCTGGATCAAGGCGCAGCGCCTCATCGTAAATGGTGAGCGCCTCGTGATGGCGGTTCAACAAGCGCAGCGCCCGCGCCTTGCGCGCCCACGCCCAAGCATTCTTCGGTTGGAGCGCAATCGCCCGATCATAGGCGATCAAGGCTTCGTCCGCGCGCCCCAGTTCGGTCAGCGAATAGGCTTTGTCCATCAATTCGCGCGCTTCGAGTTCAAACCCGCTGACCTCCAAGACGGGGGGTTCGCCAATCACGTCCTGATAGATCGCCGCCAGCGAATCGACCAGCGCGCTCCACGACGGCGGACGGTCGTCAGGATGCTTTTCGAGACACGTCAAGACCAACGTTTGCAGCACCGGTGGAATCGCTCCGGCATCGATGGGCGAGAACACGGGGCGCTCGTGGATGTGCGCGTGCAGCCACGCCTCTTTTTTGCGCGCGGGGAAGATGTGCGATCCAGTCAGCATTTCGTAAAGCAGACAGCCGAACGCATAAATATCCGCGCGTTGATCCACGTCGAGCGCCTGACACTGCTCCGGCGACATATACGGCAGTGTGCCGACCAACGCGCCGAATTTTGTCAGCCGTTCGTCATTGATCAGCGTGGGTGTCGGCGCGGCGCTCGACGCGATCCCCGATCCGATGCGCGCATCGTCGCCCGTTGGCGAACTCGCGCCCGACGAGGTGCTGCCATTGGGCGTGCTGCCCACGATGCCGCCCGCGTCCGACGCCAAGTCGTCCTCGATGGAGCGTACCAGTCCGAAATCGGTGACTTTGGCAACTTCATCGTGCGTGACCAAGATATTGGCGGGCTTCAAATCCCGATGGACTAAGCCCGGCACTTTTTGCGCTGCGTGCTGCATTCCAAGCGCGATGTGCAGCCCAAATTTGAGCGACAATGCCAGCGTCAAGCGTTTGCGCTCGATCCAACTGCGCAAATCCGCCTCCAAGCCTTCGGGCCCGCTGACATGTTCGAGGATCAGATGCGGACGCCCCTCAATCGTCTGGACGAGGCGCGCTTGGACGATGTGCCGATGTTTTTCCAGCCGAATCCACGTCCACGCCTCTTGTCCGAAGCGGGCGCGCGCGCGGTCATTGTTGAAGAAGCGGCTTTGAAAGCTCTTGAGGGCGACCGGTTCGCGCCGCTGGCGGTCGTAGCACAGATACACCACACCCATGCCCCCGCGCTTGACGTTGACGACCTCGTAGCGGTGATCGATCAGCGATCCGACGCCGAATTCGTCCGCATCGATCAGCCGTTCGGCATCCGCGCGCTGTACCGCGTCGTTGGCAGCGTCCGCGCCTTCGGCGGCGCTCCACGCGCCCAACAGCGTACCGGGCGAGCGGTCGGCATCGTGCGGTGCGGGATCGAGCGCGCGCCGTTCGTCCGCCAGTTCGGGATAATCGATACCCGAATCGACCGACGGCATCCAACCGGGCGCGCCGAGTTCATGGCGCGTCTCGCTGAGTGCCGCCGCGTCCGATCCGTTCGACTCGAAGGGCGCGCGCGCATCAGGATAGGCGACGTTCGTCATGTCGAGATTGCTGGACGACGGCTCAACATCGCCGCTATTGCCTTCGGGCGCCGTCTTGGAAGGTGCGCGACGGCGCGGCGGCGGCACAACCGGCGTTTCGTGCGTTTGCGTCTCCAACAGCGTCGGATTGGCGTAGAGCATCGACGTGGTGATGGTCGCGGCGCGCGGATCATTCGGCGCGTCCATGGGCGTATCGGTGTCGAATGGCACTTCGCCCAGATTGAATGCCATTAAATCATGCTCGTCCATACCGCTGTAGCGCAGCAGCAGCCGACTGACCACCTCATCAAGCGTGTGATTGTTGAGATACATCCGCGCGATCTGGTCGCCCAAATCGCTGAATGACGGCGCCTGTGGCAGCGCGCGGATGGGGTTCAGCTTGGGTGAAGGCACAGCGCCATCCGGGTCGGCGCTGAACGATCCACGCGCATCATAGGGGTACATTTCGCCCGTCGAATCAAACCTGAGCGACGACGTGATATCGGCATAGGTCGAGGCATCCGTGTCCGACAGGGTATCGCCGCTCAACAGGATGTCGCCGTCGCTAGACGCCTGTTCAGCCGCGGTCGGCTTCAACGGCGCGCTGCGCAACAGCGCCTCAAGCGTGAAGCCCGCGCCCTGCTCCAAGGCGGTCAATTGGTCGGACAGCGCGCCGTCCACAGGCGGATCACCATCGAGCAGCGTGATTTCGTCACCGTCCGCGTCGAGTGTGCCGCCGTTGGGGGCGCGGACGGCGAACGGGGTATGACTCAGCAGTTCGTCGTATTCTGCGACCGCCCACAGCGCGACGGCGATATTCCGTCGGGCGGGCGTCTCGTCAGCGCACGCCACCAACCACGCGATGAAGGCATCGATAGCGCGGCGTCCATCTTGTCCGTCGTCCCATTGTCCGCGCACATCCGCCAGACTGACGCCGCGCCGATAGGCGGTCAGCGCCTTGCCCGCGTAAAAGACGCGCAGCCGCCCGGCGTTCGTGCGCGTGCGCCGCGCACAAACATCGCCCAATGCCAGCAAATCGCGCACCGCTTCAAGCGATTGGGCGCGCCGCAGTGCGATCCGCCCCAACGTGCGCACTTCCACATCGGCATCGGCGGCGAACAGATCGCGGTCGTCTTGGGCGTGCCGCTGACGGAGGGCAGCGCGCAAGTTCGGGTCGTTCAAGTCAGCGGGCGTGCGCCCGGTTTGCGGCACAGGCGGTACAGGCATCGTCCCTCGTTCTTAAAGTACTGAGTACGGACATCCGCGCGGAGGACGCCCGTTGCGGGCGTGCCAGCGACAAGCCCCTACTTTAACAAGTACATAACCTGGGTTTTGGATCGCTTCACCTCACCCCCCAACCCCCGCTCCATTGCATGGGGAGGGGGCTTTCAAACCCGTTGTGACCTGTCTTGCTCCCCCTCTCCACAGCGTGGAGCGGGGGTTGGGGGGTGAGGTGAACAGTTTAGAGCCTATCCAAAACTCAGGTTATAGAATTCCGAAAACGTGATTAAACGATGAATGGGCGTCCCGCCGGAAAGCCTATTGCGAGGTTGCCAGCGGCAAGCCCCGCTATCGTTGGTATTCTATCTCGGCGTTCTATCAGCAAGCAGCACTCAGTCCTTGTCTCGTTTAACGCACTTCGAGCGGCGCGCTCGAATTCGGCGTGGGATCATCGATGTAGGCGTCGTCCTCTAAGGGCAGTGCTGCGTCCTCGTCCAACGGCGCGGCGGCGTCCAACACGATGGGCGGCTCCACGCGGACGGCAGTCGGATGGGTCGTCTGCGTGTCGAAATACAGCGTATCATCGGGGCGCGTATCGGCGCGGATCGTGTCGCCCGGCTGGAACGCATCTTCGACAATGCGCCCGCTCAAGGGGCGCGTCAGCATCCGTTCAATCGTGCGGCGCAACAGGCGCGCGCCGTTGGCGGGATCATACCCTTTGCGCAAAATCAGCGCGCGGGCGCTCTCGCTCAATTCCAAGGTTAGCTTTTGATCGTGCAGCCGACGGTACAAGTCTGCCAACTGCAAATCGAGAATCTGGCTCAAGACGGGCGGCGACAGCGGGCGGAACACGACAATCTCATCGATGCGGTTCAGAAATTCCGGGCGGAAGAATTCGCGCAGCCGCGATGTATAATTCGCTTGCGCATCGCCGCCTGTGAAGCCGAGCGACTTGCCGCCTTCTGCCGTGCCAATGTTGCTGGTCATGATGAAGATGGCATGGCGCGCATCGACGTGTCCGCCGTGTGCGTCGCTCAAGCGCCCCTCGTCAAAGACCTGCAAGAAGATGTCGAACACCTCTGGCGCAGATTTCTCGACCTCATCGAGCAAGACGACGCTGTACGCGCGACGGCGCAGCGCCTCGGTGAGCTGTCCACCGCGCTGCGAGTCTTTGTAGCCGGGCGGCGAACCGATCAACCGCGCGACGGTGTGCGAGTCATGGAACTCGGACATATCCAAGCGAATCAGCGAGTCTTCGCCGCCGAATAGGAAATCTGCCAGCGTGCGCGCCAGTTCGGTCTTGCCAACGCCGGACGGACCCAAGAACAGGAACACACCAATCGGGCGGTGCGGTTCGCGCAGTCCGGCGCGCGCCGTCTTGATCGCTGCCGCGACGGTGCTGACGGCTTCATCCTGCCCGATCACGCGCTGCATCAGCGTCGTTTCCATCTCAGCCAGGCGGCGCTTTTCGTCGCGCGTCATGTCGCTGACCGGAATGCCCGTCCATTCGGACAGCACCGCCGCGATGCCTTCGAGCGTGACATCGGTCGCGGCGTCGGCATCCTCATCGGGGGATTGCGTGCGAATCACGAGCCGCGCGCACGCTTCATCGAGCAGATCGATGGCTTTGTCGGGCAAGCGTCGATCCGATAGATATATGTCGGACAAACGGACAGCGGCTTCGAGCGCCTCTGGTCGGATGGTGACGTTGTGATGCGCTTCGAGGCGATCCCGCTGTCCAGCGAGGATCAACAGCGTGTCCTCGATGCTCGGTTCTTCGATATCGACCGTGCGAAAACGCCGATCCAGCGCCGGGTCTTGCGCGATGGCTTTGCGATATTCGGCGTGGGTGGTCGCGCCGATACAGACGATATCGCCGCGCGCCAACGCGGGCTTGAGGATGTTGGCGGCGTCGAGATTGCTATCAATCGTGTCGCCCGCACCGACGATGGTATGAATCTCATCGATGAACAAGATCACGTTGCCCGCGCCGCGCGCTTCTTCGACGATGCCGATCAAGCGTTCCTCGAACTGTCCACGCAGACTCGTCCCCGCCACCAACGCGCCGATCTCGATCTGGATGATGCGGCGATCCAATAAGGCTTTCGGTGCCGTCCGCTGATGGATGGCATACGCCAAGCCCTCGACCACCGCTGTCTTGCCGACGCCCGCGTCGCCCAACAGCAGCGGATTGTTCTTCTTGCTGCGCGCCAACGTGCGGGCGACCGCGCGAATTTCGTGATCGCGCGCGATGGCGGGCCCGATCCGACCGGCTGCCGCTTGCGCCGTCAGATCGCGCCCATATTTGTCGAGCAGCGGTGTCACCGTGCGTCCGTTGACTGAGCGCGTCGGTTCGATGTGCATCGAATCGTCAGAAATCAGCAGATCAAGATCGTTCGAGTCGTCCAATAAGCCGAGATCGTCCAGCGGGATTTCGGCGGCGAGGTCTTTCTCGTAAGCCTCGTTGAGCAAGCGGTTCAGATGTTGATTGACATTGAAGCCAAGTTCGATCAGCTTGCGAATCGGGATGCTCTCGCCCTCTTGCAGGATCGCCAGCAAAACATGGGCTTCATCGACTTCTTCGCTCTCTTCGCGGTCAACCAGAAAGATCGCCAGCGACAAGACCATCTCGGCGCGCGGCGTCAGCGGGTACGGCGGTTCGCCGCCTTCGCTCGTGCCGATTTCTTTACGAATCTCATTGCGAACGTGGCGCGCATTCAAGCCGGCACTCTTCAGCAAGCGCCCAGTTGCACCCATCTCGATTTTGGTTATGGCGATGAACAAGTGTTCCACCCCAAGATAGGGATGCCCCAACCGCTGCGCTTCTTCGGTGGCGACCGTCAACAACCCGGCACAACGCGCGCGCAGTTCTTTTTCGGGGATATCAGGTGGTGGAGTCACGTCGGCACCTCGCGCAATCGTTCAAATGTTGATAATTATAGCGCATCTACTGCGTTTGGGGAGTTAAGCTCCCACCAGATCGTGATGGCAGGGTGTCGGGGGCGCTGCTGGCACGCCCGACACACATTCCCGTCATACACCGTAGACAATCAGCGCCTCGCCCGTCGCCAGCGCCAACAACGTCCCATCGGGGCTGAACGCCAACCCCGATGCTAAGACAGGCAGCGATATCAGCGAAAAATCCGCCGTCGGATCAAAGAGCGTGACCTCGCCGCCCTGCGCGGGCGACCCTTCGCCGGGCGCGCTGGCAGCGGCAATCAGATCGCCGGACGGCGCGAATGCCACTCTCGTCGCAAACAACCCGCGCTGCGCCACGCCCGGCAGAGTCAAGCTCACCAAATCGGACAAGCCATCATTGAACACCGCGACGCTGCCGCCGTCGGTGTACGCGGTGCGCTGTGTGCCGTCCGCGCGCTGAACCAGCGCCAACGCATTGAAAACGGGCGCTTCGAGCGCGCCCGCCTCAAGCACAAGCTGTCCCGTCGCGCTGTCATAGACGCGCAGCGCCGAATCCGCGATCACCAGCGAGTCGGCGGCGGCATTGAACGCGACTGCCGCGCCAAACGTCGCGTCCGACGGCAGTATGTAGCGGATGGTACGCGCCGCCACATCGTAGACCGCGACTCCGGGCGCGACCACGCCGCCGAAGAAGCCTTGTCCGTAGCTCACGGCGATCAGCCCGTTCGCGCTCAATGCCAGCGCGTTGATTGGCTGTCCGTCCGGCACGCTGGGCAGTTCAATTGCCGTCTCGGTTTGCAGGTTGAAGATTGACACCTGCCCTCTGAAGGTTCCGAACGCGATGGACTGCCCATCCGGGCTGAATGCCAGCGCGTTGACGCCTTCAGGGACGCCTGTGAAAACGAGCGGATCGCGGACGACTTCGGGCAGTTGATAGGTGAGCGGCGCGCCGCCGAACGTGGCGATCACGACGAGGCTGGAATCGGGCGCGAACGCGAATGCGGCGACGCCCGGCACAGGGATGCGGCTGAGTTCGCGCAGCGCCACCGGATCGCTGATCGCGGCGCGCGTGATCAAGCTGCGTTCTTCGGGCAGCGGCGCCGCCGATCTGCCGAGAAAGGGCGTGGATGTGGCAACAATGCCAACGGGTTCGACGAAGTATTCATCCGGCAGGACGCCTTCCGCCGTCCAGCCAAGCTGATTGTTGAAGCGCACCTGCCACCAGATAATCTGCGACACGGCATCGCAACTGGGACCCCCAAGCACGGCTGCCGTGCCGCCGGGATTGATGATGCCAACTTGCAGCGCGTTCACGTTCGGCGCAGCGCGCAGACGATTGGGCGTGCCGCCCGGCTCGATGCGCGCGCTCGTCCCGACCTGCAAGCGCGGCTGTAAAAAGCCAGCGAAGCCCGGCGGACACGTCTGCCCGGTCACAAGGTTCGGATCGAGTGGGGCGACCAAAGTTGGCTGTCCGGGCGCGGGCGGGAACGTCGGGACGACGGGCGGCGGCGTGGCGCTCGGAGCGAAGGTCGCACCGCAGAAAAAGCCGCTGCTGCCCGTCTCGGTCGTGCGATATTCGTAGCTCGCGCCCTGATAATCGAGTGTGACGATATACACGTTCACTGGCGCGCTCAGGCTTGCGCCCAAGACACCGGGACAGCCCAAGCCGCTGTCTTGCCAGAGTTCGATCCGAAAACGCCAATTGGTCATGTCGCCCAACGTCAGCGGACGCCCCAACGATGTTCCAAGCGCGCTGACCGCCGTATTGACCTGCGCGGGGGTCGCTTGCGCGGATGCAGACGCGACGATGAACGCGGACAAAAGCACGCTGATCACAAGTCGAAACACGATGCGTAGCATGTCATGACTCCTCTCAAAAGGTGAGTCAGAATGATAGCGCGAGATCGTTAAGTCGTCGCCTACCGTCCAAAGTGAGCGGTGGGGCTAGGGTCTGTCTGCAAACGCCGAAACCTCACCCCCCAACCCGCTGTCCACGCTGTGGAGAGGGGGATCAGGGGTGAGATGAAGCTATCCGAAACTCAGGTTAAATGAGGGTCGCATTATCCCCCGGCTGCGAGCGGCGTGACCGCTGTGGGCGGGATGACGACCGTGTTCGTGGGCGCAAAGACGGGCGCGGGCGGCTGGGTCGGTTGGGCGTTCGCCAACGATTCTTCGCTGCTCGCGTTGTTTCCACCCGGCGGCACAGCGACGCCGCTGATCTCGGCTGTTGGCGTGAATACGCCGATGGGTGACGAGCCGCCCGCGACACTGGTATCGGGGACGGGTGCGGCGTTGGTCGATGCACAGCGGAAGCCGATCCACGCGGTGGGATCGTTCGGCAACCGATCTTGGCGATGGACTGTGCGCGCGAAGAATGGCACCGCATCCCATGAACCGCCGCGCACCACTTTGTTCGTGCCGACGGCGGGTCCCGTCGTGTTGGGCGTGCTGGCGGCGGGATTACGATAGAACGTCGGATCGTACCAATCGCTCACCCACTCGGCGACGTTGCCCGCCAGATTGAGGATGCCATACGGACTCGCGCCCGTCGGAAACAGCGTGATCGCTGTCTTACCCAAAGGCGTCTCCGCGACGGCGGGGCGATTGGTATTGGCGCGCGTCGCGTCCCACGTCGTCCCCCATGGATAGACGAAGCCCGTATCGCCGCGCGCGGCGCGTTCCCATTCGGCTTCCGTCGGCAAGCGCCGTCCGAGCGCCATACAGTAGGCTTGCGCGCCGTACCACGTCATATTCGTGACCGCCAGATTGTTGACGACGGGCGGCACGCTGTACTGCGCGCCGTCAAAGGTCATGTTGCTCGTCTCGGACTCGGTGCGGGTCTGCGAACAGGGGAAGCCGCCGCAGCCGTTTCGATGCGCGCCGGGTCCCAGCGTGTTGAGGAAGGTCAAGAACTGTTCGTAGCTGACTTCGGTCGATTCGAGGAAAAATGGATCGACTTGAACCGTGTGCTGCGGCGACGAGTCCTCTCCCATCGCGGGGCTGCATGTGCCAACCGCGCCGCCATAGCCTGCTAGACACTCTTGTACCGCTTGCACGACTTCGGCGGGTGTTGTCCCCATCGCAAACGAGCCGCCCGTGATGGGGACGAGTTCGCTGGCAAGCAGTTGCAGCCGATCTCCAATGCCGCTGGTCACTGCCCCCCCTGCACCACTGACTGCGCCGCTGCCGCCTGTCAACGTTGGCACGGTCAACCCGCCAACCGTCGGTAGGATGGTCGCCTGGGTGACGGCAGGCGTCACGGATGGCGCATTGCTCGTCGGTGTCTCGGTTGGAAAGCTCATGGTCAGTCCGACAACGGGCAGATCAGTCGGCGCAACGGTTGCCGCCAGCAGATTCGTCACGGTCGGCATCAGCGTCGCGGTACGCGGTTCGGGCGTCGCCGTGATTACAATCGGCAGCGGCGTCGTCAGTCCGGCGACGGCGTTCGGGTCGAAGCTGAGGACGCCGAAGGCAATCGCGCCCAAGACGAGGATGGTGGGACACGAAAAGCCCACCAGAATCCCCAAGATCAACCACTGGATGCGCGCGCCGCCAGAGCGCCGCCGCTGCATCGTATAATTTCCACGCATGGTCATCGTTTATTTATCTCCCTAGCGCGGCGAATCATAGTTGAACGCCGAAACGTTGGCAACAGCGATTTGCCCGCCGCTTGACCACCGCGCTCAGTTGTCGCTCAACCATGGGTCACGCAATCACCAACAGCTTGATCACCGCGAACACGCCGAAGATCGCATGTGCCGCCAGCGCGGCGCGCGTCGATCCCGTGCTGGCGCGGATCGCACCGAAGATCAGCGCGTCCAAGAACGGCAGCAGCAGTCCATACCAGAGCGGGATGAGCGAATTATCGCCAGCAGTATTCGGCGGATATGCCAACAAATGAAACGCCGCGCTCAAGCCCGCACACGCGATCATGCCGCCCCAGCCGCCGAGCGCGTGCCGCAGCGACGGCAGCGCCACGCCGCGAAAAGCGAGTTCTTCGAGCGCGGGTTGTGCCGCTACCATCAATAGCACGGCGAACAGCCATGACATGGGCGTCATTGCCGCGATGGGCAGCGACGCCAGTTCGGGCGACGGCGCAAAGACGCCCGTCACCGCCAAGCCGATCACGTCGAATGCCAGCGCGAAGCCGAGCGCGATGAACATGATGAACGGCAGCGGCGTCGGTGTGGCAGTTAATTTGAGCGCGGGAAGGTCGCGGCGGCGCGTCTGATAGATGAACAGCGCGCCCATGATGCCGCCAATCGTCCAACCAGCGACCGTGGCGAACGGCTGTCCCTCGAACCACACTTGGGCGATAATCGTCCCGACCACCAGCGCGACGAACGCGGCGATGACGCTGATGACGACGGTGGCAAATGACCACGGGGGCGCGGATTCGGGCGCGGCGATGCGGGCGAGGACGCCGCGTCGTTCAGGGAGTTGGGAAGTCGGGGTTTGGGGGCGTTTCGTCATGGTCGGGTTCAACCTCTTGGATGAGCGTGCGAATGTCGTCCGCTGTCATATTTTCGCGGTCACTTTTGCTGTAGATATCGATCAACCGGATCACCGTTTCGGTCTGAAGGTAGTAAACCACTCGATAGCCGCCGCTGGTGCCGCGCTGTGCATCGCGGTTGGGCAAACGCACTTTATAGGCGATTTTTCCACCCAAACCTTGCACCAAATCGCCGGGCATCTCGCCACCTTTGAGCGCCGCAGTCAAGATTTTTAGATCGTCATCGAGTCGGCGGTATTTCTTTTTCAATACCTTCGCCGCGCGCAAGAAAGATTTTTCGTAACTACTCAGCCATCGCGGTATCTTCACTGGGTTATGACCCTATATAAGCCTTAGATGTCCATAAAGAACTTCGTGGCACGAAGATCAGTATTTATTCACCTACCCGTGCAGACCGC
>DAOTUQ010000106.1:0-60417 GCA_034437055.1 Anaerolineae bacterium
ATTCACCTATCCATGGGATTAAGCTCAAAATCCACAAATTTGAACCCAAGAAACACATAATGAACCCAATAGGACTGGGGCAAAATGCGGTCTGCACGGGTAGGTGAATAAATACCCACAGCGTGGAGAGGGGGAGCAGGACAGGTCACAACGGGTTTGAAAGCCCCCTCAGCCATGCAATGGAGAGACGGTTGGGGGGTGAGGTGAAGCGATCCAAAACTGAGTTTAGGTCATACTGCGGGCGACCCACTGAGTCGCCCCTACAACGCGGGCGTGCTATGACGTGGATGTCCTAGCGGGACGCCCCTACGGTTACGATGCAGCGGTCGGGTCGGGCGTGACGATGATCTGCGTCGGTACGATGATCGGTGTCCCCTGCGCAAACGCCGTCGCCGTCCCCGCCACCAGCGGGCGATAGGCGGTCGGTATGGCGCGCAGCGTGGATGCGTAATTCGCGGCGTCGGCGTCGTTCTGCGGGATCATCCGCGCGTATTGTTCGAGTTCCGGCACGGTATAGGCTTGGATCGTCATGGCTTCCGCGGTGTCGTTCGCGTCATATTCCGCGCGCGGCGCTTGCAGCCCCATCACGCCAACGCCGTAAATCCCCGCCCCGAACATCCCAAGCGCGAGGACGGCTAAGATCGCTGCCGTCTGACGGTTCGACTTTTTGACCGACGGCGTGCGCGTGCGCAAGGGCAGCCCGGCGTCGCCCGACTCAATCGCCTTGACGCGCGCGATCAGCCTATCGGCGTCCGTTGTTTTGGTGAAGTCGAGCGCGTCCAAGTGGTTGATCGCTTTCGGCAGTTCGACCGCCGCCGCGATTGCGAGGACGACATGCTGTCCCACGTCCATCGCGGCGTTCAGCGCGCGTTCGACGCTCGGATCGCGCAGCGCGGCGGGCGACAGCACCGCGATCAGCGCGGAATTGTGCATCTCTTTCGCGGGCATGGCGGCGGGCGGCGTGGTGGTCAAATCGGTCAGCGCGAGTCCAGCACGGCGGGCATCGGCGGCAATGCGGTTGGCAAGCGAGCGATCATCCGCTGTGTAAATCAGTGTGTGCATGTTTATCCCAGTCCCCAACGAATCCAATTGACGATATCCCAACGAGTCGTTTCATCATTCGTGCTGCACGCAGACAGATCGCGCCAGCCGTCGCGGACAGCGGCATATAAGGCGTCGTCGCGCGTGCGCTCCAAGCGGCGGACGAGTTCCGCCAGCGTCCCGCCCGTCCAGCCGCACGCCGAGTCGAGTGCGATTTCTCCACGCCCCAGCGATTCGGCGTCCGGCAACCGGATGTTGACGACGGCGGGCGGCGGATTCAACTGGGCGTCCAACTGCGCGGCGGCGGTGTTCGATGCGATGATGCCGACAATCACGACGCCGACAGCGGCGGCAATCGCGCCGCCCGCGACCGCGACCGCGCCCGGACTCCAATCCAACCAGCGCGCGAACCGCCGCAGCGAGGGCAGCGCCGCCCATCCGAGCGCGCACAGCACGCCCACCAGCGCGATCACGTTGATGGGCGACGGATCGCGCGTCAGGGCGACGGCGGCATCGGCGCGAATATCGAATGCGAATGCGCGCTGCACAGCGTCGATCTGCACGATCAGCCACCACGCGCCCGCGCGGTCGATCTCGTCGCCCGCCGCGGTGTAAACGCCGCCGCCAATCGGCTCGGCGTCCTGCCACGCCCTGCGCACATCACGGGTGGGCTGCGTGAGGCGCGCGCGCACGGCGGCAGCTTCGACCGGGACGCCGCCGCGCGTCAGCGCAACATCGACGGTGTTCACGCCGGGTCCACCGGGCGCAACCGTCACGGACATTTCCATGTCATCAACGCGCGCAACGGCGGACGGCGGCGGCTGATCGCGTCCAGCGATCTCCAACGGCGGGACGGGCGTCGCACTCAACGTCGCGGCGGCGATCAGCACGGCGGCGGCAGCGATGGCTTCTAAGCTCACCCCGCGATTCCCGTTTACCTGCAACCTCCCCCCCCCGCCCCCGCTTCGTACCGGAGAGGTGCCTCTTGCAGAGGGGGAGTCTAGGACGCTCAATCGCCCTCGCTCGACTTGGAGAGAGGGCGGGGGGAGGAGGTCGCGGTTTGGTTTATTCACGTACCCCAACGCCAACAGCGGCGCGATCAATGCCAATTTCAGCAGCAGCGCGACGCCATACGGCAGCGCGACATCGGCGGGGTGCGCGATCCAGTTGGTCGCGTTGTAGATGCCCGTTGCGATCACAACCGCCACGCACGCCAACGCCAGCGGGGAAAAACGGCGCAGAGCGGCGCGCATGATCGCCGCGCGTTCGTCCGCCACGTAGGGTTGCAGTGCGACCGGCAAAATCAACGCCAATGCCGCCACGCCGCCCGCCCACAGCCCGACGCCGACGCCGTGCAGCCAATCGCTGATCAGCGCCGCCCACGGCAAAATCGGCGATCCGGCGGCGTGCGCGCTGACGCTCCACGTCAAGATCAGCGGCGGTAGCGCCCATAGATTCGCCGTCAAAAACGCGCGCACCAGCGGCGGCTGTGACGCGCGGACGGACAGCGCGGCGGCGTGCAGCGCCGCGATCAGCGCCAACAACGCCATGCGCGCGTTCCATGTATCCCCGAAGCGCGTGGATGTGCGCACGACGCTCCATAAGTTTTCGGACAGCACGCGCCCGATATCGGCGTCGAAATAGACCATCGATTGCTGCATCAGCGCGATCAGATTGCCGACCAGCGCCATGCCAAGCGCGAGTCCCGCGATGCGATGCACGCGGCGCATGACGCGCGGCGGCAGATTGCCAGCGGGATGCGCCGTGTTGCCCCACGCCGGGATGAACACGAGCGCATAGGTGCCGTAGATGCCGAACAGCAGGGTCGTGCCAATCAACACGAGCGCGCGCCACGCGATTTCGAGCGGGACGGCGCTGGTCTGCGCCTCGATGCCCGCGAACGCGCCGCTCGCCCCAACGAAGAACGCGCGCCGCTCCGCGATCACATGCCCGTCGCTGGCGAAGGCGAGGCGCAGATCGACGCTGTACACCCCGTCCGGCAAGCCGATGGGCAGCCGCGTCGTGAGCAGACGCGGATCGCGCGCATCGACGCCGCCCGCCGCGATCTCGCCGCCCGCCGCGTCGCGGATCGTGATCGAACTGAAGGCGGGTTCGAGCGATTCGCTGAACCAATATTGGACGCGGACGGGCGCGCGTTCCAAGACGGCACGATTGTCCGGGATGGCGCGGACGAGGTAACCGTGCGCGCGGACTTCCGGCGGAAAGGCGGCGAACAGCACGACGATGAGCGCGGCGAACGGGGTGAGGCGGCGGATCAGGCGGCGCATCTATTGCAGCGCGACGTGATCGGTATCGGCGGGTGGGGTGAGTGTATCGGCAGCGGACGGGTTGGACGTTGGTTCGGGATCGTCATTGGGGAGATCGCGGCTTTTGAGCCAACTGACGACCATCATCACGACAAACGCGCCGCCGATGCCGAGCAGCAGCACTTCATCGAATGCGCCTAACTCGCCGTGCGCCAGCAGCGTCGGCATGGGGGGAGACTCCTCAACTGTGGAGACGAATTGAGGCGATTATACACCCGAATCGCGGGTTGTGCGAATTTTCACGAATACGAGTTGAATATTAACTGCCCGTGAATGGAATTGAACCATTATCACCCTCTTAGGAGGAAGGTGCTTTATCCGTTAAGCTACACAGGCTGAACGCTAATATGCGGAAATTGTGCTTCAATGTACTTTTAGGATTATTGTTGATCTTTCGCATCATTTTCAAGTACCAAAAGATCGCCAATGGCGCAGTCGAAGCATTTGCACAGCATCACGATGGCATCGGAATCGAAGCGCGTCAATTCGTTTCGTATCTCCGCGAGGATAGTGGGACGAGTCAAAACTTGGGTTATCTACTTTGTTTCCACCCGCTCAAACCGCGCCGCCGCCTCCAGCCCCGCCGTGTTGGGCGCGAGATCGAAGGGCTGCGCCGCCACCAACCGCCAACCCGCGCTCCCCAACTTGCGGCAGTCGCGCGCCAGCGTCGCCGGATCGCCGCTGACGTAGACCAAGCGCCGCACCGCGCGCGCTGCCAACGCCGCCACCGTTTCATCGGTCAGCCCGCCGTAGCGCCCCGATGGCGGATCGACCACCGCCGCCGCGAATAGCTCGTCCAGTTCCGGCAAGACCACATCGACACCGCCTTCGATCACGTCCAAATTATCGAACGCCGCCAAGTTCAGATCGGCATCGGTCACGGCGGGCGGAAAGCTCTCGATCAGCGTGACGTTGGAGACATGGGGCGCGATGAAGGCGCTGAACACGCCGACACCCGCGTACAAATCGAGGATACGCTCGTCGGCGCGCGGGTCGAGCAGGTCGATCACCGCGCGGATCATGCCGGGCAGTGCGCCGATGTTCGGACGGATGAACGCGCCCGCCGTCACGCGAAAGGACATGCCATTGATGGTATAACGGGCGTGCGAATCGCCCAACAAATTCATCGGTTCATTGTCCGGCAGAATGATATTGACGCTGGCGGGCATGTCCATCTCGATATCGGGCGCGTCGTCGGTCAACAGCGTCAAGATCAGCATCATGCCGTTGTCCCCGTGCATAATTTTGACGCGGCGCACGCCCGTCAAGTCGAGATCGAGTATGTCGACGAATGCCATCACGTCGGGATGCGTGATCGGACATTCGACGATGGGCGCGTGCGTCCCGCCGTCGGTGTTCGGGTAGCCAAGCTGCCCATCCTCGACTTGAAAGGTTGTGTGATGGTTGTATTCCCATGCGGCGGGCGCGGCGATGATCGGGCGCAGCGCGGCGTCAATCTGCGCGTCGGACAGCCGCCCGTGCCGCGCCAGCATGTCCACGAACATATCTTGCTTGAGCGCCGCTTGAACCGCCGGATCGATGTGCTGCCAGCGGCACACACGGCAGCGCCCCGCGCCAAAATGAACACAGCGCGGCGCAACGCGATCCGCCGACTCATCGATCAAGCGGATGCCGCGCGCCATCAGCGGTGCAGCCTCCACCGGACGGGCTTCGCGGCGCGCGTGGCTATCGGATGACGTGTGGACGAGGACGCGCTCGCCGGGAATCGTGTATGGCACATACAGGCGCTGGCGCTTGTGTGTGCCTGCGCCGTCGCCGTCGTCGCTCATGGCGTCGATATCAAGTTCAAAATCGGTCATGGCATGATTCTCATTCGGTGGCGTGCATGGCACAACCCGTTGCGTTCATTATCGGCGTGATCCCCCCATTTTTATAGGGGTTTAGCGCGCTAAACCCAAATAGGACACCCCTTGTCTCCCGATCTCCACTTGGAGATCGGGAGATAGCCCACCAAACGACTCCCCCTTTCGGGTACGGAGCTGAGGGGAGGACATGTTTGGTTTTCTCCCTGATTCACCTCACCCCCCAGCGGGTACGGAGAGGGGGCTGGGGGGTGATGTTGCTTCAAGAACTTTCTTGACGCACTTAGGTTGGGCGTGCGGTTGTCCATTCCCCCCATTTTTGCGGGGGTTTAGCGCGCTAAAACGATTGCGTGATGGAACACCTGTGCTATCATAGTTGGAGCGCAAGCGGAATGCGACTACAATAGAAGAAATGCGATCTTCTAGACAGAAGGCGACGATGATGGAACTCAGCCAAGAGACGATCAACGGTTTTGTGATCGCGGCACATCACGATCTTGAGAAAGTACAGCAGCTTCTGGCGGAACACCCCGCGCTGCTCAACGAGAATGCTGATTGGGTCGAGACGCCGATTCAGGCGGCGGCGCACACCGGACAGCGCGCGATTGTTGAATATCTGCTCGAACAGGGCGCACCGCTCGATATTTGCACGGCGGCGCTGCTCGGACGCTTGGAGGATGTGCGCGGGATGCTGACGGACGATGCCGATCTGGTGCAGGCGACGGGCGCACACAACATTCCGCTGATGTATTTCGCTGCGATTGGCGGCAGCACGGGTACTGCAACGGCGTTGGCAGACGCGGGCGCAGATATCAACGCGGGCGTGGGCGGCAACACGGCGCTGCACGGCGCGGCGGGCTTCGGACAGACGGAGATGGTCGGCTGGTTGCTCGGCAGGGGCGCTGATCCCGGCGCGACTGACTTCAACGGCAAGCTGCCGCTGGAAATTGCGCAACAGACCGGACACGACGCGGCGGCGGTGCTGATTGAACAGGCGATGACGGTCTACGAAGCGGTCATGGACGCTGAGGACGACGTGCGCGACGCGAAAGAAGCTGCTGAGAACACTGAACGATGAGCCGCGCTAAAGATGCAGTGATTAGCCTGTACGAAAGCGCCGATCTACGCGGCGAATTGATGGACGACGACGCCGAAACCCTGCTGCATTGGACGGAGAGCGAAATCGCGCGGCTCGATCTGCAAGCGGCGGATGATAGCGAGTTTGAAGCGAGCATGGACGCGCTCCATCGCGTCGTGAAGGGCATGAATCGCGTCGTCGGCAAGCGCGCGGATATGACGCCCGACGAGGCGAACGCGGCGCTCGACAAGATCGCGGGCGCGTCCGGCGAGATAGGTCGTCCGGTGACGCGCGCCGGACTGGTCGGGTTGGGCGTCCCGCCGATTCCGAGCGCCTCCAGCGCGGATGAGACGCTGCGCGCGGACACGCTGCGGGATGGCATCGCATTCGCGCTGGAGGCGCCGCTGCCCGCCCCGTCGATCAGCGATAGCGATGTTTTGGACACGCTGTTGGTGTGGGTGAGTGGGATGGCAGATACCATCACGATCCAACTGAATACCCCGCCACCGCTGGACGCGGACGAACCGCCTATCGATCTTTGAAGCCCTTTATCAATCATCGGAGAACAATTTTGATGCGCTCGATCAATCGGTTCGCTTTCATTCTGCTCACGACGGTGTTATTCGCGCTGATGGGCTGCGATTCGGATAGCGGCGGCGGCGTCCAACCCCCCGCATCGTCAACGGTCAACGTGCCGAACAGCGCCTCCGTCACACCCCGTCCGGCGTCTGCAACGGCACGTCCCGCAACGGCGACTTCGCGTCCGGCGACGGCACGCCCGTCCACAACCATTCCAACGGTGAGCAGCGGCGGGCTGCCCGCTGGCGTGACCACCATTCCGGTTGGGCAGGGCTTCGGCTATCGCAAGGGCTTCTGGGAGGTGTATTTCAACGCGCCGACCGGCAGCCGTGACGCTGCCACCTATCGCGGCGGTATCGATGAAAACTTGGCGGCGGCAATTGGCGGTGTGCAGCGGACGCTGGATATCGCGGCATTCGAGTTCAACGTTCCCTCGCTGACGACGGCTGTCCTTGCCGCAAAGGCGCGCGGCGTGCGTGTGCGCGTCGTAACCGACGATGAACATGGCATCGAAGATGAGGATACGACGCTCGGACAGCTTGAAGCGGCGAATATTCCGATTGTGAACGACAACCGCAGCGCCTTGATGCACAACAAATTCATGATTTTGGACAGCGCCGTGGTTTGGCTCGGCTCGTGGAATTACACGATTAACGATACCTACCGCAACAACAACAACGCCATCGCGCTGCGTTCACGGCAGGCAGTCGAGAACTTCCAAGCAGAGTTCGATGAGATGTTCGTGCAAGGGTTGTTCGGACCCCGTTCGCCGTCACAGACGCCGAATCCATTCTTCACGCAAGACGGCATCGCTATCGCCACGTTCTTCGCGGCGGAGGACAATGTGATCGATGCGGTCAACACGACGCTGACGGGCGCACAGCGCAGCATCGATTTCTTGGCGTTTTCGTTCACGCTGGACACGATGCGCGATGTTATTCTCAGTCGCGCCAATGCGGGCGTCAATGTGCGCGGCATCTTCGAGCGCACAGGCAGCGAAACCGAATTTTCGGAACTGCGCCCGTTGTTCTGCGCCGGCTTGCCCATGCGCCAAGACGGCGGTTCGTTCGTGCTGCATCATAAAGTGTTCATTGTGGATCGTCAGTTCGTTCTCGCCGGATCGTTCAATTTTTCCGCCAGCGCCTCCGACTCGAACGACGAAAATCTGTTGATCATCAATGACCCTGATTTGGCGGCGTTGTACACGCAGGAATTTGAACGGCGTTGGGCGGAAGCGCGCACGCCATCGTTGACGTGTTAGAGCAGGACTGAGGACTAAGTTTGCACCCATCCGCCGTATGAATCGAGAGCGATAGCAAACGATGTTGGGGCGATCCAGCGGGTCGCCCCAACCGGTTGTCAATCTGGTTTCGCCTCTCAACAGATCGGTATGCTTTACTCAGTCCTTTACCCTCAGTCGTCAGTCCTTTTATGAGGAGACGTTATGCCCCCTTTGTTCATTGAAGCGCCCGCCAATTTCTACTTGGGGCGTCAGTACGACCCGAATTCGGGCAATATCACCAACAACGTCGTCTACTACGACGCGCGCGATCTGACCACGCACGCCGTCGTCGTCGGCATGACCGGGAGCGGCAAGACGGGTTTGTGCATCAGCCTGCTCGAAGAAGCGATCTTGGATGGCATCCCGGCGATCATCGTCGATCCCAAGGGCGACATCACCAATCTGATGCTCAACTTCCCCGACTTGAGTCCCGAAGAATTTCAGCCGTGGATCAACGTCGATGATGCGCGGCGCGCGGGCATGGATGTGGGACAGTACGCCGCTGACGTGGCACATCGTTGGCGCGAAGGGCTGGCGAGTTGGGGCATTGTGCCGGATCGGATGCGCTGGCTCAAGCACGTCGGCAATTTCAGCATTTACACGCCGGGATCGGATGCCGGGCTGCCGATCAGCATTCTGGCATCGCTGCGCGCCCCGCGCGATGGGTGGGTGGGCAACGAAGAAGCCAACCGCGAACGCATCAACGGGATTGTGACGGCACTGTTGGCGTTGGTCGGGCGCGATGCGCAGCCGCTGCAAGACAAGGATCATGTTCTCGTCGCTAACATCTTTGAGTTCGCGTGGCAGCGCGGGCAAGATTTGACGCTGGAAGATATCATCCTGCAAGTGCAGCGCCCGCCCTTCAACAAGCTCGGCGTGTTCCCCATCGACGAATACATCAGCGAGCGGCAGCGCGGCAAACTGGCGATGGAACTGAACAGCATCGTCGCCGCGCCGTCGTTTCAATCATGGCTGACGGGCGAACCGATGGACGTGCATCGCTTGCTCTACACGCCAGAAGGCGCGCCGCGCGTCTCGATCTTGTACACGGCGCATCTGACCGAAGTCGAACGCCAATTCGTGATCACGCTCTTGCTCGAAAACATGCTCGGTTGGATGCGTCAGCAGTCCGGCACAACGAGTTTGCGCGCGCTGCTGTATATCGATGAGATGTTCGGCTACTTCCCGCCGTATCCGAAGAATCCGCCGACCAAAGAGCCGCTGCTCCGCTTGCTCAAACAGGCGCGCGCCTTCGGCTTGGGGCTGATCTTGGCGACGCAAAATCCCGGTGACCTCGATTACAAGGGCTTGACCAACGCGGGAACGTGGTTCATCGGGCGCTTGCAGACCGACGGCGACAAACAGCGCGTCATGGCAGGACTCGAAGCGTTGGCGGAGGCGGAGGGCGGCTTGAGTCTGAAAGAAGTCGAGCGCCTGATCGCAGATGTGCCGCCGCGCGTGTTCCTGATGCACAACGTCCACGACAAATCGGGTCCCGTCATGCTGCACACGCGCTGGTCGATGAGTTACCTGCGGGGCCCACTGACGCGCCAGCAGATCGGCATTTTGATGGCGGCACAGCGCAACGCGCTCTTACGTCAGCGCGGCTACACCATGCCACAGCCGCCCGCCGCCCCGCCCCCGCCCGCCGCGTTCGCCCCCACGCCATCGCAGCCTTACGGCGCGCCCGCTAATCCGGTCGGATTCGCGGCGGCGATGCGCAATTCCGCGCCGCCGGGTGGCGCATGGTATCAGGATTACGCGGCGCAATCTGCCCCGCCGGGGATGCCGCCGCCGCCCCCAACGATGCCAGAGATGCCGCCGAGTTTGCCGGAGCTGCCCAACGCACCGCCCGCGCCCAACTATGGCGCACAGGCTTATGGCGCGCAAAATTACGGCTCGAACAACGCCTATAACGCGCCCGTGCCGAATCCGAACGCCTACAATCCCTACAACGCGACGCAAACCGGCAACCAGCAAGCCGGTTACGAGTATGTGGCACAGTCCGCATCCGCGAGCAACAGCAACAATTATAATCCGCAAGCAGCACCTCCGTCCGCGCCCACGCCGCCACCCGCACGACGGGGCAGCGCGCCCATTGGTTTCTCCGAGAATCACCCGCCGATCTCGGCAAGCGTCGCGCAGTATTTCTTGCCGTTCACGGTCAACGCCGATCAGGCGGTCGCGGATTGGCAGCGGCGCACGAACTTCGCTGGAGTAGGTGAGTCGGGCGCGCGTCTGGCGTACAAGCCGGGCTTGCTGGCACAGACGACGATTCGCTTTCAGGACAAGCGCACGCAGTTGTACACCGCGCGCGTGTTCACCTATCTCGTGCCAGATTTGGATCGCGCTGGCATCGTCCACTGGGATGATTTCTTGATCGCGTCGCTCGATACACGCCGAATCAGCGGCGAAGCGACGGGCGCGGCGCTGTATGGGGACTTGCCGCCGGGTTTGGCGGACGCCAAGCGCGTGACGGCGCTCAAGCGCGAATTGGGCGATCAACTGTACAGCACAGCGAAATTGGCGCTCCCCTACAATTCGGTGCTCAATTTGTTTGGCAGCCCCGACGCTGACATCAGCCAGTTTCGCGCGCAGCTTCAACAGGTCGCGCGCGAACGCCGCGACGCCGAGATCGATACCGTGACGCAGAAATACGAGACGGCGCTCGACAAGATGGACGACAACAAGCGCAAGAAAGCCACGCGCCTCCAAGCCGAAAAGCAAGAACAGGCAGAGCGACGGCGCGAAGAATTGTTCACGACGGGCGAGGCGGTCTTGGGACTTTTGCGCGGGCGCACCACCTACACGCTCTCGCGCATGAGCAACGCCGCCGTCAAGCGCAAAATCTCCAAGGGCGAGGTCAGCGTGATCGAGAGCGATCTCGCGTCGTTGGAAGGCAACGAACAGAAGTTGGTCGAGGAATACGAAGCCGCCGTGCGCGCTGTCAATGAGAAGTGGGCGAAGGTGGCGACGACGACGGAAGAATTCATCTTGACGCCGTTCAAGAAGGATATCACGGTCGATCTGTTCGGGATCGGCTGGATGCCGTATTGGTTCGCAGAGATTGCAGGGCAGCCGCTGCTGCTGCCGGCGCTGGTGTAATATAAAATTGGGGCGCGCCAGCGGTGCGCCCCTACGGATGTGATGCAGCGATGTAGGGGCGTGACGCTGGCGCGCCCGCCTAAACAGGAGCAAATAATGAAACGATGGTTGATCGGTTTAGCACTCGCATTATCAGTGTCGGGATTCGCGTTCGCACAGGAATTGCCCGATGAAATCGTGATCGAGCGTCCCGGCTTCAACCCGGAGGGGATCGAATGGGACGCCGAAAACAGCGCCTTCTTGCTCGGATCGCTGGCGGATGGCACGGTTTATCGCGTCAGTGACGACGGCGAATCGACGCCGTTCATCGACGATGCCGATATCAATGTGTCGGCTGGCATCGAGATCGCCGCCGCCAACCGCCGCTTGCTGGTGACCAGTTCGGAAGCGGACGTGTTCTTCAACTTCGCGTCACCGGGCATCATCGGCTTGGGCGCGTATGATCTGGATACGGGCGAACGCCAATTCTTCGTCGATCTCAGCGACTTGCATCCGGGACGCGGCTTCGCCAACGATGTCGCCGTCGATGCGGATGGCAATGCCTACGTCACCGACAGCTTTTCGCCCGCGATTTACAAGGTGGACGCCGACGGGAACGCCGAGCTTTTCATCGAGGACGACCGCTTTAGTGCGCCGTTCTTCGGGCTGAACGGGATCGTCGCGCATCCCGACGGCTACCTGATCGCGTCGGTTGCCGGACAAGGACAGTTGTTCAAAATCCCGCTTGATGATCCGACGGCGCTGACCGAAATCGCGCTCGAAACACCCTTGGGCGCGGATGGCATGATCCTCGATGCCGACGGCAGCTTGATCGCGGTCTCTGGCGGCGTTGTGTATCGGCTGACGAGCGCCGATGATTTCGCGTCCGCACAAGTCGTTGGGACGGCGGAACACGAACCCGCGACGACGGCGGCGCGGCGTGACGATCAAATCTACGTGATTTACGCCTATCTGATGACCAACAGCAGCCGTGAGACGTTTGAAATCGTCCGCGTCGATTTCGAGTCGTAACGGACGGCGACATGAATCTGAGTCAGGCGCAGCTCGCGGCGTCGGTGGATGCGGCGTCCTATAAAGATGGCATCAAGCAATCATCTGGCGCGTGGACGAACATCGGCACGGACGGCGTGCGCGCATGGGGCGCGATTCAAGGCAGCGCGAATGCCCCGTATTTCGTCTGCATCGACCTTGAGGACACAAGTCTGCCAGCGAAATGTACCTGTCCGAGTCGCAAGTTTCCATGCAAGCACGCGGTGGGCTTGGCGCTGAAAGCCATCGCGGATATCGACCAGTTTCCGCAAGGCGATACGCCTGAGGCGGTGAAAATGTGGATCGTCAATCGACAGAAGCGCGCCACGTCCAGCGAACCCGCGCCCGAAGCGCCCGCCGCATCTGAAAAAGCGAAGTCCGCGAAAGTCGCCGCGAAGCAAAAGACCGTCGATGCGCGCTTGGCGAAAGTGGCAGCGGGCATGGCAGATTTGCGCCTGCGCTTGCGCGATATCGCGCGGCAGGGCTTGACCGATCCACGCTTGAACGGCTATGCGTTCTGGGACGAGATCGCCAAACGCATGGTCGATGCGCAAGCGGGCGGCGTGGCGACACGGCTGCGGAGTCTGGGCGGCATGGCGGCGCTGCGCACGAAAGTCCAGACCGACGCCAGTCCGCTGCTGGACGAAATCGCGCGTTTGTATCTGCTGGCGGACAGTTACGAGCGGATCGACGCGCTCCCGCCCGACATGCAAGCCGATATCCGCGCGCTGATCGGCTTCAGCGTCAAACAGGATGAAGTCATCGCGGCGGGCGAGGGCGTGCGCGATACGTGGCTGGTCATGGGGCAGTCGCTCGACACCAGTGACAGCTTGCTCACGCGCATCATCTGGTTGTTCGGCATGACGACGCGCAATTGGGCGGCGATCATCGACTTCAAGCCACAGTTTGGGCGCGGCGTCGTCCGCTTCGATGATGTGTATTTGACGGGCGAGACGTTTAACGCGGAACTTGTTTACTATCCGGGCGCGTTCCCACAGCGGGCGCTGATCAAAGCGCGCGCGTCGATGTCGTCGTTGGCGCTGCCCGACGAGCAAATGCGCTCCTGCTTCGTCCATTTGACGATGGAGGACGCGCTTTACGATTATGCCGATGCGTTGAAGCGCAATCCGTTTTTGGAACGCTTCCCGATTGCCTTACAGCGTGCGTCGCTGACGCGCGTCGGCGAGCGCACGCTGTTATGCGATGATCGTGGCGTGCTGATCGCCCCGACGATGGGACGCTTGCGCGAGATGGTGTTGTTGGCGGCGGGCGGTGGCGCGACCTTCCCAATCTTCGGAGAATGGAACGGCTACACGTTTCGGTCATTGATGCTGTATGCCGATGGCGTGATTTTTTCATTGGAGTAACCCGCGATGGATGTTTGGGACAAAATCTTGTTCGCCGCCATGATCGGCACGGAGCGCGCATCGCTGTCCGTGGCGGACGACGATACGCCCACCTTGGCGGCGCGCGCGCTGTCGGGCGACGGCGATCCGTCGCATCGTCTGTTGATCGCGGCGGCAGTAGCGGGAACGCATCGGCGCGCGGGGATCATCCTGCCGACCAGTGCGGCGGGCGCGAGTCCGTTTCCGGCAAGTGTCGATCTGGCGCGCGAGACCCGTCCGGCGTGCAGCACACGCACCATGATCGACCTCAATTGGCTGGTCAACGAGTCGCTCAAGCACAAGCCGCTGATCTTGGAGGCGCTGACGCTGTTGGCGCGCAAGGGCAAGCGGATTCCCCATCCATACTTGCCCAAACTGCTCGATCTCGCTGCCGTGAATCGCAACGTGGATCGCTGGTTGGCGGTCGTCGTTAACGTCATGGGCGAACGTGGCAAATGGCTCGTGACGGTCAATAAGGCGTGGTCATTCTTACACGATGAGGCAATCTGGGCGCTGCCCGTGCCGGATGATCCGCCCGTCGTCACGCCCGAACAAGAACAATGGGCGCTCAAGCATCTGCACGCCGTCGAGTCGGCGCTCATCCAGCAACCGACGCTGCGCGAACTCACCGATCACGGCGCGATCTGGTCGCGGCGCGTCACCGAAACCTTCATCGAAACCCTGATCAAGACGTGCGCGACGCTGCGTTCGCACGGTGCGCTCTCGTACATGAGCGAAGCGGCGCTGTTCATCGCGCGTGCCGATGTTGGCTATGCGCTGGAGGCAATGAAGTTAGGCGGGATCGGCGCAGAGAACGGAATCGCGTCGTTCGTCGAGATGTTATCGCTCCGTCAAGCCATGCTGAAGGATATCGCCTATGAGTGATCCACAAATCGCCCTGCGCCAGCACGCCGAAATTCAGTTCGCCGCCGAATTGGAGGCGCTCGCGCAGCAGGACACATTCCCGCGCCCGCCGAATTGGAATTTGTCGCCGCGCGCCGTCGCCACGTATCTGCTCGGCGGCAAGCTCAAGAATAAATTTGAGGTCACACCCAAGTACATTGGGGATCGCCGCCTGATGGAAATTGCGATTGCGACGCTGGCGACGGATCGCGCTTTACTGCTGCTGGGCGTGCCGGGAACGGCGAAATCGTGGGTCAGCGAACATCTCGCGGCGGCGATCAGCGGCGATTCGACGCTGTTGGTGCAGGGTACCGCCGGCACGAGCGAAGAATCGATGCGCTACGGCTGGAATTATGCGCGCTTGTTGGCAGATGGACCCAGCCGCGCGGCGTTGGTCGAGTCCCCGATGATGCGCGCGATGGCGACGGGCAAACTGTGCCGCGTCGAAGAACTGACGCGCATCCCGGCTGACGTGCAGGATACGCTGATCACGGTGTTGTCCGAAAAGATGCTGCCGATACCAGAACTGAACGCCGAGACGCAAGCGGTACGCGGTTTCAACGTGATTGCGACGGCGAACAACCGGGATCGCGGCGTCAACGATATGTCGAGCGCCCTCAGCCGCCGCTTCAACACCGTCGTGCTGCCTACGCCCGCCACGCTTGAAGAAGAAGTCGAGATCGTGCAGCGGCGCGTCGGCGCGCTGGGGCGCGCGCTCGATCTGCCGCCCGAAGCCGCCGCCGTCGATGAGATTCGGCGCATCGTGACGATCTTCCGCGAACTGCGCGCGGGCGTGACCGCCGACGGCGCGACGAAAATCAAATCGCCGTCGGGGACGCTCTCCGCCGCCGAAGCGATCTCGGTTGTGACCAACGGCATCGCGCTGGCGGCACATTTTGGGAACGGCACGTTGAGCGCCGCGGATATGGCGGGCGGGATCGTCGGCGCGGTGATCAAAGAGCCGACCAGCGACCGCGTAATTTGGCTGGAATACTTGGAAACGGTTGTCAAAACGCGCGGCGAATGGGCGGATTTGTACAAAGCCTGTCGGGATGGTGCCTCATGATTGCCGTGATGGATTAAGCCATGTCTGTGCATTTGTTTGGCGTGCGCCATCACGGTGTCGGGTCGGCGCGCGCGCTGCAACGGGCGCTTGACGCGCTGCACCCGGACGTTGTGTTGATCGAAGGGCCCGCTGAGGCGGCGTCGGTGCAGTTGTTGGCGGGCAATCCAGCGATGCAGCCGCCCGTCGCGCTGTTGATCTACAATCCGACGCAGCCCGCACAAGCGGTCTGGTATCCGTTTGCGGTGTTCTCGCCGGAATGGATCGCCATTCAATACGCGCTGCAAAACGGCATCCTACTGGAGTTTATCGACCTGCCACAAAAGCACATGCTCGCGTTGACGGAACATCTTCAGGAACTAGCGTATCCTCAGACTCCCTCTCCAAGCGGCGATAGGGAGCAAGAACCTCACCCGCCAAGTCCGATGCCAATTGACGACGAAGAAAATGAAGCTGCCGCGCCAACGCCACCGCGTGACGACAGCGCGCCGGGCATCGCCATTCGCCGCGATCCGTTGGGCGCGTTGGCGCGGGCGGCGGGCTATAACGACGGCGAACGCTGGTGGGACTCATTGATCGAACAACGCGGACATGGCGATCCGATGGCGCTGTTCGAGGCGGTTGGGGACGCGATGGCGGTGCTGCGCGCGTCGGTTATGCAGATGGACGCCGAAACGATGATATCGGTCGATCTCGATATCCGCGAGGAACTGCGCGAAGCGTGGATGCGCACACGGATCGACGTCGCAGAGCGACAGTATAAGCATGTCGCGGTCGTATGCGGCGCGTGGCACGTTCCGATGCTGACCGAAGCGAGGCGCAATCAAAAGGGCAGCATGAAATTCGATATCGATTTGTTGAAAAACTTGCCGTCGGTCAAGACAGAGGCGACGTGGGCGCCGTGGACGTATGAGCGCCTGTCGATGGTCAGCGGTTATGGCGCGGGCATCGCGTCGCCCGGTTGGTACGATCATCTGTGGACGACGCCGCCCGATCAGGTGTCGGCGCGCTGGCTGGCACGCGTGGCGGCACTCTTGCGCGGCGAAGATTTGAACGCCTCGACCGCGCAAGTGATCGACGGTGTGCGCCTCGCAGAAACGTTGGCGGCGCTGCGGGATCGCGCTGTGCCGACGCTCGATGAGATGAACGAGACCGCGTTGGCGGTGTTCTGTCGCGGTGACTCCGCACCGATGCGCCTGATCGAGCGGCGCTTGATCGTCGGGGAACGCATGGGCGCGGTGCCAGAGGGAACGCCGATGGTGCCGCTGCAGCGCGATCTGGAGATGCAGCAGCGCACGCTAAAGTTCAAGTCTGTTGCCGAGCCAAAAGACCACGATTTCGATCTGCGCAAGCCGACGGACTTTGCGCGTAGTATCCTGCTGCATCGCTTGACACTGCTGAGCGTCAATTGGGGCGTGCCGACGAAAACGATGGCGCGCACGCAAGGGACGTTCCACGAATTTTGGCGCGTCCAGTGGCATCCGGAAATGATGATCCAACTGATTGTCGCCAGCCAGTGGGGGAACACCGTCCGCGATGCCGCGTCCGCGTCGGCGTCTCATGTCGCCGCGACTGCCGACGATCTCGCGTGGCTGATCGCCATCTTGGGGAATGTCCTGCTGGCAGATTTGCCCGATGCCGCCGATGCGGTCGTGCAGCGCCTCGCGGATGTGGCGGCGCTGACCACCGATGTCGCGCTGTTGATGGACGCGCTGCCCAAATTGATCGATGTGGCGCGCTATGGCGACGTGCGCACGTTCAGGGCGGATCATCGCATCACGGTGATGCGCATCGTGGTCGATGGCTTGGTGACGCGCATCTGCGTCGGCGTACTGCCCGCGTGCTATGCGCTCGACGATGACGCGGCGGGCGCGATGTTCAAACGGCTGAACGCCGCCCATAGCGCGATTGGGCTGCTGCAAGACGCGGGACAGACGGCAGCATGGACGGCGGCGCTGCGCGGGATTGCGGACGATGAGTCGATCAACGGCGTGGTGGGTGGGCGCGCTGTGCGTTTGTTACGCGATAACGGCACGTTCCCGCAGGGCGAGGTCACGCGGCGGATGCGCCTCGCGCTCTCGACTGCCGTCCAGCCCACGAGCGCGGCGGCGTGGATCGAGGGCTTCTTGCGCGACAGCGGCGCGGTCTTGATTCACGACGATGCGCTGTTGGTGGCGGTCGATGCGTGGGTCGCGTCGCTGGATACTATGGCGTTCGAGCATATTTTGCCGCTCTTGCGTCGGACATTCAGCAGCTTTCAAGCGCCAGAACGCCGCATGATCGGGGAACGCGCTCAACGCGGCGCGCGTGCATCCGTATCAACGTCGGCGCTCGATGTGGAACGCGCGGATCGCGTCTTGCCCGCCTTGGCGCGCTTGTTGGGGGTCGAAGCATGAACGATGGCGAACGGTTACGGCGGTGGCGGCTGATTTTGGGCGGCGATTCGGATGGGACGGGCGCGTCGTTGGGCGAACGCGATGCCGCGCTGGACGGCGCGCTGGCGGCGCTCTACAGCGGCGAACCCGACGAGTCGATGAAGGATCGGCGCGGCGGCTTGGGCGCGTCTGCGCCGCGTGTGGCGCGCTGGTTGGGCGATATCCGGCAGTTCTTCCCCACCTCGGTGGTGCGCATCATGCAAAAAGATGCCATCGAACGCTTGAATCTCAAACAGCTTCTGCTTGAACCGGAACTGTTGGAGACCGTTGAGCCGGATGTGCATCTGGCGGCGACGCTGATTTCGCTCAAGAGCGTCATGCCCGAGACGGCGCGCGAATCGGCGCGGATGATCGTCCGGCGCGTGGTCGAGGAAGTCGAGCGGCGCATCAAGCAAAAGACCGAGCAAGCGATCACCGGCGCGATCAACCGGGCGGCGCGCGATAACCGCCGTCCAAAGTACAACGAAATCGACTGGAACAAGACGATCCGCGTCAATCTCAAGCATTACCAACCGGAATACCGCACGATCATTCCCGAACGGCGCTTCGGCTATGGACGGCGGCAGTCGTGGCTGCGCGATATTGTGCTGTGCGTCGATCAATCTGGCTCGATGGCGTCGTCGGTCGTGTACGCCGGCATCTTCGGCGCGGTCATGGCGTCGCTGCGGACGCTGCGGACGCGCATGGTCGTGTTCGATACCGCCGTCGTGGACTTGACCGACGATCTCCAAGACCCCGTTGAGTTGCTGTTCGGGACGCAGTTGGGCGGCGGCACGGACATCAACCGCGCGCTGGCATATTGTCAGACGCGCATCGAACGTCCCGCCGACACAATCCTGATTCTGATCAGCGACTTGTACGAGGGCGGCGATGCGGCGGAGATGCTGCGCCGCGTCAATACGCTCGTTCAGTCCGGCGTGAACATGATCGCGCTGTTGGCATTGAGCGACGACGGCGCGCCATCATATGACAAGCGCCACGCGGCGGCATTTGCGGCGTTGGGCGTGCCAGCGTTCGCGTGTACGCCGGATGTGTTCCCCGATGTGATCGCGGCGGCGATCACGCGCGCGGATATCGGGCGTTTCGCAGAGCAGGGTACGCTGTCGATCAGCGGTCTTTGACCCCTAAACTGAAATCGCTGTGTGCTGGCTAGGCTGCTTGCTTCAATTCAGCGCGAATTTGCATCAAAATCTGCCCCAAGCGATTTTTGCCCGTGCCATTTTTGCCCGCGCCCCAATAATAGTCGCTTGGCGCGTTCTCTACGATGTGGGCGTCGCCCGTGTCGAGCAAAAGCTGACGCAAATCGGCGTGCTGCGTGAACTTTGCGCGGACGGCGGCGCGCATCACGTCGTCTTTGACCTGTTCCCAGTCTTTGCGCAGCGGCAGATCACGGCGGCGTCCAGTGGTAGCGGCGGCTTTCGGCGTGGTGGCGTTCCGAACCGAGTCCTCGTGTTCCGTCCCAGCGAACTTTTGCGCTTGAAAATAATGCTCGGATGTTTTCCAGAATTTATCATCAAGCGTGAAGCCGTGCTGCGAAAAGTTGGAGAACGCGCCGTATTTGCCCGCGGTGGAGTAGAAGTAAATCGGGTCGGTCATATCGTGTCCTCTGCACCGATGTTCGTTTAGAGGATACAATCGTTACGTGCGCGCCGCCTCATCCATTTGTTGGAACAAATCCGGCGTCAGCTTCACGCCAAAGACGCCCGCCACCACCTGCGTCCAACCATGCACGAAATACGTCCAGCCATCCTCGACTGCCGCCAACCGCTCCGCTTGCGCGCGCGCTTGCTTCAAAAACGTCAGTTCGCCGCGATAGTTGAGTTCCCACGCCAATCCGTTGTCAGGGAAGCGCGCCGCGTCGCTGATCGGTGAACCGGGTAGGTCTTTGCCCATCCCCGTCGCGTTGATCACGAGCGATCCATCGCGGCTGTTGGAGATCAGTTGATCGTTATCGATGGTGTGTTTGTGCGCGAACTGGGCGAGATGAATTTCGGTCTCAAGCCCGTTATAAATCTCGCGCGCGTGCGCCAAGCGGTCAGGGTTGATATCGACCAAGATGATTTTGCGCGGGGGGGTGGGCAGCTTCGCCAGCGCGATCATGATGGCGACGGCTGCGCCACCGCTGCCGAAGCACAACACATCGGGGTTATTGCGCTCGAAGTGTCCGGTTGGCACGAACGCATCCATCGCCAATCGGGACGAGATCGGATCGCGCGCGAAGCCGATCAATTTCTCGCCCTGCTTGCCAATTCCCGACACTTCGCCCGCTAACGTCGCCAAGTCGTCTAGTTCATCGAACAGATCGAAGGCGGCATCGAGCAGGCTGATCTTGTGTGCCGTCACCAGCCCGCCCACCACGCGCGGATCGCGCTTGATGTGTTCGACGATCTCACGGTAGACGGCGGGGGGCGCGTTCAAGGGCGCGTCATAGCCGACAATCGCGCACTCTTGTCCAAGAATCTTCATCCAACGCGGGAAAATCTTCATAATCGACGATTGCGCCGTCGTCACACCGATGAAATAGAAAGTACGTTTCTTTACGGGCTTGATCATATATTCACCTCTGCTAGTTGATCGTAAATCGGCAAGAGTGCCATGTAGGCAGCGTCGAAGATCGGGTACAGCTTATCGTATTGTGCTTGAGCAGCGGGATCGGGCGGAATCGTCGCTGCGATGTGGTTCATCTGCGCGATGATGCCGAAATCTTGGTACAGCCCGACACCAACGCCGCCCACGACCGCCGCACCCATTGATGTTGCTTCTTCGAGAACGCTGAGTCGCTGAATGGGTACGCCGTATACATCCGCCATAATGCGATTCCAGAAGCGTCCGCGCGCGCCGCCACCAATCACGCGCATCGCATCGATGGATGCTCCTTGCTTGCGGAAACAGTCGAGGATCACGCGCAGATTGAAGGTGATGCCCTCCAAGACGGCGCGCACCATATCGCGGCGCGTGTGGCGGATCGTCAAGCCGATGAACGCACCGCGCGCGCGTGGATTCCAGCGCGGGGAGCGTTCGCCCAACAGATAGGGCAGATACAACAGACCGTTTGCGCCGACGGGCGACGACTCTGCACCCAAGTTCATGATCTCATAGGCGGAGATGCCCAACGCGGCGGCGGCTTGGACTTCGAGCGGCGCAAGCTGATCGCGCGCCCATTGGTACGATGCGCCCGCCGCTTGCATCGTCCCCGTCGGCATGAACATATCCGGCACGACATGTCCGAAGGTGAACGTTTTCTGATCGGGGTCGTAAATCGGTTTGCGCGTCGTCAGCGCGATCCATGACGATGAGCCAACATAATTATACGCTGATCCTTCGCTGATTACACCCGCGCCGACTGCCGCGCACGCGCCATCACCGCCGCCAATCACGACGGGCGTCCCGGCGACCAAGCCGACTTCTTCTGCCGCCTGTGTTGTGAGTTCGCCCGCCACATCAATGGAGCGGATGAGCGTCGGCAGTTGCTCGGCGTTCAATCCGGCGGCATCGATGATGCGCGCCGACCACGCGCCCGCCTCCAAATCATACAGATTCATGCTCGATGCGTCGGACGGCTCAGTCACGAACACGCCGGTCAGCCGGGCGACCATCGCATCTTTCGCGTGGACGAATTTGTACGTTTCGCGGTAGATATCAGGCTGATGATCGCGCAGCCAGAGCATTTTGGGCAGCGAATAGGATGAACTCAAGCGGTGTCCGGTGATGCGATACATGTCCTCGCGCCCGATACGCGCTGCTAACCAGCGTTCTTGCTCGACGGCGCGCTGATCCGCCCAGATGATCGCGCTGCGCAAGGGGCGCGCCTGTTTGTCGAGCGGGACACAGCCCATCATCTGCCCGCTGAATACAATGCACGCGATGGAACGCGCGAGATCACTTTCGCGCATTCCCGGCACGCTCTTGAGCAGCGCCCGCGTTGATGTGCAGATCGCTTCCCACCAATCATTCGGATTTTGCTCTGCCCAACCGACCTGATCGAAGCGCGTCTCGTAAGCGTGAAAGCAGCTGGCAATCAGCGCGCCGTCGCGGTCGTAGAGCGTCGCCTTGTTGCCCGTCGTGCCGAGATCGTGCGCCAGTACGTAATCTTTCATCGTCGTTATTTCACGTTGGAGCGCGGATTGGGGACGATCTCCGTTTTGCCGCCGCGCGCCACGACGATGGACGCGAAGCCGCCTTCGGCAATCGCGCCGTAATCGTAGCCCGCCTCCGCCGGATAGCAGGCGAAGAACACGAAGGGGACGCTGCCCGTGTTGAGCGTGCGATGCCCCCAGAAGGGCGGCACATACGCCGCCGCGCCCGCCGTCATCACCTGAACATTGACCTCACCTTCGGGCGTCTGCAAGATCAGGATGCCCTCGCCGGACAAGCCGAAATACAATTCGCCACATTCGCCCTTCGCGTGATAATGCCCCTTGGTCATAAAATATTCGTCGCCCACGACGCCAGATTCGATCACGGTGGTGGAATAACGCAGTTGTCCGGGCGTTTCGGGGTTGGTGGTCGCCTCGTAGACGCGGTAAATCAGCGGATTGGCGTCCGCCAGCGCGGCTTCGGCGGCGAGATCAGCGTACAGTCCGCGCATGTCGGACAGGCGGCGTTCTTGGATCATGGTCGGATTTTCGATCAGCCCGGTAGACAGATCGACCATTTTGGTAAACGGCGGCATGTAGATCATAATTATCTCCCTGATTGAACCAAGACGCCAACCTGCGAAGGAAAAAGGGGAAACTTGGCATTTTGGCGGTTAACTGTTTTTCAAATTGATGATATACGGACATGGTTCGCCGCGCAGCACAGCGAGGCAGTTTTGCGCCGCCATCAGACTCATCTTCAGCGCCGCTTCGCGCGTATTCGCCCCAATATGCGGCGCAGCGATGAAATTATCCAGCGTCAACAGCGGCGATCCAACGGGCGGCTCGGTCTGGAACGCATCCATCGCCGCGCCCGACAGTTTGCCCGACTTGAGCGCAGCGTACAGCGCATCCTCATCGACCAAGCCGCCGCGCGCCGTGTTGATCAGCGCCGCGCCATCGCGCATGGTTGCCAGCGCCGCCGCGTCAATTAGATTGCGCGTCTCCGGCGTGAGCGGGACATGCAGCGAGACAATATCGGACTGTGCCAGCAAATTCGGGATGGACACGCGCTCCACATCCGGCACGTCGCCCGCGATGGGGTCATAGCCGACGACGCGCAGCCCCAATCCGAGCGCGCGTTTCGCTACGCCGCGCCCAATCGCGCCCAAGCCGATGACGCCGAGCGTTTTTCCGCCAATCTCGTAGGCGGCTGGACGCAACCACTCGCCGCGCGCCGCCGCACTGGCAACACGCGGGATTGACCGTGCCAGCGCGAAGATGAATCCAATGGTTAGTTCTGCGACGGCATCGCTGTTCGCGCCGGGCGTGATCGTGACGGCGATGCCGCGCGCGGATGCTGCCTCCAAATCAACTTCATCGACGCCGACGCCCGTCCGCGCGATCACTTTCAGCACGTTCGCTGCTGCGATCACCGACGCATCACAGCGATCCAAGCCGAGAATCAGCCCATCGACGCCCGCGACGAGCGGACGCAGTTCGTCAGCGGTGAGTTGATGGGACGGCGCGCGGAGTTCGAGTTCGCAGCCTGCCGCGCGGAGTAAATCTTGATGTTCACCAGGCGTATTGCAGAACGAGCGCGCCGTAGCGACGATGCGAAATGTCATGATAATCCTTTGTCGTTTTCGCGTCACCCCCGACTCCCTCTTTGTACCGCAGAGGAGGAGTCGTCGGCGCGCGTTCCCTCTCTACGCAGTGGAGAGGAGAGGCGGGTTGAGGTTCTTGAAAAGGTGTCCTCAGCCACATCGAGCGCGGGCAGCGATCAGGTTTCCCTACGCTGGACAATGTGCCACTAGAACGCGACCCACCGCTGCAAACACATCGTACATCGATGTGGCGCCTGCGTCGGGCGTTCCCAAACTGCGATCCTTCAGCACGGCGGCGCGTCCGCGCTTGGCAATCATCTGCGCGGTGGACTCCATGCCCGCTTGCGCGGCGGGCAGCGCTGTCTCCCACGCCGCGCGGACGCTCGCGCCCGTTTGCGCCGCTTGACCGTATGCCGCTGCGAACGGAATCAGCGTATCGAGCATCGTTTTATCGCCCGCCGTCGCCTTGCCGAGCTTGATGATCGCGTCAATGCCCTTGTTTAGCGCGGTGTGAACTGTGTTCGCGTCGATGGGATCGGTCAGCGCGCGCCCGGCGGACATCAGGAACATGCCGACCAGCGCGCCCGATGCGCCGCCTGCCGCATCGCTGAACGCCGCGCCCGCCTTCGTCAGCACTTGCGTCGCTGTGCCGTCATGGTTCGCGGCGCACGCCGCCCGAAAGCCGCGCGCCATGCCAGCGCCGTGATCGCCGTCGCCCGCTACGGCGTCCAACTTGCCGAGTTCCTCCTCGTGGGCGAGGATCGCCGCCAATGCCGCGTCGAGGCACGCGATCACGATTTCCGCATGAGTCGCCATCATCATCCCCCAATCATCGTGAAGGCGGGTGTTTCGGCGCGGGCATCGTACAACGCTTGCAAGTCGGCGTCCATCCAACTGAGGGTCAGCGAACAGCCCGCCATATCGAGCGATGTAGCGTATTCCCCGACCAACGGTTTGTAAATATCGATGCCAGCGGCGGACAGCAGCTTGTGAATCGTGCCGTATAGGACGAACATTTCCTCGTATTTAGTCGCGCCCAGTCCGTTCAGCAGCACAGCGGCGCGTGTTGGGGCGTCGGCGGGCGTGTCCGCAAGGAGGCGTTCGACCATCAGCCGCGCCAGTTCGCGCGCCGTGACCATAGCGCCGATCTCGATACCGGGTTCGCCGTGAATCCCCATGCCCAATTCCATCTTGCCCGGCGCGACGGTGAACAGCGGCTCGGATTTACCCGGCAGCGTACAGCCCGCGAACGCCACGCCGAACGAGCGCGTCATGGCGTTGACGCGCAAGCCGTATGCCTCGACGGTATCGAGATCGTCTCCGCGCCACGCCGATGCGCCCAACGCCTTATAGACGTATAGGTTGCCCGCCACGCCGCGCCGTTCATCGAAGATCGGGGACGCGGCTACGTCGTCGGTGGTGATCACTTGGCGCACATCGATGCCATCGATCTCCGCGCGCATCTGTGCCATGCTAAAGTTCATCACGTCGCCACTGTAACGCCCATACGCATACACGACGCCCGCGCCCGTGTCGATGGCTTGCGTACAGCGATAGCATTGTTCGCCCGATGGCGACGTGAAGATGTCGCCAATGACCGCCGCCGTCGCCATGCCTAGCCCGACATAGCCGCAGAACAGCGGGTAATGCCCCGATCCGCCGCCGACCAGCACGCTCACCTTGCCCGGACGCGCGCCGCCTGCGATCCGCACGCCCGCCGCGTCGGGGATACGTTCGAGGTAGCGGCTGTAGGCGGATACATAGCCGTCGATCAGTTCGTCTTTGAAATCCAGCGGATTATTCAGAATGTTGGTCATCGATCATTGTCCTCAAAAAAGGGGTGCAAAGAACGTCAGGAAAACCGGAAAAGATTTTAACGCAGAGAACACCGAGACGCAGAGAAAGAATTATTCTGCGTTTCTCTGCGTTGAATCCTGCTTCTTTTCAAAATTCTCGACCTATCCCTGTCGCGTGCAGTCCGATGTTCAAGACCTCGATGAATCCATCGACTGTCCACGCCGCGCGCCCGACGAACAAGCCGTCGATGCCATCCATCCGCGCGTAGCCAGCGGCGTTGGCGGCGGTCACGCTCCCGCCGTACAGCAGGGGGATCGCCGCGTCCCCACAACACACCGTGAGCGCAGCGCGGATCGCGTTCACCGCGCGCGCCACATCGTCGGGCTGGGCGGGCGTGCCAGACGCGCCAATCGACCACACGGGTTCATACGCGACCATGACGCGCGCATCCGGCTGCAAATCCGCGTCCGTCACAGCGTGCAGCGCGATCTTGACCTGCCGCGCGACGGTTTCCGCTGTCACGCCGCATTCGTAATCGAACGCATTTTCCCCGACGCACAGCAAAACGCGCAAGCCCGCATCCAGCGCCGCCCGGACTTTGCGCCGTAAGGCGGCATCCGTCTCGCCAAACTGCGCGCGCCGTTCCGCGTGTCCGAGCATCACCAGATCGACGTTGAGCGCCATCAGCATCCGCGCCGAAATTTCGCCCGTGTGCGCGCCTGATTCAGCGTCGTGCATGGTCTGTGCGCCGATCCAGATGTTGCCTTTGAGCGCGTCCAACCCCGCCAGCGACGTGAACGGCGGGATAGCGAATACCTGCGCGTCGCGGGCGGGCGGAATGCGCGCGCGCACGGCGCGGATGAACGCCGCCGACTCTGCCGCTGTCGGGAACATCTTAAAATTCGTGCCGAAATAAAAGCGTTTGCGCATCATTGAATGACCGGAAAGATTTTAACGCAGCGAACGGACAGAAGGAAACTCACTCCCGACTCACGCTTCGTACCCTAGCGGGAGAGTCCTCCGCTGTACGTCCTCCGCTCCAATTGGAGCGGCGGTAGGGGTGAGGGTGCATGGTTGACTCTACTTTATTTGGACTCTGCATGAACCTATACCATAACCAATTGCGCGCGCGCTGGCAACGCGATCATGCTGGTACAACAACTTGCACAAATTGTAATCGATATCCTTGCGCACATCCGCGAACTACGTCACAATTGTGCGTGTGAGGCGAAACCATGGGCATAAACAGCATGGAATCGCCGCAAAAAACGTTTGGTTAAGTGCATGTAGGAGTTCATACAGTGAAAAAGGCATTTGTTTCAGCGGCAGTGGCGCTGACGCTCGCCGTCGGTGTCGGGATATCGGCGGCGCAGGATCAGCCGTTCGCCGGACAGCGCGTCGTCGTGGCAACACAGACGGGCAGCGCCATCGGCGGGCCCGTCGAGACGTATCGCGGCGAGTGGGAAGCAGCGACGGGCGGCACGGTCGAACTGCAACAGTTCGCGTTTAGCGATCTGTATCAGAAGATCATCACCGCGTTCGAGACTGGCACGGGCGAGTTCGACATGATCATTTATGCGTCGGACTGGTCGGGCGACATCATGGGCGGCGGCTATGTGCTGCCGATCTCGGATGAAATCAAGGCGCAGGTTCAGTGGGATGATATTCTGCCGCTGTACGCGGATCGGATCGCCAACTGGGGCGGCGTGACCTACGCGCTGCCGTTCGATGGCGACAGCCACATGATGTACTACCGCAAGGATTTGGTGGCAGCCGACTCGCCCTACGCGGCGGACTTCATGGCGGAATACGGCTATGAATTGGCAGAGCCACAGACGTGGAATCAGTACCGTGATATCGCGGCATTCTTCAACGGACGCGAAGTCGATACCGCTGGCGTGACCGCGCCGATCAATGGCGTGGTGGAAGCACAGCGGCGCGCCGCGCAAAGCTATTGGTTCATCATCAGCCGCGCAGCAGGCTACAGCAAGATTCCCGGCGATGTCTGCTACTTCTTCGACTGCACGACGATGGTGCCGCGCGTCAATAACCCCGGCTGGGTGCGCGCCCTGCAAGATTGGGTCGATATTCAGGCGTATGGTCCCGAAGACATGATCAACTACGACGTGGTGAACGTCCGCGCGCAGTTCCCTGCGGGCAATGCCGTGTTTGGCTTGGATTGGGGTGATGTTGGTCCGATCACGGTCGATCCCAACGCTTCGGTGGTCAACGATCTGACGGGCTTCGGCGTGCTGCCAGGCGGCGATCAATATTGGGACTATAACACCAACGAATGGGTCACCCCTGAAGGCGGCGTGAACTACGCGCCGTTCATCGCGTTCGGCGGCTGGATCATCAGCGTGGCAGCCGACAGCGATGTCAGTGAAGCGGCGCTCGACTTCGCCGCGTTCATGGCGGACAAAGACCTCGCGGCGACGTTGGCAGTCACCGGCGGCACGGGCGTCAACCCGCTGCGCCAGAGCCAATTCGACAACCTCGAACTGTGGACGAACGCGGGCTTCAGCGAAGCAGCAGCGACGGATTATCTCGACGCCGTGCTGACGACTATCAATCACCCGAACGCGGTCTTGGACATTCGTGTTCCCGGCGCAGCAGAATACCTCGACGCGCTCGATGTCGGCGTGGCGCAGGCGCTCTCTGGCGAACTGGAACCGCAAGCGGCGCTCGATGGCGTAGCGGCGGCGTGGGAAACGATCACGGATCGTCGTGGACGTGAAGAACAAGCGGCGTTCTATCGCGCGTCGTTGGGCGTGGAATAGCATTTAACCTCACCCTGTGTCCCCCTCTTCATATGGAGCGGGGGACACTTTAGGCATAAACCTTTTGCTCACCTTGACTCAATTGGGGGACAAGGGGTGGAATTTTCTTTGTGAAGGATAAATCATTTTGACCGCCACCTCCCGCGATCTCACCATCAAGCCGCTCCCGCCCGATACGGGTGAGGGCATGGGCAGCGACCGCCTGATCAAGCGCGTGTTTCTGTCGCCCGCCGTCGCTGTGCTGTTGGTCATGTCGATCTTCCCGCTGATTTGGTCGCTCGGCATCAGCTTCACGGACATCGAGCAGGGCGGACGCCAAATTGTCGACCAGAATTTTCTCGGCTTGGGCTTCGACGTGACGCTGCGCAATTATCAACAGTTGTTCACCGATCAGCGGCTGTTCGACGTGGCGCGCAACACCCTTTTTTATGTCGTCGCGGGCGTCGCCATTCAATACATCGTCGGGTTTGGACTGGCGCTGCTGCTCAACCAAGATTTTCGCGGGCGGACGATTTTTCGCATCATCTTCTTGCTCCCGATGATGATGACGCCGGTTGCGACAGCTTACGCTGGGCGCATGATGTTCGATTCGACCTTTTCGCCGCTGGCACAGCTCATCCGCACCATCGGCGGCGTGTTCGGTGATCCACGTCTCACCGCGTCGTGGCTGACGGATTCCGCGTGGGCGCCATGGACGATTGTCCTGATCGATAGCTGGCAGTGGATACCGTTCATGACGCTGATCTTGTTGGCGGCGCTGCAAGCGATCCCCGAAGAAATCTACGAGGCGGCGCGCGTGGATGGCGCGGCAGCGTGGTCGATCTTCTGGCGGATTACGTTTCCGATCATGCTGCCGATCACGATCACGGCGATCCTAATTCGCAGCCTCGAAATCTTCAAAATCATCGACGTGATCCGCATCACGACGGGCGGCGGACCCGGCACAGCGACGGAATCGCTGGTGATGTACGTGTTCAACATCGCGCTGACGTTCGGCAATTATGGCTATGCGGCGGCGATCTCGTATGTCCTGCTGGTGATGGTCGTCGTCTTTAGCACGGCGTTTCTGGCGATTGCGCGGCGCGCGAATCAACGGGTGAATGGCTAACCAATATGATGAAGAAAAAACGCAGTCTCGCCGCCAACATCACGCTGTACGCGATCTTGCTGTTCTGGGCGTTCATCGTGCTGTTTCCGTTCTATTGGATGTTCACCACGTCGTTCAAGCGCCCGCTGGACGTGAACCGCGTCCCGCGCTACATCCCGTATGTGGACTTCCAGCCGATTGGCGATCATTGGCAGTTCTTGCTCGTGACACAGCAGGAACAGACCGTCCGCCAGTTCCGCAACAGTTTAATCGCGGCGAGTTTTTCCAGCATCATCGTCGTGATCATCGGCTCGATGGCGGGCTATGCGCTCTCGCGCTTCAAATATTATTGGGGGCGGCTTGGTTGGCGCAACGAAAATATCGCCTATTGGATCATCTCGCAGCGATTTTTGCCGCCCGCCGTGTTGGTGATTCCCTTCTTGATGCTGTTCAGCTTCTTCAAGCTGATTGACACCCATTTCGGCTTGGTGTTGGCATACACCGCCTTCAACGTCCCGTTCGCGGTGTGGATCATGCGCGATTTCTTCAACAGTCTGCCCGTTGACCTCGAAGAATCGGCGCGCGTGGACGGCGCGAACCGCTTTCAGACCTTCGCGCGTATCGTGATCCCGCTGAGTACGCCGGGCTTCGTGACGGTGGCGCTGTTCTCGTTCGTGTTCGCATGGAACGAGTACTTATTTGCGCTGATGCTGACGAACTTCGACGCGATCACGATGCCGGTCTACATCGCCGGACAGCAGAGTACGCGCGGGACGGAGTGGTGGTACATCTCGGCATTGGCGCTCATCTCCGTCGCGCCGGTGATGCTGATCGGGTTGTTCTTCCAACGCTATATCACACGCGGGCTGACGGCGGGCGCGATTCGCGGATAGGGACAGGACTGAGGCGAAAGATTGAGGATTCTGCTCACAGGCTGTATGCTATGGCTTGTTTTTCTCAGTCCTCAGTCCTAAAAAAGGTTTTTTTATGAAAACCATGTCCTTCGACTTTCACGCCCGCCGTTCGATGGTCACGGCGCGGCGCGGCATGGTGGCGACCAGCAATCCGCTGGCGTCACAAGCCGGATTGGCGATTTTGCGCGCGGGTGGCAACGCAGCGGACGCCGCGATTGCCGCCGCCGCAGTGCTGAACGTGACCGAACCCGCGTCCACGGGCATCGGCGGCGACTGTTTCGCGTTGTTTTATGACGCCAAGACACACGCCATCACATCCATGAACGGCAGCGGACGCGCGCCCGCCGCGCTGACTGCCGCCGACTTGCGCGCGCAAAACATGAGCCACATTCCGATCACCAGCCCGCACGCGATCACCGTTCCCGGTGCAGCGGCAGGGTGGGAGGACTTGCTCAAGCGGCACGGCACGATGCGCCTTGCGGACGTGCTGGTGGACGCGATCCACTATGCGCGCGGCGGCTATCCCGTGCATCCAGTGTTCGCGGCGGGCTGGAAACGCGCCGAAGCGTTCTTGGGGCGCAGCCCGAACGCGGCGGACTATCTCCCGAACGGGCGCGCGCCTGCGCCGGGACAGGTCGTGGTGCTGCCCGGACTCGCGCGGACGTTTCAAGCGGTCGCGGAGGGCGGCGCGGCGGCGTTCTACACGGGCGCCATCGCGGATGCCATCGTGACGACGGTTCAGGCGGCGGGCGGCGTCATGACGCACGACGATTTGAAGGCGCATACGACGACGTGGGACACGCCGATTCGTGCTGACTATCGCGGCGTGACCGTCTACGAGTGTCCCCCCAACGGACAGGGACTCGCCGCGCTGCAAGCGCTGCGGGTTGCGGAGGGTTTCGAGTTGGCGGCGTTGGCGTGGGACGCGCCCGAACGTCTGCATCTGATGATCGAGGCGATGCGCTTGGCGTTCGCAGATGCGCGCCGCTACATCGCGGATAACGATACCAACCCTGCGCCCACCGATTTCCTGCTGTCCGACGCCTACAGCGCCGAACGTCGCGCGCTGATCCGCCCCGACGCCGCGATGCAGCCGCCGTCGTTCGGCGTGCCATTCGGCGGTTCGGATACCGTCTATCTGAGCGTCGTGGATGGACAGGGCAATGCCTGTTCGTTCATCAACAGTTTGTATACGGGCTTTGGGACGGGCATTGTCGCCAAAGGCACGGGCGTCTTTTTGCAGAGTCGCGGCGCGCTGTTCGATTTGGACGAGACGCATCCGAACGTGCTGCGTCCCGGCAAACGCCCGTATCACACGATTATTCCGGCGTTGGCGACCAAAGACGGCGATTTGTGGGCGTCGTTCGGCGTGATGGGTGGCTTTATGCAGCCGCAGGGACACTTCCAAGTCATGAGCGCGATGGTGGACGACGATATCAATCCGCAAGAGGCGCTCAATCGTCCGCGCTGGTGCTTGCTCGACGGCACGGGCGACAGCGTGATCGCGCTCGAAGAGGGCATTCCGCTGGCGACAATGGCGCGCTTGGCGGAACTGGGACACCACGTGCGTCCGGTCAGCGGCGCGGGGCGCGGCGTGTTCGGGGACGGTCAGATCATCCGGCGCGACGGTGATGGCGTGCTGTACGGCGGCAGCGATCCGCGCAAGGACGGTTTGACAGCGGCGTTTTAAGGATTGCTGCTGGCGCTTTCGACCGCTTTTCGCTTCACCCCGACGAATTGGAATTGAGTCGTCAGCGGCGAATGAGCGCGGCACAAGTCGCGCGCTTTCATCGGGATCGGGACGGACGCCGCAGCCAAGCGAGGTTCGTGCTGATCGTCAGCGGAGGCTGCGCGCTGTTCGTCCCCTTCGGCAGCGATTACATTTTCCGAGTTCGCTGCCGATAGTGCTGTCTATCGAAGAACTGTCCGAGGTTGGAAACGAGGGTCGGTCTGCAAACTCTGAAATCTCACCCCCCAACTCCCTCTCCGTACCGGCTGAGGGGAGGACACCTTTTCAAGAACCTCACCCCCTGACCCCCCACTGCGTAGCTGAGGGGGAACACAAGGCGGAAACTCCCCCTCTCCACGCAGTGGAGAGGGGGCTGGGGGGTGAGGTGAATCAGGGAGAAAACCAAACATGTCCTCCCCTCTCCGTACCGGAGCGGGGGAGCGAAGCGAAGGGCAGTGGGGGTGAGGTCGAACAAAACGAGCGAAAATCGAGGTTGCAGACACGCTCTAAATCCGACTTTTGGCGGATGTGGGTTTTTGTGAAGGAATGCACAATGAGAGCATATTGTGAAATTCCGAACAAGAATGAGATCAAATCATGAGCAACATGCAGATCGAAGTCAGCGCCGACATCGATGCGCCGCCCGCTGCCGTCTATGCCATCATCTCCGATTATCATGTCGGACACCCCGCGATCCTGCCGAAAGCCTATTTTCAAGACCTGCAGGTGATCACAGGCGGAACGGGCGTCGGCACGACCATCCGCTTCACGATGAACGTCATGGGAATGAAGCGTCCCGGCGAATTGAGCGTGACCGACGCGGAGCCGGGACGCTTATTGAAAGAAGAAAGCCCCGATGGTCGCATCGTGACCTTTTTTCGGTTCGTCGCGCTCGACGGCGGCGCGCGCACGCGCATCACGTTCGACACGACGATGCGCAGCAGCGGCGGCTTGATGGGCGTGGTTGAGCGGCTGACGACGCCGGGTTTCTTGCGGCGGGTTTACCGCGAAGAACTGGCGCTGTTGGCGGATTACGCGCGAAAACCATCATTTCAGTGATAACCGGCGCCCAACTGTGTAAGAATGGGGCGGCGCGTGCGTCAATATCAAAAGGTTTGATGGCATCACTTTTAAGGACAGCCCCATGCCCGACATGATCACGGTGAATGACGCGGAACTCGATACCCTCTTGAAGGGTGACAAGCCGGTGCTGGTGCTGCTCACCAATGGCGACGGACTGCGCGGCGATTTCCGCGTCGCGTTCGAGAAAGCCGCGCAGGAACAGCCGCGCACGATCTTCGCGCGGATCGACCCCGCCAAGAATCCACAAGCCGCCGCGCGCTTTCAAACCAGCGACAAGCCGCTGCTGATCGCGTGGTATTGTGGCGAGGTCATTGCGGCGCGTCCACGTCCTTGGGGCAGTGATCTGCCATTCACCCTAGAATTGGTCGAGCGTAAAGTGAAGGAACTGAATCCAATGTCCGTAAATGAACCGAATGTCCCCGTTACGACGGCGAACGGTATCGTCCACAGCACGCCCGTGACGGTGACCGATGCGACGTTTGAGCAAGAAGTGCTGTTGAGCGATATCCCCGTGTTGGTCGATTTCTGGGCGGCGTGGTGTGGTCCGTGCCGCGCCGTCGCGCCCGTCTTGGAAAAGCTGGCAGGCGAATATGCTGGCAAGCTGAAGATCGCGAAGGTCGATGTCGATGCGAATCCGGCGCTGTCACAGGCGTTCCGCATTCAGAGCATCCCGAACCTGATGATCGTCAAGGAACGCACGATCATTTTCAATCAGCCGGGCGCGCTGCCCGAAGCGCAGATGCGTGAACTGGTCAAGAAGGCGTTGGAATACACCGTCCCCGCACAACCGCAGTCGTAGGGGGGGGTACGCCTGACATGCGTAAACGGGCGTCTCAACGCGGCAAATGGTGTAAACGAAACGGGCGTCCCGCCGGGACGCCCGTACCCATGTTATCGCGTGCATGAAACGGGCGACCCGCCGGGACGCCCCTACATTAGCGCGTGACGGTCGCGCTGATCGCTGTCTCAGTGATGGTCACGCTGGTGACGTTGCCCGGAATTTGCAGACGGATGAAGTTCGTCCATGAGGCGGACACTTGCAAGTTGATCTGGGTGATGATGTTGGACGGTGCAGCCGTGCCGTTAGCCGTCGCCCCCGTGAGCGTCCACGTAATCCGCCCGTTGACGACCGTAGCGGCGTAGGTGGCGGTCATAGCGTAGGTCGTCGTCCCCTGTCCGCGCGGCAGGCGTGCGGTATAGACGCCGCTCAAGACGGCGCGATCTGGCGCTTGCAGATCGACATTCACATTGCTCCAATTGCGGACGGCGGGATTGCTGACGCGGAAACTGGCGTTGATTTCATCCTCGGTCAACGTTACGGTATAGGTGCCGCGCGTATTTTGCGCACCGACGGCAGCGAACGGCACAATCATCATGGCAAACGCCAACAAAACGATCCACTTCTTCATGAGCTTTTATCCTCTTTGTTCATCGAACACATCCTCAAGATACCGCCCATATGTTGCCGAAGTTCGCGTAGACGTAAACTGTCCGTAAACGATGTGTAATGTTATAGTTTTACGCTGACGAGGGAGCGTGCGAAACGTATGAGCAGTTCGATTTACGCTTTCATCAGTTCCAAAATGCAAGAACTTGCGCCGGAACGCCGCGCGCTGCGCGATCTGCTGCCGACGTTGGGGCAGGGCGTGGTCGATTTGCGCGCGTGGATTTTTGAGGACGACGCGCCCGCCAGCAATCAATCGATCCGTGAGGTGTATCTCAAGGCGCTCTCCAGCGCGAGCTTGTATATCGGCTTGTTCTGGAATGACTTCGGACAATATACGCTCGATGAGTTCGAGCAAGCCGCGCGGCGCGGCATCGACCGGCATATCTACGTCAAAGATGTGGACGCCGACAAGCGCGATCCGCGTTTGGTGCAGTTTTTGAGCGATATCAGCGGGGTCACGTCGGGCGTCACGCCAAAATGGTTCAAGACCACTGACGAACTTCGCGCGGCGGTCAAACAGTCGGTCGAAGCGTGGATCAAGGCGCGCATCGTGCCGCGACCCGGCGCACAGTACGCGATCCTCGCGGCGGACGCCGATGATCTGCTCGATCTGCCGTCAACGCTGATCGGGCGCGGCGGTCTCGTGGCGCGCGTGCGCAAGCTGCTTGATGGCGGCGAGCGTGTCCTGCTCAACGGCTTCGGCGGCATCGGCAAAACGTCGCTGGCGGCATCGGTGGCGGCGGACTGGCTCGACGAGGAAAAGGGTGATGTGCTGTGGTTGCGCGTGGGCAGCGAGGACGCGGAGACGATCATGGAGCGCCTTGCGGCGGCGCTGGACGATCAGCAAGCGGTCGCATCCGCATCGGGCGAAGCGAAAACGCGCGCCCTGCGCGATCTGATCAAGGCGTCGAGTGCCAAACTGCTGGTGATCGACGATGCGTGGAACGGTGCGGCGCTCAATGCGCTGGTGGCGGCACTCCCGCGCAAGCTGCCGCTGTTGGTCACGTCGCGCCAACGCTTCAATCTATCGCGCATCATCGACTTGGACGAACTCACGCCCGATGATGCGTTGCAGGCGCTGGGCTATTACGCGGGCGACCGCGATTTTCGCAAAGATGCCGATGCAAAGGCGCTCTGTCGCCAGCTTGGCAGCATCCCCTATGCGCTAGAAATCGCGGGCGGACGCCTCAAAATCGATAATCTGACGCCTGCGCAGCTTCGCAAGCAAATCGCGTCCGCACCGCACGACATCGCCATGCCGCCCGATTTCGCGGATGAGGGACGCGAGTCGTTCAAAGATCTGCTCGACTCCAGCTTGAACGCGCTCGATCCGCCGACGCGCGCCGTCTTTTTGGCAACCGGTGCTATGTTTGCGCCGACGTTCACGGTCGGATTGTTGGCGCTGGTGTTGAATCAGCCTGATGAAGCTGTCGAAGTGGCGCTGGCAGAACTGCATCGGCGCAGCCTCGTCCGGCGCACGAAGGATGAAGAAGGCGTCAGTCGGGATGTGTATCGCGTTTACGATTTGGCGTACAGCTACGCGCGCACCCGCTTTTTGAGCGCGGGCGGCGACGAATCGGCGGTGATCGCCGCGGCGCGGCGCTACATCGAACGGCATATCGATTCGGTAGACGTGTTAGACGATGAACTGCCCAATTTGCTCGGTGCGGCGGCGCGGGCGGCGGAGACGGGGGCGGATGAGGCGCTAATCGATCTGATGCGGCGCTTGGCGCAACCGGGAGGTCTCTTCGAGGCGCGCGGCTACAGCCAAAAGGCGCTCGATCTGCTCAAGAGCGCGATCAACGCCGCACGCACGCGCAAAAATTGGTCGGCGGCGCATTATCTGTCCAGCAGTCTCGGCAACGCCTACCGCCAATACTTTCGCCAATATGATTTGGCGTTCGCTGCTTATGAGGATGCGCTCGAATGGGCGGGCAAGATGGGCGATAGCAACCGCGAGGCGCGCATATTGTCTGCGCTCGGCACAACGCGCTTTCGACAGGGCGCGGCGGATGCCGACGAGTTTTATGAAAAGGCGACGGCATTGGCGGAGGCGCGCAGCGATGATGATGCGCTGGCGGTCGTGCTGAATCATCGCAGCTTCTATGAGGGACAGAAGCTGCCGCCCGACTTCGAGCGCGCGCGGCGTTTTTCGGATCAAGCGGTGCAGTTGGCGATCCGGCTGACGCTGCACGAATTTCACTTTTCGTCGCTGCTCAACCGTGCCAGCGCCGAGCGCGAACTGGGACAGCTTCAAACGGCATTGGCGACCGACCGCGAGGCGTATCAACTGGCAGACAACCACAAAAATCACCTGTGGATGGCGGATGCGCAGTGGGCGATTGGCGAGGATCAGCACGCGCTGAACGACCGCACGGAGGCACAGCGCGCTTTCGATGAGTCGCTGACGTTGTGGCATAAATGCGGCATGATCGACAGCGCCAACGAACTGCGTGCGATGATGCAGGAATTGGGGTACAAAAACAGTTATGAGGGAAAAGTACTGAGCGATGAGTGAAAATAGGTTCGTGAACCGTCCGTCGTCACGGGCGCACCGAGATGCGCCCGTGACGACATGTTTTGCACCCTTATGAACCTGTTGTCAATTTTGATGCGCTCGCCCTGTCGGGTCTTTGTAAGCCCATTTACGTGTTATGACGAATTTCTTGATACTCGTCCCGCATCACGCACGCCTCATCACTCGTTATTTCTCACTCAGCGCATTCGTTATCCCAAACGTCAGCGTGTCGAACAGCATGTCCGCCATTTCTTTCGGCGTGTACGGCGAATCGTTCTCCAACCACCACGACATGACCCCGATTTGCGCGCCCGCACACGCATAGGCGATGATCTCCAGCGGGATGCGCGTCTTTGCGCCCGGCGGGATGAAACAGCGCAAGATTTCGTCACGCATCAGCGTGGCGAGGTAGCGCCGCACCTTGACGATGAACGACGCCGAGCCGCGTTCGCTCAACAGCACACGGTAAAATGCCTTGTGCGCCGCCAAATGATCCCAGTCCGAGGTCACTTTCATGCTCTCAAAGTCGCCGCGCTGGATCGCATCGAGATCGAAGATGTGTTCATGCTCGACCAGTTCGTTATACACTGATTCCATACTCTTATATAGCAAATCATCTTTGTCTTTGTAATGCAGATAGAACGTCGCGCGGTTCACATCGGCGCGGTCTGCGATATCTTGAATCGTGATCGACTCATAGCCTTTTTCGACGATCAGCCCCATCAACGCATCGCGCAAGGCGTGGCGCGTGCGGACGATGCGGCGGTCGAGCTTGCGCGTTTCGGTCATTGGACGACTCCTGTCGTGTATTCGACATCTCATCGACATTGCTGGTTGACGTGGCGTGCGATTCGCGTATGCTGAAAGATATACGACATTTTGTCGAGTATACCATAGGATGCAGCGTATCATGACTTTGAATGCGACCCTGAAAACCCCGCCGGGACCCGCTCCCGCGAAAAACTTGTTGGCAATCTTGCGGTTTTTCCGCGATTTCAAAGAAGATTTGGTCGGCGTCATGCTGGATGGCTTCAAAACGTATGGTGATGTGCATCAATTCGAGATTGGCAGCGATCTCCAAGTGCAGGTTGCGCACCCCGATCACATTCAGCAGGTGTTGGTCACGCAAGCGGCAAAGTTCTCTAAAGATGGAACTTACACTGACGAGGCACGCGGCTTGGCGCGCTTCTTGGGTGCGGGCTTGCTGACCGCCAATGGCGACTTTTGGAAACGCCAGCGCAAGCTGATGAATCCCGCGTTCCATCATCAGCGCATTCAAAGCTACGCGGATATCATGATCCGCGATACCCGTGACATGCTGGACAGTTGGGCGCGCGTTCTCGATCACGGCGATGGACATGCGAACTTCGATATCGACCGCGAGATGATGCACACGACGCTCAAAATCGTGGTCGAAGCGCTGTTCGGCACGGATATTTCCGACGATGCAGATCGGATCGGTTGGGCGGTCAATGTGATGCAGGAATTTTCCGGCACGCCCCAAGTAATTCCTTCGTGGATTCCGACGCCGCTGGAACTGCGCGTCCGGCGCGCGATCCGCATGTTGGACGACATCATCTACCGGATGATCGCTTCGCATCGTCCCGACGCCGAACAGCGGACGGATTTGCTCTCGATGCTGATCACGGCGGAGACGGAGGACGGAGAACGGATGACCGATAAGCAAATCCGCGATGAAATCGTGACGTTGTTCCTCGCCGGACACGAGACGACCGCCAATACGCTCAATTGGACGTGGATGGCGCTGGCACAAAATCCCGACGTTGAGGCGAAGCTGCACGCGGAACTTGATACGGTGTTGGGCGGTGCAGCGCCGACAATCGCGGACTTGAAACGCTTGCCGTATACCGAGATGGTGATCAAAGAGTCGATGCGCCTGTATCCGCCCGCGTTCATGGTCAGCCGTTTGGCGCTGGAAGACATCGAGATTGGCGGCTTTCGCGTGCCGAAGGGCGCGACCGTCGGCGTGGTGAGCATCGTGGCGCACCGCGATCCGCGCTGGTGGGGGGAGGATGCCGCCGCGTTCCGTCCCGAACGCTTCGCGCCGGAGAACGAAAAATCATTCCCGCGCTATGCGTATCTACCCTTCGGCGGCGGTCCCCGCGTGTGTATCGGCAGCATGTTCGCCATGATGGAGGCACAGTTGATGCTGGCGTTCGTCGCGCAAAATCACACGCTGCGGTTGCTACCCGGTCAGCAAGTGCGCTTCGATGCCAAGATTACGCTGCGTCCGCGCGGCGGGCTGCCGATGCGGGTATCACGACGCGACCAGCACCCGATCAGCGCGGATCAGACGTTGGTTACTGTTCCCGCTGGCGCATAGTCGGGCGTGGCACGCCCCTAAACCGATATCCCCCGATAGGCGCGCGCGTTCAGCCGCCGAATATGCCATAATTCATGGATAGTAGATTTGGCATATTCGAGGGGACGGATTATGACTTCGCGTTGGATTCGGTTCGGAATCATCGTGGCGGCACTGTTGATGCTCGTTGGTGTCGCCATTGTTCCCGTATGGGCGGAGAACGCCGCGCAAGCGCGTCCGACAGGCTGCCCGGTCAACGATTATCAACTGGTGGGACAGCGGTGGCGCGCGGGCAGCGTCTATAACGCGCCGTCGTTCGTGAGCATCAAGAATTTGCTGCGTCCGTCGGGGCAGGATTCATCACCGGGTATGGACGGCGTGATCGCCAGCAATCCGATCCGCGCGGCGTTGGTCGATGTTCTCGGATTCGACATCAGCCGTTTGCTGAATGCCGCCGCTGTGCCAACGTTGATCATCGTTGTGGACGACTTTACTGCGCCGACGCCGGAAGAGTCGCATGGGGCGGCGGTCTACGCGGTGGCGGAACAAATCATCGGCGCATTGACCATACCGGCGTCCCGAATTGGCTTGGCGAGAGTCGATACGGCGGCGGCGGGCTACAACTTGACCACGATTGCGACGCAGATCGAAGCCGCGATCCGCGCCAACACGACCTATCGCCGCTTCGTGATCAACATGAGCTTCATCATTGTGCCGTGTCAGGGGACAGTCAATGTTGGCGGCGTGTCGGTGCCGTTCAACTTCGATCAGTTCATCGTGCAGTACGACCAGACGGGCGGCGAGGTGACATTGTACGCGCAAGCAGCGATACTCGCCCCCGACCTGATCCCCGCACCTGGCGACGCGCTCGCACCGCAAAAACGTCCTGCCAGCGGCGCGCGCCAAGGAATTTCCGACGTGCTTGTGCCAAGTGTGCCGCCAGCGTTCGCGCAGGGCTTGGCGGCGTTCGCCCAAACGTACAATGCACAGGCGTACAACCCGCGCAGCGCCTCGCGCACGACTGACCCGATTCGCTTAATGCTGCGCCGCCTACGCGGACTCGGCGTCGATTACGTCGCCATTGCATCGGCGGGCAACTTCGGGCAGGCGGCGGCGTTCGCGCCCGGCTCGTTCCCCGAAGTGATCAGCGTCAGCGCCAGCATCGGCTTGAATTTTAATACGCTGTGGATACCATCCAATGCGGGCGAAGTCATGGCTCCCGGCGCGTGGTATCCGCTTGGGACGGAGTATGTCGCGGGAACATCGTTTAGCGCGCCCGCGATGAGCGTCCTGACGAGCCTCTTGCTGTCCAGCGGCGATCTGCGCTGTAATTTCACGCCGCTGATGAACGCCACGTTTACCAATCCATATTTTGGGCGGTCGGCGCTGACGGCGTGCGGGTTGTAGAGCGAAGAAAAGGACTGCGGTGGGCGTGCCAGCAGCACACCCACCGCAGTCCTCAGCACTGTATTTTAATCGCTCACCATCGGCATCTTGCGCACATAGTCATTGGCGTTCACCTGCTTGAGCATGAAATCCGCCACGTCCGCGCGGCTGATGCGCGCGCTGGTGTTCACGCCGACCCAACCGACGCGATAATTGCCGGTGTGTGCGCCTTCGGTCAGCATGGGCCCCCGCACGACTGTCCAATCTAAGCCGCTGTCCTTGATGATCTGGACGTGATCTTCGCTGTCCTTCAGGACTTGCGGCGAAATCGTCTTGAGCAGGAACTTGATAACGTGATTCATCAGCTTCGGCTGATCTTCCGGCGCGCTGACGCCCGCGCCAGTCATCGTGATGATGCGGCGTACACCGTACTGTTTCATCGCAGCGATAATGTGGCGTGCGCTGTCCGCCATCATCGTGCGCGGTGAATTTTTGCTGTGTCCGAGCGCAACGACGACGGCATCCGTGCCTTGGATCGCTTTGCCGACGGCGGCGGCGTCCGTTGAATCGCCTGCTACGACGCGCAAACACGGGTGGGTCAGCGTCAACTTCGATGGCGTGCGGACGAATGCAATGACTTCATGCCCCGCGTCCAATGCTTGTTGGATGAACGGCAGCCCGGTGCGTCCGGTTGCGCCCAAAACGGTGATTTTCATGTGGTTCTCCTTAGATAGACCAGTCTATATAAAAACGATCCAAAAAAAGTCCAAAATGGCGCGGTGCGGGCATGACAGCCACGCCCGCCCTATATCACGATACCGCGATCAGCCGGTGCAGTTCGTCGCCCATCTCACGCAGTGGATCGGCGCTCTGTTGCACCCGACATAAAATAATGCCGCCCTCGATACTTGCCAATATCAGCAGCGATAGGCGCCCCGCACGCTCGTCCGCGATCCCGGCGGCGATCAGCTTGTCCACGAATGCGCCGCGCCACGACTCATAGATCGCGTGACATTCGGTGCGCAGGCGTTCGCTGGTGGCGGCAGTTTCCAGCGCCACCGTCGTGATGGGTCCACCCTGCTTGTAACCGGATGCCTCGACATAGTACGCCAGTTGATGCAGAAAGCCGCGCACAGCGTCGGCGGCGGCGGATGCGCCGTGATCGGGTACGGTGGCAAGGCTGTCGCGGATGCGATTTAATACGCTGATCCCCGTTCGCGTCAGCGCCGCCGATACCAGTTCCTCTTTGCCGCCGGGAAAATAATGATACAGTGAGCCTTTTGGTCTGCCGCTCTCACTGATGATTTGATTTAGCCCGGTCGCGTGATATCCTTGAATCTCCATCAACGCGCACGTCACTTCGATGATTTGATCGCGCGCCGCTGTCATCGATGCCAGCCCTTCATCGTGTCTTGCCTTTCCATCATATTATATAGACCAGTCACTATAATCGTCAAGGACTGGGGAGTGAATGTTTATCAATTTCTTATACGATGATGTTAAAACAGTGTGAGTTTGAAATCATCACCAATTTGGGGGTATTCCATGGCAGAGCAATTTCAGTTTCAGGCAGAGATCAAACAGCTCCTCGACATATTGATCCATTCACTCTACACCGACCGCGAGATTTTCATGCGCGAGTTGATCTCCAACGCATCGGACGCGCTCAGTCGCATCCAATACGAGCAGTTGACGAATACCGACGTTCTCGACGCCGATTCGGAGCTGTCCATCGAGATTCAATCCGACGAGGCGGCGGGGACGCTGACGATCACCGACACCGGCATCGGCATGACGCGCGCGGATTTGGTCAGCAATTTGGGTGTGATCGCGCACAGCGGTGCCAAGGCATTCGTTGAGGCGCTGAAGGCGGCGCAGACGGCGGACAGCGGCATGGCGCAGAGCGTGATTGGGCAGTTTGGCGTCGGCTTCTATTCGGTGTTCATGGTGGCGGAGCGCGTGCGTGTGATTTCGCGCTCACATCTGCCCAATGAGACGGCGTTCGCGTGGGAGTCGGACGGCGGCGAGAGCTACACCATCGAACCCGCCGAGCGCGCGCATCGCGGCACGGATATCATCATCACGCTCAAGGACGATGCGAAAGAATTTGCGTCGCTGATGCGCATCAATCAGATCATCAAGCGACACTCGGATACCGTGTCGTTCCCGATCTATGTGGGTGACGACGAAGCGCCGAGCAACAAACAGATCGCGCTGTGGCGCAAAGACCCGAAGGAAGCGACCGACGACGAATACACCGAGTTCTATCGTCTCTACACGCTTGATTTCGATGCGCCGATTCATCGGTTGCATCTGCGCATCGATTCGCCGCTCCAGTTCTACGCGCTGTTGTATATCCCTGCCAGCCCGGAACGGACGATGTTCAGCGCGCGCAAGCAAAACGGCTTGAAGCTGTACGCGCGCAAGGTCATGATTCAGGAATACACGACCGATCTGCTGCCGGATTATCTCCAATTCGTGCAGGGTGTGGTCGATAGCGAGGACTTGCCGCTGAACGTCAACCGCGAGAGCGTGCAAGCCAACCGCGTGACCGCCAATCTGAAAAAGACGCTGACGGGGCGCATCCTGATCGATCTCAAGCGCCTCGCCAAGAGTAAGCCCGAAATCTACAAGCCGATCTTCCAGACCTATGGACGCTATCTCAAGCAGGGCTTGACCATCAACCCGGAAGATCGCGCTGAGATCGAGCCGCTGTTGTACTTCGCCACCACGCGCAGCACGACGCCCGACGACTGGGTGTCGCTGTCGGAGTATTGGGATCGGCGCGCGCTCAACCAAGCGGATATCTACTACGTGATCGCGGACGACTTCGCCAGCGCATCGCGCAGCCCGCACTTGGATGCGTTCCGCCAGCGTGGGATCGAAGTCTTGTACTTGATCGATGCGGTCGATCCGATCCTGCTGATGGGCTTGTCGGCGTTCGATGGACATATGCTGCGCAGCGTCGATGAAGCGGACATCGATTTGAGCGACGTTGGCGCGCTGACGGAGGAATCGGCGCCGACGGGCGATCCCCTGTCGGAAGATGATTTCGCGGCGCTGCGGGCGCGTTTCGAGACGGTGTTGGGCGAGCGTGTGACGGGCGTGCGCGAGAGCAAAAATCTCGTCGGCAGCCCGGTGCGCTTGGTCAGCGACGAGGGCGGCGCGGCGCGGCAGATGTACCGCGTCAATCGCTTGTTGGATCGTGCGGTTGAACTGCCCGTCAAGACGCTGGAACTCAATCCACGTCACCCGCTGCTGCATAATCTGAATGGGATGATCGCCACGAACGGCGATTCGCCGCTGATCGATGCGGTCGTGGAGCAGCTTTTCGAGACGGCGCTGCTGCAAGATGGCATCCACCCCGATCCGGCGTCGATGGCGGATCGCATGGTCATGCTGATGCAGGCGGCGACGCGGGGGTAGGGCGAAAGACAACCTCACCCCCCAACCCCCTCAGCCGTACCGGAGAGGGGGAGTCTCCGGCGAGCGTTCCCCCTCTCTACGCAGTGGAGAGGGGGTCAGGGGGTGAGGTTCTTGAAAAGGTGTCCTCCCCTCAGCTTGACATGGAGAGGGGGTTGGGGTGAGGTTGCAGGTTATTCCCCGCGCGCGAGGACGCTTTCGATCAATTCGTCCAGCGTCATGGTCAATGCCTTCTCGCGTGCGTCCCAAATGGCGCGCGGACACAGGATGATCTCCAAGTCCGCGAACAGGGCTTCCGCGTGGTGGCGCGCGTCGGGACGGAGTGGATAATGGATCGCCAGCGCGAGGATATCAGCAGCATGTTCGAGTGCGCCGCCATTCATCTCTGACTCCGCGATCTCGATCAGCGCGTCGAGCATCTCGCTGATTGCCACATCATCGCGCGCCGTTTGCAATGCCAAGTATCGTTCGTCCATATGACCCCATTGTGTATTAAAACGCTTGCTGCTTTAATTCTTGAAAGTTTAACACGACTGGCATGAAATCGATATCGCACGCAACCTAATTTTTTATGAAAAAGGGGGATCGGGGGTTGACTAGAAATAGAAAGACCCCACCGCAGTGGGGTCTCTCTTCAGCCTACTAGAACTTAGAGGGTGTTGACGATGTTCGAGAAGATGTTACCAATCGCGGGACCGACCAACGCCAGGATGACGATGACCACGACGGCAACCAAGACCAGAATCAGCGCGTATTCGACGAGGCCTTGGCCTTCTTCACGGGGTTGATACAACATGATGATGCTCCCTCAAAAATGATTATCGACCATAAATTGATCGAACTCAACTTCAGTATACAACAACTCATCGCGCACACAACATAGAGAAAGCGAATTTTTTGTGAAGATTTCTAAATTTTTCAAACGCCACTTGGCGGTTGTGCCAAATGATCGGCAAGTCGTTGGAGGGCGTCGCGCGTCGTGGGGGGGAGATCGGGTACTTCCGCCAGCCGGGCGACGCGGAATTGATCGTTGAGATTGCTGGCGCGCAGCGCCAGTTGGGCATAAGCCGGCTCGTTGCGCAGCAAATGTGGGTATTCCTGCACCGCATGAAAGCGCACGCCGTCCAAGATCGTCCCCATCATCCAATCGCGCCCTTCGATGTGGACGATGGTCGTTTTCAGATTCACGTTGTGCTTTTCAACATCGATCACGATTTCGGCTAACAATAGCGTGCTTTGGCGCAGCCACGCGGCGGTCTGCGGAAAAGTCGCCGCGATCCCATCGATGGAGTTGGGCGCGGGCGCGACCTTGCCGCCGAGCGTCAGGCGAAGCGCGCCAACGAATGCGCGCACAACTTGTCCGAACGGAAAGCGTTGGTTGCTCATCAGCGTTTGCGTCCATCGAAATAGTTAGGGCGAGGCGGCTTGCGTCCACCCGAACGGATCATCACCGCGCGCCGTGCGAACTCGACGCCTGCGCCGACCACGACAAGCACTTGCACACCAAGCGCGATGATCAACCACGTCGGCAGGGCATTTGGCGTATTGCCGGGCGTCGGCGTGGTCGCTGCAACGTCCGCCGGAACGAACGCGACGGCGGTTCCCTCGACTGTCGGGAGCGCGGCGATCTGCGTCCCGCCGCTGGTCGGCACGAGCGCGGCGGGCAGCGCGTCGGTGACGGTTGGCGTGGGCGGCGGCGTGATCGCAGCGGCGAAATCCGCAGTAGGGGGCTGCATTTCATATGTTGGATCGAGCGTCATGAACACCGTGGGCATGATGATGGTCGCCGGAATGAACGCGGCGGTGGGCGGCTGCATTTCATACGTCGGATCGAGCGTCGGGAAATTCAGCGTCGGAATCGGCGTTGGGATGTTCGGATCGGTGTTCGCACCGCTGGCGATAAACGGCGTGATCGTCGCGGGGAGGGGCGTGAATGTGTTGGTGGGGACGGGCGGCGCGGCGTCCGCTCCCTGACCCGCTGCGCCGCCATCGGACGGAGGGGGTGCCATCTTCGACGGGACGAGAAACACGCTCCCGACGACGAGATCGCGCACGTTGGCGATACGGTTGAGTTCCATCAATCGGGGCAAATCGTCCCATGTATAGCCATAGATCAGCGCGATATCGCCTAACGTATCACCCTGCTGGACTTCGTGCATGATATTGCCATTTTCGTCCAATCCCAAGACGTAGGACGGCGGCGCATTGTTGGCAGGCGCGCTGGCATTTCCGCCCGTATTCCCGGCAGCGGCGGCGGGCGCTGACCATGAACCCGTCGGATTGCCGAACACCAGCACATACGCCGCGCCCCATGCGCCGCGCGCGATGCCGATGCCGATTTCGGTGTAGTTGGCATTGACGATGCTGTTGTAATGCACGCCCGAATTGACCCAGAACGTCCACGCATCGTTGACGCCCGCGTTCGTTCCGCCGTAGATATTCTCGGAGACTTGCTGCGAGGGGTAGCCCGCATTGGCGGCGCGCGTGCGGGGTCCCGATCCGTCGGGGCGCGTGTGGCTGACCGATCCGGAATCGATAATCCACGCCGCTTGGGACTGTGCCGCCGCCGCCAGCGCGCCGTTGACGCCGTAGCCCGTGCGTCCGAGCGAGGCGCGCAGTCCGTTGATGCGTCCGAGCAGATCGCCTGCTTCGTCTTGTGCCAGCGTCACCGTCGCGCTGAGGGCGAGGACGAGCGCGCTGAAGATGAGGAAGAGTGTACGTTTCATGTGCGCCATTTTACGCATGAGCGCGCGATTTGTCACGTCGCACACCCACAGCGCCGATCAATCGTAGGGCGCCATCACCGCCAAACATGAGCGACGCTTGCGTTTTAAATCACGTTAAGCCAAACTCGCGCGAAACGTTAGGCGGGATCACGTGTTCTTAAACATAACTTCATTGTGCAGATCGCCTTCGCAGTCATCATGAAGCAGGGCGAACCGCTTACGAGTCGATGGCAGGTCAAAAAATGCTCGAAGAAATTTTGCGCGTAGCGTTCATTATCGCTATCAGCTATCTGTGGGGCGCGATCCCGACCGCGTATGTGATCGGGCGGCTGCGCAACATCAACGTGTTCGAGTTCGGCAGCGGGAATATGGGTGCGACCAACATCATGCGCGCGCTTGGTCTCGGCTGGGGAATGCTGACGTGGTTTTTCGACAGTTCAAAAGGGATCGTCGCCGTCCTCATCGCCGTCCAGATCATGCCGCACAATCCGGTTGCCGCGACGGTGCTGGCGGCGCTGGCGGCGATTGCTGGACACAACTGGTCGCTGTTCGTGGCGATCATCACCGGAACGCTGCGCGGCGGCAAAGGCGCGGCGGTGACGTTTGGGACGCTGCTCTTGGTCGTGCCGCTGCACATCATTGCGATCATGCTGTTCATTTGCGGCGTGATCGTCGCGGTGACGCGCTATATGTCGCTTGGCGTGCTGATCATGTTCACATTCGGCATGGGCTGGATCGTCTGGCGCGTGGGCGAAGGCGTAATGCCATGGGAATACACCTTCTACGCTGTGATCGCGCTGCTGCTGTTGTACTTCCGCTTTCAAGAGAACATCAAGCGCCTGCTCAACGGCACGGAACGGCGCATGTTCGAGCGCGCCACCTCCAAGACGTGATCTGATCGCCGCCACGCGCGCGCTTAGGGTTGATCGTTGGGTATGATGTAAAGAATGAAATCGTCCTCATCGTCGTCGCTATCATCATAATCGCGGTACTGCGGCGGCGGTTCGCCGGCGCTCTTGACCACGCGCGGATATTCAATGTCGGGGACGGCTTCGTTGATCGCGTGGACGCGCAGATTGAACTGCCATTCGTCGCCATAGTCGAATAGATACAGGAATTTTTGCCCGACGGTTAACCGCAGCGCGTCCAGACGAACCACGCGCACATCGCGCTCGTCCTCATCGATGAACATTTCGGCTGTTTGTTCAGCGGCATGACGCGCGAGACCGACAGGGATATTGTTCTCTTGTGCGACTTGCTCGAGGCGTGCCGCATAGTCTTGCTTGCTGATGATGGGCGCGTCGGGTGGCACGAACATCGGTAGTTGCAGCGTCATCAAATCTTGTACCAGTCTAAGCAGCGTTTCGACGGGCATACCGTACATCTGTGCTTGATATTCGAGATACTGTTTCATCGATTGTTTATAGGCTTCTTCAGCCATTTCGGGCGTCAGCAATGCCTCGTTTTCGTCTGGGGCACTGTCTACTTGTTCTTTTAGCTGGCGCACCAAAGTCGCCATGCTGCCCATAATCGGATCGCTCTCCATTTCGCGCAGAATCTCGTCGTCGATGATTGGAAGTCCACCATTGAAGGCGTGTTCTGGCACGCTGAACTCCGTCAGCCGATCCCACCGCTTGCCGCTCATGAAAAACGAATACATATGATCGTTGTCGAACGCAAAGGCATATTGGATCGCCAGATGCAGCGTTTCCAACGTCTGATCGCCGCGCAGTTCAATCTTGCGCCACAGCTTGGTGATGCCCTTGATCGAAACATGAAAAACATAAGTTTGCATCGTGATTCCCTCTTTTACGTCACGAAAGCGCGTCCGCCCGCGTGCCGTTCCCAACTGCCATCTGCTAAAACGTCGTTCATAGCTGTCAGCGCCGCGCGCACTTCGGCGTCCGTCGTGTAGAAATGCGGCGCGATGCGGATGCCCGCACCCTCGCGGTAATCGATGATGATCTGCCGCACCACGAGTTCGCGCGAGACTTCGTAAGCGTGATCGGGGCGCAGCGTCACCGTTCCGGCGCGCTCGGCGTCCGCGCGTGGCGAATTGACGGGATAGCCCGCCGCGTCCGCCAAATCGAGAATGAGCCGCGTTTGGCGCAGCGATTTGGCGCGGATCGCATCCACACCTACTTGCGCGATGATCTCGACACCCGGCTGAATCGCGTACAGCGACGCGATGCCCGGCGTGCCGTTTGCGAGTCGATACGCATCCTCGCGCGCGTCGAAATGCTCGACATCGAACGCGAACGGCTGCCGATGTGCGAACCATCCGGTCAGACGCGGAGTCAGCGTTGGCAATAAATCGGGGCGTACATACATAAACACGCCGCCGGGTCCCCCGCACAGCCATTTGAGCGTGCCACCAATGTAAAAATCGACCTCCAGCGCGGTCACATCGACTGGAATCACGCCGACGCTGTGATAGCCGTTGAACAGCACTTGCGCGCCGACGGCGTGCGCTTTTTCGACAATGGCGCGCGCGGGCATGATGTAGGCGCTGCGAAACAGCACATGACTCAGCGAAACGAGCCGCGTTCGTTCATCAATCGCGTCCAATAATTTTTGCGTATCGATGGTGATGCCATCATCGGAATGCACCATCTCAACGCGCATCCCGTCGGGCAGCGCGCGCGTCACGCTGTACACGTCGGACGGGAAATCTTGATCGCTGACGATGATTTTATCGCGCTGCGTCGGATCGAACGCGAGTGCGCCAATCAGGATCGCGTTGGCGATGCTGGCGTTTTCGTGGACAAGGACGCTGCCAGCGGGCGCGCCCATCAGCGGGGCGATCTGGTCGCCAACGGCGCGCTTCAATTCCCACCAGGTCGGATTGTCGAACGCCGACACACCCCACGCGCGCACGCCCAACGTCGCCCACGTATCGGCGTATTGGCGCAGCTTGTCGTAGACGGCGCGCGGCATCGCGCCGAGCGAATTGCTCATCAGATAGCTGCATGTGTCGAGGATCGGAAATTCGTCGCGCCATGCCACCAGGGGATCGTCGTGTTCGTTCAATTCGTCGCTCGCCTTTCGAGACACGCGCGCCAATTATGGACGATATTGTAGCGCAAAATTCGTCACACTATTACTTGATCTTGCGCGCGTTTGAACTTGAAGGTCTCGTGGTTCGATATGCTTGTACGGTCAAAGACCCACAAACAGCACCTACTCAGCAGATCGACGCTGCCATTCACGATGGCGGCAGGTCGTATCTGATCGAGTGTAAAGATCAGGGCGAGAAAAAGAACATCGAACCGATAGCGAAATTGCAATATTACTTGGCACAGCGCCCAGTTGAAACGCTCGGCATTGTTTTCAGTCGTCATGGATTTACCAATCTGGCAATTGATCTCGCTGATGTCACGACGCCAAAACGTGTCCTATTGTGGGATGGAAGTGAAATCGATTTTGCGTTGGAACGGCAGATGATGAGGCGCGGTTTGAGTGCAAAATATCGATTTGTGGTCGAAGAGGGTTTTGTATGCGGCGATGCCGACGATGGGGCGCGCCAGCCCGATCCAGCGTTGGCGCGGTGTGGTCGTCAGCAAATCCGCGCCGAGCGCATCGAGGGTCGGCAAGCCGAGTTGTTCGTAGGATACGGCAGCGTTGTGCATGATTGTTCTCCCTTAGCGTGACCGCAGCACATTTTGCGCGACGATCCGGCTGCCCAACACGCACGCTACCGTTCCCAAGCCCGGAAACGTCGTATCGCCCGCCAGCCAGAAGCCGGGAACGCCGATATCGTGCGGAACGGCGAACTGATTGCTGTTGAAGCGCGTCTGGCGCGCGCCACCCACTGCGCCGCGCGGACGCGAGGTGAAATGTTCATAGGTGTGTGGGGTGGCGATCTCGCAGACTGACGCGCGTTCGCCCAACTGCGGATAGACGCGCCGCGCATACCCGATCAGGCAGTCCCCAAGCGCGCGCTTGTGCGCTTCGTATTCCGCGTCGCTCAAATGCTCCCATGTGGATAGATCGCAGTGGGTCGAAATCATCACCGCGCGATAGCCAAGTGGCGCGCTTTCGATATCGTCCGCCGCGGACACCGAGACGAACATATTGTTGCCGTTGCCCAACGGCGCGTCGTAATCTTGCAGCAGTTGATGATGTGTGAACGGCTGCATGGCGACCTCGCTGTCCGGCACGCCGAGAAAGACAACGACCGCGCCGCCGCGTGCGCCTTTGTCCCGTTCGATGTACCGCTGCACCCGCGCGCGTCCGCGCTCCGGCATGACGTGAACGGCAGCATCGATGGGCAGCGTACACACGACTTGCGCGGCGGGCAGTTCGACGGCGCTCCCGTCGGCGCGCGCCGCGTGAACGACGAACGCGCCGCGTTCACCTTCGACGGCGCGGACGCGATGATTCAGGCGGATATCGCCGCCGAGTCCGCGATAATGCGCCGCGAACGCCGACCAAAAGCCGCGCATTCCGCCGCGATGGCGCGTGAGTCCGGCGGCGCGGATCGTGATGCCCAACGCGGCATTGATCAGCGGCGCGCGGTCAACCGTACTGTGTACGGTGTCCTCGATCAGCATCGACAGCAGCCCGACGAGCGGTTGATCAGCGCGCAAGCCGAAAAAACGCAGCGCGTCCCCAACTGTCCACGCGAGGAAATGCGCCAGCGGCAGGTTGGCAATGCCGAGCGCGTCGATGTTGTGCACGAGGTCGCGCGGATGCTGCATCGGCAGCGCGATCCCGCGCCGACTCGCGTCCCAGAACACGGATGCCAGCTGATCCATCAGCGCCCAAAAGCGCCGATGCGCGGGCGTATCGCCCAACGTCGCGCGCCGTTCGCGTTCCCACGCGTGCCTATCGCGGTGCAGCGTCACAGTCCGATCCGGCAACCACGCGATGTAGCCGGGCAGCGTCTCACCGTCAAGTGGCGGCATCTGGATAGCGTCGAGCAGTTCGCCGCCGACGCCGCCTAGCTCAAAGTCCACCAGTGTGGTCGCGCCGACATCGAATGCGAAACCGCGCCGCCGAAAATAGCCGGCACAGCCGCCGATCTTGCTGTGCGCTTCGAGGATGATCGTTGGGACGCCGCGCGCTTGTAAGCGTGCCGCTGCTGCCATACCCGCGATCCCGCCGCCAATCACGATGATGGGGAGTTGAGTCATGATTTAACCGCCTTTCGTGAAATTCAGAACTTTCTGAATGTTCAATATAAAGCTTAAGCTGATTCTCATGTTGGCGCAAGCGGTTGTGGCAAATTTCACAAATAGCATTGGGAAACTGAGCTGTGAGCGCGCGTAAGCGGCGGATAGCGATATCGCCTTGCGATAAGCGCGCGCGAGGATGGGCTATGATTGGGGTGGGGTGAGCGGCGGTGCGCTATCCGTTCCATTTGACGGAGGGCAATCTGAACGAGCAGATCGATGGTGCGATTTACAGCGACGGGCTGTCCTGTTTGGTGGAGAGCAAAGATACAGCCGATACCAAGAACAGCGAGCCGATTGCCAAACGCCATTTCCAGTTGATGCGCCGCCATGCGAATGTACTTGGGATTGTGTTCAGCCGTAAGGGGGTTACCGATGCGGCGATTTGCTTGGCGAACTCCACAGCTCCGAAATCGCGCTCTGAATCGGGGAGCGTCCGTCGTAAACGCTCCCCGTATCCGCGTTTCGATTACATGAAACCGCGCGTGATCGGCTGATATGCCGCGTGCCGTTTCACATAGCTGTTCACGAACGGGCAGAGCGCCTGCACCGTCATGCCTTCTGCTTGGGCATAATCCAGCGCCACTTGTGCCAGCTTGGCGCCGACGCCCATTCCCTCGAACGCGGGCGGGACTTCGGTATGCGTGAACGCGATATCGCCATCGACCATTTTGTACTCGATCACGGCGAGGTCGTCGCCCAACCGGACTTCAAAGCGGCTGGCGTCGGGGTTGTGGACGACGTTCAGTTGATCCGCATCATTGGACATCAGGTATCGATTCCTTTCACGGATAAAAAATCTCCGATTTTTAGACATGCTGAGGTTGCGATCCGTTACAGATTGGCGCGGCGAACGGTATAATGAGCGCAAAAGTGCCGTATCCCTTTGTGCGCCTTCTTTTCTCTGTGACTGGAGTCCAGCCGCCTTATGTTCAACCCAACCGATCATCCCCATCGCCGTCTGAACCCGCTGACGGGCGAGTCGGTGTTGGTCTCGCCGCATCGTAACAAACGTCCATGGCAGGGGCAGATGGAACGCCTGCCGGACGAAAATCGCCCGCAGCATGACCCCAAATGTTATTTGTGTCCCGGCAACGAACGCGCCAATGGCGAACATAATCCCGATTACGCCAGCACCTTCGTTTTTACCAACGATTTCGCTGCGCTGTTGGCGGATACGCCCGACGGCGGCGCTGCACATCCGCTGTTCACCGCGCACAGCGTGCGCGGAACGAGCCGCGTAATTTGTTTTTCGCCGCGCCACGATTTGACGCTGCCGCAAATGACGCTGCCAGACATTCGCCGCGTGGTCGATGTGTGGGGCGAACAAGCGGCGGAACTGGGCGCGCAGTACGAATGGGTGCAGGTGTTCGAGAACAAAGGTGCCGCGATGGGCGCGTCCAACCCGCATCCGCACGGGCAAATCTGGGCGTCCAATTTCATCCCCAACCAAGCCGCCGCCGAAGATCGCCACCAAAGGGCGCATTATCGTGCCGCTGGTGTGCCGCTGCTGCTCCAATACGCGGATGAAGAAGCGCAGCGCGGCGAACGCACCGTCGTCCAGAACGACGATTGGATCGCGGTTGTACCGTATTGGGCGATCTGGCCCTTCGAGACGCTGCTCATGCCGCGTCGTCACGTCTTGCGCTTGCCCGATTTGGACAGCGCCCAACGCGACGCACTCGCGGATATTCTTAAGCGGCTGACGACGCGCTACGACAATCTGTTTGAAACGTCGTTCCCGTACTCGATGGGCTGGCACGGTGCGCCAACGGGGAACATGGCGGCGAACGATTGGACACATTGGCAGCTTCACGCGCATTTCTATCCGCCGCTGCTGCGCTCCGCGACCGTGCGTAAATTCATGGTCGGCTATGAGATGCTGGCAGAGGCACAGCGCGATTTGACGCCGGAACAAGCAGCGGCGCGGCTGCGCGATCTGCCCGATGCGCATTATCGGGAACGATGAAAGATTCAACGCCGAGATCGCAGAGAAACGCAGAGCAAAGAAGGCGGATTCGCTCTTTTCTCGCGCTAGGTTCTCCGCGATTTCTGCGTTTCATGGCTTTTGCGCTTGAGGAGTCGTCATGACATTACAAGATCGTGTCGTTGAATTATTCGCAGCGCATTTCCACGGCGCGCCCGAAATCATCGTGCGTGCGCCCGGTCGCGTCAATCTGATCGGGGAACACACCGATTACAACGATGGTTTCGTCCTCCCACTCGCCATCGAGCGCGCGGTCTGGATCGCGCTGCGTCCGCGCGCCGATGCGCACGTGATCGTCCATTCGGGCGATTTCGACAAGTCCGCGACGTTCGCGCTGTCCGATTACGTCAAGCGCGATGCGCTGTGGGCGGAATACATCAAGGGTGTGGCGTGGTCGATGGGCGGCGCGGGCGACCCCAATGCTGGGTATCTCTTACGCGGCTGGGAGGGCGTCGTGATCGGCGATGTGCCGATGGGCGCGGGCTTGTCGTCGTCGGCGGCAATCGAAGTCGCGGCAGCGCGGGCGTTTGCTGCCGTCTCCGATATCGCGTGGGACGCGCCAACGATGGCGCGGCTGTGCCAGAAAGCCGAGAATCAATGGATCGGCGTCAATTCCGGCATCATGGATCAGATGATATCGGCGGCGGGCGTCGAAGGGCGCGCGGTGCTGATCGACTGTCGCCATTTGACGCTGGATGCCGTGCCGTTCCCGGCGGATACTGCCATCGCCATCCTCGACACGGCGACGCGGCGTTCGCTGGCGACGGGCAGCAAATACAACGAGCGCCGCGAACAATGCGAAGCCGCCGCGCGCCATTTCGGCGTGTCGAAGCTGCGCGATGTGGACGCGCTGACGCTGATTCAGCGGTTCGATGAACTCGATCCCATCGTTGGACGGCGCGCGCGGCATATCATCACCGAGAACGCGCGCACCTTGCAAGCCGCCGCCGCCATGCGCGCGGGCGCTGCGGACGAACTGGGACGCTTGATGAACATGAGCCATATCACGATGCGCGATGATTTCGAGATATCGCGCGCGGAGATCGATACAATGGTCGAGATCGCGCAGCAGCATCCGGCGTGCTACGGCGCGCGCATGACGGGCGGCGGTTTCGGCGGCTGTGCCGTCGCGCTGATCACGCTGGAGGGCGCGGCGGCGTTCGCGGCGGACGTGTCAGCGGCGTATGCGGCGGCGACGGCGCTCACGCCCGCTGTCTACGTCACGACGGCGGCAGCAGGGGCGGGCGTGGTCTAAATGTCGTTCAACCAGATCAATATCATTGCGGGCGTGGTCATCGGCGGATTCATGGCGTTGATTGGTGCTTCAATCATCGTCGCCATGCGGCGCGGCGTGGCGAAATTGCTGTCGCTCCCGCGCGTCGAGGCGCGCATCGTCGATCATCGCGCTTACGAGCTGCAAGACAGCGAAGGCGTGACCGTCCACATCGCGGCGGCGGTTGTGCGTTACACCTTCGATGGGCAATCTTACGATTACAACGTCTCGCCGCGTGCGGTGACGCGCCAGTACGGAACGCCGCGCGGCGCAGAGAAGGCGCTGCCCGATTCGCGGGCAGAATATCCCGTCGGGACGAGGCTGGCACTTCACATCGACCCCACGACACTCGATGCGCCGCAAGCCGAAGCGCAAGTAAATGCTTCGGGTCTGGTACGTGGAATCGGATTGGCGTTGGGATCGCCGCCGCCGCCGCGTTTTTGAGTTCTTCAGCGCAGATCGTAACCGAACCGAGATAAAGCCATGAGAACCGTTCACGCTTTCAATCACCATTGGCAGTTCGCGCCCAGTGCGCTCCCGCTCGACGCCGATGATGCGCTGTTCCAGCTTGTGACGCTGCCGCACACCAACAAGCTGCTGCCGCATCACAACTTCGATAACGCCGATTACCAATTCATCTCCACCTATCGCAAACGCTTTCATCTGCCCGAAGCGCGCGCCGGACGCCAAGTCTGGCTCGATTTCGACGGCGCGATGACCGCCGCCAGCGTCTGGATCAATGGGCAGCGGTTGGGCGAACATGCGGGCGGCTACGTGCCGTTTTCGTTCGATATCACGCCGTTTCTGCACGACGATGCCGAAAACAGCGTTCACGTCGAATTGGACTCGTTCGAGCGCCCCGATGTGCCGCCGAATGGTTTTGTCGTCGATTATCTGACGTTCGGCGGCATCTACCGCGAGGTCAATTTGCGTTTCATCGAGCCAACGCACATTGCCGATTTCTTCGCCAAGCCGCGCGACGTGCTGACCGCGCCGAAGCTGGATATCGATGTGCGCGTGCGCAACCTGCGCGCCGATCTCCAAACGTGTCAGCTGCGTGTGCTGTTGGCGGACGATGGCGATCAGACGTTCATGAGCGAAACGCCGATCTTGTTCCCGGCGGGCGGCGATTTGGCACTGACGGTCGATATGCCATCATTGAGCGACATCAAACTGTGGACGCCCGATGATCCGCACCTCTATACGCTCACCGTGTCGCTGTACGACGACAGCGGCTTGCTCGATCAAGTGACGCGAAAAATCGGCTTCCGCGAGGCACAGTTCCGCGCTGATGGCTTCTATCTCAACGGACAACGCTTGCCCCTGCGCGGGCTGAATCGCCATCAAACGTACCCCTACATTGGCGGGGCAGCGCCCGCACGCTTGCAGCGCAAAGATGCCGATATCCTCAAGCATGAATTGGGCGTCAATATCGCGCGCACGTCGCATTATCCCCAGTCGCCGCACTTTTTGGATCGCTGCGACGAGATCGGGTTGCTCGTATTTGAAGAAATTCCCGGCTGGCAGTTCATCGGGGACAGCGATTGGAAAGCCCTCACGCTGCGCGATGTCGAAGCGATGATTACGCGCGACCGCCACCACGCCGCGATTGTGCTGTGGGGCGTGCGCATCAACGAATCGGCGGACGACGACGCGCTGTACGCTGCCACCAACGCGCTGGCACACCGTCTCGATCCGACGCGGCAGACCGGCGGCGTTCGCAACTTCACCACCAGTCATTTTCTCGAAGATGTGTTCACCTACAACGATTTCTCGAACACGATCATCGATCCGGTGCAGACGCCGTACTTGGTCACCGAGTTCAACGGGCATATGTTCCCGACCAAGACATGGGACAACGAACTGAAGCAGGTTGAACACGCGATCCGCCATGCGCGTGTGCAGGACAAGGCGCTGGCGGTAGCGGACGTGTCCGGCGCGATTGGCTGGTGCGCCTTCGATTACAACACGCATCGGGAGTTGGGATCGGGGGATCGGATGTGCTATCACGGCGTCAGCGATATTTTCCGTTTGCCCAAGTTCGCCGCCGATTTCTACGCGAGTCAGGGTGTCGCCATCCCATTCGTGCGCGCGGCGACCTTCTGGACGATGGGCGACCGCGACGAGGGCGGCAACGATCCGTTGTGGGTGTTTAGCAACTGCGACGAAATCGAGGTTTATCTTGGCGATGACCGTGAAGGACGTTTCCAACCGGATCGCGCGACGTTCCCGAACTTGCGCCATCCGCCGTTCCGCGTGCCGTATCTATCGCTGTTCAGCCTGTGGGGCGGGCGCTACCAAGACTTGCGCATCGTCGGCTTGATCGGTGGACAGTCCGTCGCAGAACAACGCATCGCGGCGGATGGGTTGCCCGCGCAGATCGTCCTCGCGCCGGACGACGCTGAATTGACCGCCGACGGCGCGGACATGACGCGGCTCGTGTTCAAGATCGCGGATAAATACGGCAATCGTCTGCCGTATGCCACCAGCGTGGTGGCATTCACGCTGGCGGGCGAGGGCGAACTGATTGGCGAAAATCCGTTCCCGCTGGTCGGCGGACAAGCCGCGTTGTACGTGAAAGCGGGACATAAGCCGGGTACGCTGACGGTGACCGCGCGCGTCGTCAATGCGTATGCGCGTCCGCTTGCGCCCGTGATCATTACGATTCGCTGTGTGTAAGGTAGGTTGAAACTTTCACCTTGACGCAGTAGCACTTTCGCTTAGGATGAATATTGCACCAAGTTCAACCATAAGTGGAGTGGAGAAAAACATGCGTAAAATGTTCTTGCTCGTCGCGTTACTCGCCGTGTTCGCGCTGCCGATGGTAGTGTCCGCGCAAAAGACGGATGCACCGGGCGGTCTCGATCCGAATGGTACGCCGATTTGGGGCAGTGTCACGGTTTTGTCGCCGTTCGTCCTTGATCCGTATGTGGCAACCGTCGGCATCGGCGGAAGCGTCGATATCAGCGCTTCCGGCGTGGGCGATGGCTGCTTGGGCTTCACCGACGCGCTGCCGAGCTTCGTGTTCAATCTGAACGCGGCTACACCTTCACTCATGTTCGGCTTGGTGGCGAACAATGATGCGACGCTGGTGATCAGCACCCCCGATGGCGCGTACCTATGCGACGATGACAGCGGCGGCAGCCTGAACCCGCTGATCACGGTGACGAATGCAGCACAAGGCGCGTATGCGGTGTGGGGCGGAGTTTACAGCCAAGATTTCACGCTGGCGTATCTGTTCATCAGTGAGACGAGTGGTTCGCTGACCGATATCGTTACGGCGGGTTTCGGTTCGTTCGTCGGCACGAGCGGCGGCATCGTCGATCCTGGCACGCCGTCGGGCGATCTGACATTGGATGCGTCCCTGACGCCCAATTACGGCGCGACCGATTTGGCACCCGGCTTCACGCCAGATCGTTTCAGCGTTTCGGTTGTCAGCGGCAACGCCGAAGGCAGCACGGTCGATGTCTCCACAGAAAATCCGGGGGGTGATTTCGCCTGTCGCGGTTATGCGACGATTGCGCCCGATTTCGTTGTCAACTGGGCGGGCGGCGGCGCGAACTTGCGCATTTTCTATGTGGCGGAAGAAGATTCGACGCTGATCGTGCAGAAGCCGGATGGCACATTTGCGTGTAATGATGATTTCAGCAGTCTCAATCCGCTGGTCGATATCGCCAATCCGCAAGCGGGCGCGTATATCGTATGGGTTGGCAGCTATGCTGAAGGCAACAACGCTGAGGGTACGCTGTATGTGACCGAAAACATGGCGCTCGATCCCAGCGGCGTCTAACCGATGCTAAATTGTCCGACTAGGCGTTCTGAGATAGGTTAGATGGACGATAGTCGGACGGATAGTTTTCGCTACCATGATGGTAGAATCAAATTCTACCATCATGGAGTAATGAAATATGAAAAAGAATCTCGTGCTGCTGGGTCTTATCACCGTGCTGGCACTTCCATTCGTCGCGCAAGCGCAAGATTTGGACGAAACGGCTGAACCGACATGGAGCAGCGTCACCATCGATGCACCGTTCGTCATTGATCCGTATGTGACGACCATTGGCGTCGGCGGTGAGGTCGATTTGTCCGACTTCGACAGTCAGTGTGTCGGCTTCACCGACAGCGCCCCCAGTTTCAACTTGACCGTCGCGGGGACACCCAGCGAACTCACATTCTTCTTGGTTGCGGCGGAAGATACCACGTTGTTGATTCGCACGCCCGATGGGTCGTACTTCTGCGACGATGACACGGGCGGCAACCGCAATCCTCAGATCAATCTTGAGGATGTCACCGAAGGGACATACAACATTTGGGGTGCCAGCTATACCGCGACGCCCCAGCCCGCCTACTTGTTCATCAGCGAAAATGTCGGTTCGATTGATCGCGTGGTTGAAGCGGGCTTCGGCAGCGCGTTTGCCGAGGTGGGTGATGTTTTAGCGACCGAAACGCCTGGCATTGTGACGGCGCTTGACATTGAACGCCAAGCGACCTTCGGCACGATTGACCTCCAAAGCGGCTTCACGCCCGATCCGTACCCGATTGACTTGGTGAGCGGCGCAATCGAAGGCAGCTCGGTCGATTTGTCGCAAGAAGACTTGGGCGCGGAATGCAGCGGTTTCGCCACGTTCGCCCCTGATCTGGCGTTGGATTGGTCGGGCGGCGGCAGCAATCTCCGCCTGTTCACCGTGACCGACGAGGATACCACGTTGATCGTGCGCACGCCGGATGGTCTGTATCTGTGCAGCGACGATTTCAGCGGCACAAACCCGTTGATCGATATACCTAATCCCGTCAGCGGCACGTATCATCTTTGGGTGGGCAGCTACGTTCAAGGCACGAACGCGGCGACGATCCTTTACATCAGCGAATTGACCAACGTCGATCCGAGCAACGTAGGCTAAAAGGTAACTACTCAGCCATCATTTGAGGGAGAAATAGGTTGTTTTCGACAAAAACCCTCAATCTTTTGAGGGAGAGCCTATTCTCATCGCAGACAAATTTGGCGTTTCAATTTGCCAAAATGAGGGGAAAAACGAC
>DAOTUQ010000107.1:0-2786 GCA_034437055.1 Anaerolineae bacterium
ATAGGTTGTTTTCGACAAAAACCCTCAATCTTTTGAGGGAGAGCCTATTCTCATCGCAGACAAATTTGGCGTTTCAATTTGCCAAAATGAGGGGAAAAACGACCCCTGAGTAGTTACGACAATTCAATTGAATTCGATGTATTCTTGTAAAGATGATAAATTAAACAACATAAGGAATTCATAATGACCACTTTGCCGATGTTTCCCGCCGAATCATCAACATCTAATGATAATCCGCTTCCCCTGATTGTTGCAAGCCGCTGGAATTTTCCGCTTGCCCATGTCAAAACCGATGCTGGAATGATGTACGCCGTGCAAGACTGGATGCGCGGACTGACGGGCGAAGAAGACACACGCAAGATATGGAGTTACTTCAAGAAACAGGCGATCTGGAGTCATGTGTCTAGTTCAACACGACGTCTGCCTTACCTAACTTCCAATGGTAGAAAGCAGCAGCGTGATTATACAAATGATAAAGGGTTGTATATCATCGCTCAATATATGCGCATTACTCAAGATCGCCCCATGCTCGACGAAGTGCGCCGTTTCCTCGCGTCGGCGGGCGCGTTCGTGGACGAGGTGCGGCGCGAACCGGATAAACTGCTCGATGCCGTCAAAAATCCCGATAAACTGCTCGATGCGTTCATCGAATATCACTGCAAACGTGGCAAATCCGACAGTTGGATTCAGATGCGCTTCGAGACGAAAATCAAGCGCAATCACTTCACCGCCGCGCTCAACGAATTCGTCGCGGATGCCATGACGCCCAAACGGTTTGCGACGGCGACCGATGATGTCTATACCGGATTATGGGGGCGGAATGCGGCGACGCTCAAAGAACAATTGAAGGTTGCCAAAAATGGCAGCTTGCGCGATCACCAACCCATTTTGGCGCTGCATTATCAAGGGATTGTTGAAGAAGTGTGCGCGCAAAAATTACAGCAGCGTGAAGAAGTGGAATGGGGCGAGGCGCGCGATATCATTCAGACCGTCGCCACGATCATCGGGCGACAAGCGGAAGAAACCAGCCAATTGTTACAGCAAGATTTGGCAACGGGCAAGCCTTTACTCGCCGCCAGCCTCTAATCCGCCAGCATGGGCGCGTTTTCTGCTACAATCCCCCGTATGAACGCGCCTATGGATCCCACCACCCGCCTCCTTGTCAACCTCGTCGCGGCGGTACTCTCCGTCACCATCAACGGCTTCATACTCGTCCGCGCGTGGGTGAGTCGGCATCCCCTCGCATCGGTCGTCGCGTTGGCAATCGTCGCCCGACTCGCTGTCCTGCTCTTTTTCTATCCATCGTTGTTTGCCTTCGAGAATACGGGCGCGGTTCACGGCTCAGAAGGCTTCGACCTGTACGCACAAAATTTACGGGCGACGGGCGTCTATGGTCTAGAACGCGGCGTCCCCGACGCGGTGCTGCCGCCGCTGTACGGCTATGTCCTCGCGGGCATCTACAGTGTGTTCGGGCGGACGGGACTCGCCGTCGGCGTCGTCCACACGCTGATCGACGCGGCGTCCATCGTCCTGCTGGCAAAAATCGCGGCGGCGCTGTTCGTGCGCGCGACGCTGCATTGGCGCGCGGTTGGCGTGGTGGCGGCGCTGCTGTTCGCGCTGTATCCCTATCTGATCTTCCAATCGCTGACCGTCATTGATACCCCCTTGTTCATGCTGCTGCTGCACGCTTGGCTGTACCTGCTGATTCGGCTGCGCGAACGGCTGTGGCTGGATCGCGCTGCGTGGGGGCTGGCAGTCGGCGCGGGGCTGCTGCTCGGATTGGCGACGCTGATGCGCCCGATCTTGCCGCTGCTGGCGCTGTTGGTCGCCGTCTGGTTTCTGTTCCGGTTGCCGCTCGGACAAACCATCGCCCGCTTGCTGCCTGTCGCGGTCGTGGGCGCGGCGGTCGTGCTGATGTGGAGCGCGCGCAACACGGCGCTGTACGGGGAATTTGTGCCGATTTCGGTCAACGGCGGCGCGAACTTCTATCAGGGCAGCAACCCCAATGTCGTGCCGTATCTGCGCGCGGGCTACGATACCCAGTGGACGAGTCCCGATGGGGCGGGCGCGCGCTCGGCGTCCGAACGGCACACACCGGCGGGCGACCGCGCGCTGTTCGCGCAAGCGTGGGCGTGGCTGGCGGATAATCCCGCCGCGATCCCGGAACTGCTGTGGGTCAAATTCCAGACGCATTGGAGCATCGACGTGTTCCCGCGCCAAAATCCCGCGCCCGGCGAACGTCCGATCATCGATCAAGTGCGCGAAACCACCGACGCGGCGGGCGCGCTCCAGTTGGAGGGACTCGCGGCGGGCGATCCGGTGTCGGTCTACAATGCGCCGCTGTTCGACGTGATCGGGCGCTGGCTGCATCGGCTGTATTTCGGCATGTTGTTCGCGCTGGCGCTGGCGGGGATGGTGCTGGCGCGGCGGGGGTGGCGCGACGTGGCGCTGTTGGTGTTCGTCCAACTCAGCATGACGTTTATGTACATGCTGTTCCATCCGTCCACGCGCTACCGCACGCCGAGCGATCCGCTGTTGTTCGTGTTCGCGGCGTGGACGCTGGTGTGGGGGTATCAGCGGTGGCGCGCGCGGACAGCGCGATTGCATCAGACCGATTACGAAACCGCTGCGTAGGAGCATGGCGTGCCAGAAACGATTTTGATGCGACGTAACTACTCAGGGGTCGTTTTTCCCCTCATTTTGGCAAATTGAAACGCCAAATTTGTCTGCGATGAGAATAGGCTCTCCCTCAAAAGATTGAGGGTTTTTGTCGAAAACAACCTATT
>DAOTUQ010000108.1:0-33796 GCA_034437055.1 Anaerolineae bacterium
GGTGGGGCATAATTCCCTCTCAAGCCTGTTTTACACTATGCCTTCTGGTATTGACAAGTCATTTTGAGTAGGGCATAAAGAGGCGGCAATAGCTCACAAGGATTTATGCCCCACCCTCAGGTTAGATATCCTTGCATCAAATGCGCCACGCGTGCTTATCGCGCGCTTTTCAAACAACACGCACTCCGTTGCTGCCGCCTTTATCGAAAATCCATCGTATCGATGATAACATTCACGTGATGAATGAATTAAGCTCCACAGATATTGCCGTGTGGCATTCGGCGCTTGATAATGCACCGGAACAGCTCCCTCATTATCTGACGCTGCTCTCGGTGTACGAACGCGCGCGCGCGGAGCGTTTTCGCCAACCGCTCCACCGTCAGCGTTTCATCGCCGCGCGGGGTCAGCTTCGCTTGCTGTTGAGCCAATACCTTGAACAACCGCCGGAACAGATCACCATCAACGATGGTGAACATGGGAAGCCCTACATTTCTGACAGTCGCTTACAATTCAATCTCGCCCACGTAAACGATGCGATGCTGTGCGCGTTTGCTTGGGATCACGCCGTTGGCATTGACATCGAGGACACACGGCGCGAAATCGACATCATGACGATAGCGCACACGTTTTTCACAACCCATGAAGTGATGCAGCTTGAAATGTATGGGTCGGATGAACAGCGGCAGCTTTTCTTCGACTTATGGACACGTAAAGAGGCATATCTCAAAGCGCGCGGGATAGGATTGAAGTTTGACGGTCTCAATACACCCATTCCCGCAGACAGCACGTCGTTCCTCGCCAATGATGGAACACAGTGGTCAATTGTCAGCTTTTCTCCGACGCCACACCTGCGCGCTGCACTGGTCACATCGGCGCCAACTTTATCCATGCAACTGCACGTATTCAACCCTTAGCATCCAGAAACCGACTCGGCGCGCAACCGCTCTGTCGTTCGCTTTAACCTATCTTCGCTGCGCGTCCTCTCAGTCATTGATCGCAGCGTAACTTACGTCAAGTTTGGCGTTTTAGTTATCTATAGGGAGAACCAAAACAGAACAAGAAGATGTGTGGCTTGCCAAACGACAAGCCCGCCGCTTAATCCCCATCCGAGCCGGATGACGGCTGCATCACTTGACCTTGTTTTCGGCTTTCCATAAGGCATAATTTGTTTACCTCTGTCAAACTCCAGCCATCGAGTTTGAGATGAACGATGTTTTCCGGATGGTTCACAATGTCAGTTAGGTGAGAAAGTTTTACTTGATGCCAAGTCTGAGCGTTCAACTGCGGCATAACCCAATTGCGATAATTGGTATGGGCGCGATTATGCCACAAGCGCATAATCTCCGAGAATTCTGGAACAATATCATTGGCAAGGTCAACTGCATCACTGATATTCCCGATTCTCGCTGGAAAATTGAGGACTACTACGATCCTGATCCATCCGCCGTGGACAAAACCTACTGCAAGCGGGGTGGTTTTCTGCCGGATGTTGATTTCGATCCATTGGAATTCGGGCTGCCGCCGAACATTCTCGAAGTGACGGATGTTTCGCAAATGCTATCCTTGCTGGTCGCCAAAGAGGCGTTGACGGATGCCGGCTATATCCAGAGCGCGGAAAGCGTCCGCGAGCGTACTGGGGTCATCCTCGGCGTTTGCGGGGGGCAGAAGCTCATTACGCCGCTGGTGTCACGCTTGCAGTATCCCGTTTGGGATGAAGTGTTGCAAAGCTATGGCGTGAGCGACGCTGACCGCGCAATGATCATCGAGCGGATCAAACTGGCTTACGTCCGCTGGGAGGAGAACAGCTTTCCCGGTATGCTCGGCAACGTCATTTCGGGTCGCATTGCCAACCGCTTTGACTTGGGGGGTACAAACTGCGTCGTCGATGCCGCGTGCGCCAGCGCCATGGCAGCGTTGAAGATGGCGCTGAGCGAGCTGACGGAACATCGCGCCGATATGATGATCAGTGGCGGCGTCGATACCGACAACTCGATCTTCACGTATTTGTGTTTCAGCAAAACCCCTGCCTTCTCCAAAGGCACGAACCCACGCCCGTTTGACGCCGACTCGGATGGGATGATGGTCGGTGAAGGCATTGGCATGATGGTTTTGAAGCGCCTTGAAGATGCCGAACGCGATGGCGACCGCATTTATGCGGTGATCAAGGGCTTGGGATCGTCCAGCGATGGTCGTTTCAAGAGCATTTACGCGCCGCGTGGTGAAGGACAGGAAAAAGCCCTGCGTCGCGCCTATGAAGATGCGGGTTTCTCCCCCGCGACGGTTGGACTGGTCGAGGCGCACGGGACTGGCACCATCGCTGGTGACACGACTGAGGTCACGACCATCGTGCGCTACTTCAATCAGCATGACACGGAACGGCAGCATATCGCGTTGGGCAGCGTCAAATCACAAATCGGACACACCAAGGCATCGGCGGGCGCTGCGGGTCTGATCAAGACGGCACTCGCCCTCCATCATAAAGTGCTGCCGCCGACCTTGAACGTCGATCAACCCAATCCTAAATTCGACATCCCGAACTCGGCGTTCTACATCAATACGGAGTCGCGCCCTTGGGTGCAGCCGACCGATGACACGTTACGGCGGGCGGGAGTCAGTTCGTTTGGATTTGGCGGCACGAATTTTCACGTCGTCCTCGAAGAATATCGCAACGATCATCAGTCCAGATATCGCGTTCACAATACGCCACAAGCGGTCATTCTGAATGCGGGCAATCTTGATCAACTGCGCCAGCAGGTGACAGCCGCGCTGAATGGATTGCAGTCTGAAGATGGCGCGGGCTATTTCCTAAACCTCGTGCGCGCAACCCGTGAAACGGCGGTACCGATGGCAGCGGTGCGCGTTGGCTTCGTCGCGCTGACGGCGGCAGAAGCACTGACCCTGTTACAGGTCGCACAGGAAATGTTCAACAAAAGTCCCGACGCTGAAGCATGGCAGCACCCGAAAGGGGTCTTCTACCGCCGCAGTGGAATGAATGTGAACGGGCGGATCGTGGCGCTGTTCTCTGGGCAAGGCGCGCAGTATCTGGAGATGGGACGCGAACTGGCGCTCAACTTCCCCGAAGTCCGTCAATCGTTCGCGCAGATCGACAGCCTCATGAAGCGTGACGGCAAACCCACCCTGTCGAGTGTGGTCTTTCCGCGTCCTGCCTTTGACGCCGACGAAAAACAAGCGCAAGAAGTTGCCCTGCAAAGCACAGACTATGCCCAACCCGCCATCGGTGCAGTCAGCGCGGGCATGTTCCGCGTGCTGCGAAATGCAGGTTTCCGCGCGAACTTCACCGCCGGTCACAGCTTTGGCGAATTGACGGCGCTGTGGGCAGCGGGTGCGCTGACGGATGAAGATTATGCGGTGCTGGTCAAAGCGCGCGGCGCAGCGATGGCACCGCCGCCCAATGATCCCCATTTCGATGCAGGCACAATGATGGCGGTCACGGGCGATGTTGAGGCAATCGAGCGCGAAGTTGCCGCACTCTCCGGCGTGCAGGTGGCGAACCGCAATTCACGGACACAGGTCGTCGTCGCTGGATCGCACGATGCGGTGAAGGCGGCTGAAACAGCACTGACGGCGAAAGGCTTCAAGGTCGTCCCGCTGTCGGTTGCCGCAGCCTTCCATACGCCGCTCGTCGGACACGCGCAAAAGCCGTTCGCCCAGGCGATTCACGGCGCGGCGTTCCAGACACCGACCATCCCGGTTTTTAGCAACGCAAGTGGCACGGTGTATCCAACGGATGCAACCGCGATCCAAGCGATTCTCGCTGATCACATCCTCAATCCGGTCTTGTTTCGGGATGAAATCGAGAATATCTATGCCGCTGGTGGCACGGTCTTTGTCGAATTCGGTCCGCGCAATGTGCTGACCAATCTCGTGAAGGATATTCTAGGGGATCGTCCGCACGTGGCTATCGCACTCAATGGCAGCCGCCAGAAAGACAGCGACCGTCAATTCCGCGAAGCCGTGGTTCAGCTTCAAGTTTTGGGCTTAGCACTCAGTGATCTTGACGCCTACGCGCTGCCTATTGACCCCCCAGTGAAAAAGAAAGGCTTGAGCGTGATGTTGAATGGCGCGAATTACGTCAGCGACAAAACGCGCGCCGCGTATCAGACCGCGCTTGCCACACCGTTAACGATCATCGTTGACGCGCCGCCTCAGCGGGAAACGCGACTGCCCGATGCAGCCGAATCGCTCAGCGTTCAAACTCCAGCCCAATCGGAAATTTCAGCGTTACCCTCCATCGCTCTTGTGGTCGAAGATCGCCCCAACCCGTCGGATGAACCGCGAGTAGAGCCTGACATGTCCAATAACTTGCAGATGCTTGAACAGAGTCTCACGCATTTCCGTGACCATCAGCGTGAGAGTCTGCGTGTCCATGAGCAGTATTCGCAGAGCCAGAGCGAATACTTCCGCATCTTCTTCGAGCTGACGCAGCAGCAGCAAACCCTGCTTGCCGCGCAAACGCTCCCGCCCGGTGCAGCCGAATCGCTCACACAGAACATGCTGCGCTTCCACCAATACCAGTCAGAAACCCTGCGGATGCACGAACACTACATGCAGCAGCAAACTGAATTGGCAAAATCCCTCCTGACGATGATCGGTCAACAGTACGCCGGACTGACGCACACCCCGATTTCGATGAACGGAAGCACACCGAAAGCAGCCCACACGAATGATCAGGAAGCGTTGAGCGCGATCAAACCGAGCGCACCCCTCATCCTGCCGACCGCTCAACCGACGCCATCAATCGTTCAAGCAGCGCCGCTGCAACCGATAATCGCGCCACCGCTTGCAGCCAACGTCGTCGTGAATTACGCCCAACCCATCACCGCGCCGCCGACGATACCCCCTGCTCCAATGCGTGTGGCAACTCCTCCAACCGTCGCGGCGAACACCGTTCAACCCATCCCTGCGCCGCCAATGGCACCGCCGCCACCGGCTCCGATGGCTGTGGCAGCTTCTACCCGACCAGCGCCTGCCCCGACCAGCAACGGAGCGAGTGCCGCCCATTTGAAGCAGTTGGCGGACGCCCTGCTCCGCATTATCGATGAAAAGACAGGCTATCCCGTCGAAATGCTCGAACTGAGCATGGATATGGAAGCGGATCTCGGTATCGACTCGATCAAGCGCGTCGAAATTCTGGGCGCGATGCGTGAAGCCTTCCCGCACTTGCCCCAATTCAGCCCCGAAGAACTGGGCGAACTACGGACGCTCCAGCAAATTGTCGATTACATGCAGTCTCGTTCGATGGGCGATGCCGTCCCGACTCCCGCCGCAGCAGCGCCAGAGCCAATCGCGGTCAACCACGCGCCGCCGACTCCCGTGGCTTCCGTTCCGGCTGTGGCAGCGCCGACTCCCGCTGTGGCTTCCCCTTCGGCAGCGCCCGCAGCAACGGGCAACGCTGAGAACCTGAAGCTGCTCGCGGATGCGCTCCTGCGTATCATCGATGAGAAGACAGGCTACCCGGTCGAAATGCTCGAACTGAGCATGGATATGGAAGCGGATCTCGGCATCGACTCGATCAAGCGCGTCGAAATTCTCGGCGCGATGCGTGAAGCCTTCCCGCACTTGCCCCAGTTCAGTCCAGAGGAACTAGGCGAACTGCGAACGCTCCAGCAAATCGTCGATTACATGGAGGTAGCGAGCCGTCAGGCGTCCCCTTTTGACGCCGCCCGCAGCCCGGAAGGGTCATTGATTGTTGATGTGGCGGAGGACATTTCCGCCCCGATCAGTGATGGGCTGCCGGCTTTGATGACGTTCAACACCAATGGGATCGAACGCCACGTCGTCCAACTCCGTCAATTGACCGCCCCTGATTTCCTCGAATTCACGGTTTCGGGGGATGTTTGTCTGGTGACGGATGATGGCACAATCGCAACTGCCACACTAGCGAAAGCCCTGACAGCGGAAGGCTGGCAGGTGGTCACGCTCAGCTTGCCGTACACGCTCATTCCCGCCAACCCACAACTGAACGGCGCGGCGCGCGTGCAGCTTGACGACGTGAGCGAAGACAGTCTACAAAAGGCACTGACGCTGATCACTGACCGCTATGGGAAGATCAGCGCGTTCATCCATCTCAGTCCACCACGAACAGGATCGCTGTTCGACGCGACGGATAAGGCGCTGGTGAAGTTCGCTTTCCTGATGGCGAAGCATCTGAAACCCCATCTCACCCGCACAAATATCACCGCACGCCCATGTTTCATCGCACTCACTCGCCTTGATGGTGCGCTCGGAACGTCGGTCGAAGCGGACTACGGCGTCAGCACAGGAGGGTTGTTTGGACTGGTGAAGACTCTCAGTCTCGAATGGGACAGCGTGTTCTGCCGTGCCGTCGATATCCATCCGAACACCAGTGGCGACCAGATCGCCGCCTACATCCAAGCTGAAATGCACGATCCCAATCGACTGCTGACCGAAGTCGCGTATGGCACACGGGGCAGAACCACCCTGGTCGCACAACCCAACGGAGTACAGTAGAAGCATGGGGAAAATCACATCGACAACCGTGTTTCTCGTTAGTGGGGGTGCCAGAGGCATCACCGCGCAGTGTGTTATCGCTTTAGCGCGTCAGTTCCGCTGTAAATTCATCCTGTTAGGGCGCACGCCCCTACAGGATGACCCCGCGTGGGCTAAGGGTGTGCATGACGAGAGCGATCTGAAGCGGCGCGCGCTCGTGGATGCACAGGCACGCGGCGAAAAAGTAACCCCCGCTCAGATTGGGAAAACGGTCAACGGGATCGTGGCACAGCGCGAGATTCGCGCGACGCTCGATGCCGTCCAACAGGCGGGGGGAGCGGCGCTCTACCTAGACGCCGACATCACCGACCCGACTGCGCTGCGCGAAAGACTGGCGACGGCAGCGCGCTTTGGGCAGATTACAGGCATTCTTCACGGCGCAGGTAATCTGGCGGACAAGCTGATCGAGAATAAGACTCCGGCGGATTTTGAAAATGTGTACGCGGCAAAGGTGGCGGGACTGGAAAATTTACTCGCTGTCGTCCCCGCTGATACACTGCGTTATCTGGTCTTGTTCTCATCGGTCGCCGGTTTCTATGGCAATGTTGGACAAGCTGATTACGCGATTGCCAACGAGGTTTTGAATAAGACCGCGTACCGCTTCAATAAGCTCTACCCGGAATGCCATGTCGTTTCGATCAACTGGGGTCCTTGGGATGGCGGCATGGTGACTCCACAGCTCCGTGAATACTTCGACAAGCTCAACATCAAAGTTATTCCCGTTGACGTCGGTACGCAGATGCTGGTGAATGAACTGAACGCGCCGAGCCACTCCCCCGTGCAGATTGTCATCGGCAGTGCCATCCGCCCGCAACCTGCCCCACCGTCCGGCGATCTCAAGACCTACGCGCTGCGCCGTACCTTACGGCTGGCGGACAGTCCGTTTCTCGCGGATCATGTGGTCAACAGTCATGCCGTCTTGCCAATGGTCGCGGCGATGTCGTGGATGACAAACACCTGTGAAGGGCTTCATCGCGGCTATCGTTTCTTTAGCTTTGACAATTATCGCGTCCTCAAAGGGATTATCTTTGATGAGACGCTGGCAGACGACTACACGCTTGAACTCAAAGAGGTGAGCAAAAGCGCGGACGAAATCGTTATGGACGCGCGGATACGCAGCCAGAGTCACGACGGCAAACCGCGTTTCCATTACAGCACCCAGATCACCCTTCGCGCCACCATTCCCGATGCGCCCTTCTTGGAGACGAGTCCTGTGCCGTCGTTGGCGACCGCGATCCCCGGAGCGCAGCTCTATCAGGATGGAACCCTGTTTCATGGTGTCAGCTTTCAGGGCGTCGAGCAAGTCCTCGATATCAACGAGAGCGGTCTGGTGATGCGCTGTATCTTGCCCCGCTCGGATGATCACTATCAGGGACAATTTCCGATTCAAGCCTTCAACTATTTCATGGCGGATATTGGTCTGCAAAGTGTCGGCATCTGGTCGCGGCACTTCTACAAAATGGGCAGTCTGCCCTTACGGGCTGGCAAAGGTCAACATTATCGCCACGGGGTGTTCGGTCAGTCGTTTTTCGTGACCATGAAAGTCCGTTCTCACAGCGAAACCAACGTCACAGCCAGCATTATCCTGCATGACGACGATGGACGCATTTACATCATGATCGATGATCTGGAAGTCACGATGAGCCTTCGTTTGAATGACCTCTTCTTAAAAAATCAGCTTTTGGAAGCTCACCAATGAGTAACCAAACAAACCACGAGAAAATCGCCATCATCGGTTTCTCGTGCTTATTTCCTGGCGCATCCACCCCTGATGAATACTGGCAGCAGCTCATCAATGGGGTGAATACCACGTCTTTCGCAACCGCGACGCAGTTCGGCGCTGACCCAGCATTGTATTACGATCCGCAGCGCCGCAACCGTGACACCACCTACTCACTACGCGGGGGGTACATCCAAGCACGCCTAGAAGCTGATCTGGCGGCGTTGGGCAAGCCGTCCGGGTGGTCACTGTACGTCGCGCGGGAGGGATTACGGCACAGCGGCTATCTAAACCAACCCGATATCCTGTCTCGCTGTGGTTTGATCCTTGGCAGCCTATCATTTCCAACACAAGAGTCGCATAAACAGATCGCCCCCATTTATACGCCGGTGCTAGAACGCGCTATCGGTGAGCTGATCGGCATCGACGATTTCCGGCTTCTCCCTGCTCTGGACACCGCCCCAACGGAGGCATTACGTTCGCCAACAACGCTCGTCGCAGAGCGACTGGGTTTGGGGGGAACCGCCTTCAGCATTGACGCGGCATGTGCTTCATCGCTGTACGCCATCAGTTTAGGCTGCGACTACCTACGAAGCGGGCAAGCCGATCTCATGTTGACAGGCGCGGTGAGCGCCGCCGATCCGCTGTTCGTCAATATGGGTTTCACACACTTCGGCGCTTACCCTGATCAGGGCGCGAGTCGTCCGCTCGATGTCGAGTCAGATGGCTTAATCTCCGGTGAAGGCGCGGGGATGCTGGTGTTGAAACGCTACAGCGATGCGCTGCGCGACGGCGACACGATCCATGCGCTTATCGGTGGGATCGGGCTGTCCAACGATGGACGCGGCAAGCACCCGCTCACGCCCAACTCACGCGGGCAAATCCTCGCGTTTCAGCGTGCTTATGCGCAAGGGGTCGATCCGCGCACCGTGCAGTATATCGAGTGTCATGCCAGCGGCACGCCGTTGGGCGACAAGACCGAATTGAACTCGATGGACGAGTTTTTCAGCACGAACGCGACGTTGCCCCGCATTGGCGCGGTGAAGGCAAATCTTGGACACCTGCTGACGGTGGCGGGGCTTGCCAGCGTCCTCAAGGTGATCTTGAGTATGAAACATAACCAGCTTCCGGCGACGATTGACGTCGAACACCCGCTATCCTCAGGGCGTTTCGGCGCGGAGCAGATTGTCCGCCGGAATACGCCTTGGCTTGAGACGGACAAGACCGCTGGCGTGAACGCATTCGGGTTTGGCGGGGTGAGCGCACACTTGATCCTGCAATCGCCCGCTCCTGCGCTGTCCCAATCCCGTCTCAACGTCCCGACTCCAACAGCCCGTTTGGCAATCGTTGGCATGGATGCCCATTTTGGCGGTTGTGATGGGTTAGAAGCCTTCGCGCGAACCTTGTATGCCGGAGAGCAGCACTTTATCCCGCTGCCGCCGAACCGCTGGAAGGGGCTGACGGATCAAGCGCCACAAGCTGCGTATATCGACTCGTTTGAGATCGACTTTCTCCGCTTCAAGTTCCCACCCCGTGAGGACGATCAGCCAACGCCGCAGCATCTCCTCTTGCTCAAGGTTGCTGATAACGCCGTGCGGGATGCGCAATTGGTGAACGGCAGCAATGTGGCGGTGATCGTCGTCTTGGAGACGGAACTCAGCCTACATCAATACCGCAGTCGCCTCGATCTCGCTTGGCAGATCAAAGCGAGTCTCGCCCGTCAGGGAATTGAACTCGATGCCGATCTGACGGCGTTGGAGCAGATCGCCAAAGACGCGATCAGTCCACCCGCACAGGTCAACCAATACACCAGCTACATTGGGAACATCGTTTCCAGCCGTGTGAACGCGCTCTGGAATTTCTCTGGAGCTGCCTTCACCCTGTCATCGGCTGAAAACAGCGTCTATAAAGCCTTGCAAGTCGCGCAGCATTTACTTGCCGATGAGACGCTCGATGCGGTGGTCATTGGCGCGGTCGATCTTGCCGCTGGCGTCGAAAACGTGACGCTTCGCCGCGCACAGCATCCGCTCAACAGCGGCACGCTGACGCTGAGTTTCGACCAACACGCCAATGGTTGGCAAGCAGGCGAGGGAGCGGGGGCGGTGGTCGTCAAGCGGGCAGATCGGACGCAGGGACAGCACACCTATGCCATCATCGAAAGTGTCGCCTTGCATCCCGCAAGCGATGCGACGAGCATTGCTCAGACCCTCGACCACGCGCTGACTGCCGCTGGGCTAACAGCCAACGCCGTCGGCTATGTCGAAGCCTCTGCCAGCGGAATCGCCGCACAAGATGAAGCCGAAATTGATGGACTGACCCGCATCTACCGCAAAAACGGCGATACCCCCCACACCGCGCTTGGGAGCGTAAAAGCCACGGTCGGGCATACGGGCGCGGCGGCGGGTATCGCCAGCCTCATCAAGACGGCGCTGTGTCTTGATCGGCGTTTCATCCCGGCGACACCCCATTGGTCAGCTCCAAAACAGCCGCAGCAATGGACGGACAGCGCGTTTTATGTCCCGCAAGAGTCACAAACATGGTTTAGTCCACAGAACGTCAAACGCTGCGCCGTGATCAGCGGTCTTGGCGATGATGGAACGTGCGCGCAGATCGTGATGACCGAAGGGTTTACGCCGAACATCGAGGCGAGCAGTGCTTATCTCAAGCACAAAGGACTGTATCTGTTCCCGGTCGATGCCGATGACCGCGACACACTCCTCCAGCGCCTGCAACAGCTTGACAGCGATCAGCCGTTCGCCGTGCTGGCACAACGGACATTCGCCGCCTTTGGCAGCGGACGCTATGCGGCGGTCATGCTCGCGCGCAGCCCCGACATGCTGCGCCGTGAACTGCAATTGGCGCTCACGGGCATTCCGCAAGCGTTTGAGCGCGGCGGCGATTGGCAAACCCCCGCTGGCAGCGCCTTTAGCGCGAACCCGGTTGGCGCAACCGGTGAAATTGCTTTTGTGTATCCGGGCGGCTTCAATACCTATCCCGGTCATGGGCGCGATTGGCTGCATCTGTTTCCGTCGGCGCTCGATCATGCCCATTCACTCGGTTCTGATGTCGGGGATCAGATTGGCGAAACCCTGCTCTACCCGCGCGCTCTTTCTGCCCCTGATCGTCGGCAGGTGCGAGCGGCACGCGCCCGACTGATGGATGACCAGAACGCCATGATGACTTCTGGCATTCTGTTTTCGACGATGTATACCCACGTTCTGCGTGCGGTGTTCAGGCTCAAACCGGACATGACCTTCGGCTACAGTTTGGGCGAAAGCAGCATGTTGTGGGCGTTGGGCATCTGGCGTGACGCCGAGGCTGCCCGTGCCGCGCTGCGTGCCTCGCCCTTGTTCCAATCGCGCTTGTTCGGGCGTAAAGAGGCTGTGCGTGAAGCGTGGGGGCTGCCGCCGCAGGCTGAGAATGATTTTTGGGCGTCCTTTGTTCTCGCTGCGTCTCCAAGCGCCGTCATCGAGCAGCTCGCCCACGAAACGCGCGTCTACCTCACCCATATCAACACGCCGACCGAAGTCGTCATCGCGGGTGATCCGCTGGCATGTGAGCGCATCATCGCACGGGTGGGCTGTGAGGCGCTGCGCGCCCCATTTGAAACCGTGATTCATAACGAAGCGATGATCTCGGAATATGCGGCGCTCTATAGCCTGAACAGTCGGACGGTTCACCCAACCGAGGAGAACATCACGTTCTATTCGGCGGCGGATTACGAACCGCTCCGTCTGGACAACGATCTGGTCGCGCGGAGTATCTCGCGGATGACGTGCAAGCAGATCGACTTCCCGCGCCTGATTCACAACGCCTACCGAGATGGCGCGCGGGTGTTCATCGAACTCGGACCCGGAGCAACCTGCACCCGTTGGATCAACGACACGCTGCGCGCGCAACAGCAGCCGCATCTCGCCGTTGCGATTGATCAACTGCGCCTTGACGATCACACCGCGCTCTTGAAGCTGTTGGCGCGTCTGGTGAGCCATCGCGTCCCGCTGAATCTCGCCGCGCTCTACGATCAGTCCATTCCCGTCACCGAACAAAAGCATTTGCTCCGTACCATCGCGCTCGGCGGCGATTCGGTACGGGAAGTCATCCTCACTGAGGAGAATCGACGGCGCATCGGTCGGCAGCGATCACAACGCCCCATGCCCGTACTAGAGACAGCGCAAACCCCTGTCAGCGGAGTGGCGCGCGATCACAGCGCACAATTGCAAAGCCGCATGAAGGGACTGCGCGAGATCGGCGCGCTGCTGAAGGCGCAAGTTGACCATCCAACCGTCGCTGCGCCAGCCGCGTTCGCCGTCGAACCGCCGCCGCAACGAGCGCGGCGTCCTGCCATTTTTGACACTGCCAGCATTGATCAATTTGCCAGAGGATCGGTCAAAGCGTGTTTTGGTGCCGAATATGCCATCTATGACGACAAACGCACCCCACGCATTCCCAATACCGATTTGATGCTGTTTTCGCGCATCGTTGAAGTGGACGCGGTGCGGATGGTGACGAAAACGGGCAGCAGCATGGTGGCAGAGTATGATGTACCGCCGGACATGTGGTTTTATCGGGATAACAGCTATCCGTTCACGCCTTACTCCATGCTGATGGAAATGGCGTTGCAGCCGTGCGGATTCCTGTCGGCTTATATGGCTCCCACCTTCGCGTCGCCTGATATCGATTTTTACTTCCGCAATCTGGATGGCACCGGTCAATTTGTCCGTGAAGTCGATTTGCGGGGCAAAACGCTCGTCAACCGGGTCGAACTGACCTCATCAACCGTTTTGCAGGGCATCATCCTGCAAACATACACCTTTGACATGCAGGTGGATGGCGCGTCGTTCTACGCTGGCAGCTCGACCTTTGGTTACTTCACAAAACAGGCGCTTTCAAGTCAGGCGGGGCTTGATCGCGGTAAGCCGCCCGCAAAATGGCATGAGGCACATCCGACCGCGCCGCTCGTCCGGCTGCCGGGCAATCGCGCTGTCACGTCGCACAGCGGATCAACCCTCGCCTTGCCTTCGCGTCAGCTTGCCTTTCTGGATGATGTTCTCATCGATGTGCAAGGCGGCAATCATGGACAGGGCTACGTGTACGCGACCAACAAGGTTGATCCACGCGATTGGTATTTCGCCTGTCATTTCTACCAAGACCCGGTGATGCCCGGATCGCTGGGGCTGGAAACGATCATGCAAGCGATCCAAGCGTATGCGCTGCAAGCGGGGCTTGGTCAGGGACTACGCGCCCCACGTTTCGGACTGGCGGAGAACCAGACGATGGTCTGGAAATATCGCGGACAAGTCCTGAGTGACAGCCCATACGTCGCCGTCGAAGTGCATATCACCCAGATCGAACGCAGCGGCGACGATGTAATCATCCACGCGGATGCGAGCCTCTGGAAAGATGCGTTACGGATTTATGAATTTAAGCATGTGGGTGTGCGAATCACCAGTACCCTAGATCGCTGAGAAAGTAGCTCATGCAGAACACGCAAACCGACAACGGCATCCAAGCTCGAACATCTGGCATCCAGCGTAGAGGCTGGCACGGCAATCCACAGTCACTGGTTTACGACGAACTTGGGATCAAGAACTGCCTCAACCGCCTTGATCAACCTGTGTATGGGGTCGAGCAGAATGGGCGGATCGGCTTCACCAACGAGGGCTACGAAACCGCGAACGGTACGCTGACGCTTGTCGGTACGGCGCTCCCCCTGCGACCCGAACAGCTCGGTGATGTGACTTTCCGCGAGGCTTATGGGGTTAAGTTGGCGTATGCGACCGGGGCGATGGCGAATGCGATTGCTTCCGTCGAACTCGTCACCACAATGGGACGCGCCGGATTGTTGAGTTCCTTCGGTGCAGCGGGCGTGCTGGGAACGCGACTAGAAGCGGCGATCCAGCAGGTTCAAGCGGCGCTCACGAGCGAACCCTACGCTTTCAACCTGATCCACAGTCCGAGTGAAGAAGCGATGGAACGCGGAGCCGTCGAGTTATTTTTGCAGTACGGCGTCAAGATCGTCGAGGCGTCCGCCTTTCTTGATCTCACCCCGCATGTCGTCCGCTATCGCGCCGCCGGTCTCAGTCTTGATGCACAGGGCAATGCCGTGATCGGCAACCGCATCATCGCCAAAGTATCCCGCCGCGAAGTCGCGCAAAAGTTTATGGAACCCGCGCCGGATCGGCTGCTGCAACCGCTCGTTGCCGCCGGATTGATCACCGAAGCCCAAATGGAGATCGCGCGCCGCGTGCCGATGGCGGATGATGTGACTGTCGAAGCCGATTCTGGCGGTCACACCGATAACCGTCCGCTCGTCGTGATCCTGCCCTCGATCCTCAGCTTACGGAACGAACTTCAAGCGAAACATCAATTTGTGACGCCCGTGCGCGTCGGCGCGGCAGGCGGAATCAGCACCCCCTCATCGGCATTGGCGGCATTCATGATGGGCGCGGCTTATGTGGTGACGGGTTCGATCAATCAGTCGTGCCTTGAAGCAGGCGCTTCGCCTTACACCAAGAAACTGTTGAGCGAAGCGGACATGGCAGATGTGATGATGGCACCCGCCGCCGATATGTTCGAAATGGGCGTCAAAGTCCAATTGCTCAAGCGCGGCACGATGTTCCCGATGCGCGCACAGCGGCTCTATGAACTGTATCGAGAATATGAATCGATTGACGCGATCCCCGAAGCCGAGCGCGAGAAGCTGGAAAGAGTCATCCTTAAGCGTCCGATTGAAGTGATCTGGCGCGAGACCGTGGCGTATTTCATGGAACGCGACCCCGACCAGATTCAGCGCGCTGAGAACAATCCGAAGCGCAAGATGGCATTGATCTTCCGCTGGTATCTCGGTTTGTCATCCCGCTGGTCAAACACAGGCGAACAGGGGCGCGAACTTGACTATCAAATTTGGTGTGGACCCGCAATGGGCGCGTTCAATGCGTGGGTGAAGGGTTCGTATTTGCAAGAATCGACGAACCGTCACGTTACCGATGTTGCGTGGCAGATCATGACGGGCGCAGCATACTTATATCGTATCCAGAGCTTAAAGACGCAGGGGCTGGTTTTCGCACCCGTGTACGAAACTCACCTGCCACAGTCCCGATTGCTCTAGACGCGGGCGGACAAACCCATATCCGATCTATGCGTCCGGCTCAACTGGCTGCCGCTGGTGATGTTACGTTGCAACACCGCAAGCTTGCTCCAGTTATCACAGTCACGGGTATCGAAGCGTTCGCTAACGACTTGATTGACAGGTCAGACCAATGATGAGAAATTTATAAATTAACCTGAGTTTCGGATAGCTTCACCTCACCCCTAAATCCCCTCTCCATTGTATGGGGGTTGGGGAGTAAGGTGAACCCTAAAGTCACGCAAAATACCTATCCGAAAATCAGGTTAATTTTATAAATAATGTGTTCATTTTGCCTAATTTTCAGAATTTACTGTGATGATAACGTTTGGCGCTGCTTGAACAACCAAAATCGCTTGGATTTGCTTCAACATATAATGTGGCACAATTACGTCTTGGAACTATAATTCCATTTGCGAGCGAACTCCAAGAACAATCTGGAGTCAAGCGCGCTGGCGTCACGCTATGTGGCAGCATGATGAGCGAACCGATTGAAAACCAGCTCATGGAATGCCGCAAGCGCCGACGATTGCGTTCAATTTAAGTTGAAAATTGTTCGATTTATCGAAAGGAGATCAAGCAAGCCATCGACTTTTTTTCGTCCGGAGATTTATAAATGATAATTTTCCCACTATTCAGGAGAAATACGATGAAGAAACAGATCTTCGGTTCGCTGGCGCTTATCGCCATACTCGTCGGTCTCACTGCCCCTACGCTTGCTCAAGAAACGCCGATCCTCGTCTGGATTGATACGACCCGGCAAGCAGCGGTCGATGCGTACATCGCCGCCCATCCAGAAAACGCCGACTTGATCGAAGTAGAAATTGTTGACCGCGCTGAATTCCCGCAAAAAGTGCTGTTGTTTAACAACACGGGCGAAGGCTGGCCGGATGTTGTGTTTGCCGAACCCGAAATCATCGCCGCCGTCGCCGATGAACAGCACGATTATCCGCTGGATTTGACGCCCTACGTCTCAGCCGACATTCTGGACGGCTTTGCAGACGGCGCGAACGCCCCCTGCATGACGCCGGATGGTCAACTGTTATGTCTGCGCAACGATCTGGCGCACGCCGTGCTGTGGTACGATGCTCCCCTGATGGAAGAATTCGGCTATGAAGTGCCAACCACATGGGAAGAATATACAGCCTTGGGTGAACAGGTCGCACAAGAACACCCCGGCTATATCATTGGTGCCTTCGGCGACGATCAAGGCATGAGTACGTATCTTTGGGCGAGCAGCTGCCCAACGGGTCAACTCATCGATGTTAGCACCGTCTATATCAACACGGCTGATCCGACATGCACCCGTGCAGCCAATATGGTCGATACCCTCCTCGCCAATGGCACCCTCGCTCCGCTCTCGCCGTTTGATCCCGCGTTTGTGCAACTGGTGACCGAAGGCAAGCTGCTGATGCTGCCAGCCGCGTCATGGTACGGCGAATACATCTTCGGCGGCGCGGCGGACAGTCTGTACTACCAAGAAGCCAATGGGCGACTGGGCGTAGCAGCCCCCTTGCGCTGGAATGATGCAGAAGTCGCATGGACGGGCGCGCAGGGTGGCTCATCGTGGGCGGTTTCTAAGCACAGCACGAACCCAGAATTGGCAGCGGAATTCGTCATTTTTGTGACCACAGCCGATGGCTATCAAGGCACAGCACCGACTTTCCCGGCATACCAACCAGCCGCGACCGTCTGGTCACAGACGCTCGCCACCAATGGCGTCTATGCGACTGATCCGTTCCCGGTGTTGGAAGAGTCGGCACCGCTGATCGATCCGCTCTGGGGAAACGTGCGTTACAGCCGTGCCGGTGCGTTCAACACGGTCGTGATTGCGGGGCTGCAAGACGGTCAAACGGTGGCGGAACTGATGCCCGCTTTCCAAGAGCAGCTCGCCAATTTGGCACAGACAGCGGGCTACACCGTCGTAACCTCTCGTTAAGGATGATCGGCGTTCGTTGAAGCTGTGACCGGGGGTGTCTGTACCCGGTCACTTTAATTAGCCATCCGCGAGGAGAGCAGCGATGACGGCATCAGAAACACGTTATGAAACTGCCGCACCAATGGCGCGAACAGCCAAATCGAAGCGGAGTCCGTTTCAGGCTGCCCACCTTTTTGTTTTACCGTATGTCGTATTTTTGCTGGCGTTCGGCGTCGGTCCCGGCATCTACGCACTGCTCGTCAGTTTTAGCAAAACAGTCGGTGGTCGTCCCCAACTATTCCAAGCTGGACTGAGTAATTATGTGACCGCCTTCACCGATTTTCGCTTTGGCTCGACCATTGAAAACATGCTCCAGTTTCTGCTGATTGCCATTCCGATGGGAATCATCGGTGTGCTGCTGCTGTCACTGCTGCTGCATGAGCGAAAAAATTGGTTCAGTACGACGATGCGAACCATCTATTTTGTGCCGGGTGCCGTCGCCGGACCTGCGTTGGTTCTCATTGCCATCTTCATGTTTGACCCCAACGTGAGTCCATTTGATGGGCTGCTGCGTGACGTACTGGGCTACGAACAGGTGCGAGAGATCGTGCGCGAAAGGAATTTCCCGCTGCTTTTCGCCATCATCGCCTTTTTTGGCGGGGCGGGCGGCTGGATCGCCATCTTTTATGGCGCTTTGAACGGCATTTCCAACGAGATCGTCGAGGCTGCCATCATCGACGGGTGCAACAACCTGCAACTGGCGCTGAGAATCAAGATGCCGCTCATTCGACCCTACATTGCCTATATGTTAATTCTGACCTTTGCCGGGAATGTCCAGTTGTTTGCCGAGCCACAGCTCATCGGGCGCGCGCCCGGAAGCACTGTCAGCGCCTATTGGTCGCCGAACCAACTGGGCTACGCCTTTGCATTTGAGCTGGGCAATTTTGGCGCTGCCGCCGCGCTTTCGATGCTGCTGTTGGTCATTGGCATTGTGGGTGCCTTCATCATCATTCGCGCCACTAATTTGTTCCGAACCGAAGCTGGCGGCGACTAAGACGCTGTTCCCAACTAACCATTTGGAGATCGCTGATGACCATCCACGTCCTTGATTTGACTTCCAAGCGACAAAACCCTGTCGAGCGTCTGTATCAAAGATTATTGGGCAATATGAGTTTAAGCGAGTTCGTTTTATGGCTGCTGGTGTTGATCGCGTTTGGTTTGTTCTTCGGGCTGCCTTTGATCTGGCTGCTGCTTGCCCCCAGCAAACTCGACAATGAACTGCTGAGTTTGCCACCGCTCAGCTTCGGCAGTTTTGACAATTACATTCGCGCATGGAACAACCTGAATGTCTACGATGATGGTGCATTGGTGCGCTGGGGGTTGAATTCGTTGTTTTACACCCTCACTTCATTGATTATCAGCGTCGCAATTTCCGTCCCCGCAGGCTACGCACTGGCAACCGCGAAGTTTGCCGGGCGGCGGGTCATCCTGTGGACGACGCTGATCACGATGATCCTACCCGGTTCAGCCTTGGTGCTGCCGCTGTTTCTGGAGATGAACGCCGTCAGGCTGGTGAATACCCCGTGGTCAGTAATTTTGCCCGCGGCGTTTTTCCCATTCGGCGTCTATCTGGCGTTCATCTACTTCGCCAACTTCTTGCCCAACGATTTGCTTTCGGCTGGACGGGTGGATGGATGTTCGGAATGGCAGTTGTTTCGTTATATTGGCTTGCCACTGGCGCGGACGCTATTGGGTTTGCTGGCGTTTTTGAGCTTTACGGCAAACTGGAACAGCTACTTCCTGCCGTTTGTAATGCTGAATAACAGCGAGCTTTTCAACCTGCCCTTGGGCTTAAAAGCACTGATGGCTGGCACCTCAGCGATTAACCCGACCTTCGCCACCGACCTACCCATTAAACGCCCAGAGGCGGCGCTCACGGGATTGCTCATGGTCTTGCCCGTCGCCATCGTGTTCATCTTTTCGCAGCGTTATGTCATTAGCGGCGCGTTGACAGGCGGAATCAAGGAGTGATCTCCCTTGCGCGAAAGCGTGGGATTTCTCACTCAACATGACGCGCTGCTGACCGAGTGGTAGGCTGCGTTGATGGCGGCACATCAAGCTGCGAAAAACTGAAGTTGCCACCCCGCTCGATGCGCCTTAATGCGTAAGGGTATCGAGTCAGGGGTGGCTTTTTCAAGGGGATGTCCGCTATTTTTTGAACACGCCGATGAAACCGTATCCAATCGCAGCGTTTACAGCGATTGCTTCCGCACTGTGCGTCACATCAATGATGGGTAGGGTTCGACCAGAAGTTCGGGCTGATCGGAGCAAATGCCATCCACGCCGAGCGCATGAAGGGCTGCAATCTCTGTCGATCACGATATCAAGCATATCATCACATCCCAGCCGCTTTCATCGCGTTCAATCTTGCAAGCGCTACGTGCAGGTCACAATTATATAACCGACTCACCCCAAGGCGCGCCACTTACGCTGTCAAGCGGCAGCTTAATCATAGGCGATACGACGCAACGCCCTGCGAATGGACACACGTCGATGGCGGAGCAGGCAGTCAACTTCAACTTTTGGCAGGAAGGGATGTCGTCATGCGCCACAACTTCGATCAGGCGATATGGACACGATCTGAAATGATCGACGTTACGGACGCGCTGTACCTTCGCGCGCAACTGCTAGTTGAAAAGAATCAGCATATGAAGGCACTCACGAATCCCATCTATATCCGCTGATGACGTGATTTGTTTGACGGTGGGCTGAAATCTTCCATAATGGTGGGCATTTTACGGAGCTTGCACCATGAAACTCACTTCACAAGTCCATGTCGTCGGCGGCGGTCGTTTTGGTTTTGGCATATCCGGCGCGCTCGATTGTCATGTCTACGTGCTGAACGGCGGGGACGAGTTGGCACTCATCGATCCCGGTCTGGGACTAGAACGGGATTTCGATACCGTGCTTCAGAATATTCGGGATGATGGTCTCGATCCCAAACGCATCCGCAAACTGATCCTCACCCACTACCATTGTGACCACATCGGCGCGGCGGCAGAGGCGGCGGCACGCTTGGATGTGGAGGTCATCACCTCCGCGCTGTCCGCTCCTGTCGTGCGCTCCGGTGATGAAAAGGCGGTGTCGCTCGATCTCGGACGGGCAGCCGGATTCTACCCCGCTGATTATGTGCTGCCGCCCTGCCGCGTCGATACCGAACTGCGCGAAGGCGATGTTGTCCACGTCGGGGATTTAGCGCTAACCGCCTATGAGACGCCGGGTCACTGTGATGGACACCTGAGTTTCCATTTTGCGGGGGCAGATCGCGCCTATTTGCTCGGTGCCGATCTGGTATTCTGGGGTGGGCGCATCCTGCTTCAGACCATTCACGACTGCCGCATCGATGCTTACGCGACAAGCGTGTTTAAGGTCGAAGCGCTCGCGTTTGATGCGCTGCTGCCCGGTCATCTGCAAATCTCGCTGCGCGGCGGGCATGAGCATGTCACAGAGGCGGCAAAGCGCTTTCGTCAGTTGGGGGTGCCACCGAATCTGACCTAAGAATTTGTTTGAAAACGACCAATTTCATCCCCCGACGCCCGCTCCAAGTGCAGAGGGAGTCGGGGATGAAATTGGTTTAGTTCTTGTTTTCTTGGTTATACAGCGCAATCGAAGCCACGATCACCACGCCTTCGATCAAACCTTGAAACTGCTGCTGCACGTTCAACAACACCATCAAATTCGCCAGTATGGTCAGCACCAGCACGCCGCCGACCGTTCCCAAGACGCCGCCGCGCCCGCCGAACAGGCTCGTTCCGCCAATGATGACCGCCGTGATGGTGGTCAGTTCCAGCCCGTCGGCAATCAGCGGGTCGCCCACGCCCATGCGGCTGAGCCACATCAAGCCGCACACGGAAGCGAATACGCTGCACAGCATATACACCCCGTAACGGACGCGCTGCACCGGGATACCCGACAAGCGCGCGACCTCTTGATTGCCGCCGACAGCGTAAACATAGCGCCCAAAAACAGTACGGCGCAGCACGAAGATCAACGCCACCATCAAGATCATGAACACAACGAACAGGACGGAAAACGGTCCAATCCGCTGGTCGTAAAACGTCAATGTCTCGCGGCTTGCCCTGCCAATCGGCGCGGTTGAAATCGTCAACGCGACGCCGCGCAAAATGACATACGACGCCAGTGTTACGATAAACGGGCTAACATTGAGACGGTTGATCAGCAGCGCGTGGATGAAACCGATGCCCGCCGCCAGCAAGAGCGTCAGCACAACCGCCGGGACGGTATTGGCAGAGTCGCCGTTCATCAGAATGGCGGACACGAGGACGGAAATGCGCACCATCGAGCCGACAGACAGATCGATGCCGCCCGTCAGCACCACCAGCATTTGCCCCAATGCAACCACGCCCAGAAAGGACATCTGTCGCAAGAGGTTAAACACATTGCGTTCGCCCTCAAAACGTTCGGTGAACAAGACGCCGACCAACACCATGACGATGACCAAGCCAAAAACCGCGATTACCCGCCCGTTCTGGCGCAAAAATCGCTGCCGATTGGATGATCGTGACAAAAGGGAACGGGTACTCATGAGACTTCTAACCCGCTGGTCGCCCGCTCGATAATCGCCTGCTCAGTCGCCGTCTCACGGGGCAGTTCGCCCACAATTTGCCCATCACGCATCACGATGATGCGGTCGCTCATCCCCAATATTTCGGGCAGCTCGGATGAAATCATGAGGATCGCCACGCCCTGCTCATTCAAGCGCCGCATCAGTTGGTAAATCTCGAATTTTGCGCCGATGTCGATCCCGCGCGTCGGTTCATCCATGATGATGACTCTGGGGCGCGTTTCCAGCCATTTTGCCAACACGACTTTTTGCTGATTGCCGCCACTCAGGTATTGGGCTTCTTGATCGGCGCTCGCCATGCTGATGCTCAACTGCTTCTGTGCATCTTCGACGACCTGCGTTTCGCGCTTTGATTGCAGGATACCGTTCCGGGTGAGCCGGCTTAAAATCGGCAGCGTCAGGTTGTGCCGAATCGGCAGTGCTGTGAATAAGCCCTGTGTTTTGCGGTCTTCCGGTATCAGCGCCAAGCCGCTGCGAATCGCCTGTGCGGGGGACGGATGCACGACTGGCTCTCCGTTGATCGCAATGCGCCCGCTGCTGATTGGGTCGGCGCCGAAGATCGCGCGCGCCAGTTCTGTCCGTCCAGAACCGACCATCCCGGCAATACCGAGCGTTTCGCCCGCATGGAGGGTCAAGCTGATATCCTTCAAGCGCGTGTTCGAGATGTGATCGACCACCAGAACCGGCTCACCGCGCTGCCCGGAAGGAGTCGGATAGACTTCTTCCAGCGGACGTCCGACCATCATCTGCACCAGTTCGCGGTGCGCCAAATCGGTGCGTGGTCGGCTGTCCACCACGGCACCATCTTTCAACACGGTGATGGTATCGGCAATCTGGAACACTTCATCGAGGCGGTGCGAGATGTAGACAATCGTCACGCCCTGCGCCGCCAGCGACTTGATGGTGACGAAAAGCTGTTCCAGTTCCTGCCCCACCAGAATCGCGGAGGGTTCATCCATGACGATCAGATCAGCTTGACGTGAAAGCGCCTTGCAGATTTCGACCATCTGCTGTGTGGCGACGGTCAGTTCGTTCACGGGCGCGTCCAAATCGATCTGAACATGCAGCCGATCAAGCAGTTCAGCCGCCTGATCGCGTAGTTTTCGGGTTTGGATCACGCCGCCCCGATTCGGCTCACGTCCGAGAAAGATATTCTCGGCAACATTGAGATAGGGGCTGAGCGCCAACTCTTGATAAATGATGCTGATGCCCAGCGCCAGCGACAGACGCGGCGTGAGATGCGTGAAGCGGCGTCCCTTGAAGGTGATGTCGCCGCTGTCCGCTTGGACAGCGCCGCCGAGAATTTTAATCAGCGTGGATTTCCCCGCGCCGTTTTCCCCTACCAGCGCGTGTACCTGTCCACGCCGACACGAAAACGACACCTCGCGCAGGGCTGGCACGCCCGCATATGCTTTTGAGATGCGATCCATATCCAAGATGATGTCGGGCTGGTTCATGAGCGGCTGCTTCGAGTCAGATAGGTTGAAAATGAAAATGGGGCGGTCAATCTGACCGCCCCTCGAATTTAGACCGCTTTAGCTGCCCTGAACGACGAAGCCGAGTGCTTCGAGGCGCGCTTCGGGGAACAGGATGGGACCGAACACATCATCGCTCCACTCGGCGTTGTAGTAAGTTTCGCCTTCAGCGTCGGTGAAGTTCTGTGTGTTGGGGATGCTGTCTTGGAAATCGATGAAGCGCGGGACGGGTTCGCCGCGCAAGATTGCCAGCGCCGTATCCATGCACAGCGTGACCATCGCGTTCGGGTACTGCCACGCCGCATAGCTAATCTCGTTTTCAATCGCCAGCCGCAGGAAGCCGTTGCCGAACTCGCCGCCGCCGATGGGGGGGATTGCCTGTCCAGCGTCGAGATAGGCGCTGACGATGCCCTGTGACATCTGTGCGCCGCCCGACCATACACCGTCGATTTCGTCACCGTACTGCGCCAACCATGTTTCCATGATCGACTTGGCTTCGGCGGTTGACCAGTTGCCCGGTTGAATGTCGAGGACAGTGATACCGGGGTTGGCTGCAAACACCGCTTCGGCGCCCGCCTGCATGACATCCGAGGTGGATGCACCGGGGATGCCCGCCATGACAATCACATTGCCTTCGCCGCCAAGCTGATCGACCAGATACTGCGCCAGATATGAGCCGCTGGCATACAGGTTGGTGCCAACTTCGGTCACGAAATTGTCGGTATCGACGCTACTGGCGCACAGAATGACGGGTACGCCCTGCGCCATCGCACGTTCAACCGGAGCCGCCAGCGCCGCCGCGCCCATCGGGACGAGGATCAGCGCGTCGGGTTCCTGTGCCAGCAAGTCCTCGACCTGCGGAACTTGAATATCGGCGCTCGCCTGCGCATCGGCATACAGCAGTTCACCGATGACATCGGGTCCCAGTTCTTCCGCATACCAACGGGCATGTTCGTCGAACAGCGCCGACCACGAGTTGCTGGTTCCTTGTGCCGCGAGGGCAATCCGGTAGGGACCTTCTTTGGCGTATTCGGTGGTGTCGTACATCTCACCTTGACGGGCGAGGACACTTTGCAGGTACGGGGACGCCTCGATCTGTTCCGGCGTGAAGGTCGGTTCGGCATCCTGTGCGAACGCGCCGACGCCAACCAACAGCACACACATCATCGCCAATAGGACAAGCTTCTTCATCGTCATTGCTCCTCAATCCGTAATCCAATTAAATCTACTGTTTAATCTGCGCGGGCGAGGCTGTAGAGCGCCACCGCCGCGAGAATAACCACACCCTTGATGATGAACTGCGTTTGAATCGACAAGCCGAGCAGCAGCGCCATTGTGCTTAACACTTGGATCAACAGCACCCCAGCAAATGTCCCCAAGACGCTGCCGCGCCCGCCTGTGAACAATGTCCCGCCCACAACCGCCGCCGCAATCGCATCCAGATCAAGCCCGCTGGCGATGAAGCGATCCACATAGCCCACATAACCGGTCAGCACCACGCCCGCTACACACGCCATGCTGCTGCACAGCACATACGCCGACAGTTTGAACCCATCGACATTCAACCCCGACAGCCGCGCGGTCACTGGATTGCTGCCCACCGCATACAGACGCCGCCCATAAGCCGTGTTGCGCAAAACGAAAGCGAAGATCGCCGTCAAACCGAGCCAGAGGACGACCGGGATGGAGATGAAGCCGACGGATTGGTTTACAATGCTCAGACCATCCGGCACGAAACCACCCGGAACACCGCGCGTATATGCCTGAACCGCCCCCTGCACGAGGATGAAGATCGCTAGGGTCGCCACAAACGGAGGAATTTTGCGCTTCGTTATGAGCAAGCCGTTCGCCAAACCGATGACCACACTCAATACGAACGATAAGCCAATCGACAGCGGCAGCAGGGCATCGTCGCCGTTGCTGACACGGGCGATCACGACGGAGGTCAAGAAAATCACGCTGCCAACGGACAGGTCTAGCCCTGCCACCAACAGCACGAGTGTCTGCCCAATCGCAATCAGACCGAGCTGCGCCGACTGCTTCAGCAGCACCGTGAGGGTTTGCGAACTGTAGAGGTTAGGCGTAATCAACACTGCCACGCACAACAGCACGCCAAGGGATATATACACCCCGTAGCGAACGATGAAGCGGCGCAAATTGAATGTTGTACCAGAAGTGGAGCTAAGGATCATCGCCGCCCACACTGAAAATGCAATTGGTCTAGACGTGAATTTATCCAATCACTGTAACATATGGGCAACGCCACTGCAACAAACCACAGCGCGCCCAAATTTAACGAGTGTGGTCACTCTGGCTTGTTCAGATATTTTTCCGCCCACTCGACGCCATCCCATGTGATCAGCTTATGCGTCGGTGACGGCGAAATGCGGATGAGGTAGCGCGGGCGATCTAGGCTGGCAGCGAGATATTCTGGTCCGTGTTCCCCAAGATACCGAAGCGACATGCGCTCGCCAATTTCGAGGCACAGCCCTTCCATGCGCGCAGGACCAAAGAGAATTTCGGCTTCGCCGCGCAGCAACATGCGGGTGTACGTGCCGGAATCCAGCGCGCAAGAAATCGCAACTTTCGGGTTATTTTTCAAGTGTTTGACAAAAGCGGTTTTCTCACGCGGAATAATATACATTGCCCCGTCGAGCCACTCTTGCCAAATGGGCGTGATGTAGGGGAAGCCGTGTTCATCGACAGTGGCAATGCGCGCGACAACGGGACTCGCTAGGAACGCCGCGAGTTCCTCTGGCGTTAAGCCGCGATTCTTGCCCATCCACTCAGGAATATTCCGTTCGGTCATTTCAGTTCGCTCCTGTCATCAGATCACGCGCATGACACATTGTTGCATGTTTGCAGGGTTGCCGCAATAAACCAATTTGGGCGACCATACCCCTCAGGTTGCTCCTTCTGCGGCTTATCGCTGCAATTGCGCGAACAGGTCTTTCAGCGCCGGATACGCGGCGCGATAAGTAGCATACTTGGCTTGATAAAGCGCTTGCTGCGCGGCATTCGGCGTGAGCGTTGCGTCTATCGGCGGAAATCCCGACGGCGTGTAGCCCGTCAATTCGCCCTGCGCGACCTGCGCCGCCAACAGCGCCCCGCGCACGCCGACATGCTCCGCCCCACTGCCAATCAAAAGCTCAATGCCAAGCACATCCGCGAACACCTGACACCACGCCCGCGAGCGCGTCCCGCCACCCGTCAAAATCAGGCGATCCGGCGGCTGCGGCATCAGCGCATCAAGCGCGTGGCGATAGCCAAACGCCACCCCTTCCAGCACAGCGCGCACCAGATCAGCGCGTTCCGTCGCGCCGCCCATTCCGATGAACGCCGCCCGCGCCAACGGATCGCGGAACGGTGTGCGTTCCCCGTTCAGATACGGCAGATAAATCACGTTCGAGCTGGGACGGGCGCACGCCTCGTCGATCAACCCCTGCACCGATTCGGCGGGGAATAGGGTGTGTACCCATTCCAAATTTCCGGCGGCGGTCAGCAGGGGCGCGATCTGAATAAAGCGATCTGGCTGCGGGTGTGCTAGTGTGAACACGCCGTTTTGGGGTGCGCCGGGCGCATCGGCTGTGAAGGCAATCCAGCCGCTCGTGCCGAGATAGCCATACGCGCGCCCCATATCGCCGCTGCCCGCCCCAATCGTCGCCGCGCCCGCGTCACCCGGCGCGTGATACACCGGAATCCCGACGGGAATACCTAAAGCCGCGGCGGCAGGTTCGGTCACGGTGCCAACCCGCGAACCGCCTGCGACCAACGGCGGCAGCTTGCCCACACACGCGCCGATTCCCATCATCGCCAATACGTTGGCATCAAGCCAGCCCCGTTCACGCAGATTCATCAACCCAGTGGTGGCGGCGGTGGTGGTATCGGTGCTAGCCTTCCCGGTCAGGTGGAAAATGATGGCATCCGCCGCACCGAACAGAATATGTTGCGCGCGTTCTACCGCGTCCGCGCGATGCAGGGTCAACCACAGCAGTTTTGCCCACAGACTGTCCGCGCCCTGCTCGTTGCCTGTAAGCATCATCAAGCGATCCGCCCCCACCCGCGCCGTGATCGTCTCGGCTTCAGCGTGCGCGCGCATATCGTTGTACAAGATGACCGGATGCGTTGGCGTGCCAGCGCTGTCAATCAAGATCGCGTCCTGCATTTGCCCGGTCACAGCAACCGCGCTGACACGCTGCACCTCGACGCCGAACGACTGGCAGGCAGCGATCACCGCATCCCACCAATCAGCGGCGTTCTGCTCGTTCATGCCGCCTTCGGCGCTGAAGGTATCATAGGGCTGGGTCGCCGTCTGCACCAGTTCCCCCGACGCCATCATCAGCGCGGCTTTCGCGCCGCTCGTCCCCACATCGACAATCAGCCACAACGTGTCATTCATCATCATCATTCATCTTTTCAAAGCGTCGGCAGATTGCTGCATAGGTTAGCGGCTGCGTCGGGAAAGACTGCTTAACGTGACCGACGCGATGATGATCGCGCCGGTCAAAATCCGCTGAACATACGTATCCACCCCCAACTGCGTGAAGCCATTGGCGAGTACGCCAATTAACAATACACCGACCAGCGTCCCCAAAACGTGCGGTTCGCCTTCTTGGCTCATGGTCATGCCGAGAAAGACCGCCGCAATCGCGTTCAGCATCAGACCGTCGCCTAAGGTTGGGTTTGCCGTCGCCAACTGTCCGGTCAGCATCGCCCCCGCCAACGCCGCCCCAAATCCGGTGATCACGAATGCCAGCAGACGAAGCAAGCGCACGCGCACGCCCGCCAAGCGCGCCGCTTCCATGCTCCCGCCAATGGTGTACAGCCGCCGCCCGAACACAGTCTGTTCCAGCACGAACCACACGATCAGCAGCACCACCAACGCGATGATCGTCAAATGCGGCAAGCGCACGACCTGTTCATTCGCAGTCGCCAGCACGATCCCGCCGTTGGCGAAATCGGTCAGCCCATCGGGGAACACCTGCCCGAAGATCGTCCGCCCGCCGCTGATCGAGAATGCCAGCCCGCCGAAGATCGTCAGCGTGGCGAGCGTGGCGACAAAGGGGGTTATTCCGAGATAGGCGACGAAAATCCCGTTGACCAGTCCGCCCGTCATGCCAACCACGAGCGCCGCGCCAATCACCACGCCCAACGGCTGTCCGGCTTGCAGCAGCGTGCCGATCACGATCCCGGATAGGCTCGCCATCGTGCCGACGCTCAGATCAAAATCACCGATGACCATGACGACCGTCATCACGAACGCCACGACGCCCAAAATGCTCACCTGCTGCGTAATGTTCAACAGGTTACGGACGCTCATGAACGTTTGCGGACGCTGGCTGGCAAAGAACAGCACGATCAGGAAGAAGCCGATCAGCGTGCCGAACGTGCGTAGGAAGCGCCCCCACGCGAACTGCGGTTTAGGGGTCAGGATTTTTTGAGCCGACATATTCTAAATTTTCGTAGCACAATGCCAATAAACGTTCCGAGGTCAAGCCTTTAGATGCAACGATTTCCACCAACTGCCCCCCGCGAAGGATCAAGATGCGATCCGTCATGCCGATCAATTCCGCCAGATCGGATGAGACGAGCAAAATCCCCGTCCCACGTCCGCTGATGTCGCGGATCAACGTATATAAATCGGCTTTCGCGCCCACATCGACGCCCCGAGTCGGTTCATCCAGCAGCAGCAAGCGCGGCGGACGCACCAGCGCCCGCCCGAAGACCACTTTCTGCTGATTGCCGCCGCTCAGTTCGCGCACGGTTTGCGCCGGGCTGCGTGCTTTCAAGCGCACCGATTCTCCCGTGTCGCGGCTGATCTGCCGTTCGCGTTGATGTGCCAAGCGCCACCCTCCGGCGCTGACATGCCCAAGCTGAGGGAGTGTTAGATTGTCCGCCACACTGCGCGATAGGACAAGCCCCTGTGATCGGCGTTCTTCCGGCACAAAGGCGATCCCTTCGCGCCACGCCTTTGGCGGACTGTGCGGGGTCAGCCGTTTGCCATCCAGCCAGATCGCCCCCGCCGTCAGCCGATCCAATCCCATCACGGCGCGCAGCAGTTCGGTGCGACCTGAACCGTTCAAGCCCGCCACGCCGACGATCTCTCCTGCGTGAACTTGAAACGTTGCCGCCTGTACCAATCGCGTCTGCACGCCGCGCACATCAAGCAGCACCTGTTCGGAAAGCGGCTCATTCCGCGGCGGATAAACATGCTGAAGATCGCGCCCGGTCATCTTGACGATCAACTCCAGCGGCGTAATCTCACGGATCGGGCAAGTATCGACAACGCGCCCATCGCGCATCACGGTGACGCGATCCGCGATGGCAAAAATCTCGTCCATGCGATGCGAAACGTATAACACCGCACAGCCGCGCCCGCGCAGTCGCTCGATCACGCGGAACAACCGCGCTGTTTCCGCACCTGTCAGCGCCGCTGTGGGTTCGTCCATCACGTAGACCAGCGCACCACCGCTTTCGCGGCTCAGATCATCACCCACAAAGGCATGAGCGATGTTGATCAACATTTGATCGCCGGGGCTGAAATGTCCCATCGTGCGCCGTGGATCGATGGACTCGATCCCCAACTGGGCGAGGACGTGTTCGGCTTGCGCGTAGAGTTGTTTCCAACGCACCTGAAACCCAAAGCGCGTCGGGTAGGATTGACCAAGAAAAATATTCTCAGCGGCGGAAAGCTGGCGCACCACTTGAAGTTCTTGATGGATGAAGCGCAACCCATGTGCGAACGCACTTTGCGGGCTGGACAGGCTGACAGGGCGACCCTTGATCTCGAATTGCGCGCTGTCAGCGGCGGTTACGCCCGCAAGCAGCTTGATCAGGGTCGATTTACCCGCCCCATTTTCGCCCATCAGCGCGTGAACTTCTCCGATTTCCAGATCGAGATCGACATCGATCAACGCGGGGATGCCGCTGTAGGTTTTTGAGGCGTGACGAATACGAAGGAGAACCGATGGAGCAGTCATCGAAGGATCAATGCGAACGGGGTACGGATGCTACCCATACCCCGCTGGCATCCGATCAACTAAGGGGCGACGATGAAATCGGCAGCGTTGGCGGTGGTGACGAGCATCGTGGGCGCGTAGATCACCCGCTGCGTCAGGGTTTCGCCGTTTAGGTAGCGTTCGATCTGTTCCGCCACCAAACTACCAATCCCGCTGAAATCCTGTGCGATGCTAGCTTCAAAATTGCCACGCTGCGAGATCGCGTCGAGCGCCTGCGGATTGGCGTCAATCCCGGTGATCACAATCCCTTCGCCTTCACGCCCCGCCGCCTCGATGGCTTGCAGCGCGCCCAACGCGGGCTGATCCCATGCCGCCCACACCGCCGAAATGCTGCCCGGTTCGGGGTTCGCCGCCAAAATCGCATCCATACGCGCCCGCGAATCCGCGATGCCGCCGTCGGTCACATCCGGTTCGATGAATTCGACAATTTCAATATCTGGCGTATTGCCGAAGATCGATTGCGCGACCACGCCGCGCTTTTGCACCGGCGGATAGGCATTGAAACCGAACATCACCACGCGCCCCGCACCATTCAAACGGTCAATGATATATGTCGCGGTGACTGCTGCCATCTCATAGCCGTTGCTGGTCACGTTGACCAACACGTCCGGTGTGCTGCCCGCATCCATCCCAAAAACCGGAATACCCGCAGCGGCAGCTTCGCTCAATGCCGGAATTTGCGACGGATCGACATTGATCACTAACGCATCCACCTGCTGCGTAAGCACATCCTGCACGCGGCTGTTCAGCGCGGCGACATCGCCCGCCGTATCGATCACGTTGACCGTCCACCCACGTGACTCGGCGGCGGCTTGGAAGCCTTCCACCATAAACTGCGTTCCCGGCTGCGTCAGATACGGGGTCAGCACCGCGATCACGGGCGCATCCTGCGCCACTGCCATTCCCATACCCAACACGGTAGCGCATGTAAACACGACGAGCAGCAGCGTAACTTTTCTCAACATGCCTATTCTCCTGAAAGTCATCATTGTTTTTGGCGGAAGGCGACCATTTTACCGTATTTGCCTGAGCGTGCAACACGTTTACACGCGCGAGGATAGTGACCGCAGTTTCCTGCTCGTGGATAGCTTCAGCGGTCTGCCCATTTAACCAAGTGGCGACCTTGATTTACACAACAACATCAATCCCCTCAAGCTTGATCCAAAAGCTAAAGCAGCTCCCTACCGTCAGTTCGCTGACGACACTGATTTCACCGCCATAAAATCGCAAAAGTTCACGCACTAACGCCAGACCCAGACCCGTACCTGGAATATCCCCGGTTGCGGCTGCGCCTCGAAAGAAACGGGTAAACAATTGTTTCAAATCCGCAGATGATATCCCATATCCGTCGTCCTCAATCTGGCAGAGCAGATAGTCACCAGCAATCATGTCTGCTGGCAATTTTAGGCTTTCTAATTGAATATTCTCACTCACGATTGGGCGCGACTGGGCGCTAATTGATAACGTGCCCAAGCGAACAGAAATTTTACCGCCATCTGGCGTGTATTTACTGGCATTGCCGATAAGGTTATGCCAAATACGGGTGAAGTCGAGGCTGTCTCCGATCAAAACATCCGGGGCGAAATCCATATTCAGACTGATTGTTTGATGCTTGGCTTCACTTTCTGCCTGAAGTTCAGCAATGACTTTCTCCACAATCGGACGCATCGCTATTCGTTCCTCGGTTCGCACCAGTGAGCCAGCATCGATGCGTGCAAGATTAAGAATGCCCTTAATGAGTTCCGCCATCGCCAATGCACCGCTGTTCAGTCGATCAATGGCGCCCATACATTGGTCGTCATCCATTTTAACATAATAATTTTTAAGATTACTTGCACCGACCATTATTCCATTCAACGGATTCTTCAGTTCATGACTGACCATCGAAACAAAGTGATCCTTCATCCGTTCAACTTCCTTCAGATGGGTAATGTCGCGCGCCGTCAGGACAATGTGTCCTTCATTGTCATGGACATAGACTAACGTGCAGTCCATGTCAAAAACCGAGCCGTCCTTGCGAACCCCAACAAGCTGCTTTTGTTGAGTTTGGTGGGATTGTAAAACCCGCCTAAACGCTTCAAACAAGTGTTTTTGATGGTCTGGATGCGCAAGATTGTCAATCGAATGCCCAAACATCTCGTCATGTCCGTATCCAAACATCTGATCAAATGCAAAATTGGTATTCTCAATGATTTTGTTCGTCTCGACGAGAACAATCGCGTCACTGGTATTATTCAGAACCGCTGACATGCGCTCGTTGAGGCGTTGAAGCTGGGCGGTTCGTGCCATCACAATCTGTTCAAGATTGTTATTTTGTTCTGTAGTGCTTGTATGGAGCAGACTGTTTTCAAGCGCCTGAGAAACTGCCTGTGCGAGCGCACCAGCTAAAGTGAGTTCCTCCCCAGAGAATTCATAAGTCTCTGCCTTGGTTACTGCGACAATACCCGTTAACCGTTGGCGCACAAACAAGGGAACAACCAAAAGTGATTTGATGCCTCCCTCAAACATGAGATGGCGAATCGACTCCAGACGAAGATCATGTTGGGCATCCTGGACAGCCAATGGAATTCGATAACGCCCTAGATATTCAGCGAGTGCATTATTCACTAGGGAAATGTTGAGGCTGATCGAAGCGGTGCGCTCGCTGATCCGGTATTCGGACATGGTTCGCAGGAACATGCTAGTCTTATCAACTAAGGCAGCGATGACGTAAGGCGATTGAAAAACAAGCGTTAACTCACGACACACCGCATTCAAAATCCCTTTGGGGTCGAGCGTTGTATGCGTCAAGGCGATAATTCGGTTGAGTACCAGCAGTTGCGTATTGGTTTTGAGAAGTGCCTCTTCTGCCAGCTTTCTTTCGGTGATCGCCTCATGCGCTACGACGACTCGGATATGTCCTTCAACTGAAAAAGGGGTCACGCGAACGATAAACCAACGCTGTTCTGAGGGTGAATGACAGGGATACTCATAATTAAATTCGATGCTTGCCCCTGTGATAACAGCACGAATGCCGCTAGCAACCGCCGCTCCATCTTGGTTGTCCGATCCAGCAGCAACGCAGACAGCAAAATAATTCACCACTTCCCAAACATAGGTCGGACTCATGCCATTCGCCTGCGAAAAATTGCGCCAAGCCTGATTAACCGAAATGATCGTGCCAGTTTCATCAAGAATTGCAATATGGGCAGATAAAGCGTCAACGGTAGACCGTGCGACACGACGCTCTAAAGCTTGTAATTCCGTAACTACTCAGGGGTCGTTTTTCCCCTCATTTTGGCAAATTGAAACGCCAAATTTGTCTGCGATGAGAATAGGCTCTCCCTCAAAAGATTGAGGGTTTTTGTCGAAAACAACCTATT
>DAOTUQ010000109.1:0-17364 GCA_034437055.1 Anaerolineae bacterium
TTTATTCACCTACCCGTGCAGAACGCATTTTGCCCCAGTCCTATAGGGTTCATTATGTGTTTCTTGGGTTTAAATTCACAGATTTTGAGCTTAATCCCATGGGTAGGTGAATAAATACCATAAAGAGGCGGCAATGGCTCACAAGGATTTATGCCCCACCCTCAAATAACTTGAGTTTTGGATCGCTTCACCTCCCCCCCCAACCCCCTCTCCATTGCATGGCTGAGGGGGCTTTCAAACCCGTTGTGACCTGTCCTGCTCCCCCTCTCCACAGCGTGGGTTGGGGGGGAGGTGAACGGTTGAGAGCCTATCCAAAACTCAGGTTAAATAGCGTATACTTGGGACGAGACTTCGATAGCACGAGGGATGAAGAACCGATGGCAAGCTTTATCGACAAAGTGAATACGCTGATCAGCGCCAACCTTCATGCGCTGGTGGACAAGGCACTCCAGCAAAATTCGGTCGCGGTGATGGATGAATACATCCGCCAAGCGGAAAAGAATGTGGACGCGCTCGAAGAGTCAGCGGCGACGCTCGGCGGTACGGTGCGCACGCTCAAGCGCAAACACGAAGAATTTTCTGCCGCCGCCGATAAGCTCGACAAAGACATCGATACCCTCGTCCTGCGCGGCAAGAACGAATTGGCAGCGGCTGCCCAAGCCGAACTGAACAGCAAGCAGCAGCTTTCGCAAGATTACTATGAACAGTGGCAGCAGCAGGACAAGCAGTATCAGCAGATGTTGGGGATGCGCCTGAAGCTCGAAGCGCGCTTGACGACCATCCGCAACGAGCGCGAGAAGCTGATCGCGCTGATCGAACTGACGAAGAACAAAGAAGTCGCCACGCGCGCCATCCGCAGCCTCGACCAACTCGCGGGCGTCGGGGACAAAGAGATCAGCAGCTTGGCAGATCAAGTGCGTTCGCGCCTCGATCAAGAAGATGCACGCCTCGAAGTCGCGGCGGGCAACCTGTCGGATCAGATCGACGACGCTGTGCGCGGTGGCGAGATCGAGCGCCAGTTGGAAGAACGACGACTGCGCTTGTTGGGGAACACGAGCGGCAGCACCAATAGTTAATTGAAGTAATGAGTGATGCGTAACGAGTGATGAGGGTGAAGCACAGCGCATAAACCAGCGAGATCATGATGGGTAAACGAATCAGCATCAACAGCCATGCGGTCGGGGTTTGCCGCTGACACATCCGCCATGCGGTGGATGTCCTAGCGGGATGCTCCTACAACCGTCATGACAAGCCTGGTTCGTTTATTTACATGGGTTGTGAATGATCGCTCACGGCGCGCTTGTTCTATCTCATTGCGCATTACGCATCACTCGTCACTGGAGATAATATGGCACAAAATCCCGTGCGACGGCGCGCGGTTGGCGCGCTGCTGACCGGCGCGCTCACCCGTTGGGAGAGCTTGCTCACGATTGCATTGACCGGCGCGCTGTTCTTGTTCTTCAAAGACCCGTTTCCATGGTGGCAAGATTGGTTTTGGCTGGTGGGAGGCTTGATCGCGGAGGGCGCGCTGATCGTCTCGACCATCACCGACCCGGACGCCGCCACGGCGGCGCTCGCGCGCGAGTTCGAGACGCGCTACGACTTGAGCAAGATCAAATCGAGCGTCAGTCGGACGCGCGTGCAGCGTGCCGTCGAATACCGCAAAAATATGCTGGCGCTCGCACAGCAACACGATGGCGCGATGCGTTCGCAGTTGCAGCAGACGAGCAACGATATCAATGACTGGATCGGTCATATGTACGATCTGGCGCTGCATATCGATGCCTTCGAGAGTAACGAATTGGTCGAGCGCGACCGTCGCGCTGTCCCACAGCAGATTGAGAAGGCGCGCATCCGCCTGTCGCGCGAGGACGATCCCCAGATTCGTACCGATCTCGAAGGACAGATCGCGCTGCTCGAACGCCAAGCCGAAGCCTTGAACGCCACCACCAACAGCATCAAGCGCGCCGAGATTCAACTCGACAATACGCTGTCGTCCGTCGCCACCATCTACGCACAAATGTCGCAGTTGGGGACGAAAGAGGTGGACAGTTCGCGCGCACAGCGGCTGCGCCTCGAAATCCAAGATGAAATCGCCAGCTTGCAAGATACCATCGTGGCGCTCGACGAGGTGCAGGGTCAACAATTGCGATTACAGTGAGGGGGCGCGATGAACCGCCAGAACCTAGACAAACGGCGTAGGGACGTGCCAGCGGCACGCCTGCGTAATGATGGGTGGCGCGTGAATGATCGCAATCGCGGCGGGCAACTCAGCGGATCGCCCCTACGGGTGCGGTTGTGGCTCGTTGTCTGCGCGCTCTTGTTCGCCGTGCCGACGGTCAGCGCGCAGTTCGATCCGGCGCTGCCGCCCGCGCTGTATGTGCTGAACAACGCCGGACAGGTGTCGCGCCTCGACATGGAGTCGCTGTCGGTCACGCCCGTGACGCCGCCGCCGGATACCGCCGAGTCATTCGTGATCGACTTGGGCATCGATGTACAGGGCGAACGCCTCGCTTATCGGACTGCCAACGGCTTATTCGTGCGCGCGCTGTCGTCAGGCGCGGTACGCCAGATCGAAGGGAGCAGCGCGGGCTTGCCGTCGTTTCGCGGGCGCGGCGCGACGATTGCGTTTTCGCCGGGCGGCGACGCCATCGCTTATACGACGCTGACGGGTGGGCGCGTCTTCTTCGATCCGACACTGACGATCACGCCGGAAAATTTTCCCGTCTTTACCGACTTGACCGAAGGCGTGTTCCTCGATTTTTCGTGGTCGCCGGGCGGGACGTTCTTGGCGGGCGCGATTGATGGCGGCATCTGGTGGATTTATCGGCGCGACGGGACAACGTTGGCGCTTGCCAGCGTGATCACGGCTGCCAGCGGCATCGTGTGGGTGAGCGATACCGCCGTTGTGTTCGCGCCGCTGGATGGCGGCTTGCGCTTGATGCGGCTCGATCAGGCGAATGCCCAGAGTCCGGTCTTGGACGATACGGTTGTGTATGCGCTCCCAACGCTGACCGCCAACGATGCGCTGGCGTTCTTCGGGCGTGCCAAGAATGATGCCGTCGTGCCAGCGGGCTTCGGGCGTTTGTTACGCTTGGGGCGCGGCGCGGCGTCCGTCGAGACGGGCAGCGATATTCCGGTCTCGCTGGCGAATCTGAGTTGGACGCCGGGCGGCGCGCTGCTGCTGGCGTTTCAGGGCGGGGCGCTGGCGCTGCTCGATCCGGTCAGCGGCGAAATTCTCACGCTCCCCTATGCCGATGCCGTCGCTTACGTCTGGTCGCCGCTGAACGCGCCCGTCGCGGACGCTGCCGCACAGCCGCCCGCCGCACCGATGCCGCTGTCGACGCCGATCACAGGCGGCGATCCGAATGCCCCGACGCCCGCGCTCACCGCTGTTGGGATGCTGTTAACGCCGATGCCCACCGAAGTAACGCCGATGCCCGATATCCCAAGTTTAGCGCCGCCAACCGCCGATCTTGGGATATTTTCGACCGATCCGCCCCCAGTTATCCCAACTGTTATCCCAAATGCGACTGAAAGTATCCCAAGCGGCGCGCCCACATCCGGCGCGCCGCTGCCTGTCAATATCAATACGCTTGCCCCAACGCTCGATCCGCTCGCGGCGCTGACGCCGAGCGCGGGCGCGATCACGCCGCTGCCGACCACGCCGCCCGCGCCCGCCAACGGCATCGCCACGACGGCGGAGGGCTTTTTTTTAGCCCGTGACCCCAACGGCATCGCGCAAGTGTGGTGGCTGCCGCGCACGGGCTTGCCCGCGGCGCGCTTCACCAACGCGGGCGCGGATATCACCGAGTTCGCGGTCGCGGCGGGCGGGCGGCGGGTCGTCTACTTCAGCGACGGCGGGCTGTGGTTGCAGCGATTTGAAGTCCCGCAGCCGGTGTATTTGAGCGATATCGAGTCGTTCACGCCGATCACGCCGGATTTCAGCCCGGACGGGACGCTGATCGCCTATGCCGACGAAACGGCGCTCGACGGCGGCATCTGGATCGTGAGCATCGACGGACAATCGGAACGGCTCGTCCCCAACAGCGGCGGACGGACGTATCGGCATCCGCAGTTCGCGCCAGAGGGCGATCAGATGTTGGTGGATGTGTATATTGGGGACACGGCGATTGTGAACGCGGTGGTCGATCTGACCGCGCGCACGATCATCGAAGCGCCGCCGTCGTCCGGCGACGATACGAGCGCGCTGACCGCGCGTTGGCTGTCGGGCGGGCGCTATCTGCTTGTGCGTGACGCGAATACGGGCGACATCGATCCCGGCGTATACGTTTACAACGCCAGCGCGCCCGGCACGATTCCGGCATCGTCGTTCGCGCTGGATGCGAATGTGGATGTGCGCGCGGCGTCCGAGATCGCGGCGGGGCAGCTTCGCGCGGCGCTGGATGCACAGCCCGGTTTGCAAATCGTCGATTTTCTGCTCGGACAGCGCGCCGACGTTGCGATGCTGGAGCCATTGATCGCGTCGCGTTTCTCGCCCGATGGCGCGTTCATCGCGGGCTACGCGGCGCTGACGGAGATCGACGGCGTGCGGCAGGGCGCGCTGATCGTAGCGTCCGTCGAAGGGGGGACGCGCACGATCTTGACGCAGCCGGACGCGGTGTGGTCGTTCCAGTGGGCGCGGTAGCGTGTTCCATAAACCATCACAAACGATGCTCACGGTTATAAGTCGTGCAGCGTAGGGGCTTCCCTGTGGGACGCCCACTTGTTGCTCGCTTCACCCCCCCAACCATTCGACATGGACGCCGTGCGCGACCAGCGCATCTTGCGCCGCTTGCAGTTGATCCGCGCGCACGACGGCGGCGAGATCGCCCAAGCGCGCGCCGAAGAAACGCCGCAGTTCGGGCGTCTCGTAGAAGTAATCCAACGTCGCCTTGGTCGTCGTGCGCACGACGACGGCGCGCTCGATGCTCGCCGTCAGCGACGGGGCAAGCTGCGCCGACTCCAACAATTTGGCGACGGTGGGCGGCAGCGTGCCATCGGTGGTCGTGCGCGCCAAGAACGCGGCGATCTGCGCGGCATTGATGCCGTCGTCGTGCGCGCGGCGCAAGCTCCCCATCTCGATGCGATAGGTATAGGGCTTGCTGGCGTTCAAATCGGCGGGCGCACCCCATGTGGCGAAGCGCGCCGCCGTGAAGCGGTCGATGCGCGCGATCTTGCGCGCGATCAACAGCGTGCCGTCCGCGCCGATCATGATCTTCTCGACCGGATCGGCGGGCGTCGGGAACGCGCCCACGCCCATCAGCCCGCGTCCATATGCCGTCAAGCGCGCGGCGTCGTCGCTTAGATCGACCAGTCCGAGCCAATGTAAGGGGCCCGCGATCAGGTATTCCAACAGCGCGCCGTCGATTTCGTCCCAATACTCCGCGCCCATCAACATCACGCCGTTCTCGTTTTGGATGTACCAACTCGAAAAATCGGCGTTCGGGCGCTGATACGCGAACGCGACTTGGCGCACGACGTGGATGAACGAGTCGATGTCCCACCACGCATCGCGCGGGGTGTGCTGTGCCAGCAGATCGAGCGCCGTCGCGCGGGCTGTCGCCGGATTCAGGTTCGGCAGCGTCCCCGCGCGGCGATTGACGCGCAAGCCCGGCACGGACGCCAAATCGAGCAAGCGCGCGCTGCCACGCCATGCCTCTGCCAGCGCCTTGACTTGTTCGGCGCGCGTCATGCCGAGCCAGCGCCGCGCCTCCGCCCGCTTGAGGAACGCTTTATCATCCTGCGCTATGATCAGATCGGCGGCGGCGGCAAGCTGAAACAAAAAGGTGAAGCGCGCCGGATTTTCGTGCAGCAGATGGGGCTGGAGCGCGGCGGCGGCATTCGCATCTAAAGTGCGCGTTTCGAGCGTGTCGCCATCGGCGGGCGGTGAGAGCGTGGGGGTGCGCAGTTGGACGTATGCCAGCAGCGTGGTCATGTCGTCCACCAACGCGGTATCGGCGGGCTGCGTCGCGCTGCGGTCGGGCAAGACTTCGACCGCCAGCGGCTCGGCGTCCGCATCGGGCGGGAGATCGCCGGCGGCATCGGGGGGCAGGTCGTGATACGACGTTTTCATGCCGATCAGCAGCCCGATCATGTCCGTTGGCACATAAACCAAGCGCCGCGCCGCGCCGGACGACAGATCGAAGCCGCGCCCGATCAAACCGCGATAGAACAGCGCCTCGGTCACGTTCTCGGGGTCGAGATGGGGCTGTTCGCGCTCTGCGCCGCCTTCGCCCAAATCGCGGACAGCGCCGTACAGCGCGGTGAACATTTTCTCCAACATCGTGCTGCCGCCGTGCGCGCCCAACAGTGTTTGCAGCGCGCCGCGATCCTTGTCCGACAGCAGCGCCCAGACCCGATCCATCCGCGCCGGATCGAGCATCGCCTCGCTGAGCGTTTTCAGCGCGCGTTCACGCAGATCATCGCGGCGCGGTGGCTTGACGCCCCAAATTTCGCACAGACAGTTGAGCGGCGCACTCTCGCCCGCCATCAGCATTTGAAAGACGGATTTCATCGAGTTTTGTTCTCACACACGTGTTTTCATTATACCAAGTTCGCGCCCATCATGCAGCGTAACGAATGCTGCCCTACGCGCCCCTCGTAAAACATGATCGTCCGGCGATCACGGCAGCATCCCGATGATTGACGCTGCCCACTGTTCAGCAGTAGAGTCACAGGTCAATATCGCGCGTAAGATGACTTGGGAGCGACCATGAAGCTGCAAGACCCCCGATGACATCGACTTCACGATCTTTTTGAACGAGTGCAAGGCGCAACAAGATCAGCAGGGATCAATAAGGAACGTTATTGCTGTCGGTTCTTTCAGCTTACGGGGATGGTTGCCCTGTTTGCAACCATGTGCCGCGTAACGAACGCTACCCCCGTAAAACTTCTCATTTTCACCCCTCGTCAGCGCGAAAAGAGCGCGTTATACTCGTATCATTGGGGTGGTAACGTGTAAGGATACGGGAGCGCAGCGGCAAGGAACGCCTCGTCCGCTGCATGGGTGGACGGGCGAAACCTGTCTCCTCCTTACATCGTCTAAATGTTCACCACACCCTCCAATCAGCGCGTTATTGCTTATTGAAAAGGAGTCTGCCCTTGTTCGACCTGAAAGCGCACTTACGTACCCTGACCGAAACCCATGCGCCGTCCGGTCACGAAGCGCCGATCCGCGCTGTGGTGCGCGCGGCGTGGCGCGATCTCACCGACGACCTGCAAACAGATCGACTCGGCAGCCTGATCGGGATTAAGCGCGGGACGCCTGCCCCATCTGCCAGCAAGGGGACGCCGGCGCGCAAAATTATGCTGGCGGCGCACATGGACGAAATCGGGCTGATGGTGGCGGATATCATCGACGGTTTCATCGCTGTGCATCGCATCAGCGGCGTGGACAATCGCATCTTACCCGCACAGCCGATGATCGTCCATGGCAAGCGCCCGCTGCCGGGCGTCGTCGCCACCACGCCGCCGCATCTGCTCAACGCCGCCAATCGCAGCCGCTACTTGGGTATGGACGAACTGCTGATCGATGTCGGCTTGCTGCCCGAAGAAGTCGAAGCGTTGGTGCAAATTGGCGACTTGATCACGCCCGACGCGCCGATGCTCGACTTGTTGGGTCAGCGCGTGGCGGGCAAGGCGATGGATGATCGCGCGTGCCTCGCGGCGGTCACGCTGTGCCTGCACGAACTGAAGCGGCTGCATCATACGTGGGATGTGTACGCCGTCGCTACCGTGCAAGAGGAAACGGGGCTGTTCGGCGCAAAGACCGCCGCATATCAAATCGCGCCGGATATCGCCATCGCGCTCGATGTGACGTTCGCGCCCCAACCGGGCGTCGATTCTGCTGATACCAGCGAAATGAACGGCGGTGTTCCGATTGGCGTGGGGCCCAATTTCCATCCCAAACTGGTCGATAAACTGCGCGAAACAGCGAGGCGGAACGAAATCAAATATCAGGACGATTTCATTCCGGGCGCGAGTGGCACGGACGCATGGTCGATTCAGGTGGCGCGCGAAGGCATCCCGACGGCGCTGCTCGAAGTTCCCGTGCGCAACATGCACTCGCCCGTCGAGACGGCAGATTTGCGCGATATCGAGCGCGCGGGGCGGCTGATGGCGCATTTCATCGCCGATTTGGACGCGGATTTCTTGGCAGCAATTGAATATAAGCGGACTGAGGACTGAGGGTGCGCCGTTGGCACGCCCGTGATGATGATGTGGGGGCGCGCCGCTGGCACGCCTGCGATCCGAAAAAGGAACATGGATGAACCTACAAGCTCTCTCCGACGCGGTGGGCATCAGCGGCAAAGAGGACGCGATCCGCGCGCTGATCTTGCCCGCGATCAAGGATCATGCGGAACAGATTCGGATCGATCCATTGGGATCGATCACCGCCATTAAAGCTGCCAAACGCAAACGCGGTGCGAAGGGCAAGCCGCCGCGCGTGCTGATCGCCGCGCACATGGATGAAGTCGGCTTCATGATCAACGGCATCGACGGCGACGGCTTGATTCGCTTCACGCCCATCGGCGGCATCGATGATCGCATTCTGCCCGGCTTGCGCGTGCGCATTGGGGACGCGCTGCTGCCCGGCGTGATCATCTGGACGCCGATCCACAAGAGCCGCGAACAGAACATGGTCAAGCTGAAAGACTTGCGCATCGATATCGGCGCGGCGAACAAAGATGAGGCGAACGGCAAGGTCAAATTGGGCGACCGGGTGGCGTTCGACAGCAAATTCATGGAAATTGGCGATCACACCTTGCGCGGCAAGGCGCTTGATGATCGGGCGGGCTGTTCGCTGTTGATCGACCTGTTAGCGGGCGATCCGTTCCCCGTCGATCTGTTGGCTGCATTTACCGTGCAGGAAGAGATCGGCTTGCGCGGCGCACAAGTGGCGGCGCAAACGCTGCTGCCAGATATCGCGCTGGTGCTGGAGACGACGACCGCGCAGGATATTCCGAATCCGAAAGCCGACCCGGACGACGAGAACAACGCGAATCCCGTCTGCAAACTCGGCGCAGGTCCCGTTTTGACGGTGATCGACCGGAGCATGATCGTGCATCCGCCCCTGTTGAACTTCATCCGCGCGACCGCCGAAAGTGCGGGGATCGCCTATCAACTCAAGACGCAGCCGGGCGGCGGCACGGATGGCGGCGCGATCCATACGGCGGCGGGCGGCATCCCGACAGCGGTGCTGTCGCTGCCCGCACGCTATATCCACAGTCCGGCGGCGTACATCCGGCGCGCGGATTATGATGCGCTGCTCAAGCTCGTGCGCGCCGTCTTGGGCGCGATCACGCTCGAAGCCGTGCGGGCGCAGTAATGATTTCACCTCACCCCCCCGCCCCCTCTCCACTGCGTGGAGAGGGGGAGAATGGAATGCAGACACCTCCTGTTCAAATCAATATGGAACGTTCTGTAAGCACGTCCCCTCTCCACATGGAGAGGGGATTGAGGGGTGAGGTTTTCGTTATCGCACTCTTGCTCGTCGCCGCGCTGATCGTCCGGCTGCCGCTGACCGATGCGGCGCTGTTCGAGTTCGCGCCGATGCGTCAGTTTTATTCGGCGCTGACGGCGCGCGCCATTTATTTCGATCTCGCGCCGACGGGCGTTTCCGATGCGCGGCGCGCGGTCGTGGATGATTACATGCGCACGGCGACGCGCCTTGAGCCGCCCGTAATCGAAACCGTCGCGGCGCTGGCATACACCCTCGTCGGGCGCGAAGATTTGCGCATCCCCATCGCGCTGTCGTGGGCGTATTGGTTGGCGGGCGGCGTGTCGGTGTACGCCATTGCGCGGACATTGGCGAACGATGGACAGCGAACAAGGCGCGCGGACGGCATGTTTCCGGCGTCCATCGCGCTCGTCGTCTATTTGTTTTTGCCGTACACGATCACGGCGACGCGCACCTTTCAGCCGGACGCGCCCGCGCTGATGTTCATGCTGGCGTCGATCTATCTGCTCTTGCGTCACGACGACACGCCGTCGCGTGGACGCTTCATCGCGGCGGCGCTGTGCGGCATGGCGGCGCTGTTCATCCGGCTGATGACCGGATTTTTCCTGTATCCGGTGTTCGGCTTATTGATGTGGCGCAAATACGGCTTGCGGCGCGCGCTGATGCAACCGCAGACGTGGCTGTTCATCGCTATCAGCGCGACCCCGACGGTGATCTACTACGTCGGGACGGTGTTTGCAACGCTGGCAGGGCGCGGACGACTGGATACCAATTTCGCGCCGTCGCTGTTCGCACAAGCGTCGTTCTGGGAGGCGTGGGGGCGGTTGCTGACAACGGCGTTTCCGGCGGGGCTGTTGATCGCGGCGGCGGCGGGCGTGCTGCTGTGGCGCGGGCGCGGACGCTGGATCGTCGCGGGGCTGTGGATCGGCTACGCGCTGTACGGGGCGATCTTCAACTTCCACATTTCGACACATCCCTACTATCAGACCTTGTTCGTCCCGGCGGTGGCGTTGGGGGCGGCGGGCGTGGCGGCGCGGCTGGCAAGGTATTTACCTCACCCCCCAACCCCCTCTCCGTACCAGAGAGGGGGAGATCGTCAGGTGGGCGCTTCCGCTCTCCACATAGAGAGGGGGTTGGGGGGTGAGGTGACTCGTTTGGCGTTGGTATCCGCGTTGACGTTCGCCCTTGTGACTGTGTTCCCATTCAGCGCGGTCTTTCCGAGCGAACCGGACATGATCCCCGTGTATCAAGCGGCGGGCAGGGCGGCGGATCACAGCTTGCGCACGATTGCGATGACCGACAATTGGGCGACGCCGCTGCGTTATTACGGCGAAGTCGCCGGACAGTACTTCCCAACGCGCTATGAGATTGACATGTACAAGCCGTTGGGCGACGCGGGCATCCCCGAACTGACAGCGGCGGATCGGATCGCGCAGTTGGCGGCGCGCATGAACGGTGTCGATTTCTTCATCGTGACGGATCTGCGCGAACTGGACAATCAGCCCGATTTGCGCGCGCATTTGGAGCAAAGCTACCCGATTGTGGCGGCGGGCGCGGGGTATGTGGTGTACGACTTAAGGGCGAATAACGGCGCATGAACGATGAGAAAAGACAAGGACGATTGATGTGTTTTTACGCATCACTCATGCCTCATCACTCGTCACCCATTACATTTTTCATTGAGGAGCGATGCAAATGAACGACCTGATCAAACAACTGACCGAAACATGGGGCCCCAGCGGCTACGAACATCGCGTGCGCGCCCTGATCAAACAGCACGCCGAACCTTACGCCGACGAAATCACCACCGATCCGCTCGGCAACCTGATTTGTCGCGTTGGCAAGGGCGGGAAGAAAGTCATGATCGCCGCGCATATGGACGAAATCGGCTTGATCGCCACCTTCGTCGAGCCGAAAAGCGGCTATCTGCGCTTTACGCCCGTCGGCGGCTTGCTGCAATCCACGCTGTTCGGCGGGCGTGTGCGCTTCGAGGATGGCACGGTCGGCGTGATCGGCGTGCATGATGCGTGGGGCGTGGGGCGCACGACCGTGACCGAGTACGACTCGTTCTTCATCGATGTGAGTTTGGGCAACGGCAATGGCAACAGCGGCAGCGTCCGCGAGGGCAGTCCGGCGGGGTTCGACCGGACGATGGAACAGCGCGGCACGCGGCTGATCGGCAAGGCGATGGATGACCGGATCGGCTGTGTCGTCGCGTTGGAGGCGATGAAGCGGCTGAACAAGCAAACGCCGAACGAATTGTACTTTGTGTTCACCGTGCAGGAAGAAGTCGGCTTGCGCGGGGCGCGCACATCCGCCTACACCGTCGATCCCGATGTGGCGATTGCGCTGGATGTGACCTCATCGGGCGATCTGACGCACAATCCGAAAATGGCGGTGCGCTTGGGCGGCGGCGCGGCGATCAAGCTGCACGATGCGGGCTTGGTCGTACCGCCCGCCGTGCGCGATTGGATGATCGCGCGGGCAGAGGCGGACGGCATCCCGTATCAGCGCGAACTGCTGACATTGGGGACAACCGATGCGGCGGCGGCGCAGAGCGTGCGCAGCGGCGTGCCGAGCGGCTGCATCTCGATCCCGTGCCGCTATGTGCATACGACCAGCGAGACAGTCGATACGAACGATGTCGAGGCGTGCATCAAGCTGTTGACGGGGCTGCTGGCGAACCCGGTCACGATTTAACGCTCGACTTTGTAGGGGTGTTCCGCTGGAACGCCCCCCACACTGATTTTGAACCTGAGCCATCGAATGGCGGTGGGGACGCATCAGGCGAATGTGTAGATTAACCTGAGTTTTGGATCGCTTCACCTCACCCCCCAGCCCCCTCTCCACGCAGTGGAGAGGGGGCTGGGGGGTGAGGTGAATCAGGGAGAAAACCAAACATGTCCTCCCCTCTCCACGCAGTGGAGAGGGGTCGGGGGGTGAGGTGAACGGTTTAGAGCCGATCCAAAACTCAGGTTAGATTATCGTCCTACCCGCGTCCGCATCAGCCCCCACAGCCAGCGCAGTTCCTCCACGCGGAACAGCCACGCCAGCGCCAGATACGCCGCCACACTGATCCCGCCCGCCATCCCGACGAGCGCGATCTCGTTGATGAGCGTCGCCGCGCCGACGATGCGCGCTAGGGGCGGCACAACCGCTGCCGTCACGACCCCCATCAAGCCCGCCGCCACGCCCGTCCGCACGAACGCGCCGATCAGCCGCTGATCGCCCAAGCCGCCCATGCGCCGAATCAGCATGTAACCCGCGATGACCGCGTGAATGATGTGCTTCGCGCTGTCCGCGATCATCAGGCTGAACACGCCCGCCGTCGGCGCAAGCGTGATCGCCACGACCATGTACAGCGCCAAACTGAACATGCCGATCCACGTCGGCGTCAGCGTGTCTTGGCGCGCATAGAAAGCGTACATCAACATCAAATCGATGGCGGCGAACGGCAGCCCGAACAGATACAGCCGCAGTGCCAGCGCGGTCATGCCCGTATCCACGCCCGTGAACGCGCCATGCTCGAAGATCAGCATCACAATGGGCGTCGCCAGCGCGAACAAGCCGACGGCGGCGGGCAGAATCAGCGTGATCGCCAGTCGCAAGCCGAGTCCGAGCGTCTCGCGGAAGGCGGGCGTATCGTTCAACGCCTGCCGCGAAAGCGTCGGCAAGATGGCGATGCCGATGGCGGTGGCGACGAGTCCCTGCGGGAACTGGATTAACGTGGTCGCCAGATTCATGTACGTGATTGAGCGTTCGCCCGTCTGACTGGCGAGGTTGTAGCTGAACGTGCGCACAACCGTATCCAGCAGCATCGACAGCATGACAGGTGCGTACAGCCGCGCGATCCGGCGCACGGCGGGATGGCGCCAGTTGAACGAGACGCGCAGTTTCGCGCCGCGCAAGCCGGGCAACTGTGAGAGCATTTGCACGGTTGCGCCAATCAGCCAGCCGAACGCCGCCGCATAGATGCCGCTTTCGGGGCGGGCGGCTGTCCATGCGGCGTGCGCGCCGTCGAACGTGACCATGACAGTCAGCGGCGGCGCGAGGATGACGGTACTCAGCACGATCATGCCGTTGAAGATCGCCCCCGCGAGGGCGGGCAGTGTGAATGAACGCAGCGCGTACAGCGCGCCGCTGAACGTCGAGAACAAGCCGAGTCCGATCAGCGCGGGCGCGGTCAGGCGCAGCAAATCGGTGGCGAGTGCCTGTTTGTCGACACCCGCGCCGCCGCTGACGAGCAGGACGATGCTGGGTGCGAAGATCATCAGCATGACGACCAACAGCGCGAGGATTGCGGTGATCAGCGTGGACAGAATCGAGACGACGCGCCACAATTCTTTTTCGCCCGTCGCGGCGTCGTTCGCGGCGACCTCGCTCAAGACGGGGATGATCGCGCTGTTGACGTGTCCGGCGATCAGCAGGTCATAAATCGTCTTGGGGATGATGATGGCGACGTAGAAGGCATCGGTCGCGCGCGATGCGCCGAACAGATTGGTCAGCGTGACCTCGCGCGCCATGCCCAGCACGCGGCTGGCGATGTTGCCGAGCGCCAACACGCCGGTTGCGCGGGCGACGGCAGCGCGATTCGCTTGCGCCTCGGTTGGAGCCGGGACAGGAATTTCTATCAGTCCGCTGTCGATGGCGGCTGCATCGGCATTGATCGAATTGGGCGGCAAACGCGATCCTTGCTCAAGCATGAGCGTTCGTTTCGTGCGCCTATGATAATCGCAGATCGACGCGGAATCGATGGGCGCGTTGCTGACGGGTATCCTACGCGCGCGGGCATGACACGCCAACACCTACACCACCGTATGCCGACTCGCCCCATTGCGCAGCACCAGCCACACGCTCACCCGCAGCGCGCTCCACGTCACTGCCGCGTATACCGCCAGATTGATCGCCATCGCCCCCGCAACGATCAGCAGAATTTCCGCTTGGTCGCGCCGCGCGAACTCCATCGAATCGGTCAGCGTCAAGGTCAAGATCGTCAGTATCCCGCCGTCGATGGGCGTGACAGCACTCAAAAAAGTAATGCTGGTGAAATTGATGTCGCGGAACAGCACCCCCGCGAACGCCAGCGCGCTCGCGTTCATCGCGCCGCCGATGATCATCCCGCCGACCAGCGTCAGCCCGCTGATCCGCGCCGCCGTCGTCTCGCTGCCCGACAGCGCCGACGCCAACAGCCCGCACGCCGCGCTGAACACGCTGAAGATCAACGGATAGCTGAGGGCGACGATGGCTGCCAGAACGACGGTTATCGGGGGCGGCGCATTCCATCCAAACGCGCCGTTCAAGCCAACTAACGGCGTGAACAGCCACAGCACCGCCACCGTCCGCGCGGATAACAGGCTGCGTCCGTCCGTCAATGCGATGCGCAGCGATGCCTGCCACTTGCCCGCGACGATGTGCTGCGCGTCCACGCCCGTGAGGATCAACGCCTCCCACGTCCGCCCGCCGCGTTCGCGCGCAATCGCCCCCGCCGCGCCGCGTGCTGCCGCGCTCAACCAGCGCCAGTGCTGAAAGCCCAACGCCGATAGGATCAGAAAGATCAGCGTCGATTGGATGGTGTTGAGTGTTGAGAACGTTTGTATAGAACTTGCGCCTGTCAGCGACGCCCAATACGGCGTGTTGGACAGCATCAGCTTACAAGCAGACGCCGCCGCGATCATGACCAATAGGATGCTCAGCCCGCGCCGCGTGCGCTGCGGCGTCGGCATCAAACCGGCGCGCATTTGATGGGCGAACTCCGCGCGCTGGATCGGATGATCCGCGCTGCGCCGCCACCAGCCGATCACGCGCTGTAGCCCCATCGTCACGCGGTGTCAGCTCCGCACACGGGCGAGCATCGCTTGCAGCGCCGCCTGTTGCACTCGGCGTTGTGCCGCCGTGGCTTGGCTGATCGCCCCCGATGCGACGCGCCCGCCCGTCCCCCCAACGGGCGTTCCGCCTGTGGGCGCGCTTGAGGTTGGCAGCGGCTGCGTTCCCCCTCTGAACGTATCCGTCGGCATGGACGGCGTGGGAACGGGCGAGGGGGCGGGCATGATATCGGGTGCGGCAACGGCGATCCAGCCGGTATAACCCGCCGCGCCGAGTGCTGCCGCGCCCGTTGTGTCGTCCGGCGCGATGTGGGCGCAGCCGATCAGCGCCGCATGTGCCGCCCAATCGGCGTGGGCGTCCGCATCGACGGCGATGCGAATGCGCGGATGGTTCGTCCGCCGCATGATGATGCCCGCCGCATCCGCCGCTGTCCGCATCAGGGGGCTGTCGGCGCGCGGCGCGATGAACAGCGCCACGTCCATCGCATTGGCGTAATCTTCGAGCCAGCGTAGATGCTCGTTGAGCAGATCGAGCGTCAGTTCGGCGCGCGTCTTGTAGGGGGACAAGTCGGGCAGGGGCGGCGCGCTCGTCCCGAATGCGATCACCACGCCCGCCGCGTGCAAGTCGCCCGCGTCTGTCAGCGCGACGCGCAGCGACTCCAGCGCGAACTGGCGCTGTGCTGGATCGGGATGCAGCAGCGCGGACGCATCGCCGTAGTGCAGCGCCGAGACGCGAATGCCGACGGCGTTGGCGTCGTGCATCCATTCATCGATGGTGCGATTCGGCTCATGCAGATCGATCTCGACGCCCTCGAATCCGGCGTCTTTGGCGTCGCGCAAGCGGTCAAGGATCGGCACGTCGGGTTGGAGCGCCGCCAGTAAACGGGCTTGGATCGCGTATAGGTTGGACATGAATGCGCTCCTTCATCGTTGGGCAGGGCGTAAACCTGCCCGCTGCATTCGCATGGCGAAACGGAACACCGTTGGCATAATGTAGGGGTTTGGCGTGCCAAACCCTCAGCGTCCCAAACCCGCGCGGGCATGGAGCGCACGTGGTTACGCGCTACGAATTGGCTTCGGCGACGACTTCCGCCAGCACATCCAGCGGCACGGAGCCGCGATTATAGGTCACATCGTTGAGCGTGATGAACGTCGGTTCGGCGTCCCCAATGCGCACCAAGATGGCGGGCGTGCCAGCCACGCCGAGACTCTGTCCGTACTCAACATCTGTCGTCACGCGCTCAACCGTTTGGGCGCATTCCAACGCGGCAGTGATATCGATGTTCAAGTCTTCGAACAGCGTGATAATGGCGTCGTTTTCATAGCTCCCCGCCAATGCCAGATCGTACAACCCCATGTACGCCGTCCAGAAGATGTTTTCCTGCTGCGTTTCGGCACAGTCCAAGACTTGCGATACGCCCGCCGTGAGCTGTCCGCCCGCCGTCGGGAAAATGCGCGTCTCTAATGCTGCTTCGCCCGTCGCCACATGGTCGCGGATGAACGCCGTGATCGTCTCGTGATAATCTTGGCAATGGGGGCAGCCAAAATCCTCGAATACCACCAGCGTGATCGGCGCGTCCGCCGCTCCCAAGACGAATGCGCCATCTTCCGTCCGCGACTTGGGCAGACTTTCGATCAGCGCCTCGAAGTCGTCTGCGACCGATGCGCTCGGCGTGGCATCCCCGCCAAATGCGCCCGACATGCGCGCGTTGAGTGTTTGTATCAATGGGATTGGCGTCGATTCTTGCGCGCCGACGCCCGCTACCGTCATCATCAGGATGAAAGCGAGGATCGCTGCGATCCATGACAAATGTTTGCGATACATAGGTCGTTTTACCCTCTCGTCTCGTCTCATTTGATTGTACCCTGAATATACATTGGTTACGCAACCGTCCTGCCGTTTCGACGTGACAAAGATCATTGATCGAAACGCATAAATCTATGGTTTAATATGACATAAAAGGTAACTACTCAGCCATCACGACTTTTTGGCTCATAACGGTTGACAATAGACCACTTTGTAGTGGATTTTGGTCGTGATCTTCGTGCCACGAAGTTCTTTATGGACATCTAAGGCTT
>DAOTUQ010000110.1:0-28816 GCA_034437055.1 Anaerolineae bacterium
GACCACTTTGTAGTGGATTTTGGTCGTGATCTTCGTGCCACGAAGTTCTTTATGGACATCTAAGGCTTATATAGGGTCATAACCCAGTGAAGATACCGCGATGGCTGAGTAGTTACAAAGTGAACCTGTACTGCGCGAAATCGTGTATCGACCGGACGATAGTCCGATTCATGAAGCACGATAACATCGCCACGTTAAATGGACGATCTTGAAGCCTAAAATTCCGTGAACGTTTGATGAGGATAACGTATCCTCTTTCACATCCAGCCACTGTACTCGTGTGAAAGAGCAGCTTTCTGCGAAACGCTGCGAACAGACCGTCAAACCGGTGACAGCGGACGATATCGACGCGGATTTGCTCAAATGGCTGATGGATGCGTATGAATTGGCGCGCTCGTCACGGTCGGTAAACCACGTCCCCAATGCTGTGCCGTCCACGACTTCGTAATGTTCCACCGTCGGGAACGGATCGTAGAAGTGATGGAGCAGCGCGCGCTAACGTTGATACTGCGGCGATCCGCGAAAGCCAACCGTGTGCGCTTCGACGCAGTGGCGGACATGGTGTCCCAAGTAACCGGGTATCGAAGCGATCAGCGGCGCGGCTTGGACGAACGCCGCTTCAAATTCGACGCTGCTTCCAAGCTTGAGGTTGAGAATGGCGACTTCGAGAATCGTGAATATTCCATCACGGCAAGCGTATAAAGTAGTCACGATGCTTCGGGCGAAAGATACTGAAATCCCGATGATCCAGCGTGCAAATATGAGTGATATTGAGGCGTTCCGAAATCGCCATGATACAGCAATCTGCCAAGTCGAAATCGGCTGTACTGTAGGTTGTCATGATTTCGCGCGCTCGTGCGAGATCAGGTTTCGTGATGGGTTCAAGTTGTGCTGAAGAAGCGACAAGCGCATCTAAAAAGCTAAACACAGCGTTCTGTCCGATCCGCTGTCGAATCATGAAGGCGATTTCCGCGAGTACAATATCGGGGATGATTTAATGTGGAATGTTCAATTGAGCGACGGCAAGAACGCGCTCCCGATTTTTGTCACTTGGATTATTGAGCGCGAACAAAAAACTGCTGTCAATCAGGACGGTCGTCGGCGTTCCATTTGTTTGCAAGATGCTTCCCCCACGTCGCGCGCAGTTCGTCGTCGAAATGTTCCGAGATATCGTCTCGATCTGCCGACAATCCCAAGCGATCCGCCGCTTCCACCATCATCAGCATTGGATTATCGGTGATCACTTGGAGCGGAACAATTTCTGATTGCAGCGCCGCTGTCAAGCGTCCCATCAACTTGAGCTTATCGACCACTGGCAATTCCAGCGCCAATGACACGACATGCTCGTAATCCACTTGTGAGATTGCCATCTTGTCTCCCTCTCACCTCACGGCGCAGTCAATTTCCAAATCGTATTCGCCAGCGCGCGCGTCCGCATCCCCACGCCGATCAGCACGACCGACAGCAGACACAGCGCCGCCGCCGCCACCCAATCGGTCAGCGTCGGCGGTGTGAACTCCAATAACGCTGGGAACAGGTATCCGGCGAGGATCGTCAGGAATGCCAGCACGATCCCCACGACGAACAGCCGTTTATGCTGCATGATCGTTTTCGGGCGCGAAATATCGAAGCCGTTGACGTTCCACAACACCAGCATCCCATAGAACGTGATGATGATCATCATCGTGCTGCGCGAAATGCTGATCACATACGCCTCGTCGCCCGTCTTGCTCAAGAAGCTGATCACATACAACAGCGCCATCGTCGCCGCGCCGACCACGCCGACGGTGACGACGAAATCCAAGACATCGCGGCGAAATTCGCGCATCGGCGCGGGCTTCAGCAGCCGCAGCGCGATCAAGCCCGCCGGAATGTTGACGATGCCGAATGTCACCCAACTAATCTGGATCGGGCTGATCGGGAACGGCAGCACCATAAACCCGGCGAAGATGAACAACAGCGTGCTGTAGATGTTCTTGACGAGGAAGATTTTCGCCGTCGCCAACACCGACTGCGTGATAATGCGCCCTTCTTTGAGCGCGAGTGGGAGCGTGGACATCGCGTTGTTGAGCAAGACCAGATCGCCCACATCCTTGCTAATCTGCGCGCCGTCGTTCATGACGATGGCGAGATGCGCCTCTTTCAGCGCGGGAACATCGTTCACGCCGTCCCCAACCATCGCCACGTATTCGCCCTGCTGTTTGAGCGAGGCGATGATACGCTTTTTCGTGTCCGGCTCGACGCGCGCGAACACGCTGGCAGTCTTCACCGCGCGGTCGAACTCGTCCGACTGCATCGCTTCGAGTTGATCGCCCGTGTACGCGCCCGTGATCGCCATGCCCGCTTCGCCCGCGATCTCGCGGACGGTTTCGAGGTTGTCGCCGCTGATCACCTTGAGCGCGATGTTCTGTTCCTGGAACGCCGCCAACGTTTCTTGAATGTCCGCGCGGATTTCATCCGACAGCACGATCAGCGCCAGCGCGCTCCGTTCAGGCAGCGTTGTATCCGTCGGCTCGGACGCCGCGCGCGACATTGCCAGCACACGCAACCCCTGTGCCGCCAACATCCGCGCTTGTTCGATGGCAGCCGTCGCGGACGGCGGCAAGACGCGCTCTGGCGCGCCGAAGATCAGCGTTTCTTTGGGCAGCACAATCGCGCCCCATTTGCGCGCCGAGGTGAACGGGATTTCGCGCTGTTTGGCGACGGCGGCGGTTAGTTGGTAGCGCGAGTCGATCTCGTCCTTGTCCTCCAAGAATGCTACCACCGCCCCCGCTGTGCGATTCAGATGGGAGAGGTTGCCGAGATACGTCTGCAAACGCCCGCGCACGTCCGTTTCCGTCGCGCCGTCGAGCGGGATGATCTCGCGCACGGATAATTTGTTGCGCGTCAGCGTCCCGGTCTTGTCGAAGCATAACACCGTGACGTTCGCCATCGATTCGACGGCATTGATGCGCTGCACGAGCGTCTGATAGCGGCTGATGACCAGCGCGCCGATGGTCAGCGAGAGCGTCGCGGTGAGGACAAGCCCCTGTGGAACGAGGCTGGTCACGAACACGACCGCGTTACGAAAGGTCTCCAACGTGAACACCTCGCCGCGTGTGCGGTAGCCCGCGATGAAGATCATCGGCGCGACGATGACCATGACCGCGACCGTCATTTGCACAATCGTGTTAAGGCGCTGCTGCGTTGGGGTGTAAACACGCTTGTAAGCGGTCGCCGCGCTCGACAAGCGGTTAATGCGGCTGTTCGCGCCAACGGTCGTGGCGAGGATCACGCCGCTCCCCGCGATGCAGAACGAGCCGGAATACACGGGGCTGTCATCATCTTTCAGCATGGCGTCGGACTCGCCCGTGAGCTGCGATTCGTCCATCTCCAGCGCGTCGCTGTGTAGGACATGCCCGTCCACCACCAATCTATCGCCGGGTTCGACTGGAATTACATCGTCTTTGACCAGATCATCGATCTGGACGCGCGTCAGCGCGCCGTCGCGGTAGACTTTGATGGCGGTCGCCGCCAACCGCGCCAGCTTGTCGAGCTTGCGCTTGGCGTTGATTTCCTGCGCCATGCCCAGCAGCGAATTGGTTACAACGGCGAAACCAGCGAACGCGACGGTCGCATAGTCGCCGAAGAACACGACCACGATCAACAGCGCGCCGATCACGATGTTGAACAGGTTGAAGATGTTATCGCGGATGATATCCCAATAGCTGCGTCCGACATGCGCCTTGAAGGCGTTGGTTTCGCCCCGCGCGATGCGGTCAGCGACCTCGGCGGACGTTAGCCCGCTGACAGGGGTATTGGACGGCGTGCGGGTGGCTGATTGTGTGGACAAATCGTATATCCCTCGACAGCGGCATAAATTACGATCATTGTACACGCGACGGGGATGAACTGCACGGGCTTGACGACGAGGCGGAATGGAGTATAATTTTACTCAGCAAGATGGCTTCGTAGCTCAATTGGTAGAGCAGTTGACTCTTAATCAATTTGTTGTGGGTTCGAGTCCCACCGAAGCCAATCCAATATTTCGACCCGCAAAGTGTATTGAAAACAGAGGGTATTGAAAAGGACTTGAACCAGGAACAACTTGGTTAAGTGTTATTTCAAATCGACCCGCAGAGGGTACTGAAATCGAAATCGCCGATGTGAATCACATCGGTGGTTTTTATTTCCCGCTGTTCTCGCCCCGTTTCGCCGGAAAGCAGTCCTTCGCCGCCACCGCGAAGCCCGGCAGCACCGACTCGACGCGCAGCACATCGTCGCCCTTGAGCGTCTGCACGGGCTGATTCGCCATGTACAGGTCGATTTCCTGCTCATCGGGGTAGGCGACAGTCACGATTGTCCCTGCCGCGCGGTAATCGTTGATTTTTTCGGTAGGGCGCGTGGTTTGTCGGTCGGTGAAATGACTTCAACAACGAGATCGGGCGCAATCTTCCCATAGCCTTTTTCTGCGATGAGTTCCGGCATCCGCGCGTAACTGACAAAGGCTAGATCAGGAATAAAACGATGTTTCCCGACGATATACCCACCATCCGCTGTCGTCACATATCCTAGATTACGTTCGATAACAAAACCATCAATGAATGTGCCAATTCGCTTGGCGACTTGCGACCCATATGGATAGGAAACCATTTTTTCTTCAATCTCACCATCGATCAGTTCAAAGTTGCGCTCGACGTTCTCCGGCTGCTCGATGAAGCTGTGAAATTCATCGACGGTGACGCGCGTTTTCGTCTCGATCATGATCATATCCTCACTTGATAGCTCGATTATAACGCGAAAACGCCCTCCACGGCGGGAGGGCGTCTGATTACCGCATGTTATCGCTGGCTAACTTACATCACGGGTTGATCGATGACCCCTGGTTCGGCAAACCCTTGTTGGAGCGTGTCCTCGCTCTCTGGCGTGACCCAGTACTTGCCGCCGCCGCGCTCCCGACGCAAAAAACCGAAATCGACCAGCTCGCGCCGCAGCGTCGCGTGATCATACGGATAGACCGTCTTGATGATCGCGTTGACCTCTTTTTCGGTGTACAACTGCTCTACATCGAACTTCAGCACCAGCCAGCGCAAGACCAACAGCAGCTTGACCTGCTTGGACGGAATCTGCTTCAACTGTCCGTTCTGCGTCAGGTCGCGCAGCAGCGCCCGATCTTCGTCTCCGAAGTCCTCTGGCAGCGCATCGATCCATGTCTCGTCAGAGACTGCGTTGAGCGAGACCGGAAGCAGTTCGACACCCTGCACAGCGTCCTTGAACTGTTCCAGCGTCGTCGGATTGACGCGGTAGAACCGTTGATTGCCCTCGGTGCGCAGCATCACCAAGCCGACTTCGCGCAGCTTGGAAAGATGATGCGAGACGGTCGGTTCGCTCAATTCCATGCGCAGCGCTAAATCTCCGACATTGGTTTCGCGTTCCGCCAGCAGACCGAACAGCGTAAGGCGGCTTTCATCCGCCAGCGCCTTGAAGTACGGCAGCAGCCAGCGTTGATCGCGCTGAAATGCCTTGATCATTTGTTTGTTGTGCGTAGACATCATTTTTATCTCCATCTAATTTTAAGTATATCTAATTAGATGAAGATTTCAAGGGCGAAAGAGCCGCCGTTTGAAAGGGAATACGGCGTCGGGTAAAGATTGACTGCCCGTATTCGCTGGCATGTTGTACCAGGGGATGCGGACATCATGGAACGATGCGGTCACGTCGGCGCTGTCATCGGGTACACCCGTCCCCAATCAGCGACGGTCTGATGGCGTACCGACGCAATCGTGTCAATCTTGATTCCGTTCTCCATCATTAACCTGAGTTTCGGATAGGCTCTAAACCGTTCACCTCACCCCCCAACCCCCTCTCCACTGCGTGGAGAGGGGGAGCAGGACGGCTCACGATGGATATGAAAGTCCCCTCTCTACTGTTGTGGAGAGGGGACTGAGGGGCGAGGTGAAGCTATCCGAAACTCAGGTGCATTACTTTTTTTCACGTATTCAGATACTGATCGTACAGCGGCTGCTTCGGCTGATCCGAACTGTTCACCAGCCCATAGCCGTTGTCCATCCCATCCGCCCACGCATACCAGATCGCCGCCGCGACCTTGCTGCCGAAATTAAGCTGAATGTGCTGCAAAAAGCCCGTCGCATAGGTCGCTATCGCGCTTGCCGGATCGCCGGGCAGGTTCAGCACGCCCCACTCCGTGAACCAGACCGGCACGTTGAGGATCGGATAGTAGGCGTTGACCTCATCATCGAGCAAGCCGAACGGCGCGTAACGAGGGTTGGCGCCCGGCGCGCCGCGCCCATAGGGATGAATCGCCAGCGCGTCGGGGCGCGCGCTGATCGGCGAGATCGCGCTGATCGTCGCGCGCGCATAATTCGACCCCGCTGTGGGACCCCGTGTGTGTCCGCCAGAGAGAATCTTGACCGCCGGATCGACGCTGCGAATCGCCGTCACGGTTTGTCCAAGCAGCTTGGCGTAGTCCGACGCTTGGATCGGCACCGCCGACACGGCGTTGATCGGATCGGTGTCCTGCTCGTTCCAAATTTGATACGCGGCGACGATGTTCCGTCCGGTATAGCGCTGTGCCACGCTTTTCGCCGCGTTCACAAACTGGGGGATGTAATCGTTCCAGCGTCCACGATCCGCGCTGTACATCTGCTCCCAGTTGAAGCCCGCGCCCTCCCCGAACGTCTGATGCGTCAGCACGATCACAATTTTGACGCCTGCCGCCGCATAGCCCGCCAACAGCGGATCGTAGAAGGTGTGTGCGTCGTTGATGGTCGGAAAGCCCTGCGTCGCCACCGCTTTGTAAGCCAAGCGAATCCAGCCGAGTGGCGCGACTCGACTGGGCGCGGGTTTGCCGAGTGGATGCTTGGGATCGAGATTGACGCCGGGCAGCTCGCCAAGCGGCTCGCGCGCGACGGCGTTGAGCAGCCACGCCGCGGAAAAGCCCTCGACGCCCGTTGGCGTGCGCAGCTTGATCCATTCGTTTTGGATGCCGACTTTTTCGAGCGTGCGCCCGTGTGACTCCAGCGGCTCTGCCAAATCGCTGCGATTGAGCGATCCGAGAATGGGGTACTGCGTCCCCGCTTGGGCGCGCACGCGCACACCATCCGCCGTCGCTTGCAACCGCAGCGCCGCCCAGTAGATCAGCGGCGTCGGATCGAGTGCGACGGCGTTGAGACCGCTCATGTCGCGCACCACGACTTTGCTGGTCGTCCCCTCCGCCAGCCCAATCGGCGCGCCCTCGCTGACGGTCTGCCCGACGGTCACATCAACGCGCAGCAGCCGTGTGACCGTGACCAGATAAGCCTTGCCCTCAATCGTCGTCTGGATTTGCACGACGGTGCCATAGCCCATCGCGGGCGGGAACGGCGTCGGTTGCACGACGGTGCCAGACAGGGGTGCGCGCAAGACAGTATTGGCGGGGGCGTTGGCATCGATGCCCTCGTTTTTGCGCATCCCGCTCGGCAAGCCGCCGATGTTGACGTTGGGGATATCGGCGTTGAAGCGGGCGACGATGCGCGCGGGGCGGGCGTCGCTGAACCAGCCGATGCTCAGGCGGTCGGACAGGTGTCCATCGGTCAGATACGCGCCGTAGCGGTCATTGCGACGGATGCGTTCGCCCAGCAGCGCCGCCAGCGCCGTCGGCGTGCCAGCCGCGATCACATCGACGCGCACGACCAGCGGGTAAGCGCGTCGGATGTGCGTCAGCGCGTTGTTGTCGATCCAGACGCCGGGCGTTTGGACGGCGGTCACGTCGCGGTAGCGGTTCAGGTCATTGCCGTTGGGCGAACGGACGACGACAACCTGGGGAAAGGCGCGAATGTACGCTTCGGCGGCGGCGAGCCACGCGGCATAATCGCGGTCAGGGAGTACGAGGGCGTGGGAGATTGTCGGGTTTGATGCCATCATCCACCTACCTAATATCGAAGCAAAATTCTGATCGATCCTAAGGTAAAATGAACGTTGAAGCAACTTAAGGCTGAAAATACGATGAACACAGTATTTCAGCCCGCTTCATCTCAATCATTCTGAACGTTCAATAAATCCTAAACAAGATTCATTTGCCTTGCCCTTACACGGTGTTACAATATGTTTAGGAAAGTTGCTTTCGTAGGAGTTTTGCCTTGACCACGCTTGTCACGACCATTACCGAAACGCTGCGCTATCGCGGCAATATCGGACAATGGAGTTGGGTGCTGCATCGCGTCTCCGGGCTGGGCGTCGTCTTTTTCTTGACGCTCCATGTGATCGATACGTCGTGGGCGTTCTTTTACCCGGAACTGTACGTCCATGCCATCGCCGTCTACCAAACACCCCTGTTCACCATCGGTGAATTTGGGTTGGTCGCGGCGGTCGTTTACCACGCGCTGAACGGCTTGCGCATCATCATGTTCGACTATCGTCCCAAATGGTGGAAGCATCAGTCACAGGCGGCGTTGTTGGTGTTGGGGCTGACGATCATGCTGCTCGTTCCGGTGTTCGTCGGGATGTTCGGGCATGTGTTGGCGTTCTATAACGAGCCAGACCGCCAGACGCTCGGCTTGGTCGATGTGATCGTGTCACAGCTTCCGTTCGTGGCGGGCATTGGTGGCGCTGCCATTCTCGCGGTGATCGCCAGCTTTGCGGCGGGCATGTTCCTTCAAGATACGGCTGCCAACGCGACCCTCAAACGCGGCAGCAGCTTCGAGCGGTTCTGGTGGTCGTTCATGCGCGTCAGCGGTGTCCTGATCGTGCCGCTCGTGTTCGGACACCTAGCGATGATGCACGTCATTCAGGGCGTGTTCGATATTACTGCGCAAGGCACAACAGTGGTGGGGACGACGGCAGTCAACCTGTCCGGCACCTCGGTCGAGTTCGTCGCCAATCGCTGGAACTTCTTGTTTGCGGGCGTGGCGATCTGGCGCTTTTATGATTTCGCGTTGTTGGCGCTGGTCGTGGCGCACGGCTTCAATGGCTTGCGCTACGTACTGACCGATTATCTGATGGACAGACCGCTTTTCCGGCGCGCGGCGGTTTACTTCTGCGTCATGGGCGCGTCGGTGCTGCTGATTTTGGGCGGACTGGCGCTGTTGAACACGATTGACAGCTCGGCAATCGAAATCGCGCGCGCAGAAGCGGCGATCTTGTATAGCGAATAAAGACAGTAATGAGTGCTGAGTGCAAAAAAAAAGACTGCGGGAAAAGGACTGAGGACTGAGTGAACGATAGTTACTCGGTCTTGAAGCACTCACTTTTCCCTCAACCCTTTGCCCTCAGTCTTCTAGACAATGAGGCACACGGACAATGAAGGTACACCAATTTGACGCGGTGATCGTCGGCGCGGGCGGCGCGGGACTGATGGCGGCGCTCTACGCGAGCAAGGGCGGCGCAAAAGTTGCCGTCGTCAGCAAGCTGTATCCCACGCGCAGCCACACCGGCACGGCACAAGGCGGTATCGGCGCGGCGCTCGGCAATCTCGAAGAGGACAAGCCGCTGTGGCACGCCTATGACACGGTGAAGGGCGGCGACTGGCTCAGTGACCAGAACGCGGCGAAAGTCTTGGCTGAAGAAGCCATCGACGCTGTGATCGAACTCGAACACATGGGGCTGCCCTTCGACCGCACGGAAGATGGGCGCATCAGCCAACGGCGCTTCGGCGGGCATACCAGCGACTTCGGCAAGAAGCCGGTGCGCCGCGCTTGTCATGCGGCGGATCGCACGGGTCACATGATTTTGCAGACGCTCTATCAACAATGTATCAAGAAGCAGGTCAATTTCTTCGATGAATTTCACGTTGTCGATGTGATCGTCAACAACGGCGCGGTCGTCGGCTGCATCGCCATCGAACTTGGCACGGGCGAAACGCACATCTTCCACAGCAAGGCGACGTTGTTTGCGACGGGCGGCTGGGGGCGTGTGTGGTCGGTGACGAGCAACGCGCACAGTCTCACGGGCGACGGCGCGGCGGTCTGCTATCGACGTGGCATCCCGATGCAGGACTTGGAATTTTACCAATTCCATCCGACGGGCATCTACAAGATGGGCATTTTGATCACCGAGGGCGTGCGCGGTGAGGGCGGCGTGCTGATCAATGGGCGCGGCGAACGCTTCATGGAAAAATACGCGCCGAACATCAAAGACCTCGCCAGCCGTGATGTGGTCAGCCGCGCGATCTATCTAGAAATCCGCGACGGCTTGGGTATCAAGGGCAAAGATTACGTCTACCTCGATATCACGCCCGAAACGGTCAACCGCTATCTCGCGGAGGCGGGCGAGACGCGCCGCATCGACCGCGATTATGTCGAGAGCAAGCTGCCTGATATCCTCGATTTCTGCCGCACCTATTTGGGCGTCGATCCGGTCAAAGAGCCGATGCCGATCCAGCCGACGGCACATTATGCGATGGGCGGCATCCCGACCAACATCAACGCCGAAGCCGTGATCGATGAAAATTGGACGGTTTTGCCCGGCTTATATGCGGCGGGCGAAGTGGCGTGCGTGTCGTGTCACGGCGCGAACCGACTTGGCACCAACTCATTGGTCGATCTGGTCGTGTTCGGGCGGCGCGGTGGCATGGCGATTGCCGATTACGTCAAGCGCGCGGACTTCGTGCCGCTGCCAGAAAATCCAGCGGGCGAAGTCGAGAGCGACTTGCAGCGCATCCGTTCCAGCAGCGGGCGCACCCGTCCCGGCGAACTGCGCAAGCTGATGCAGCAGACGATGATGGAAGGCGTGGGCGTATTCCGCGAGGCGACGGGGATTCAAGCGTCGCTCGACTGTGTGCGCGAACTCAAAGATCGCTTCACCAACGACCTGACCATCGACGACAAGGGCTTCAAGTTCAACACCGACTTGTTAGAGGCGTGGGAACTGGGCTGCCTGCTCGATCTGGCGGAAATGACCGCTGTGTCGGCATTGGAACGCACGGAGAGTCGCGGCGCACACAGCCGCGAAGATCATCAAGAGCGCGATGATGCCAATTGGATGGTACACTCGTTGGTCGAACATCAATCCGGCATTGGCGCGCGCCTCGACGCGGGTGTCCAGCCGAAGCTGAACCTGAAAAAGCGCGTCGATACGTCGCTGTCCGATGTGGACGAGCGTTTTGCGCCGAAAGTCCGGTCATATTGAGAACCAGTGCTGAGGGTTGAGGGTTGAGGATTGAGTAAAAGCCGCCGCACGTCGGATTTCGCAGCGCATGGCGACATTCGCCTCACGGTTTTTCACTCCGCCCTCCGCCCTCAGCCCTCGGCACTCTACACGGAGTGTAAATATGGAAGTCACGTTTAGAATCCGGCGCTTCAACCCCGAAGTCCCCGGCAAGAACAAGCCGCATTGGCAAGAGTTCACGCTCAACGAAGTCGAAGAGTCTGACCGTGTGTTGGAACTGCTGCATCGCATCAAGTGGGAGCAGGACGGCACGTTGACGCTGCGCCGCGCGTGCGCGCATGGTATCTGCGGTTCGGACGCGATGCGCATCAACGGCGAGAATCGCCTCGCGTGCAAGGCGCTGGTGCGGGATTATGCCGACGGCAAGAAAATCCAGATCGAGCCGATCTTGGGCTTGCCCGTGCTGAAAGATTTGGTCGTGGATATGGAGCCATTCTTCGCGCATTACCGCGAGGTCATGCCCTATTTCGTCAACGACAGCCCAGTTCCCGAAAACGGACGCGAACGCTTGCAGACGCAGAAAGACCGCGAACAGTTCGACGATACAACCAAGTGCATCCTGTGTGCGTGCTGTACCACGTCGTGTCCATCATATTGGGCGAATGGGCAGTACATCGGGCCCGCCGCCATTGTGCAGGCACATCGCTTCGTCTTTGACAGCCGTGATGAGGCGCTCGAAGAACGTCTCGATCTGCTGGCAGAGCCGAACGGCGTCTGGCGCTGCCGCACGATCTACAATTGTACGCCCGCTTGCCCGCGCGATATTCAGGTCACGCGCGCGATTGGCGAGGTGAAATTGGCGATCCAGCGCAAGACGCGCGACGGCATCATCGTTGACCCGCCGACGCATTCTGGGACGGGCATGGGCTGAGATGGACGAACGGGACGCCGCGCCGCCTGAAAGCGCGTCGAACGCCTCATCAGCGCCGCCGCACAAGGCATATCGCGCCCACGTCGAAATCGGGACGTTGGGGCGCTTCAATGTCAGTCGCGCTGTCCCGATTCGAGAAGCCGCGCCGGACGATGCGCCGCCGCGGCGCAAGTCAGATGTCGGACTGCCGCCGGACGACGATTGGCTCGCGCCAAATTTCTACGACGACGCCGACGACGACGAGGATATGCCCGTCCGCTTTTGGACGCGGCGGCGCATCGTGTATTTGGTGTTGGCGATCCTGATTATCGTGACGCTGTTGGCGGAGTCACTGTCGGGGTTTTTCGTACCGCCTGAACTGCCGCCGCCCTTGCCATTGATGCCGATGATTTGAGTCTTTTAACAACCATGTCCCCGTATTCACGTTATACTGAATATGGGGACTTTTTTATTTCCGACGAGGAAACATCATGCGACGATTATTACTCACTGGCTTGTTGAGCTTATCCGCGCTGTTCGGCATGGGCTTGATGCGCGCCGGGACGCCGACATCGGGCGAAATCGCGGGCGAATTCGTGATTTATCTGCTGGCAGACAATTATGACGCCGCCTATGCCCTGTTCGATCCCGCTTTGCAGCAGACCATCCCACAGACGCGCTTGTTGGAATTGTGGAGCAACGCACGCTTTTACGGCGGCGCATCGGCGAGTCTGCGCGCGATGAAGATCAACGGCGATACCGCTGTCGTGACCGTCGAGTTCGAGCGCCTCGCTTACGACGTCGAAGTATCGGTCAATCCGAACGGACAGATTTTTCGCCTGTTCTTCACACAAATCGCCCTGTCGCCGGACGCCGCATTGGACATAACGGAGGCAGCCCCAGAAGCCACGCCCACCATGACGATGCAGCCGCCAACGGCGCAAGCCCCGACAGGCGCGCAGCGACAAGCGACGGCGACGGTCATAGTCCCAACGGCGCTCCCGCCAACGCTGACACTGCCCGCCGATCCGTTCGGCGCGCTTGGCGTGGGGCTGACGCGCGCATTGGGCGCGGACGATTATGCGGGTGCGGCGGACTATTTCCATCCCCAGTTGGCGGCGGCGCTCCCCGTTGACGCGCTCGAAGCTGCGTGGACATCGATTACGGTCGCGCGCGGCGGCTACGTCGATATCGCGTCGTATCGCGTCGATGTAGGATCGCGCACGGTGGTGGTGCGGGCGGAATTGGAGGACGGCGTGGTTGAGGTGTTCATCACGGTTGATGGTGAGGGGCGCGTGACCAGCCTGTATTTCGTGTAATGGCGTGCTATGCCCGGGTGCGCGGGTTTGGCATGTCATGTCCTTAGACGCGGATTTGGCACGCCAAACCCCTATCAGTACGCTGTGGGTGATGTCCGTAGATAACCTGCGTTTTGGATCGGCTCTAAAACCGTTCACCTCACCCCCAACCCCCGATGCAATGGAGAAAGGGTTGGGAGTGAGGTGAAGCGATCCAAAACTTAGGTTAGATAGATATTAGTCAGGATTGATATGTTGAAAACGCCGCCGGGTCCAAAGGGCTATCCGTTCATCGGTAACGTATTCGATTTCGCCACCGACCCGCTGGCGTTCTTGCAGCGCGTGGCGCGCGACTATGGCGATATTTCGAATTTTCGGCTGTTGGATCAAAACGTGTATTTTTTGACTCATCCTGACTTCATTCACAGCGTCCTCGTCGAACAAGCAGACAAGGTTCGTAAAGGCGATCTGGATCACGCGATCATGTCGCTGCCGTTGGGGAACGGCTTGCTCATCAACGAGGGCGCCTCGTGGAAACAGCAGCGCAAACAGCTCCAGCCCGTTTTCCACGCCAAACGCATCGAAGCGTATTTCGAGACGATGATCCAGTATACGAACCGGATGCTGGAAGGCTGGCACGACGGCAAGGCGCTCTGCATCCATCAATCCATGACCGAGTTGACCATGCAGATCGTCTCCAAGACGCTCTACGATGCCGATGTGAATGAGGGTGCCGACACGATTGGCGCGGCGATTGAATACATCAATGGCATCGGCGGGCGGCAGATTCGTTGGCGCTTCATGCCGCCGCATTGGATGCCGTTCCCGGCGTTGATCAAGGTGCGCGCGGCGATCAAGCAGTTGGACACCCTGCTAATGGGCATCATCGAGGAACGGCGCACGTCGGACGACGATACAGGCGATCTGCTCTCGATGCTGCTGCTGGCACAGGACGATGAGGGCGTGTGTATGACGGATCGCCAAGTGCGCGATGAAGTCGTGACGCTGTTCATCGCCGGACACGAGACGACCTCCAACGCGCTCACGTGGGCATGGGTCTTGCTGGCACAGCATCCCGCCGTCGAAGCGAAGCTGCACGCGGAACTTGACGCCGTGTTGGGCGGCGCGCCCCCAACGATGGCAGATTTGAAGCGGCTGCCCTACTTGGACATGGTGCTGAAAGAGGCGATGCGCCTGTATCCGCCCGCGTGGTCGCTGAACACACGCCAGCCAACCGAAGATATCGTCGTGGGCGGCTCGACGATTCCGAAAGGCAGCTTGATTTTCATCGTGCCGTATATCTCGCACCGCGATCCGCGCTATTTCGACCAGCCCGAAGCATTCATCCCCGAACGTTGGACGCCCGAATTTGAGAAGGCGCTCCCACGTTATGCCTATTTCCCCTTCGGCGGGGGTCCCCGCGTGTGCATCGGCAACAGCTTCGCGCTGATGGAGGCGCGGCTGATTGTAGCGACGATTGCCGGACGTTACCGCTTGGCGCTCGCGCCCGACGCGCATATCGAGATCGATCCGGTCGTGACGCTGCGCCCGCGCGGGAGCGTGCCGATGAATCTGCGCTTGCGTACACCCATGCCGCAGCCGACAACAGGCGTCCTCTAACGATGCGCCGCTTGGCGACGGCGCGCCCGCCGAAAACGCTCCTTGCGCGCGTGTGGTTCGTCGTGCGCGTCGTCACGATGGCGACGGTCGGCATCCTGCTGACCGTGCCAACGATATTGGGCGCGGGCTTCATCGGGACGCTCACGCTGTCGGGCGGCGGCTGTGGCGACGGCGCGCCACCAAGCGTCCCCTACGAGGATGTGCGCCTGTTGGCAACGGAATCGGGGACGGACTACATTCCGGCGTACTTCGTGCCAGCGGGCGCGAATGCTGACGGTTCAACTATCATCGCCCTCCCCACCGGGGCGGCGCGCGGGGATCGTGCCTTCGAGTGGCTGGCGTATCACGACGCAGGTTATCACGTCTTGACCTTCACGGCGCGCGGCTGCTTGACGACGGTCAATTCGCTCGGCGCGTTGGAGGCGCTGCAAGTGGGCGACGCGCTGACGTATTTGCGCGGGCGCGCGGACGTGGACATGACGCGGATCGGCGCGCACGGCTTCTCGCAAGCGGGCGCAGCAGCGATTTTGGCGGCGGCGCGCTATCTCGACGTGCGCGCGGTGGTGGCGGAGGGCGGCTATGCAGACTTCCCCGACGAAATCGCCCAGAATGCCAACGCCACGCGGCTCGGCATTTTGAGCGGCTTGTTCGGGTTCGGCAGCGGGATCGCCTATCGCGCGCGCGTCGGCATCGATATCAGCGCACTCAGTCCCCTCAGCGTCATTCAGAGCATCGCGCCACGCCCGATTCTGCTGATTTATGGCACGAACGAGCCGGGCTTGCGCGGGGCGATGCAGCAGCTTCAGGCGGCGAATCGCGGCGGCGGCACGAGCGCGACCTTGTGGACGATTGCGGGCGCGGGACACGGCGGCTATGTCGGCGCAGTGAGCAGCGGAGAATACGCGCGGCGCGTAGTGGCGTTCATGGATGCCGCGCTGCGCTGAAAGACCGAAAAAGATTCAACGCACAGCGCACAGAGATACAGAGCGCGCTGTGCGTTGAATCTTTTTTCGTTGGTTGTCTTTAACGGCGATCCGCGCGCAGATAGAACGCGGCAGCGCGTACAGCCGGATCGATCAGCGGGGCGGCGTCGTCCAGTTCAATCGCGGTCGGCGCGCCATCTTGCATCACGATCAGCCAGCGGTAGGCGGCTTGCAGCGCCGCGTCCACGTCATCGTAGGCGCGTGTTCGTTCTGCCACTGTCGTCGCTGGAGGCGGTGCGCCGCCCCGCGACGATGTGCGCGCGATCTGATGCAGCGCCAACCAGCGGCGTACCGCCGCGCCAACCACGCCCGCGCCGCCCAAATCCAACGCCAAATATGCCGTCTGGTCAACGCCGCGCGCCGCTGAAACAGCGACTTTGAACGCCGCCGAATCGCTGATGCGTGCCGCGTCGCGCGCGTGAGCGTGTTCCGGCGCGAGGATGACCAGACGCGGCGCAGCCGACGGCGGCAGATCGCCCGGACGACGCGGCGCGATTGTCACCGTGAGGGGCAGATCATCGTCCAGTGGGAACGTATGCAACAGCCGCACGACTTCTGCGCGAAGCTGCGGGCGCGTCCAGCGCGCGGACAGCACGGCGATTTGGGCATCGAGCGCAACCTCACCGCCCGCCCCCTGCTCAATGTCGAGCGGTGCCGCTTGCAGAGGGGGAGGCGCTAGCGCGTCTTCAGGCGGTAGGTTGAACTCACCTCGCGTCAGCGGCGCGGCGGTGGGCGCTGTTGGAAGCGGCACATCCATCGCTGCGGCAAGATGCGCGTACCATGCGGCGCGGATCGGCGTCAATTCGTGGATCGCGTCGGATAACTCGAAGGCGCGCAGCAAGCGCAGCGCCGTATCGATGATGCGATAGGTGTCCTCGTCGGAGAAGTCGCCCTGATGCGCCCAATCGTGGCGCGCTTGGATCAGTTCCCCGACATACGAGCGGACTTTGCTATCGAGTTGGTCTTTGAACACTTCATCCCAACGGCGCATGATCAGATTCAGCCAGCCGGTGACATCGATCTGCATCAGCGCGGCGTCGTCGTTGAAGCGCGGCAGGTACTTGTCGGATTTGAGCGCCTTCTCGGCGTTATCGAGGTAGCGCTTGCCAAAGACGCTGCGAAACGCATCCGTCACGACGGGCGCGAGGGCAGCGCGGAGGATGTGCATGACCTGTTCGATAGTGGCGCGCGGGGTCATGGGTTCGTTTTTGCGTTCAGGTTAAGCCTTGAGCAATGTATTGAATTCGTCCACCGACATGCCCGCATCGCGGATAATGCGGCGGAGCGTGCCGACTGCCCGTTCATCATGGTTGGGAACAACAATTTTGGCGTAGGGATCATCACGTCGAAACTTGCGGAATTTTGCTCATACCCCGACCAATTGAATGGCTTGGTAATCCTCTGGAATGTCTTCGCTGTGTGCGATGGCATCATCGATCCACAGTTGAAGCGCGTCCTTGACGTTCTCAACGGCTTCTTCACGGGTATTTCCTTCGCTGCCATAACCCGGCAAGCTCGGCACTTCCGCGATCCACGCGCCGTTTTCGTCTTGGTAGAGCATTACATTTCTCATACAATACCTCTGATTATACACGAGTTATGCGAATTTCAAGTAACTTACACAGCATAAATTATCAAGCTGGATTCGTTACCGATTTACGCAACGCCGCCGCCATCCACCGCGATCACCTGTCCGGTCACGAATGCCGCCGCCGTCGAACACAAGAACGCCACCACCGTCGCCACTTCGTTCGGCGTGCCAATGCGCCCCAACAACGGCAGCGCCCCGACGGGCGGGGCGGGGTCTTCATCCTCGATGTTGGCGAACGCAACGGCGTTCACGCGGATGTTGTGCGGCGCGAACTCGCGTGCGCATTGGCGCGTCAAGCCGATCACGCCCGCTTTGCTGGCGGCATAGCTCACGCCGTCCGCCAGCGTCGTCGCTGTCCCCGCCAGCGACGTGAGATTGACAATGCAGCCGCCCGTCCCTTCGTCCGTCATCACGCGCGCCATGAGCTGTGAGCAGAAAAATGTGCCGGTCAGGTTCACGTCCAGCACGCGCCGCCAGTCCCATTCATCGAGCGCGGCGAGCGCCCCCCCCTTGAAGACGCCCGCCGCGTTAACGAGGATGCCGACCGTGCCGAACGCATCGCGCGCCGTCTCGATCATGCCGCTGACCTGAAAGCGATTGGCGATATCGACCTGTACAGCGAGCGCGCCGCCACCCCCTGCTGTTATCGCTGTTGATGCCATGATTTTGTCGGCGGTGGCGTCAGCGCGATCTGGGTTGATGTCCGCGACCACGACTTTCGCGCCGTATGCCGCTAACAGCCATGCGACTGCCGCGCCGCTCCCGCCGCCCGCGCCCGTGACAATCGCCGTGCGCCCACTAAAATCATAGTCGTAAGGCGGCTTAAACACGTTCCAACCATGCGCGGATCGCGTCGCGTGCGTCCAGATCGGGATTGCCGTCCGCGTATTTCAGCACTTGATCCACGTCGTGCGCGATGTGGTATGCCGCGCCGTGCTGTTTGTATGCTTTGTTGTGCGCGGCGCACACCGCTTCGGCATATTCGTGCGCGGGAAAATGCGCCTCATCACTAGCGATGATCTGAAGCGGCGCGTCAATCGCCAAGACCGCCTCTGCGTCGAGCATGTTGGCGACCAGCAGCACGCCGCATGGAAGCTGTGTGCGCGCAAACAAGCCGAACGCGCTGCCCAACAGCGCCGTCCCCGCGCCAAATGCCGCGATGATGATGTGCTTGCGGTTGATGCCGGGCTGTTCCAACGCGGTCGTATAGGCGTTCACGGCGTCCTGTACTGACGAGCCACGCGCCCCGCCGCCGCTGCGCCCGGTACCGCGCTTGTCCCAACGAAATACGGCGTAATCGGATTCGAGCGCCGCCTCAGCGATGTGTCGATAATCTTCGCGGGTGTTGCAGCCCGCATGATGGAGGATGAATAACAGGGGAAAACCGTTCGGCGTCCGCGACGTGACCGGATAATCGATCTGTCCTGCCAGCCGCACCTCGTCGCCGGCGAACGTCAATTCGCGCGCGACGCTGAGTTCAATGGGGAAATCGAGGGTGAGGTTAAGAGCCATTTGTCTTTTCATGCTCACAATACGAAACCATCGGACGTGAGAAGTACGTTCAAGAAGCGCCCGGTGCGCACCTGGTGATTGAACGCGCTCAGGCGGGCGGACGCCGAGCGAATGGGCGCGCGGATCAGCCTTCAGTTTGTGCGTCAAATAATGATAAACATCCCCGCGACTCGTTGCAATGGCAAGTGGCGGAAACGTTCCCGAAATCAGGCTAATCGGCACTAATCGGCACTTTTGCCCTTGATTTTGGTCGAGTCTTAACAAAAATGGCGAACAAACGGGCGTCCCCCCGCTTGACGCATCCGAACGAGCGTGCTATCTTAAGTTAAGATATACTAACCTATAGCGAACGGGCGTTCGGGTATGTCGTTGGAATTCAATCAGGTCGTCGATCAAGTGCAGCGCATGGGGCGCTACTTAGGCACCCGTTGGAGCAGCGCGGCGGGCAAGCTTGACCTCGCGCTAGAACGCTTCGACGCCGCGTGCGATCTCGCGCTGGTGCAAGCGCGCATCGACATGGTGCGCGGATCGGGCGTCAGCGGCTATCGCGGTGCCGCGCCGCTGTCCGCTCCGTATGCTGAAATCGTTTGCGGCGTGGGCGAACCGAGCGCCGCGCCGGAACGCGCAACCATCGTCGCCGTCGATGGATCGCAGATTTATCCCGATGCGCACTCCCCCGCCCTCTATTATCTGGTCAACATCGGCGCGTTCATCTACCACTACGGCGAAACGCGCTTGCCGAGGCAGCATACGACGCCCGAATTGTATTACACCGAGAGCGCGCTCGAAGACAAAGATGGGCGTCCGGTCAACAATCAGACGGTCAATGCGCGGCGCACGGTCATGGAATTGAAAGCGTTGGCGGCGCGCGCATGGGAACTGCGCGACGATCCGTCGGTTGCCGCGCCGATCATCACGCTGCACGACGGCGGCTTGCTCAAATTCTTCGGCGCGACTGAGATCACGGACGCGCGGACGCTCGAAAAAGACTATTGGGAGTCGTTGGAAAAACTGCGCGAATCGGGCGCGGTCTTGGCAGGCTATCCCGGCGCACAGCGTGCCACTTACGTGGTCAGTCTGCTGCACTTGCTGAGTTTGCCGCCCGATCAAGTCAACGATGCGAACTTGAAAACGAACGGCGATCTGGAAGGCTTGTCGGATACGCGCCTCTACAGCGAAATCTTGAACGCGGGACAGCGTTCGGCGGTGATGGTGCAAAATTCGCCGCAAAATTACGATTACAAGACGCGGCTCGGCGTCGATTATGAGATCGCGTTCTTCTATCTGAACGTCAGCGGCGAACTGAACGAATCGCCGCGTATCGCCCGCATCGATATTCCCATGTGGGTGGCGACGAACCCGGCGGCGGTCGATGCCCTGCAAGCGTTGATCCTGCATCAATGCGCGATCCAAGGGCGCAAACGCTATCCGTATGCCCTGACGCGCGCCGACGAAATGGCGTACATCAGCAGCACCGAAAAAGCGCAGATCGACCAACTGATCCGCGTATCGATGCTCGAAAACGGACTGATGCCGGAAGAATCCGAGAAATTGCAAACCAAAGGGCTGGCGCGCGGCGCGCGTCGGCAGCATCGTCTACAAAGATGAGAGACAGCATGATGGCGACGACATACGCAAATGGGGTCAATGGTCGGGGCGCGGTCGGGCGTGTGCTGCGCGCCAGCACGACGGGATTTGACTGCGGCACGCGCGGCAGCCGCATCGATGAGGCGCATACGTTCGGCTCGTTCGTCAAGGTGGCGCTGGACGATGCGCACACCGCATGGGCGATTGGGCTGATCTACGCCATTCGCATCGACGATGATCCGCTGGCGCGCGAATTGGTCATGGCGGCGGGTGTGGACAACAGCGCCCTGCTCGATCAGCGCGAGAATCGCATGGTACCCGTCGAAATCTGCGTGATCAATATCGGCTGCATGGTCAACGGGACGATCTATCACTCGCTGCCGCCGCGCCCGCCGATGAGTCTGACCGAAGTCGAACTGTGCACCGACGACGAAATCTTACGCTTTACCGACAAGCTCGACTTTTTCCGGCTGGTGTTGAGCGCGCGCGAAGTGCCATCCGACGAACTGCTGGCGGCGGCGCTGCAACATGCAAGTTGGAAGCGCGACATGGACGGGCGCAATCGGTTCTTGGTCAAGTGCGGACGCCAGCTCGCCGGGATGCTCTCGCACGATTTGGCGCGACTGGCGCACGTCTTGGAACTCATCCGCCCGTAGGATGCGCATCAAGCGGGAGTGCGCCCCGATTTAACAGCCGCACAAACGGCGGCGCGAGGAGGGTTGTGCGCAGAATGACGACCACAATCTGCGCGAATAACGCTTCGGTCATCAGTCCAGCGCGCAAGCCCACGGCATCGCGCGGGATCATCCCCACCGCCAGATGCAGCGCGGAACGGGCGTCGAAATGGTTGAGACCAGCACTGGGCGGCAGGAAGGACAAACCTTCTTGCCCTTCACACCGCCCACAGTCCTCAGCACTCAGTCCTTTTTTACCTACTCCGCCCGATTCGCCCATTCCGGCGAACTCCACAAGCTGGACAGCAGCAGGTCGCGGATTGCCAGCATCTCTTTCGGCATCCGGTCATAGAGCTTGATGAACAGTTCTTCGTGCGACAGCACTTCTTGTTTCCACTGTTCGTTGTCGATGTGCATCACGCCGTCGAAGTCCGCGCGCGAGAAACTGTCCAAACCCGTCCAATCGATATCTTCGTAGTTCGGCACGCGACCAAGCGCATTTTCGTGTCCATTGGCTTTTGTGCGTGCGCGCTCTACGATCCATTTCAGTACCCGCATGTTCTCTCCGAAGCCGGGCCACAAGAATTTGCCGTCGGCGTCCTTGCGGAACCAGTTCACGACGAAGATGCGCGGCGGATCGGCGATGGAGCGCCCAAATTGCAACCAATGGTTGATGTAGCTCGCCATGTGGTAGCCCGCGAACGGCAGCATGGCGAACGGATCGCGCCGGACTTCGCCCGTTTTGCCGAAGGCAGCCGCCGTCGTTTCCGATCCCATCGTCGCGGCGAAGTAGACGCCATACGCCCAGTTGAACGTATGCAGCACCAACGGCGTGACGCTGCTGCGCCGCCCGCCGAAGATGAATGCCTTAATCGGCACGCCTTCGGGGTTCTCCCATTCGGAGTCGATGGATGGACATTGACTGGCGGGGACGGTAAAGCGCGAATTGGGGTGCGCCGCCTTGTCTTTGCTAGCGGGCGTCCAATCGCGTCCCTGCCAGTCGATCAGATGCGCGGGCGGCGTGTCGGTCAAGCCCTCCCACCACACATCGCCGTCGTCGGTCAGCGCCACGTTGGTGAAAATCGTGTTGCGCTGGATCGTCGCCGTCGCGTTCGGATTGGTCTTGGCGTTCGTGCCGGGCGCGACGCCGAAAAAGCCGGCTTCGGGATTGATAGCGCGCAGTTGCCCATCGGGGCTTGGCTTGATCCACGCGATATCGTCGCCCACCGTCGTGACTTTCCAGTCACCGAGCGCGTCAGGCGGCACAATCATGGCGAAATTCGTCTTGCCGCACGCGCTTGGGAACGCCGCCGCGACATACGTCTTTTCGCCGTCGGGCGACTCGACGCCCATAATCAGCATGTGTTCCGCCAGCCAGCCCTCATCGCGGGCGATGTTGGAGGCGATGCGCAGCGCGAAACATTTCTTGCCCAACAGCGCGTTGCCGCCATAGCCGCTGCCATACGACCAGATCGCGCGTTCTTCGGGGAAATGCACGATGTATTTCTGGCTGTTGTCTTGCGCACAGGGCCACGCGACATCCGCTTGACCCGCTTCGAGCGGCATCCCGACGGAATGCACGCACGGCACGAACGGCGCATCCTCGCCCAACACCGCGTAAACGCGATTGCCCATGCGCGTCATGATGCGCATGTTGACGGCGACATACGCCGAGTCGGACAACTGCACGCCGACATACGAAATCGGTGAACCGAGGGGCCCCATACAGAACGGAATGACGTACATCGTCCGCCCGCGCATACAGCCATCGAAAATCGTGTCGAGCGTCTTGTGCATGTCACGCGGGTTCATCCAATTATTGGTGGGACCCGCTTCATTCTTGCTCAGGCTGCATACGAACGTGCGATCTTCCATGCGCGCCACATCGCTCGGGTGCGAGCGCGCGAGGAAGCTGTTCGGGCGTTTGGCATCGTCTAAGCGAATGAACGTCCCGCTGTCAACCAACTTTTCGCACAGCAGATCGTATTCTTCTTGCGAGCCGTCGCACCAATGAACGGCATCGGGCTTGCACAGTTTGACCATCTCCTGCACCCACGCCAACAGCTTGGTATGCCGGACAGTGTTCGGATATTCCATTGCATTCTCCTGCAAGATCGCCCCAAGCGTCGCGCGGGGGAAACTCGTCGCAATCATCGGTCACATCCTCTATTCTATGCGGCATCATCGATACGCGCAGCCGATACACTGTAGGAAATGGTGTTTTTTTGTCTAAGTGATTTCATTTCTAAGATAGCACGGCAGATCGAATAGGCGAAGTGGCGTTCGTCACGTCCAAACCGTGATGAAAAGGATAAAGATCATAGGATCGCATCTGCGGCGAAAAACGAACGCAAAGTTGTAGAATGTTCATGCAGGTGAGTAAAAAGGACAACATGACCGAGCCGCAGTATCTCTATCTCAACACTATTGGGCGCAAATCCGGCAGCATCCACGAAATTGAAATCTGGTTCGTCGAAGTGGATGACAGCTATTACCTGATCGCCGAGGGACGCGCATCAGCCGATTGGGTGCAGAACATCATAGCCACTCCCGCTGTAACGATTCGCATTGGCGCGCGGACAATGGAGTCGAGGGCAGGCGCCGGGCGAGTTGTCGATGCAGCGCAGGAACCCGATTTGGCGGCGGCGGTTCGGGCGCGGATGGATGCCAAATATGGGTGGAGCGACGGGCTGATCGTGGAACTGAAACCGGATCGATAGACGGGTATGCTGATTGAGAACCGAAACAATGACAACCTGAGGGAGCGTGAATCATGGCGGGCGAATTGAGCGGCAAGGTGGCAGTGGTGACGGGCGCGGCGGGCAATGTTGGGCGGGCGACAGCGGTGCGTTTCGCGGCGGGCGGCGCGCGCTTGGTGCTGATCGATCACAAGTTGGAGCGCGTGCAGGCGTTGGCGGCGGAATTTGGCGGCGACACGGTGGGCGAAGCCGCCGATTTGGGCGATGTGGCGGCGGTTGATGCGCTGTTCGGGCGCTTGGCGGCATCCGTCGGACAAATCGATGTGGTGGCGCACACCGTCGGCGGTTTCGCGTCCGGCAAGCCCGTCCACGAAGAAGGCATCGATGTGTTGGAGAAGATGCTCAACCTGAATGTGCGTCCCGTGTTCGTATTTTGCGGGCGCGCGGCGCGCTATATGATCGAGCGCGAGACCCATGGCAAGATCGTGGTCGTGCTGGCGCGCGCGGTGTACAAAGGCGCGGCGAACATGGGCGCGTATACGGCAAGCAAGGCGGCGGGACAGCGGCTCGTTGAAAGTATGGCGCTGGAACTGCGCGACAAGGGCATCAACGTCAACGCCGTCGCCCCTAGCACCATCGATACGCCGCCGAACCGCGAGTCGATGCCAAAAGCGGACTTCAGCAAGTGGGTGACGGGGGAATCGCTGGCAGAAACGATTGCCTTCTTGGCGTCGGACGCGGCGAAGGACTTGCACGGAACGACGATGGAGGTCTACGGGCGAGCGTAGAGGACGAACAGAAGCCTCGTAGTCTGACAACAAAGTCACCGAAGCTATAGACCTCGCCCCCGACCTCCTCCGGTACTAAGAGGGGGCTGGGGGGTGAGGTTGCTTTTATCTACTTTCTTGACGGACGACTAGCGATTAGCCAAAGGGCGTGGGCGGCGGCGGCGGCAGCGGCGCGGTCGGCGTGATCTCAATGGTCGAAAGCGGCTGGAAGGTCACGCTGTCCAAGACGGCTTGTAGTTCGTCGGCTGCCGCGCCGTCCAGCGCCTCAATGGGCGTGGTGAAGGCATAAAAGACGAAATTCAGATTGACCTGCTGCAAGCCCGCGAACCAACCGCGCGCATCCGGCAGTTCTGGGCAATCGACCGCCGAAAACTGCGTCCCCGTCGCCGCCAAGCCGCCGATACTGTACTCGCGGCGCAAGTCCGTGCCGACGTTGCAGCCCTGCTCGATGATCGCCAAGCGCAACAGCCGCAGCGCATCCGTCCAGACGCTCGGCGGGGCGCCCGCGTCGGTGTTCCCCGTCAGGGGATCGACGCTCACAAGGCTTGGAAAGCCCCACAGCAGCACAATCGTCCCCGTGCCGTCCGTGACCGCTCCCTGATAGACCGCAAACGGAATCGAGCGCAACCCGTCGATATCTTGCAAAATCAGCGCGTCATAAGCATAGCCCCAGCCGTCGGGCAGCGTCAGCGCGATGGGCGGCGCGATTTGTTCGCCCGTCAGCGGCTCGACCACCGTCAAGCCTTCGCGCGTCGACTCAGGCGTGGCGTCGATGGCTTGCTCGAAGGCTTGCTCGAGTTCATCGATCTCCGCTTGAATGATCGCCTCGATGCTGGTGGCATCGGTCAACGTTGGATCGCCGTTGATCAGCACATACGGCGTTCCAGTGAAGAAATTCAGTTCACTTATGGCGCGTTCGCCGTCGCGCAGAATTACGTCTGGGCGTTGGCTCGCCATACACGCATCCCAACGCCCACGATCCAATGCCAACGTCGTGACCGTATCGATCAGGTTCACGCCTTCAAGCGCCGCCCCGCCCCGCGCCGCCAAATCGCCGTACAGCGCATCGAAAAAGCGCCAGAACGCGCCCTGTTCCGATGCGCACAGCGCCGCGCGTGCCGCCGCGACCCCGCCGGGCAGCGCGCCGCGTTCGGTCAGCGGGATGGTGGTCAAGCGGATTTCGCCCGTGCGCAAGCGGTTGTAGAGCGTGTCAAAGGTGTCCGCGACCCAGTTGATCGATGCCGGATCATCGAAGCTGAGATACAGGGTAACGCCGACGGGTGCGCTCGGAAAGCCGATGCGCGGAAAGCCCGCGTCGGTTGTGGACTGTGGGAGGTCGATGTAACGGTCAGGCGTTTGGGCAGCGACGGCGGCGACACCTACCAGCAGCACGAACAGAAGCAGCGTGGGGGCGTACCGCTGGCACGCCCGCATTGCGGAATCAATGCGCATCTTACGGGATGATCCCCAGTTCGCGCGCTTCATCATACGTCAGCGGGTCCCGTCCGCTGCGCGATTCGTTGGCGATTGCTGCCAGCTTGTCGGGGTCGAACAAATCGTCCAAGTTCATCTCTTGCGAACTCAGCACGCCATTGAAAATATCCATGTCCAAATCAGCAATTGGCTCGACCCGTGGGATTTCGACCGCTGTCTGCACTTTCGGCGGCGCGGGTTCTTCCCACACTTCCGCGCGGACGACCGTAGGTTCGATGGTCTGTTCCTTCGCCGGAATGGGCATCAAGCGTGGGCGGCGGCGGCGGCTGGCTTCGGGGACAACCGTCGGACGCTCAACTAAGAATGCCGTCGCACCGAGCGGCGCGATCAAATCTTCGACCGCGCGCCGTCCGAAGCGCGTCACGCTGCCAAAATTGCGACTGCCGGACGCACCATCGTAGAGGATACACATGAAGAAATGCAACCCGACGGACAGCACGAATACATCGAAGGTTTCGCCGTCGAAGAATTGGATTGTCGCGGGTTTGGTGCCGCCGACGATCTGCCCCATATCAACGTTGGTCATCAGCGAGGGCAAGAGCGCGTTGGTGAGCTGCGAGGGATTAATGTAGCCGACGGAGCCGCGTTCCAACAGCGTCTCGCCGCGTCGATTCGACAGCGTGATCGACTTGGCGCTGATATCGCGCAGCAGCGTATCGATAATATGCTGTGCCGCGTTCAAATCCATCGAAGGGATGGGGCCCAAATCGGCGGCGGTTGGCGCGCGGACAATCGGCGTCGACATGGTCATGCGCGCGTCCTCGCCATCTAACGCAGCGAACAACGCGCGGATGAAGACATTTGCATCGAGCGGGCGGCGCAGATACACGAACGATGCCGCGCTCAACACTTCATCGTCAAGTTCCTCGGATTCGCCGTCGTTGGCGATCACGATCACCTGTGTTTCCGGCTGAATCTGCCGGATCAGCATGGCGAGGTCGATGCCGCGCGTTTGTTCACCCACATGCAGCGCGCAGATAGCAACATGCGGCGCGACCATGCGAATTTCTTCAAGCGCCTCATCGCTGCTAGGAATATCGATCTGAATGACCGAGCGTTCTGTCAAATCAAACGTCGCGCGTACAATCCGCGAGATCTCACCCGAAGGATCGACCGTGACAATACGAGGTAAACCAGCCATATCGTTTATTCCATCCAGCGTTAGAAGCATATTTCAGATTATAATCCGAAAAGTCTACCGAACAGCAACTTGAAGATTGAGTTTTGCAAACCTATCGAAAGGAATTCTAACCATGCGCCATGATTTGCGCCGCATGACGTTTGGACTAGGCGCGTTTGCACGGTCATTCATTTTGGTCACGGTGGCGGCACTCACCCTCATCGCGTTCCCCGTCCGCGCCCAGAACATCAGCGTTCGCCCACCGACGATTGTAGCGTTCACCGCCAGCACGCCGAGTGTCAGTTTGCCCGCCGTCGAGCGCGGCGAAGCGACGATCACAGTGGTATGGCGCATCGCAGATTTCGATGATATCTTGCGCGTCGGGTTGGATCAACTGGTCGGCGGTGATTGGGCGTCGATCTTGGTGGAGGGCGAAACGCTGTCCGGCGATGGGACGCGCGAGGTGATCGTCGCGCATCCGGGCGATTTCGCGCCGCCGACCTATCGCTTGAGCGTGATCAACAGCAGCGGCGAACTCATCACACAGGTTATTCTCGTCGTCCCTTACGAAACGAACGCGGATGCCCCGTCCATCGAATCGTTCACGACCGATACCCCCGCGCTCGACACCGCCGCGCTCTTGCAGCGCAACGCCCTCGCGGTCGTGCGTTGGAGCGTGGCGAACCGCCGTCCGACGACCAATATCCAATTCGAGCAGCTTTTGAGCGACCAAGACGTGATCGCCGTCGAACCGCCGCGCGAATCATTGTGGCTGCCTTCGACGGGCGAGACGAACCTCGCGCCGGATGTGCCGCTGACCGAGGCGGTCGTGCGCTTGCGGCTGAGCGTGATCGATTTGATCAGCGGTGAAGTCTTAGACACCGCCGAACTGACGCTGCCACTGTCGGGCGCACCGCTGCCGATTCCCGCCATGACCACGCCCAACGCTGAAGCGACCGCCCAGCCAACCAGCGCCGCCGTCGATGCCACCGCGCTCCCCACAGGCGATGCGCCAACAGCACAACCCACGACGGATACCAATGCAGCAACGGGCGCGGCGCGCATCGTGGTGTTCAGCGCCCAGCCGACGAGCGCGCGTCCTGGCGACAGCATCATCGTCAGTTGGAATGTCGAAAATGCGGTCAGCGTCAGCGTGCAGGAACAGGCGGCATCGGGCGCGGCGGGCTTGCTCTACATCGAACTGCCGCCTATCGGCGCGCTCTCACTGCGAATGCCAGAGAACAGCGGCGGCATGACGTACAGTTTGCGCGCGCGCGGCGCGGATGGCGGTGAGATCGTCGCGGAAGTGACCGTGAGTCAGGGACAGTAAGGAACCTGAGTTTTGGATAGCTTCACCTCACCCCTAACCCCCCTCTCCATTGCATGGCTGAGGGGAGGACACCTTTTCAAGAACCTCACCCCTTAGCCCCCCACGCTGTGGCTGAGGGGGTTGGGGGG
>DAOTUQ010000111.1:0-7564 GCA_034437055.1 Anaerolineae bacterium
GATTGAAACTGGTCATGACGAAGGTCAGATAGTTGTTGACAGGGTTCGGGTCGAGCGCGATTCCGTCAATCGCTAGACTCAGCATCGCGTCATACTGCCAGCCGGGCAGCGTCCCCGATGCAATTGTGACCGATGAATTGTCCAGCGACGACCCGGTATTCCAGCACAGCGTTCCCGCATCGTCGCAGGTAACTTGTTCGCCATCGATCACGGCAGGGGTCAGATCGTCCGCCGCGTTCGCCAGAAAGACCAGCGGATCGACGCCGGATTGTCCGCGCGTGAGCATATACACCGACAGCGGCACGCCCGACGCGACCATACCCGGCGTGAGGTTGATGGAGAAGGGATCGCCCGCGCCATCCGCGCCCGTGACCGCCATGCCTTCGAGGATCAAAACAAATTCGCCCGTTTGGCTGCCGAAGCCGCCGACGACCAGCGAGATATCTCTAAACCCGGATGAATCATTGTGAATGAAATTGACTTGCGCCGACGTGGATGAACGGGCAGCATTTGCCGTCGGCAGATTGGCGGCATAGCTGGATGCGCCGTTTTCGTCATCTGAACACAAAAAGTCGCCCGTTGCCCCGTCCACGACTGCCAGCACCGGATCGAACCCGTTGACGCCGACGGCGGTGGCGGTATAGGTGAAGCCCGCGCGCATCTGATTGACGATCACTTCGATCCCGTTCTCGAACGATGCGCCATTCGTACAGGACACACTCACGCCACCCGCTTGTGCGGACACCAGCGATGCCGATAACAACAGCACGACCAATGTTATCCATCCCATGATTGGGCTTACACGACGCATAGAGACGACTCCTCTCAATGAACAAGGCTTGTTCTTTCAATGTATAACGATTTCGGGGAACGTGCCATGTAGGTTTGAATCGCGTTTGTGTATTGGATGAAAATTCAATTGTTGCGCCCAAAAACCTCAATGATTCGTGAGATTACGTAGCCATACAATCAATTCATAAGAACCAATCGAGGAAAAAAAGCATGATCACAGAGTTTATCGAACCGCTGCGCGAAACCCAGCGGAACGGCATGGTACCCGACCCCGAATCATCGTCCAGCGTACTGGTTGAATTCGAACAAATGGTCGATCAACTGCGTGGACGTCTGTCATCGTTGGAAAGCGATCTGCGCGCTGGAAGTCATGACTTGGAGTCAATTCGCCACGCACTTGATGAACATTCCATTGTTGCTATCACCGATCAGCGCGGCGTGATTAACTATGTGAATGATAAATTTTGTGCGATCTCGAAATATTCGCGCGAAGAGCTGATCGGACAGGATCACCGCATCATCAATTCGGGCTATCACTCGAAGGAATTCATCCGCGATTTGTGGGTGACAATTGCCAACGGGCGCGTATGGAAGGGGCAGTTGCTCAATCTTGCGAAAGACCATTCGATTTACTGGGTCGATACGACGATTGTCCCTTTCTTGAACGAAGAGGGCAAGCCAGTTCAATACGTCGCCATTCGCACGGACATCACCGAGAAGAAAGCCCAAGAAGAACAACTGGTGCGCCGTGCGCGCGAACTAGAGACGGTCGCGGATGTGAGCGCGTCGGTCGCCACGATTCTCGATTTGAACGAACTGCTGCCCAAAGTCGTGGAACTGACGAAAGAACGCTTTGAACTTTACCACGCGCACATCTACTTGTTGGATGCGACGGAAACCAGCCTCGTTCTCGCAGCAGGAGCGGGCGAACCAGGGCGCAAGATGTTGGAGCGCGGTCACAATATTCCGCTTCACCGCGAACATTCGCTGGTGGCGCGCGCGTCGCGGACGCGAATCGGCGTCATTTCTAATGATGTGCGCGCCGAACCCGATTTCTTGCCCAACGATTTGCTGCCCGACACGCTGTCCGAAATGGCGATCCCGATGATCGTTGGCGACGTCTTGATCGGCGTGTTGGACGTACAAGCTGTCATTCTGAATCGCTTTGACAATGAAGATGTGCGGGTCAAGCTGGCGTTGGGGGCACAAATCGCCGTCGCCGTGCAGAACGCGCGCGCATTCGCGGCACAGCGGCGAGCAGAAGCAGAAACGCGCTTGTATGTGGATGTGGTTGCCAACATGCCTGCTGCCTCGCTTGTGTTCCAATTGGAAGACCCAAATGATCGGATGTCGCTGCGCATTATCGCCGCCAATCCCAGTTTGAAGTCGGCGCTCGGTGTCGATCCCGATCTGGTTATGCATCTCCGCATCGGGGAAGCATTTCCGAATATTGACCAAACGGGGCTGCCGCAAATTTACGCTGATATCGCTAACGGCGGCACAGCGGCGGATTTGGGCGAAGTCGTCTACGGCGATGACCGTGTGGCAGAAAGCATTTTCGCAGTACGTGCCTTCCCGCTGCCTGGACGTTCGATAGGCATCACGTTCGAGAATGTGACGGTACGGCGGCAGTCAGAGCAGCGCGTGACGGCGTTGGCGAACCAACTGTCCATCGTAACACAAATCAGTACGGTGATTTCGCGGTTGCTCGATCTGGACGCATTGTTGAGCCAAGTGGTTGAACTGACGAAAACGGGCTTCAACCTATATCACGCGCAAATTTATCTGCTTGATGAGAATGTCACCACATTGGTAATGGCAGCCGGTGCCGGTGAAGCTGGCAGGATGATGAAGCTGCGCGACCACAATATCTCGGTGGATCATGAACATTCGCTCGTCGCGCGGGCGGCGCGCACGGGTGAAGGTATCATCATCAACGATGTGCGCCAAGAGGTGGACTTTTTGCCGAATCCGCTGCTGCCCGACACCCTGTCGGAAATGGCGATCCCGATGATCATAGGCGATACATTGGTTGGTGTCTTAGATGTGCAAGGCACGACCGTCAATCGCTTCGATGAAGATGATGTGCGCGTGAAGACGACCTTGGCGGCACAGATTGCCGTCGCGGTGGAAAACAGCCGCGCGTATACCGCGCGTGAGATGGAAACGGCGCGCGAACGCTTGACGGCGGAACGGCTGCGCGATGTGGATCGCCTCAAGTCGCAGTTCTTGGCGAACATGAGTCACGAACTGCGCACGCCGTTGAACTCGATCATCGGCTATTCCGAAGTTCTGATGGACGGTGACGATGGCAAACTGCCCAATGAGGCACAAGAAGATGTCCGGGTGATCAACCAGAGCGGGCAGCATTTACTCGCGCTCATCAACGAAATTCTCGACTTGGCGAAGATTGAAGCGGGTGAGATGAAGATCGATCTTCAACCGCTCGATCTCCAAGCGTTGGTCGATGAGACCATCATTACGGCGCAAGTCTTGGTCAAGGACAAGCCCGTTACGCTGCAAAACGAATCGAAGCTCATAAATGTGCAGGTCGCGGGAGATCGACTGCGCTTGCGGCAAATCATGATGAATTTGTTGAGCAACGCGGTCAAATTCACCGATGCGGGCGCGGTCGTCGTCGCGTCTGAGCTGCTCGATGAGCAGAATGTGCGCGTTATAGTGACGGATACAGGCATTGGCGTCGCGCCCCATCATATCGATGCGATCTTCGAGCAGTTCCAACAGGTCGATGGCTCGGTCACGCGGCGCGCGGGCGGTTCGGGCTTGGGATTGACGATTACGCGCCATCTTGTGCGGCTGCACGGCGGCGAAATCCACGTTGAGAGCGAACTCGGCAAGGGATCAACATTCTGGTTTACGCTCCCCTTGGCGTAAACGGTTTACGTTGCCCTTAGCGTAAACGTTCCCACTGCTAGCGGTGGGAACGTTTGCACTACCGAGCATTCGATCATGAAGATAAAATTGACTTGAATTGTTGGGGTAATCTTAACGGTCGTTCCAACAAGATTGTTTTATGATAAAAATAGAATGCAGGAACCAGAAGGGGACAATAAAATGGCTATCCGTGTGCTGTGCGTCGAAGACAACCCGCAGAATATGCGCCTTGTACGAAAAATCTTGTTCAGCGCCGGCTATGAGCTGCTCGAAGCGCAAGATGGCACTTCAGGATTAGCAGCGATCCGGGCGCATAAACCCGATCTGGTCTTGATGGATGTCAACTTGCCCGATATCGACGGGTTGGAAGTCACTAAACAAATTAAGGCAGACCCAAGTATCGCCGCGATTCCCGTTTTGGCGCTGACCGCCAATGCCATGCACGGCGACCGCGACCGCTGTTTGGCGGCGGGCTGCGACGGTTATGTTCCGAAGCCGATCACCAAGACCGAATTGTTGAATACCATTGCCTTTTTCGTCAAAAAGAGCGAACGCAATCACGCTTAACTGCGAATAGGTGAACGACATGAGTTTGATCATCATTATCGAGGATAATTTGCCGAATGCGCGTCTAGCCGATAAAGTCTTGAGCCGTGCCGGACATCAAGTGGTGCTGGCTCAAGATGGCGAAGCGGGCTTGATGAAGGTCATGGAAATGCACCCGGATTTGGTGTTGGTCGATCTGGGACTGCCAGATATGGATGGGCAGACGGTTGTCGCCCTACTTCGTCAACAAACCGAGTTGGATCACATCCCGATCTTAGCATTCACCGCCTGGCCCGAACATGCCGCGCAAGAAATGGCGCGCGCCTATGGGTGCGACGGTGTGATCATCAAGCCGATTGATACCCGTACCTTTGCGGATGAAGTCGGTGCCTATCTATCGACAAAAGCCGTGCCCTAATAGGATGATTTTGTTATGATTGCGTTTTCTCCTGACGCGGGTTCGCTGACCGCCATTTCCACCGCCCGTTATTCGTTCGATGAATTGGCTGAAATCTATAACGCGGGACGAGTCGATTACATTGTGCCGATGCCGATGAACGGGCGGCGCATGGCGGAGTATATTCGCGCCTACGATGTCGATTTGGAACGTTCCATTGTCGCCGTCAACGCCGACGGCGATCCCGCCGCGCTCGGTATGCTCAGTCGGCGCGATCAGCGCGCATGGATCACGCGGCTCGGCGTGATCCCAGAGCGGCGCGGACGGCATGTTGGGCAGTTCGTCATGGAAGCATTAATGCGCGCCGCATCAGACGTGAACTGCGTTCAACTCGAAGTGATCGAAGGCAACGAACCTGCCTATCGGCTGTTCGTGAAAATGGGATTTGAGCTGACGCGGCGGTTGGTGGTTTTGCGGCGTCCGCCCAACGCGCCGACCGCGCAATTGGTGCCGCTTGACGGCGTGCTGATTGAGCAGATGGATGAGGCGGCGTGTCTCGAGGCGCTAATCCAGCGCGATCAGCCGATCTCGTGGCTGGAAGAAGCTGAATCGATGCGCAAAGTCGGGACGCTGACCGGCTTGCGCGTGACACTCGTGGATGGCTCATCCGGCGCGGTCGTATTCTGCCGACTGCCGTTTCAACTTTCGCATGTGACGCTGATCGCGCCGCCGGACGCGGATGAGCGGCTGGCGATGAGCTTGATCGCGGCGACCCATCGCACTTTCCCCAAATACGATACCAAATTGGAAAATCTTGATGCTGCCAGCCGATTTGTACCGATTTTCAGCGCAATGGGTTACATCGAGTCGTTCCACCGTATCGAGATGATCAAGCATATCGCTCCCTAATCATCGCGCGGGACTTACGCTGTTCCAACGTCCTTCCAACGCGCCCCCGCATAGCATGAAACCAAAGTTCATGCAGCGGAGACTCTTAATCCCATGTCGCTTCCCAATGGCATATCCTCCCGTCGCGCGTTGAATGAACCGCTGCTCACGGTACGCGCGTTAATCGTCGCGGACAGCCCGCTCGCGCGTGCAGGTTTGGCGGCGATGCTCGATCAAGCGCCGGGCTTGACGGTCGTCGCGCAAATGCCTGCCGACGCCGATATCGCCGCGCTGATCGATGTGTACCGCCCCGATGTGATCGCGTGGGATATGGGCTACGATCCGGCAGGCTGGTTGGATGCTATCGCGGAGGCACGCGACAGCGGCGTCCCGATCCTCGCGCTGGTGGCAGACACACAGACGCCCGATACCGCACGGGCGATTTTGTCAGCGGGCGCGCGCGGCGTCCTCCCGCATGATACGCCGACACGACGCTTGGCGGCAGGGCTGATCGCGCTCTCACAAGGGATGGTTGTGCTGCATCCAACCTTGATTGAAGTGGTACTGCCCACGCCATCCGCGTATCCCAACAGCGCGCCCAATAGCTCCGAAACGCTGACCCCGCGCGAATCCGAAGTGCTGCATTTGATCGCGGAAGGCTTGCCCAACAAGACGATTGCGCTGAAGTTGGGCATCAGCGAACACACCGTCAAATTTCACGTCAACGCGATCCTGACCAAATTCGGCGCGCAGAGTCGGACCGAGGCAGTCGTTCGGGCGACGCGCGCGGGGTTGATCGCGCTGTAGCGAGGCACATCGCGCACGGTGCAGGCTGAACACATCGCTTTCCAATACCCTCCCTATCCCTTCCGCTAGTGCTGCCCCTCATCGAATGATGGATACCTAGACACCCCCCCGCATGGTTCAATAAGGTCATAGGAATTCAAAAGGGGAATGTCTCATGGCAAACGTACTCGAAAATCTTTCCAACGACTTGGCAGCGACCGTCGAAACCGCCGGGCAGAGTATTGTCCGCATTGAAGCGCGGCGGCGTCAGCCCGCAACCGGCGTCATTTGGTCGTCGGACGGCTTGATCATCACCACGCATCACGTCGTGGAGCGCGACGAGAATATCCGCATCGGCTTGCCCGACGGCACAACGGTAAATGCTACGCTGGTCGGACGCGATCCGACGACTGATGTGGCGATCTTGCGCGCTGAAAGCAGCGGTTTGACGCCCGCAACGTGGGCGGAAAAAGGCGCGACGAAGGTCGGTCACTTGGTTCTCGCCGTTGGACGCCCCGACGCCAATCTGCAAGCGACGCTCGGCGTGATCAGCGCCATTGGCGAAGCATGGCGCACGGGCGCGGGCGGCACGATTGACTCGTTCATTCAAACCGACGTGGTGATGTATCCTGGCTTCTCCGGTGGCCCGCTCGTTAGCGCGGGTGGACACATCATCGGGTTGAACACATCGGCGCTAATGCGCGATACCAGCGTCACTATTCCGGCGGAGACGCTGCGGCGTGTCGCGGGTGCGCTGTTGGCGCATGGCAAGGTCAAGCGCGGCTTCTTGGGCGTTAGCGCGCAGCCTGTGCGTTTGCCGGACGCGCTGGCGGCACAAGTTGGACAAGAAACGGCGTTGATCCTGATGTCGGTGGAAAGCGGCAGCCCGGCGGACGTGGGTGGGCTGATGATGGGCGACACGATTTTGGCGCTCGACGGCGAAAAAGTCCATCAGATGGATGATCTGTTGGCGCTGCTGGCGGGCGACCGCGTGGGCAAGTCGGTGGCTGTGGCGCTGCTGCGCGGCGGGCAAGCGCACACGATGAGTGTGACAGTGGGCGAACGGTCTTAAGGGCAGTGTTGAGTGCTGAGTAAAAGATAGGGCTAATGCAGCGTTCCGTACTGCATTTTCCTGCTGGAGAAGTATTTATTCACCTACCCGTGCAGACCGCATTTTGCCCCAGTCCTATTGGGTTCATTATGTGTTTCTTGGGTTCAAATTTGTGGATTTTGAGCTTAATCCCATGGATAGGTGAATAA
>DAOTUQ010000112.1:0-14128 GCA_034437055.1 Anaerolineae bacterium
TGCCCCTGCATCAACAAGCGCGTTTGCGCATCGAGCGCGCTGAACGGTTCGTCCATCAGCAAGATCGGCGCATCGACCAAGAACGCCCGCGCGAGGCTGACGCGCTGGCGCATCCCGCCCGATAGTTGATGGGGGTAGCGCGCCTCAAAGCCGCTCAAGCCCATGCGCGCCAACATCGTCCGCGCGCGCTCCGTCCGTTCGCGCCGCCGCACGCCGCGCGCCTCCAAGCTGAAGGCAGCATTGTCCAACACGGTCAGCCACGGGAACAAGCCTTGTTCCTGAAAGACCATCGCTGTAGACGGGTGATCGCCGGGCGGGATATCGATGTGCAGGCTGCCGCTGGTGGGCGCAACCAACCCGGCGATGATCTTCAACAACGTCGTCTTGCCACAGCCGCTCGGACCCACAATCGAGATGAACTCGTGATCGGCGGCGCGCAAGCTGATATCATGCAGCGCTGGGATCGTCTCGTCATTGACAATGTAATGTTTGTACAGGTGCAGCAGCGCCAGCATCGTTTACCCTTCGCGCGCGCGATTCAGCGCCAACAGCCGTCCCAACCGCACATCGTCTACCCCCGCCTGATCGGTCGGGGCAGGGCGTTGCTTGTCCGGCACCGCGTCCCCCCACCCATATACCGCCAGCACCGCGCGATCCAATTCAGCGTGCGCTCCCACAGCGCCACGTCCGCGCCGCTTGTTGTTCGCGCAGGGTGCTTTGTGACCAGGGTTGGATGAAGGCGTCAATAGTCATAGCCATTCACAGCTACCGTGACCGCGCGCATTGGGTGCGCTGCGGCGTCAGGTCGAATTCTCTTCGAGAAATAATGTGAATGAATATAGAGTTAAACGGTCAGCTTGACAATCCCCACGCCGCATTAAAGTTTGTGTTACAAGCGTGTTCCTCTCTATAATCATTGTCAGCAAAGGTGTCTATACGTTTTTTTGCTCAAGTGGAGGCTTTTCATGATGAGTTCCCGTCGTGCGCGCGCGTTCGCTGCGCTGTTGATCGGCGCGGTGCTGCTCGCCGCCGTCGTGCCGTTGTTCGCTCAAGACAATGTTGATGTCTATGGTCGTCCGCTGCCGGACGATTCTGCCCCGTATGCCGACCAAGTATGGACGCAGTTGTGCGATTCGACGCGCACCGAGTCGTCGCTGTCGTCGGTCGTCAGCGTTTACACGCGCATCTGCGGCGATGCGCAGGTGTTCGACCGCTTTGGCGACTCGCTGGTCGATCTGGATGAGAACCTGAACCTCATTCCGGGTGCGGCGGAGAGCTGGTCGGTGTCGGAAGATGGCTTGACCTGGACGTTCAATCTGCGTCCCGGACAGGTGTGGAGCGATGGCACGCCGCTGACGATGAACGATTACGTCGCGTCGTACCGCTTCATGGTCGATCCCGTCAATGCCTACGATTTCGTCTGGATGTGGCAAGGCACGATTGCCGGCTGGTCCGAAGCCGTCGCGGGCGAAATCACGCCCGAAGAAATCGGCATGGTCGCTGTCGATGATCTGACGCTGGAAGTCACAACCGATGGTGCCGCGCCGTATCTGCCCGGCACACTCTATTTCTGGCCCCCGCTGCAAGCGGCGGCGCTGGCAGAATATGGTCCCGGTTATATTCTCAACCCCGAAACGTCGGTCTCGTCGGGTCCGTTCATCCTGACCGAGTTCGTGCCGGGCGACCGCGTGATCCTCGAAGCCAACCCGACGTACAAGGGCTATCGCCCGCCGTTCCTGCGTGAGATGCGCGGCATCTATGGCGATCAGCTCAACGGTTCGTTCCTCGCGTTCCAGAACTACGATATCGATCAGGTCAGCTATGTCCATCTCAGCCCCGCCGACTTCGAGATCGTCGCCGCTGATCCGGTCTTGAGCGCGAATTATCGCCCGAACTTTGGCGATTTCCGCACCGATTATCTGCTGTTCGACACGTTCACCGCGCCGTTCGATGATGTCAACGTCCGCTTGGCGTTCGCCAAGGCGCTCGACCGCGAAGCCATCGTCGCCAACGTCGTGGGCGAACAATTCGCCATCCCGGCGTACTCGTTCCTCGCGCCCGGCTTCCCCGCGTCGGACACGGACGGATCGCTGCAATCGATTCAGGGCTTCGACTGCCCCGCCGCCCAACAACTGCTCGCGGACGCAGGCTATGCCGATGGCGCGGGCTTCCCGGCGCAAGAACTGAAGCTGCGCGGCGAGAGCGAATCGCGCGCCAACTGGTTCGTCGCGGCGGCAGCGTCGATCTCCGACTGCTTGAACGTTGACATCACGGTCAACAACCAAGAGTTCTCGGCATACATGGAGGGCTTGCTGGCACGCCCGACGACCACGCAGTTCGGCGCGGTCAGCTACGGCATGGATTACCTCGATCCGTCCAACATGCTCGGCGTGTGGGTCAGCACCGGACGCCACTCGTGGCGCAACGCCGAATTCGACACGCTGGTCGAAGAGGCGAATAACTTCACGGGCGACCCGATGGAACGCCTCGAAATGTACAAAGCCGCCGAGCGCATCCTCGTCGAGGACGTGGGCGGCATCTTCCTGCTGCATCGCATTCAGGGCAACCTGTTCCAACCCTACATCGCGGGCGAATGCTTCCGCCCCGACAATCAGGGCGTCGGCGCGCTGCATTGGGGCAACGACTGGTGCTGGGGTTCGTTCTACATCACGGCTGATGTAGCGAACTACCCGACGTATCGGTCGCGGTAAAGGATAGGACTGAGGACTGAGTAAAAGCGCCGCCGAGATGGCGACCCATCAATAATCGGTCTCCGGTTTAAAACAAGTGCGTGTAGGGGCGTTCCGATGGGATGCCCGCCCAATTGTGGGCTTGCCAGCGGCAAGCCCCTACACAAAATCACCCGTTTTGAACATGAGCCAATCAGCGCCATCTCGACAAACGCCTTACTCAGTCCTTTTCCCTCAGTCCTCTATTTTATGATCAACTTCCTACTCCGCCGCTTGCTGGCACTGCTGTTCGTTCTGCTGATCGTCTCCGTCCTGGTGTTCTTCCTGATGAACGCCGTGCCGGGGGGCCCCTTCAGCTTAGGCGAACGCGGCTACACGCCCGACGCCTTGGCGAACCTCGAACGCAAGTACGGCTTGGACAAACCCGTCTGGGAACGCTATCTGAACTTCTTGCGCGGCGCGGTCGTGCTGGACTTCGGGGATTCGTTCGCCGTCGCGGGCAATCCGCCCGTCACCGCCGTGATCGCGCGCGTGTGGCCCATCACGCTGCACGTTGGGCTGTATACCATCATCGTGTCGTTCGGTTTGGGCTTCATCTTCGGCTTGGTGGCGGCGTACTACCGCAACGGCTGGATCGATAATGTGGTCACGCTGATTGCGACAGCGGGGACAGCCGTCCCGAATTTCATCATTGCGACGTGGTTGCTGCTGATCTTCGGTTACCAGATCGGATGGGGACAGCCGTCGAAGTGGATCATTCCGCCGATTTTGGGGACGGGTAACGCGATCTTGTCGTGGGATTACTTCCTGCCCGTGATCACGTATGCGCTCTTGCCGCTTGGCTTGGTCGCGCGCTACACCCGTGCCAGCGTCTCGGACGCGCTCAACGCCGATTATGTGCGCACAGCGCGCGCGAAGGGCTTGTCGGAGCGCTCGATCATGTTTCGCCACGTCTTGCGCAATGCGATGATCCCGATCATCACGGTGGTTTTGCCGCAAATCCCGAACTTGTTGACCGGATCGCTGTTCATCGAAGTGGTCTACGGCATCAACGGCTTGGGCAAATTCTTCGTCACCAGCATCACCAACAAAGATTATCCGATGATCATGGGTCTGGTCTTGCTCATCGCCTTCTTTTGGAGTATCACCTACTTAGTCACCGATATCTTGTACGCCCTGATCGATCCGCGCATCCGCGTCGGCGGACGGAGCCGCGCATGACCGAAGCCACCAACGTTATCCCGCTGCGCCCGCCCACCGAACGCCGCCAACAGCGGTCGCTGTTGGGCGACGCCGTGCGCCGCTTCGCGCGTAATCGATTAGCGATGATCGGCTTTTTCATTTTGGTTTTCCTGTTCTTTCTGGCGATCTTCGCGGACGTGATCGCGCCCTATCCAGTGGATCGCGCCGACTTCAATGCGGTGCGCGTGCTGCCGTTCACCAATTCGGCGTATCCGTTGGGGACGGACAATGTAGGACGCGATTATCTGACACGGCTGATCTACGGCGCGCGCACATCGATGCTGGTGGGTTTGCTCGTGCCACTGATCGGCTTCTCGGTCGGCGTAACGTTGGGCGCGCTGGCGGGCTATCTGGGCGGCACGATGGATTTTATCGTGCAGCGGCTGATCGAGGTGTTCACCGCTGTGCCGCCGCTGTTGATCGCGCTGTTCATGTTGAGCGTGACGGGCAGCGGCGTCGGCAACATCATCTTTGTGCTGTCGGTGACGGCGTGGATCGAATCGGCACGCCTAACGCGGGCGCAGTTTTTGACCATCCGCGAGAAAGAGTTTGTGACCAGCGCGCGGGCGTTGGGCGCGACCGACGCCCGGATGATCCTCACGCACATGCTGCCTAACATCATCACACCACTGTTGGTGTCGTTCACCTTCGCCGTCCCCGCGGCGATCTTCGCAGAGGCGGGCTTGAGCTTTTTGGGCTTGGGCATCACTGAGCCAACCGCCAGTTGGGGCAAAATGGTGGGAAGTTCCATTGGCAATACCATCCGCGTCTATTATCATCTGGCGTTGTTCCCGACGATCTTGGTGGCGCTGACGATGCTCGGCTTTTCGTTTGTCGGCGACGGCTTGCAAGAGGCGCTCGATCCGACACGCTCCCGCTAAAATTTATCGCATCCTCTGCTCCCTTCTCCCATTTGTGGAGCAAGGGAACATTAACCTGAGTTTTGGATAGGCTCTAAACCGTTCACCTCACCCCCCAACCCCTCTCCACGCTGTGGAGAGGGGGAGTAGGACAGGTCACAACGGGTTTGAAAGCCCCCTCTCCACGAAGTGGGGAAGGGGAAAGCTCGACGGAAACTCCCCCTCTCCACGCAGTGGAGAGGGGGCTGGGGGGTGAGGTGAATCAGGGAGAAAACCAAACATGTCCTCCCCTCAGCCATGCAATGGAGAGGGGGTTGGGGGTGAGGTGAAGCTATCCAAAACTCAGGTAACATTAGGCAAAGACTCCCGCTCTACAAGAGCTGCTTGGGGGTGAGGTGAAGGATTTTTCATAGCTGTTGAGGACTAGGTATGAACCGATTCGCGCTCTGCATGATTGCCCTTTCGCTGTCCATTGTCGTCCTTGCGGCGTGCGGTTCTGCGCCTGCCGCGACCCCCACGTCCAATGTTAGCGCGACGCCGCGCCAAGCGATCATCCCAACCTTTGCATTCGTACAACCGACGGTCGCGCCGCAAATCGCTACCGCCGCCGCATCGGGTAGTACGACCGTCGATCTTCAGCAGATCGAGCGCGGGCGGAGTCGCTATGAAGTGCTGGCGTGTTGGGCGTGTCACGGCGAAAATGCGGAGGGTGGCAGCGCGATGGCGTTGAACGATCTGGCGCTGAGCGAGGATGAGTTCATCACGTATATGCGCACCGCGATCACGCTAGAGGATGGCACGATCCATCAATTCGCAACCAATTTGTTGAGCGCCAGCGGCGGACGCAACTTGTATGCGTATCTGCAATCGCTGCGGGCGAGCTGATGCGCCGCCGTCCCATCATCCTGATGATTGGCGTCGTCGTGATCGCGCTCATGGTCGGGGCGTTCGTCGTCGTACAGCCTACATGCTGTGCGTTCCCAACCCAGACGCCTGCGCAAGCCATGACGCTGCCGCCGGAAGTGCGCGCCAACCTGACGGCGCTCCCGCGCGCGACACCGTTGAGCGGGGATGCCGCCAACACGCTCAACGCACTCGGCGCGCAAGTCAATGCGTGCGCGGATTACGACGCCGCGCGGCGCGACCAGATGTTGCAGCATATTGCGTGGCTGATCGCGCCGTCGAGCATCCCCCCCAATCTGATACCCGCGTTCGGCACGAACCTGACGGAACGCCTGTTGTACGGCATGGCGACATTCACGCGCAATATGTGGCGCGCGACGGGCGACGCGCCCGATTCGTGCTTGTTGGCGATTGGGCGGCGCGTCAATGGGTTGTTGGTGGCGGCGGGCGGCGAGGCGATTGCGGTGTTCGCGGGTACAGAATCGTAGTTTCACCTCAGCCCCTAGACCTAGCGGCTGAGGTGATGCCGTTTAGAGCAGATCGTGCAGTTTGTCGCTGACGAAGCCGACCAGCGCGCGCATTCCCGGCGCGGGGAGCGTCTGCGGCGTGGGGGGCGCATCGAACGGGATCAGTGCCACACCATCGATACGCTTGCGCGTCTGCGGCGCGGGAAATTCGTAGTCGAGATACAGCAGATGCACGGGCTGTCCGTCGGAGCATTCGTGGTACAGTTCCGCCTTGACGATCACGCCTTCGAGCGGAGTCGCGCCGCCCTGTGATGCGGCAGTGACATACGTCGTCAGATCGCGCGCCGTATCGACGACATACAGCGGATGTTCCGCGCCCTTGACCCAGCGCCGCTGTGCCGCCAGCAGTTCGCCGTAACGGGGCGCGCGCCGCAGCACATCATGAACCGAGACGGACTCCGCCCCGTCCAAGAAGCGTTCCGCGCGTTCGGGATCGTCGCCTAGAATTTGCATGACCAAGCGCCGTGTCGCCGCCCGCCGCGCCGCGCGCAAGGCATCGAGCGGATCGCTGACCAGCACATCGAGATCGGGCAAGTCGGGCGGAAGTTCGAGCAGCAGATAGAAGTCGGGTTCGGGCGGCGGGAGCAGCACCGGCGCAATGTTCGGATGCGGCATGTCCAGTTCAGTCGGCTGCGGCGCGCTGCACGCAATGCACAAGCCCTGCTGCGGATAATTCAGCATCCCGCAGTTGACGCACTCCCAGACATTGGGGACGGGCGACGGCGCGGCTTGCGGCTTGCGCTGCATTGCAGCACAGATGATGCAGCGCAATTGATGGTCATAATTCAACATGCCGCATTTAGGACATTCCCACGTGACGACGGGCGCGTCGGTCGCCATAATTTTCGCTCCTCGATTCATCCTAATGATAAGACGATGAGCGCGCGGTGAATGTTCCGATCTACTGACAACTGTCCGACGGCTGCCCTACGCCCCCTATTGCTGGTTCAGCGGATCAGCTTCATGCCCCAACCAGCACGCTTCAGGCAGGGGATCGTCGAAATCATCGCTTACCTATGTCGTTCCCGCGTGTAGACCGAGTATACGCTCCGGTTTTCCCGATAGCGTTTTGATCTCCACTGCCGACAAGCGCGCCACCGCAATTCCATCTTTCGTCAGCCGGATATCTAACCTGAGTTTCGGATAGATTCACCTCACCCTCTGATCTTGATGCGATAGCCCTCGCCGGATATCGCTGTCCGCTTGCAGCAGCGCGATCAAGTCGTCCAAGTGCGTGTTGGGGTTGACTTCAATTCGCAGCGTCATTGATCGATCACCGCTTGCCCGCCCAAGTACGGGCGCAGCGCCGCTGGCACGCTGATCGTGCCGTCCGCCTGCTGATAATTCTCTAAGATGGCGATGATCACCCGCGACGTTGCCAGTCCGCTGCCGTTGAGCGTGTGGACGAAGCGCGTCTTTTTGCCGTCCGTCGGACGATATTTGATGTTCGCGCGGCGCGCCTGAAAGTCCTCCGTGTTGCTGCACGAACTAACTTCCAGCCACTCGTTGCAGCCCGGCGACCACACCTCAAGATCGTATTTCTTGGCGGCGCTGAAGCCCAAATCGCCAGAGACGATCTCCAAGCGGCGAAACGGCAGCTTCAGCGCGCGACAAACGTCCGACGCCGCTTCGGTCAGCGATTCTAGTTCGGCGTAGCTCTGTTCCGGCGTCGTGAACTTGTACAGCTCGACCTTCTCGAATTGATGCACGCGCTTGATGCCGCGCACATCGCGCCCCGCCGACGCATGTTCGCGCCGGAAACAGGGCGAATGCGCGGCGTAGAACAGCGGCAGTTGCGCTTCGTCGAGGATTTCGTCCCGATGCAAGTTGGTCAGCGCGACTTCTGACGTGGGCAAGAAGTAAATATCAGCGTCTTGGTCGTGATAAACGTGGTCGCGGAATTTGGGGAACTGTCCCGCGCCGATCAGGCTGTCTTCGCGCACCATGAACGGGATATAGACTTCGGTGTAACCGTGCTGGCGCGCCAAATCGAGATACAAGCTGATCAGCGCCCGCTGCAAACGCGCCCCGCCGCCCTTCAGCACGTAGCCGCGCGATCCGGCGATCTTGATGCCGCGCTCGAAGTCGATGATATCCAGCGCGGGTCCCAGTTCCCAATGCGGCTTCGGCTCGAAATCGAACTCGAACCGTTCGCCTTCGGGCGTCCACGCGACATTGTGCGCTTCGTCCGCAAAGACGGGGACGCTCTCATGCGGCAGATTGGGAACCCACAGCATTTCGCGCTCCAAGTCGGCATCGACGCCGCGCAGCTGCGCGTTGAAGCCCTCGACGCGCTCCGCCATCGCGCCGAGCGCCTGATTGAGCGCGTCCAGCGCATCGGACAGCGTGACAATGCGCGGCTCGACCAGCGGGGTGATCGCCGGCTGCTCTGACAGCAGCAGCGATGCGCCGTCATAGTCGCCATTTTCAATCAGCGCCGCGGCGTGCCATGCCAACGCCGCCTTGACGTTTTCATCGTGCTTTTTGGCACCGCGCAGCATCCCGACCGCGCGATTGAGCTTGTTGCGCGCGGCTTGTGTGCGCTCGGACTCGGTGAGGAGCGCGCGGCGCTGGGTATCGAGCGCCAGAATGGTATCAATACGGGCGGTGGCGGCGGGATCGTAAAGTTTGGCGATTTGCTGCTTGACCCAATCGGGCTTTTCACGGATCAGCGTGATATCGATCATGGGTGGTTCCTGTCGGCATAGGGTACGGATAGACGTGGTGCAATGATCGACGGAAACATGGAAAGACGCAAGGAAGAATCTCGCGGCGGGCGAATGAAAAAAACGACCTCACCCCCCCGACTCCCTATCCGATACGGAGCGGGGGTCGGGGGTGAGGTCTCTAGCTTCAACTACATTCGTGGTGGAATAGCGCGGTCATGTTCGGTTGGTGGTGCGCTGAACGTTACGCCTGCGTGCCAACTGCCAGCGGCGTCGTCGTCGGCGCGTCGCTGCCGCTGGCGGGTTCGTCGCTGATGCCGAACGCCGCGAAGGTGTCGAGCGGCGCGGCGGGGGTGAATATGAGCGTATAACTGCCGTCGGCGCGCGGTTGGAACACGCCCGCGCTGATCGGCGCGCCCTCGGCGGGGATCAGCCACGCTTGATACGTGCGCTCGGCGGCGAGCGCGGGCAAATTCGCGGCTTGCAGCACGGCGAGACCGATGCTCGGACTCCACGAGATGCGCGCGAGGGCGCGCCCATCGTCCGCCGTCACCAGATCGACAGCGCGCGCATCGGGCGACGCGATCACGTTGAGCAGCAAATCTTGCTGGTTGAGCATGGCGGTCTGGGTCGCGGACAGGTCACGGTACAGGCTGTCGGTCGTCTGCACTTGCAGAATCCAGTACAAATTCGACACCAGCAGGAGCGCGGCAGCGATGCCGAGTCCGATGCGCAGCGGCGACAAGCGGCGCACACTGGACGGCGCGAACGGGATCGGCGGCTTGGCACTGGGTGCGCTGGCGGACGCCTTCAAAATGCGCGCGCGCAGTTCATCCGACGCGCGCGCACGGGCGGCAGCCGCATCGGGCGCGGCATAATACAAGCCACGCGCGATGCGGGCATAGGCGCGCGCGTCAGCGGTAACGTCGGGGCAATTGGGCAGCAAGGCTTCGACAATGCGTGTCTCGTCCGTGTCCAGTGCGCCGATGCTGTACGCGGGTAAAAGGTCGCGCAGCCGTTCGCAATCGGTTTGTCCCGCTCCGGTCTGCATTGTCATGTTACTGTCCTCGCGCCACGCTGTTCGACATTCATGCGCAGGCGCGCTCCTTCATGTTCGTTAACGTTGTCACAATGAAAATAGATTGAATGCATTCAAAACGTTCATTATGGATCGCCCCAACACGTCCGCAATTTTTGCAGCCCCAAGCGGACGCGCGTCTTGACCGTGCCAAGCGGCAAACGCAGTTTTTGCGCCATCTCGTCATGGGTCAAGCCTTGATAGAATGCCAACTGAATCGCTTGCGCCTGTTCGACGGGCAGTCCATCGAGGCACACGCGCAGCGTCTCGCCGTCGCTCCAGTCGGGATGGTCGCGCTCACTGCCCATGCTTAAGCGTTCGAGCAGATCATCGAGATCGAGCGCCCCACGCATCGGGCGGCGTTCTTCTTTGCGCAAGCGGTCAATCGAGGCGTTACGCGCAATCGTCAGCATCCACCCGACCAGCGAGCCGCGTTCGCGCCGCCACCGCTCCGGTTGTGTCCAGACGATCAAGAAGGTGTCTTGCGTGATTTCTTCCGCGAAGCCGGCATTGTCCAGTACGCGATAGGCGAGGTTATAGATCGCCCGCCCACACGTATCATACAGCTCCGCCAGCGCGCTTTGATCGCGCTCGTTGATGCGGCTCATCAGATTATCTTCGTCTAGCGCGATCATGCCGGGCATTTACGATGCTCCGAGTCGATAGACGCCGCTGCCGTCGAGCAAAACTTGTTCACCCACGCGCAGCGACTGCGCGGGGCGAATGCCGCGCCATCGATTGGACACGCGAGGGGAACAGTGCGATATGAATGAGGCAGGTGGGACTCGAACCCACACGTTCTTCCGAACCGAACATTTTAAGTGTCCTGCGTATGCCAATTCCGCCACTGCCCCAACAACACTAGCATAGCAAAAGCGCGGGGGATCGTCAATCGCGGGCGCGAATGGGCGTGGGGCGAGCGATCAAGAAACTGAAAAACGATTTGACCGCAGAGGAAAAAAACGGGCGTTCCAGCGGAACGCCCCATATACAGCAAGTTAAGGATTTTCCGCCGTGCGCCAGCCAGAGGCTCAAAGCCTCTGGCTACTCACCCCAAGCCAGCTAAAGCAGGCTGACAGACTCGTTAGTTTTTAGCCTGCTTTAGCTGGCTTGATTTCTGTAGTCTGTGGCTTTGAGCCACAGGCGGCAGATGAGAACCTTAGGTTGTTAGGTCTGAGGCGTTCCAGCGGAACGCCCCTGCCGTGAGCCTGCGTTGAAAATCAGATCGCGCGGCGCTACAGCCCTAACTTTTGCTCGTACAGCGCCCGATGCTTGACCGACTCGCCGAAGATGGCGACCCCCGCGTTCAATACAATCAACCCCAACGTCCCCAATACGATCCATGTCAACCCAGATTTGCCACTTTGCTTGACATTCGACGCATGAGCGACCAGCGAGACGCCGAACCCGATCAACAACAGCCCGCGCGGGGCATTCTCGTTCCATTCCTGATAATGATGATCCATGTGCGCCTCGTGTCTGAACGTGCTGGCAATTTGTACGCCGATCTTAGCGCGAGTCAACGCATCGCGTCAACCGGATCGCGGCGCGGCAGACCATACACCGCGTCACCCGCCCCAAATCGGGCGTACCTTCGCAATCATGGCGTTCAAGCCCGCATCCGTCGCCGGAATCAAATCAATCGTGCTGCGGATCAGCGCCGCACAGTGATCCACGATCTCACGCTCCGTGCCGACGAATGCGCCATCGATCCGCGCGAAAAATTCTGGTGGCAGCGTCAGCAGTTCGCGCGCGTCGTGCAGCATCCACTTGCGACTGGGCATCCAACGACGATTGAGTGCGAAGGCGAGGCGGAGCGTTTCTTCCACATCCGCCACGAGCAAATCGATCAAGGCGAGACGCGCGCCGCGTTCGATCCAGCGATTGAGCGTGAGCAAGGTCTCCGATTGGAGTTCCTTCAACGCCAACACACATTGAGTCCGATACGCCGCATCAGAATATGCCGCCAAGCGCGCTTGTTCGCGCGCCAGCCAGCCCGATGAGCGCAGCGGAACCGCGCGAATAATCAGGTCGCATACGGCGGTATCGTACCCGATGCCATCGAGCATTTGAGCGATCAGGGTTTCGAGCGCGTCGAACGTCTGAAAGCCGATCTCGCACGGGATGCCGTCGATCTGGCAGTCGATCCAGTCGGAACTATCCTCATGTTCGCCGATGTAATCGAATTTCTCCGCGCCAAGTGTGGTCAGCCAGTCGAAGCGCAGATCAAGTTCGGGGATCGTGTCCGCGCGCCAGAAATTCATCTCCAAATCGGATGTTTCGTCGGCACGTCCGCGCGCGGTCGATCCAGTGATGGCGATCTCGGAGGCGAAATCGGGCGGACAAGCGTCCGCAAGGCGCTGCGCAAGGGCGCGACGTTGGTCAGTGGGGTTAGGTGTGATCATAGGGTAAAATATAACGTGTCACCTGCACCTCGACAATGGGACACACAATGAACATCGTCATGTTCTCGATCACGCCGCTGTTTCCCGCGCACGACATGGGCGGCGCGCAAAAGCATCTCCGCGCCATCGCGCTGCATTTGGCGGGCTTGGGACACGCCGTCACCGTCGTCTGTACGCGCCGCGACGACACACCCGCCGATTTCGCGTGGACGACGCCCGATGGACGCAGCGCGGCGCGCGTGCGGGCGATCCTCCCGTATCGGCAGCCGTTCCCCGCGCCGTATGACGTTCCGGCGCACGATCTGGCGACGATCATCCAAGCGATGGGCGACCTGCTGGCGGCGGCGGATCGCTTTTACATGCACGACGGCGAATTTCTGTTCCCGTATGTTTACGCGCACGTCCCGACGGTGGTCAGCTTGCGCGATAACGTGTATCCCGAAACGCTGCAAGGCGGCTTCCAGTTCCGCGCGCACACGTTGATTTTGATCTCGGACTATGCGCGCCGCTTCTTTTTACACACTGTCGGGCGCTTCTTCCCCGATCTCGATGCGCGCATCCGCGTGATTCATAACGGGATCGACTGGACGCGCTTTGTCTACACGCCGCCGGATCGGGTCTTGGCGCTGCTGCCGTTCGACCCTGCGGGCAAAACCATCATCGTGCATCCGCATCGCCCGGAAGAAAATAAAGGCATGTGGGAGACTATCGAGGTCGCGCGGCGACTCGTGAACGACTATCAGATCGAGCATCTGCGCGTCCTCGTCCCGCGCTGGCTGAATTGGCGGCAAGATGCGGGCGTGCGCGATTTCTATGAGCGCGTCGAAGCGCGGCTGACGGCATACGGGCTGACGGAAAATTTTGTGTTCCACGAATGGATTCCGGCGGATTTGCTGCCCGAATATTTCAGTTTGGGCGCGCTGTCGCTGTCGTTGGGCAGTTTCGCCGAATCGTTCGGCAACGCGGCTTACGAATCCTACGGCTGCGGCACGCCGACGATCATGGCGCGGATTTCGACCCATCGAGAGCTGTTGCCCGACGATCTGGCGTACAAAGTCGATTGGGGCGACCATGACGCGGCGGCGCGCCTCGCGGCGGCTATCATTCGCGGCGGCATCCGCACGTCGCCAGCGACACTGACCTATCTGCGCGACCATTACACCGTCAGCCGCCAGCTTGATGCGGTTGCGGACACGATTCTGAACGCGACGCTTGTCCCACCGCTGACTTATCGCTACCGCGCGCTCGATGCGACGGTGCGTTACACGCTGGCGGCGTGGTGCGTCGTGACCGCGCGCGGGATTTATCACGATTATCGCGCCGATTATCGGGATGATCTGGCGTTGGCGGCGTTGGCAATCCGCGCGGACGGTTTCAACGCAGCGGACGCGGACGCTGTGCAAATCGACGGGTGGCTGCGCGCGGGATACATCGTGCCGCTGGACTGAAAGCCCCGATGATCCAGATGAGAACGCTTGCGTACTGGCATTATGCACACGTATAATCGCCCTTCTTGCAGTCACCCTTACATTAACCTGAGTTTCGGATAGCTTCACCTCACCCCTAAATCCCGTCTCCACTGCGTGGAGAGGGGACTTTCAAAGCCGTTGTGACCTGTCCTGCTTCCCCTCTCCACAACGTGGGTATTTATTCACCTATCCATGGGATTAAGCTCAAAATCCACAAATTTGAACCCAAGAAACACATAATGAACCCAATAGGACTGGGGCAAAATGCGGTCTGCACGGGTAGGTGAA
>DAOTUQ010000113.1:0-18730 GCA_034437055.1 Anaerolineae bacterium
CGATTTCGCCCCGTAGCGAACCTGTGACGCCGAGCGCATCAGCCGCGCCCGCCGATTTATCGTGGACTCCCGCTGCGGACGCCATTCAGCGCGCAAGCGAGACCGTCGCGCCGTCGATCATCGCCGCTCCCGCTGATGTGTCGCCGAGTCCCGTTGCGGACGCGATTCAGCGCGCCAGTGAGACCGCCGCGCCCGCCGATGTGCCGCCGACTCCCAGTGCGGACGCGATTCAGCGCGCCAGTGAGACCGCCGCGCCGCCGATCATCGCCGCTCCCGCTGATGTGCCGCCGACTCCCGTTGCGGACGCGATTCAGCGCGCCAGCGAGACCGTCCCGCCGTCGATTTCGACCCGTAGCGAACCTGTGACGCTGAGCGCATCAGCCGCGCCGGACGCTGTGCTGCCGATTCCCGTCGTAGATGCCATCCAGCGTGCAACCGAGAGCGATCAAGTCTCCAGTATTGACCCGCTGCCCGACAGCCGCGCCGCTGATCAGCCAATCGATGTGTTCCAAGCGTTGGCGACTTCCGGTATGGTGGCGCGCTCGACCGATGCGGCGCAGTTTCAACCTGATAGCGACGACATTCCACAGCGTGCCACGAGTAACGGGATGACCCGTCATGACACTCCGTCCGAATCGGTGGATGTATATACGGCGCTGCGCGTAATGGGCTTACTACCCGCTAAACCAAGCGACGCCGCCAAACAATCGGTCGGGGCAAGCGCATCCGCGCCACCGAATGCCAACGTGGTTCAGCGCGTCACCAGCACGCCGATTCAGCGCGTGGACAGTGATGATGCGGTCGTGGACGCGGCTCAGCAGTTTGTGGAAAACGACGACAGTCAGGAGCTTGACATCGAACAGTTGGCGCGCGATGTCTTCCGAAGGCTCAAGGAACGTTTGCGGGTCGAATCCGAGCGCGGACGACACAAATAATAGGGGGCAAGGTGGCAACCAGAGGCGATCTAAAACCAGCGAAAATCACCAATCTCTTGAAGCCGCAAGAGGTTGTGAATTTTATGTTCAACCCATTTGAATACACGATCACTAAATCCAACGACTGGCAGGACAAAAAACCGTCCGGGCGCAACGTCCCGCTGGTGACGTTCGGACAAGGCGGCGCTCAGTCGCTTTCGCTGACGTTGTACTTTGACAGCCAGCTTGCGAAAACCGACGTGCGCGACTATACCAAGCCGCTCTGGTCGATGATGATGATTGACCAGAGCAAGAAGAATCGCAAGTCGAATAAGGGCGAACCGCCGACAGTGGCATTTGAATGGGGCAGCCTGTATTTTAAATCGGTCATCACGACGATTTCCGAGAAGTTCTCGTTATTCACCGACGATGGCATTCCGCTGCGCTGCATCGTGCAAATCACCCTGCGACAGTACGAAGACGCGGCAGATGTGCCTCCCCAAACCAGTGGACAGTCCGGCAATGCGCCCGTTGTGAATACGGCGCAGGTGCGAGAAGGCGACCGTCTCGACCATATCGCCGCCGAAAACAACGGCAATCCGTCCGACTATCGGCAGATTGCCGAGACAAACAACATTGATAACCCAATGCGTATCCCGTCCGGTACGGTTTTAAGGACCTAGTGCAAAAGAGTGACCATGCCACCCGATAAAAATCCTCACGTTCCGCAGGTGTCAATTACCATCAGTGGAAACAGCCTTCCGCCGGAGATCATGGCACTGCTATATTCGGTTGAGGTCGAAAACAGCTTGTATCTCCCTAGCATGTTCACTCTGCGGTTCTATGACGATGATTTTGCGATTATCGATAATCCCATCATCGAATTGGGTCGTCCGATCAGCATTGAACTGGGCAGCGGCGTGACGCCGACGTTGACCAAAGTATTCACGGGGGAAATTACTGCGCTGGAGCCGGAATTCAGCGAAGACGCAGTGGCGGTGTTCGTTGTGCGCGGGTATGATCTGCGCCATCGGTTGAATCAGACGCACACCCAAACTTTCCTGAATACGACCGATACCGACATTGTGAAGAAATTGATTGGGGCGGCGGGCATCATCCCAGGCAAAATTGACGCCACCGGAGTCGTCCATGAGCATATCTACCAAGATAATCAGAGTGATTTGGCGTTCATTCAAATGCTGGCGCTGCGGAATAGCTTCGAACTTGCGGTCAGTGAAACCGGCACCCTTGACTTCCGTAAAATTTCGCCCAACCCAACCGAAATTCAGTTGAAATGGCGCGAGACCTTACGGAGTTTTCGCCCGCGTCTGTCGCTTGCCGAACAGGTGAAGACCGTTGAGGTTCGAAGCTGGGATCGTGTGACCAAGAAGCCGATTGTGGCGAGCAACCCGACGACTTCATTTGTTGCCAAAATTGGAGGCGCGCAAGAAGCCTCAAAAGGCTTCGGCTATCCGCAGAGCAAAACCCTCGAAACGCACACCCCAGTGACCAGTGCTAGGGAAGCGAGTAATATTGCTAGTGCAATGGCGCAGCAGGCGGGTGCCAGTTTTGCCGAAGCGGAAGGACTCGCCATTGGCGAGCCGACCCTGCTGCCGGGTGTGAAAGTGAATATTCTAGATATTGGGACTCGCTTTGGCGGCGCGTATATTGTGTCATCAACCCGTCACAGGTATGATTCATTCGGTTATGATACCTATTTCAGCGTGGAAGGGACGCAGCCCCAGCAAGTTGCCGATTTGGTATCGGGAACGACGCAGCGGCGGGCGCGATGGTACGGCGTCGTTCCAGCGATTGTAACCAACAACACAGACCCCAAAAAGATGAACCGGGTCAAGATCAAAATTCCCACCTTGACGGAAGACCACGAGACCAATTGGGCGCCCGTCGTGGCACCCGGTGCGGGAGCAACACGCGGAATCGAGTGGCTGCCCGAAGTCAATGATGAGGTGTTGGTGGCGTTTCAAGATGGCGACATTAATTTCCCGTATGTGCTGGGCGGGATGTGGAATGGCAAAGATACACCGCTCAGCCCAGCAGCCGTAGAGGGTGCGGATGTCGTTCTTCGCACCCTCCAGTCGAAGAAAGGGCACATTTTCCGCATGATTGATCGAAACAGTGGCGGGCTGAAGGCGGGCTTGCAGCTCGTCGATAGCAGTGGGAAGAACAAGATCATCATCAATACCACGGATAACAAAATCGAAATCATCAGCCAAGGCGATATCCTTGTGACCGCAGTCAAAAACCTGACCTTAAAGGCGACGGGCAACGTCGATATTTCGGGGCAGAATGTCAAGGTGGCAGCTCAAACGGTGCTTGAATTGACTGCGACGGGTCAGACGACGCTCAAGGGTTCGGTTGTCAATATCAACTAGAAGTGGTGGATATGAATGACTTTATCGGCAGCCGCATTGCATTTCCGTTCCAGCTTGGTGATCGTAACCACATCGCGCTGGCTTCTGGTGATCTCGCCATTCGTCAATCGATCTACGTGATCGTATATACCGTTCCCGGCGAGCGGGTGATGCGCCCCGATTTCGGCTGCGAAATTCATTCGCTCATTTTCGATCCGATCAACGACGAAACAGCAGTCGTTGCCGAGCGCTACGTCCGCGAGGCAATTCTGCTCTGGGAACCGCGCATCGATTTGAAGGCTGTGACCGTCAAACCGGGCGATTCAGACCTCGGCGAAATGTGGATCGACATTACCTATCAAATCAAAGGGTATTACGAACCACGCAGTCTCGTTATCCCTTTTTATCTTATTCCCTGACGATGGATGAACTATGGGTTTAGAAACACCTCGGTTAGATGATCGCACGTTCAATGATCTGGTCGATGAGGCGCGCGCGCGGATTCCGTTGTATGCGCCTGAATGGACGGATCACAATATGAGTGACCCCGGCATTACGCTGATCGAATTATTCGCGTGGATGACCGACATTGTGCTTTACCGCTTGAACCGTGTGCCTGATAAGCATTTCGTCAAGTTCATGGAACTGATCGGCATTCGGTTGGAAGAGGCAGAGCCAGCGCGCACGAGCCTGACCTTCTGGTTGAGTGCCCCGCAGCTCACGCCGCTGGTCATTCCGAACGGGACGCAAGCCGCGACGGCGCGAACGGAAAACGACACGGCGATTGTATTCACCACCGACGGCGAACTGACGATCCAAATTCCACAACTTGGCTCGGTGATGACGGCAGTCGGTGAGGACGACAAACGCGCATTCAATCGCTTCGATGCAGAGAGCGTGCGCACCGGTTTCGAGACGATTGTCGCGTTCAACTCGAACCCGCCCGCCAATAATGATGCCTTCCTGCTGGGCTTCGAGAACGACTTGAGCAATCATTTGATCGGCGTCGAATTGGAAGTCGATACCGCCGAGGGCGCGGGCATCGATCCGACTCACCCGCCGTATGTCTGGGAAGTGTTGACGACCGACCTATCGCAAACTTGGACGCGCGTTTTTGTCGAGGAAGATACCACCCTCGGCTTAAATATCAGCGGTATCATCAAAATGCACTTACCGCCGCTCCGCCGCGCCATCCGTAATGATCTGAATTTCTTCTGGCTGCGCTGCCGCCTCGACTCGATGACGGTCGAGAGCCGCTACAACATCAGCCCACGCCTGAAGCGCGTGACGATTTCGAGTTGGGGCGGGACCGTCAATGCAACCAATGTCGATGTTGTGACCAATGAGGTCATTGGGCGCTCCGATGGTTCACCCGGACAGACCTTCCTCCTTGCGCACAGTCCGTTGATCGCGCGCTCGTCCAGCGAGTTTCTGCTCGTGCGCCGCGATGATGGTCGGGAAGAACGCTGGCAAGAAGTGACCGATTTCTCCAGTTCGATGCCGAATGATCGCCATTACACCATCGACAGCGACACGGGCGAACTGCGTCTTGGTCCCGCGCTGCCCATGCGCGATGGTCAGGTGCGTCGCTATGGCGCGCTGGCTCCGAAAAACGCGATGCTGCTGATGATGCGCTATCGCTACGGTGGCGGCTTGTCGGGAAATGTTGCCATCAACACCATTAACGAGCTGAAGTCATCCATGCCCTATATCAGCCGGGTCACAAATCGTTTTCCGGCACGCGGTGGCATGGATACCGAGTCACTCGAAAGCGCCAAAACGCGCGTGCCACACTTCATGCGCTCGTTGGGACGCGCCGTGACCGCCGCCGATTTTGAATATCTGGCGAAGGAAGCCGCACCGGGGCGCATTGGGCGCGTGTACTGCCTGCAACCACCGCTCACCAATCGGGGCGAAATCAAGGTGCTGCTCATCCCGCAAATCCCGCGCTTGTCCGGCTTCATCGCCCCAGAAAGCCTTGAGGTTGCCGCCGATTTACGCGAAACAGTGCAGTCGTACCTCGATGACCGGCGCTTGCTTGCCACGCAGTTGGAAATCACGCAGCCGACGTATCAATGGGTCGAGAGCGAAACGCGCATCAGTGTCAGCGCCACCTTGGAGATCGAAAAGGTGCGCGCCGCCGTCGAAAAACGCTTGTTCGAATTCGTCAACCCGCTGACGGGCGGCGTTGATGGACAGGGCTGGAAGTTCGGGCGCGATCTGTTCGTGTCGGACTTAACCGCGGTGCTGCTGTCGGTACCGGGCGTGAATTTCGTCCGGTCGGTCAAACTGTTTCCCGTCAATTACGACAAGCGTCAATTCACACGCGGCGCAGAAACACAGGAAATTCGTTTACCGCCGCAGGGCGTCGTCGTCTCGTTCCAACATACGATCTTAACGGACTGACGCGCGATGGAAGAGATTAAAGCGGTATTCCTCGTCAGCGGGCCCGATATGGACGTACAAGAGATTATCATCGGGCGGCAGGGGCTGCGCGTTGGGCGCGGCTCGGAAAACAATCTTGTGCTGAATAACCGCGAGATCAGCCGCCAGCATTTTCGCATCGTCTGGCGTGACGATGATACGTATTTGGTCGAAGACTTGAACAGCAGCAACGGCATCTGGTTCAACGACGCGCGCATTCCGGCGCGTGTCGCGCAAGAGCTGCACGAAGGCGATGTTTTACGCAGCGGTCCGTTCCTGTTCCGCTTCGTGCGTTTACAGTACGCGGCATCGATTGTGGTCGCCGCGCCCGCCGCTGCGCTGGATCGACCGTCGCCGCTCGAATCGCGTCCCGGTTACGTGCCGGGGTTGCCCTACGATCAAAGTTCGTGGCTGCAATACCTACCGGCGGTCTACTCCGACAGCGAGTTTATGGGTCGCTTCCTGCTGATCTTCGAGTCGATCATGAACCCGATCATCTGGATGATCGACAACTTTGATTTTTATCTGTCGGCGGACACCGCGCCGCAAGAATGGCTGGCGTGGATGTCAAGCTGGTTTGATCTGCTGCTGCTGCCGGAACTGCCGATGGCGCGGCAGCGTGAAATCGTGCGCCAGTTGGGCTGGTTGTTCTTGCGCCGTGGCACACGGATGGGGTTACAGCGACTGCTGGAACTGTATTTTGATGTCACACCGGAAATCGTCGAGACGGTGCCGTGTCATTTCATTGTCAGGCTGCCGCTCAGCGAGTCGAAGTCCAAACTGGGGCGGGAGCTTGCGGATCGTCTCATCAATTCGCAGCGTCCGGCGTTCGCATCGTATCTGCTCGAAATAACGTGAGCCGTTCGAGGGTTGAAGTGGGCGCGATAAAATGAAAGTCGCCTTCGCGTTTTAACTTCAAACCTGTAATGTGGATTTATTTAGAAAGGGAATTTGAGCATGGCAGAATTTCAGCACGATCCGCGCCGGACAGCGCCAAAATCAGCCCGCACATCAGAAAATCCCGCTCGTGCGGCGCACACCAATGAAACCTTGAAGCTGCAAGGCATGATCGGCAACCAGGCGCTGCAACGGCTGTTGATGCAGGGCGGCGCGGTGCTGCCTTCGGGCAGGGCAATGCAAGCGAAGCTGACTGTCACCTCGGCAGACAATGCCTCGGAACGCGAAGCCGACGCGGTTGCCGATCAAGTCGTCCAGCGCATGGACGGTGTTCAGCGCGCAGGCGACGACGAACTTGCGCGGACACCCGATCAGCGTGTCATGCAGCGCGAAGGCGAAGAGGAAGAAGTTGCGCGGACACCCGATCAGCGTTTCATGCAGCGCGAAGGCGAAGAGGAAGAAGTTGCGCGCACGCCCGCTGTGAACGTGATGCAGCGCGAAGGCGAAGAGGAAGAAGTTGCGCGCACGCCCGCTGTGAACATCATGCAGCGCGAAGGCGAAGAGGAAGAAGTTGCGCGCACGCCCGCTGTGAACGTGATGCAGCGCGAAGGCGAAGAGGAACTCGAACGCGAAGCAGCGCCACAATCCTTAGCTGGCAGCTTCGATGTCGATGCGCAGCTTGAACAGCGGATTGATTCCGAGCGCGGCAAAGGTCAAGCCCTACCCGACAATGTGCAGCGATCCATGGGGACGGCGTTCGGCGCAGATTTTAGCGGCGTGCGCGTCCACACGGACTCCACGTCCGACGAGTTGAGCAGTTCAGTCGGCGCGCGCGCGTTCACGACGGGCAGCGATCTATTCTTCCGTGAAGGCGAATATCAACCGGAAAGCAGCAGCGGCAAACGCTTGCTGGCGCATGAACTAACCCACACCATTCAGCAAAACGCGGTCAGCCGCAAAAAAGGCACGAAGTAACGTATGCGTAATGGGATGATCGGGCGCACGATTGAGCATTATCGCATCGACCTCATGCTCGGTCAGGGCGGCATGGCGGCAGTCTATCGGGCGACCGATTTGCGCTTACAGCGGCAGGTTGCAATCAAGATTATGCACCCGCATCTTGCCGCCCATGGCACGTTCCAGCAGCGATTTTTGCAGGAAGCGCGGGCGTCCGCGCGCCTCGATCATCCGAATATTATTCGTGTACTGACGTTCAACAACATCAGCGGCGATCTGTTCCTCGTGATGGAATTGATCAGCGGCGGCAGTTTGCGCCAGTACATCAAGCGGCTGAATGAAGAAGCACGCATCATCGATTACCCCGAAGCGATTGAGGTGATGCGCCAACTTGCCGAGGCGCTCGATTATGCGCACCAGCAGGGCATGATTCACCGCGACATTAAGCCGGATAACGTGCTGCTCAAGCCCGAATCTGGCGCGCCGCGTTTGAGCTATCGCCCCATTTTGACCGATTTCGGCTTGGCGAAACTGACTGCCAGTACCGCCAGCGAAATCACGGATCAGCAGCCTGTCGGCACGTACCCGTATATGTCGCCGGAACAATGCCTTGCCGAGCGCGTCGATCAACGCAGCGATATTTACTCGCTTGGCATCATGTTGTATGAGCTGTCGGTCGGCAGACTGCCGTTCAACCCGAAATCGATTGCCGAAGCGGCGAAGATGCACGGGCGCGAACCCGTGCCGCTGCCGTCTACGCTGCGATCTGGCTACCCGACTGAACTAGAGCAGATCGTTTTGCGCTGTCTCAACAAAGATCAGGCGCTGCGCTACGCGGCGGCGAGCGATGTGGCGCGCGATTTGCAGGCGCTCCTCCGCCCGATTCTGGCACAGCCGATGACCGTGATCATGGCGACCCCGCTCCCGCCCGCGCCCACTGTTTTCAATTCACCGGATGATCGCATCCCGACGGACATTGCAACGGCGATCATGTCTGCACCGCTGCCCGCGTCACTGCCGCAAGGCTATTCGATTCCGATGGGCGAATCCAATCAGGATCGGCTGGTCTTTTACAGCATCGAACAGCCCGCATTCTCGGTCAACCTCGCGCAGCCCGTCGTCACGATTGGACGCGCGCCCGACAGCACCATCGTCCTGAGCGGTGGCAAAGCATCGCGCTTTCATGCTGAGGTCGAGCGCAAACCGAACGGCAAGTACTACCTGACTGACCGCCATTCGACCAATGGTGTCTGGGTGGACAATACCCGGCTCGAACCAGACGTCCCGATTTTGTTCAATACGACGGTGATTGTCCGTTTGGGCGATTACTGGATGCAGCTTGAACTGAAGGCGCTGATCACGAAACCGGAGCCGTCCCCGACTGTGGCGGACACGGATCCTGAGCCAGTGGTTGAGGCAGCCGCCGCGCCAATGGCAATGACGCCTGTGCCAAGCGTACCCCTCGCAGTGACGCCCGTCGCGGTTGCGCCAGCCGCGCCTCTCCCCGTAAGCTCACCCATGCCGCTGCCGCCGGAACGTGCGCCAAGCACAAGCGACAACCGCCCGACGGATGTCAGTGCGCTGCTGAAGTGGGATGAACCGCCGCGCTTCACCCCGCCGCAAATCGCGCCGGATCAAATGGGTTACGACCGGCTGATCCTGTTCAGCGAAGACCGCCCGACACTCACGTTCAAGCTGGATGGCGACCGCTTTGAGATCGGGCGCTCTAGCCAAGTCGAAATTGTGGTGGACAGTCCCGACATTTCGCGCGTCCATGCGCTGCTCGAACGCGCGATTGACGGCAAGTATTACATCCGTGACAGCCGTTCGCGCAACGGTGTGTGGTCAGATGGCGTGCGCTTGCAGCCGGGCGTCACCATGCGCCTAGAGCCAGAAAAGCGCATTCGGATTGGCGAGTACTGGCTGCAATACGAACTCAAGCGCGTGATCCCGATCTCACTGATGGCGGCGATGCCAACGCTGCAAGGCGATCAGGGCGTCAGCGATGACGCGAACGCCACCGTCGTCATGATCAAGCCGCTGGACGAGGACATGCCGCCCTATTCGCCGCCGCCGCTGACCATCGACTTGCAGTCGAATGACCGCCTTGTGTTCTTCAGCGAAGATCACCCGATGAAAGTGATTAAGCTGGCGTCGGAATTGCTGACGGTTGGACGCGGGGATGATCAAGATATTCAACTGGATGGTAAGCGGGTGTCGCGCGCCCATGCGCAAATCGAACTGCGCCCGGACGGCAGCATCCTGATCATGGATCGCGGCTCGTCCAACGGCACGTGGGTGAGCGATACGCTGCTCGTCCCGCAAACCCATGTCTTGTGGGACAAAGACGAAATCGTGCGGCTGGGCAATTACTGGGTCAAGTTCGAGGGCGGCAATCATATTGTCGACTCGCTGTCGATCAGCGCGGAGAAGGATTCGCGTCGATTGGTCGGCAAGCGCATCAAGAACTTCCGCATTGATCGTTTTCTCGGACAAAATGTGCGCGCCTCGGTCTATAAAGCGACCGAACTGCCGCTTGACCGGGTGGTCGCGCTCAAGATTATGCACCCGAATTTGGCGGCGGAAGAAACGTATAAGCAGCGGTTTCTGCAAGATTCGCGCGTCTTAAGCCGGCTCGATCATCCCAACATCGTGCGTATTCTGTCCTATGACAACGTGGATAACGAGTTGTTCATGGTGATGGAACTGGTCACGGGCAACAGCATTCGCAGCTACCTCGACCAGCTCAAAGCGGCGAAAAAGCAGATGAGCCTGAGCGAAGCCGTCGCGTTGACGATTCAAATCGCCGAGGGGCTGAATTACGCGCATCAGCAGGGCTTGATTCACCGGGCGCTGACGCCAAGCAACGTCGTGCTGCGTTCGACACCCGTGATCGGGCCCATTGTCAATTATGTCCCTGTGCTGACCGAATTCACGGTCGCTGATTCGTTGGACAATGGCGAAAACTATATCTCCGATAAGTCCGACCTGAACTATCCCTATGCGTCGCCGGAACAATGCCTCGGTGAGCGTGTCGATGTGCGCAGCGACATTTACGAATTGGGCGTGCTGTTCTACGAAATGCTGGTCGGCAATCCGCCCTATCAGCCGCGCTCGATTTCGGAAGCGATTCGGATGCACGCCCGCGAACCGATCCCCTTGCCGCGCTACACACGCGGGGATATTCCCGAAGAACTCGAAATTCTTGTCCTCAAGATGCTGGAAAAGAACCCGAACAACCGCTTCCAATCGGCGATTGAGGTGGCGCGCGCGCTGCAACGCACGGACGTTGGCGCGCTGCTGGAAGGGGCGCGCGGCAGCGCCAGCCTCTTGCAGATCGATGAGGCAATCACGGCGGTGATGTCCGCTCCGCTCGCGGCAGAAATGCCCCAGCCGACGCGCGCGCCGAGCGCACATCCTGAACACGATTTGCTGATTTTATACGGCGACAATCTGCCGACGCGCGCCGTCACACTGGATCGCAACGTATTGACGATTGGACGTGGCGACGGGCAGGATATTCTGCTCGACGATCAACGGGTGTCGCGCCAACACGTGCGCATCGAGGTCGGATTGGGCGGCGCGTACCGTGTCATCGATCAGGGATCGAAGAATGGCACGTATTTAGGCAACTATCGTTTGATCAACGGGATCGCGGAAATGTGGAACGCCGTCGATACCCTGCGCATCGGCGGTTACTGGGTGCGCATCGAACGCGCGAATGCCCGCCCACGCGAAGAAACAGGGGCATCAGCGCCCGTTGCGCCCGCGCCTGAACCCGTCGCGGCGTATCCACCGCTGCTGCCGGAGAAAATTCAGGTCAATATTGATACGCCGCATTTGCAGGTGACGCCGGGAACGACGGTCGCCATGCCGATTGAAGTCGTCAATCGCGGTGATGTGGTCGATCATTTCCGTGTCGAGTTGATCGGTTTGCCGCCGAATTGGGCAAGCGCGCCGAGCGAAACGCTGTTCTTGCTGCCCAACACGCGCAACACCACTTCGGTGACATTCCACCCACCCATGAACAGCACGAGCGCGGCGGGCGAACATGCTTTTGAAGTGCGCGTCAGCGCGCGTGCGCAGGGGCTGGTTTCGCCAGCGGTGCAAGGCTCGTTGAACATTCAGCCGTTCTACAGCTTTGTGATCGATATGGAGCCGGAGCGGATCGCGTCGGGCAAGCATTTGCAGCTTTCGATCAACAACAGCGCGAACACGTTCGGCAAGTACACCCTGCAAGCCCGCGACCGCGAGCAGATGCTGCGTTTCGACCTGAGTACCAAACAATATACGCTCGCGCCCGGACAAAACGAAATTTTCTCGGCGCGCGTGGTCGCCAAGCGGCGGCATTTGCTCGGCGCGCCGAAAACCTATCCGTTTGAAATCGCCGTGATTCCCACGCCCGCCGAAGCCTATGGCGGCGTCCAGTCCGCCGCCGGCGAAGTCGCGGTCACGTCGCTGATTCCCGGTTGGCTTCTGGGCGGCTGTCTGCTCATGATCATCTTGATTGGCGCAGTGCTGGTCTTCGGCTACACACAGCTCACGCAAAGCGCCGCGCAAAGTGCCGCACAAACGCAAACACAGGTCGTGTTACTCGCAGCGACCGATGGCGCGGCAACAGCAACCGCCAGCGCAGCGACGGCAACCGCCATCGCGCTCGACGATCTGGACGGCGATGGACTGAGCAATGCGCGCGAATCGACCTTAGAAACCTTTCCCGATCTCGCCGATACCGATGAAGATGGGCTGTCCGATGGCGATGAGGTACGGGTCTGGCTCACCAACCCGTTAAATCGTGATACGGATGGGGACACGCTGACGGACGGCGAGGAAGTCGATCTTGGCACTGACCCGAATAATCGGGATACCGACGGCGACGGCGTGCCGGATAACGAGGATATCGCGCCGATTTTGCCGCCGACCGCCACGATCACGCCGTTCCCGACGATCTTTGGTTCGGCGGGTGACATTTGCGTGGGGTCGCCCGTGCCGGGTCGGATGATCGTGGGCGCGCCCGCCCGCGTCGCGTCGGGTGGCTTAGCGAATCGCGTGCGCTCCGACCCCAGCAAGGCAGATGGGCAAGTCGTCGCCCTGATGCGACCCGGAACGAACTTCGTGGTCGTCGGCGGGCCCACCTGCGACAGCGTAGATCAACTGCGCTGGTGGCAAATCAACTATGGCGGCTTGGTCGGCTGGACGGCGGAAGGCGAAAATGGGGAGTATTATCTCGAACCCCTGCCGCCCACGCCAGCACCGGGCGCGGCGGGCAATGCCTTCCCCAACCCCGGAGGATCGTGAGTCATGACGTGGAAGACGATTTACAGCGTGCGCTTCGGTGGGGTGCTGTTCAGCCTGATCGTGTGCTTCATGCTTGGCGCGCTGGTCGTGCGCGCGCAAACGAGCGGCAGCTTGAGCGGCGGCGTGATCTTCACCGCCGATCCGACATTCGCTGATGGACAAGTCACGCTGCAAATGCTCGTGCGCAGCGCGGGCTTGCAGCGTTACGATTTGCTGACCGAGTCGAACTTCGCCGTCGATGAAAGTGCTGATGCGCTGCAAGTCAGCAGCGAACCCACAGCGCCAATGACGTTGATCGTCATGGTGAATCTCAGTTACGCCTCGGATGTTGATCTGATCCGCTCGACACTGCGCGCCTACGTCGAATCCTACTATCGTCCGGGTGACGACGTGATTTTCTACATCCTCGGGGCGAACCTGCTGGAAAGGGTTGAACCGGTCGATCTGGCGGGTCTGAACAGCTTGATCGATGGCTTGAGCGCGTCCACGTTGTACGCGCCGATTGACGGCATGGTCGCGGCGGCACTTGATCGGGTACGCGCCGAACTGACCGAAAACCCGGCGCGCGCGTTTCAAACGCTGCTGGTCGGGTCGTATCTGCGCGCAGACGATGACCCCGCGCTGGCACGCGGTTTCGCCGCGCTCAATGTTCCGCTGCACGTTATTCAAGCGCACCGCTTCCGCGACGACAGCACCGACAAACTACGCGCTTTTGCACAAAACGGCGGCGGCTTGTTCGTCAACAACCTGAATGGACGCTTTGTACAGAGCGGCGCGCCGATCAGCGCGGTCAGTACGCTGCAACTTGCCTACGATGCCATCGAAAGCAGCCGCACGATCTACACACTGACGTATCGCCCGCTGCGGCGTGACCTCAACACCGCGCCGCAAGTGCGCTTACGGGTCGAATTGGACGCCGACCAGCGGATCAGCACCGATTTCACCTACCCGCGTACATTTGCCGCGCCTCAGCTTGAATTGGCGGATGACAGCCTTGATCTGCGCCGCCGCCCGCGCTACGACGAGGAACAGGTCGTATTCGACACGAGCGAAGCACGGCTGAATGCGCGCGTCGTATTCCCGGATGGCGTGCCGCGCACGCTTCAGAGCTTGCGTGTGGAGATCGTCAACGCGGCGGATGGTCAAGTGCTGCAATCGGAGTTGGAATTTGACCCGACTATCGACCCACTCGGCAATTTCAACCTCACATGGTCGTTGACTGCATTCGACTTACCCGAAACCACGACGCCATTCCGATTGGTCGTCACCGTGACCGATTCGCTTGGCTTGACCGCGACGGCAGCGCGTGAGGGGAGCGTGACGGTTGCCACGCTCCCCGCGCTGCCCACGCCGACGCCACAACCGACCGTGCCGCCCACCGTGACACCGACGCCGATCCCATCACCGACGCTCACGCCGGAGCCAACCGCGCTTGTCGAAAACGCCGCTGCTGCCTCAATCGCCGCCGCTGCCTCAAGCCCAGCCACGCCGCCCCCGCGCCCCATCGATAATCCACTGACGCTGTTGTTTTCCGTGATTATCTTAGTGCTGGTGCTGATCATCCTGCTGATGCTGCTCGCTCGGCTGCGCGCACGTCGGCGTCAGCGCGTGACGAGCGGTTATGCGCCCGGTTCTGAAGCGCTGGATACCGATGCCGGACAGCCGACTGCAACCGAATCAGCGCGCAGCGCGCCCGTGCCAGCGGACGCCGCGCTCGCCCTCGTCGAGAATAAGCTGTATGGGCGTTTGATCGTCGTGCGCGGGCTTAATCAAACGGAAATCCCGATCACGCGCGAGGAATTTGTCATCGGGCGGAGTGAAACGGGCAACTGCGATTTCGTCATTCCCGCGCCATTTGTCAGTCCGCGCCACTGCATGTTGATTCATCGCAATGGTCGGTTTTCGATCCGCGATTTGAAGGCGAAAAATGGCGTCTTTGTGAATGGGGAGCGCATCCCACTTGAGCGCGATGTCATTGTTCCGATTGGCTCAGAAGTTGGCATTACCCAGAACATCATCGTAGAATTGTGGGATCCGATAACGGTTGTCAACACCAATCGTTCACGGTATGGCACTACCACTCAAACACATCAGTCGCAAGTCACGGGGACAGAGCATCTTTTCCGTCCGCTGTTGGGCATTCGCTATGTCGATGACGATGATGAAGTCAGCGACGATTACAACCCAGTCTAAACCGGTCGGATGCTTTCGAGACGACCTACGCGGCACCCAACATCGGCTTGCACAATTTGAGACATCATGGCAGACATTACTGCATTTTCTGAACGGGACATCGCAACGCGCGAACGACTAGAAGATTACGCCGCCGACGGTTTGATCACGACGTCGGGCGGCTTGAAGCTTCAGATCGCGTTGGTCTGCGATGGCGCGGGCGGTGGCGATGCTGGAGAAAAAGCCGCCCGTTTGACCGCTCGTGCCATCATGGATCACTTGCAGGTCAGCACTGGCACCAGTATCCCCAAGCTGTTGGTCAGCGCGGTTGAGCAAGCCAATCGCGTCGTCTACAGTGAATTGCGCGGGGCTGGTACGACGACGCTTGCCTTGATCGTTATCAACCTCAGCGATGAAGCGCCGTATGGACGCCTGTTTATCGCCAGCGTGGGTAACAGTCGCATTTATTTGATGCGCGATGGGCGACTGGTGCGGGTGAACATTGATCACACGCTCGGCAATGAGTACATCTTTGCCGGACAAATGTCGCCCGAAGAAGCCAACACGCTGCCCAATGCAGAGGTTGTAACGCGCGCCATTGGCGTCAATGCTGACGTACAGGTCGATATTGGCTTTTATGCCGAGCGGGGCAGGGAATTTGTCAGCAGCCGCCGCGCGTTCCGGCTCGGTCAAAATGGCATGGTGCTAAAGGAAGGCGACTCGCTGGTCGCCATGACCGATGGGCTGTTCACGGTTGATCCTGAGCTGAGTCGCCGCTATGCCATCGAGCAGGAATTGATTCGCTACGCGCTCGATAACAAAGTTGACCACGCGGGGCAGGCGATCATGAGCTATGCCGCCGCGCACAGCCCGCAAGATAATACTGCGCTCTCGCTGGTCTTTGTCCCATCCCCGCGCCGTCGTCCCGTCGTTGTGGCGGCGCGGTTATCTGGTCGTCAGCGTTCGGGCTTGGGCATTACATTTTTGGTCGTCTTCATGTTGATCGCATTCTTCATCGCGCAAATCCGATCCTCCGAAGCGCGCAATGTTGTCCTGCTGTCAACGCAAATCCGCTTTCAGGAAATCGCGCTCGCGCTGTCCGCTACCACAATCCCCACCGCCACGCAGACGATCACGCCATCGCCAACGCCCACCTTTACGCCGACGATTCGCCCAACCATTGTCTCGTTCGATCAGATTGGCAACCAGTTCTTTATCAACAATCAAGCCGCGCCGATCTTCCTGCGCAGCGTGATCGTCTCGCCCGAAGACAGTCTGATGGTGATCGATGGGCAGCGTTTCTCTGGTCAACCGGTGATGGCGAACCCGCTCAACCTGTTTGTCGAGACTGGGACGTTGTTGGAACTGGGGTTGGTTGATAACACAGAGGGCAGAGCGAGCGCCAGCCTGATCATTTACCCAGAAAGCGATTTCTTCGCCAGTCTGGGCGATTTTCGCGGCGTCACGGTGCAGCCGCTCCAAAATCGGGCAATGTTACTGCAATCTGCCAGCGAATGTTTTTCGGTGCGGCAAATCCCCGCCGACACATCGATTCCGGACGATCACGATAAGGTCGCGTTCACCTGCTATTCTAACGAAGCGGGGACTTGCTCTTATCTGCTGCCCGGCGCCGAGCGAGAAGCGGTGACGGCGGGCAGTCGCTCGCTGTTCGATATCAGTGAGGAGGCGGCGCTTTTGGAGAGCCGTCCCGCGCCGTATTCAGAGGCGCGCGAGTATTACGACAGTGCGATTCGGTTTGTCGGTGGCTCGGCGGCAGTCCTCGAATGCCTTTCGCCCTTCCTCGATGTCGATGGCGATACTATTCCCTATCCACAAGATGTCTGCGAGAACGAGGCAGGTCGCCCCGAAACCAATGGTTGCCCGGATGCCGATAGCGACGGCGTGATCGACAGCGCGGATGTGTGTCCGCAAGCCGCGGGTCCCATCGAGTCGAACGGTTGTCCACTGCCGACGGCGACACCCATCCCTGATATTGACGGTGACGGCTTGGAAGGCGATGCCGATCTGTGTCCGCTGGAAGCGGGTCCGCCGGAAACGCAAGGCTGTCCAAATGTTCCCAGCGCGACGCGCCGACCGACGGTGACGCGCACACCGACGCTCGAACTCGATCAAGACGGCGATTCGATCCTCGATGCACTTGATGATTGCCCGCGTGAAGCAGGTACGCTGGCGAACAATGGTTGCCCGGTGGGTACCAACACGCCGCAGGCAGTTACCGCGCTTCGAACGGCGACCAATCAACCGACACAAACTGCATCGAACACGCGCGCGCCGACCGACGATTCCCCGACGCAAGCCGCATCGAACACGCGCGCGCCGACCGACGATTCCCCGACGCAAGCCACCAGCACTTCACGCACGCCAACTGAGGATTTCCGCACACAAGCTACCAGTACTTCACGCACGCCAACCCAAGATGCCACGAGCACTCCACGCACGCCAACCAACCAGGCAACCAGTCGGACGCCGACGATTGAGGTTAGTGCTACCCCGACGCCATCTAATACGGCAACAACCGCGACCTTCACGAACACGGCGACCATTATCTCAGTTACGATTGCGCCGACGGTTGCGCCGACGGTTGCGCCGACGGTTGCGCCGACGGATGTGCCGACGGTTGCGCCGACGGATGTGCCGACGGATGTACCGACGGATGTACCGACGGATGTACCAACGGATGTACCGACCGACACGGCTACCGACACGCCAACGCCATCGGACACGCCAACGCCATCGGACACGCCAACGCCATCGGACACGCCAACGCCATCGGACACGCCGACGCCATCGGACACGCCGACGCCATCGGACACGCCGACGGAGACGTTGACGCCTTCACAGACGCCGACGCCATCGGACACGCCGACGCCATCGGACACGCCGACACCTTCACAGACGCCGACGCCCACGGACAAGGTGATTTTCTTGCCGACGCCCACCGAGACGGCAACCGACGGGCCCTCGCCGACGCCCACCGAGACGGCAACCGAAGCACCCGCACCGTTACGAACCGAAAGCGCAACCGAAAGACGCTCGCCGCCGCCCACGATGACAGATACGCCGTTCGCACCGACACCACCCGTCGCTGCGGCGAACAACCTGAAAAAGATCGGCGCTGCTGATTTGAACGCTTGGGTCGTGAATATTGGGAATGTTCGATGGTTATTTCGTAACTAAAATGTTGCCGTCGTTATTTGTGCAGTTCAGGGCAGTTGATTTGCTGAAGCGGCGTAAGCGGGTTCGGGGCGTTGGACACCCTATCAATGGATGAACGAGTTAATTTCACCCCTTAGACAAGACCTTCTCGCTTGCGCCATCCTTTGAAGCGATCATTAAAACAAATGTGCCTTCGGATATTGCTGCAAGGCGTCAACCTTGGTGAGCGCATGGACGTTTGCCGCTTCAATCTCGGAACTTCAAGCGCGAATTCCCAACGGTTTAATTGAAAAATTATTCCCCAATATAAGCGTCACTACTCAGCCATCGCGGTATCTTCACTGGGTTATGACCCTATATAAACCTTAGATGTCCATAAATAACTTCGTGGCACGAAGATCGGTATTTATTCACCTACCCATGGGATTAAGCTCAAAATCTGTGAATTTAAACCCAAGAAACACATAATGAACCCTATAGGACTGGGGCAAAATGCGTTCTGCACGGGTAGGTGAATAA
>DAOTUQ010000114.1:0-8209 GCA_034437055.1 Anaerolineae bacterium
GCGTGGAGAGCGGGTTGGCGGTGAGGTGAACGGTTTAGAGCCGATCCAAAACTCAGCTTACTTTATAACGCTCACGCCCGTCAAGCATAAGATAAGTCCGCCCATGACGCAATACAACATCGGGCGGCGCGGGGCGCTGCCAACGGTCAAACCATACCGTTGGCAGCAGCGGTTCAGTCTTGAACGCCCCGCCTCCCTATGCTAGACTTCCCTCCGGTGATATTTGCAGTAACGAATATTCTTCACGCATGTCGTGGGCAAATCGCGCCAAATCTCACACACCCCGTTTCAACAGTGTTGCTGCGCATAAAATCGCCCTTCGTGGTGGAGTTCCAGCGTGCAGTTGCCGGGTGTGAACGCTTAAACACAATCGAGGAGTTGAACGTACCATGCCTTCCGCAGTCACCATGAAGGCGCTTCTGGAGACGGGTGTGCATTTTGGTCATCGCACGACCAAATGGAACCCGAAGATGAAGCCCTATATCTTTACCGCCCGCAACGATATCCACATCATCGATTTGCAGCAGACGCTCGTCAATCTACACACCTATCACGATATGCTGCGCGATCAAACGCTCGCGGGCGGCGTCGTGATGTTCGTCGGCACCAAGCGCCAAGCGCAAGAAGCCGTCCAGCGTGAAGCCGACCGCTGCAAGATGCCGTATGTCAATACGCGCTGGCTCGGCGGCACGCTCACCAACTGGGCGACCATCAGCCGCCGGATCGAAACGCTCAAGAAGCTGGAACGCCGCCGCGAAAACGGCGAGTTCGAGCTGCTGCCGAAGAAAGAAGCGTTGATCCTCACGCGCAAGATCGATAAGCTGCAAGAACGGCTTGGCGGCATCCGCAACATGCGCCGCTTGCCCAACATGATGATCGTGATCGATACCAAGCGCGAAGCAACGGCGATCAAAGAAGCCAACAGCCTGAACATCCCGGTCTTGGCGCTGGCGGATACCAACAGCGACCCGGACGAGATCGACTACATCATCCCCGCGAATGACGACGCTGTGCGCGCGATCAAGCTCTTGGTTGCCGCGCTTGCCGACGCCGTGATCGAGGGACAGACGATGCGCAAGGGTGAAGACTACGAAGAAGGCGACGCCACCACCGCGATGGCAGAAGCCGCCGCCAAGTTCAACGAAGCCGATGGCGACGAGGCATATCTCGGCGCTGCGACGCTTGCCAAACTGAAGAGTGCCAAGTTGTTTGAAGATGAGGGAACCGCATAAACGATGGGACAGCAGATCACAGCTCAGATGGTCAAAGACCTGCGCGAAATGACGGGCGCGGGTCCCTTGGACTGCAAGAAGGCGCTCGAATCCAGCAGCGGTGACGTGACCAAAGCGGCGGCGTTCCTGCGCGAAAAAGGCTTGGCGAAAGCAGCCAAGAAACTCAGCGCCGGGCGGACGATGAACGAGGGCTTGATCGAAAGCTACCTGCACTTCAACAAGCGCGTCGGTGTGATGGTCGAAATCAACTGCGAGACCGATTTCGTCGCCAATACCGACACCTTCCGCCAGTTCTGCCGCGACGTGGCGCTGCATATCGCCAATCTCAAGCCGATGGTCGTCCGGCGCGAACAACTGCCCGAAGCCATGCTCGCCACCATGCGCGCTGAATTCATGGTACGCGCCCGCGAAGATAGCACGGGCAAGTCCGACGCCGTGATCGAGAAGATCGTCAACGGGCGTCTGGAAACCTACATCAAAGAAGTGGTGCTGATGGAACAGTCGTACATCAAGGACGACAACAAGACCATCGCGCAGATGCTCCATGATGTCGTCGTCGAACTGGGCGAGAGCATGGAAATCCGCCGCTTTGCCCGCTTTGAACTGGGCGAAGTCTTGGACGTGGACACTGCCGCCGCTGCTCCAGCGAGCGCCAACGGGAACAATGCCTAGAAAGTGCTGAGTGCCGCGTGCTGAGTGCTGAGAGACGCTATGCAACGGTCGGCTGTAAGGGCAAGACGTGTTTTGCCTTCATAGGTGACGATCTGGCTTCTCAGCCACTCGGCAGTTTGAATCATCCCCATCGCACGATCAATCAGAGAGATTAGCAATCGCTAGTCTCTCTTTTTTTGCACGCAGGAGTCGAACATGAACGAAAATGGCACGTCCAAGGGTGCGCGCACGCCCGCCTACAAGCGCATCGTCCTCAAGTTGAGCGGCGAAGCCCTCGCGGGCAGCAGCGGCTTCGGCATCGACCCAGATCGCGCGGAAGAAATCGCCGTCAAGATCAAGCGCGTCCACGATCTGGGTGTGCAAATCGCGCTGGTGATCGGCGCGGGCAACCTGTGGCGCGGCGCACAGGGCGTCGAACGCGGTATGGCGCAGAGTACCGCCGACCACATGGGGATGATCGGCACGGTCATGAACGCGCTGGCGATGCAAGATTCGCTCGAACGGGTCGGCGTGACCTCGCGCGTGCAGACCGCCGTCGCCATGAACGCCGTCGCAGAGCCGTACATTCGCTTGCGCGCCGTGCGCCACCTCGAAAAGGGGCGCATCGTGATCATCGCGGGCGGTACGGGCAACCCGTATTTCACGACCGACACCGCCGCCGCGCTCCGGGCGATGGAGATCAACGCCGAAATCGTGATCAAGGCGACGAAGGTCAACGGCGTCTATACCGCTGACCCCAAGAAAGACGCCACCGCGACGCGCTACGAACAGATCAGTTATGACAAGGTGATCCAAGACAAGCTCGAAGTCATGGACATGACCGCCTTCACGCTGTGCCAAGAAAACGACATGCCGATCCTCGTGCTGGATTTCTGGTCAGATGATGCGTTGGTGCAGGGCGTGTTGGGGGATCATAGCGTCGGGACGATCATCCGCTGAACGTTTGGTTTACCCCACCCCCTGACCCCTTCCCGCTTCGTGGCTGAGGGGAGGACATGTTTGGTTTTCTCACTGATTCACCTCACCCCCTAGCCCCCTCTCCACTGCGTGGAGAGGGGGAGTTTCCGCCTTGTGTTCCCCCTCAGCTACGCAGTGGAGAGGGGGTCAGGGGGTGAGGTTCTTGAAAAGGTGTCCTCTCCTCAGGCTTCGTGGAGAAGGGACAGGGCGTGAGGTGAGCTACTTCAGGCTTGCCGCCAGCTTGTCGAACGAGCCGTTCCAGCCCGCTTGGGTCATCTCGCGCATCTCACCCGCTGTTGGGATGCCGACGTGCGTCAGAGTCATGTTCGTCTTGCCATCCACATCTTCAAGGATGATCGTAACCAGCAGTTCGGACGGGAAATCGTCGCCCATGCCATAGGTCTTGGGATCGACGATATTGCCGTCCGCATCGGCGAAACTGTCGGTGCAGACGATTCGCTCGATGGGGACGATTTCGCGGTAGACGCCCGTACTCCAGAAGTCTTGTCCTTCGGGCGAGCGCATACAATACAAATACGTGCCGCCGACGCGCAGATCGACCTTGCAGACCGGCGCGGTGAAGTGTTCCGGTCCCCACCAGCGCATCAGATGTTCGGGTTCTGTCCACGCCTTCCATACCAGCGCACGCGGCGCATCGAACATGCGCGTGATCACCAGCGGCATGGTCATCGGCTTGACAGGGCTATTCATTGTCATGGTTGTCCTCTTTTTCTTTGCGTGTTTGCAGATAATCGTCCAAACGATCCAAGCGGGCGTTCCAGAGATGGCGATAGGTCTCCAACCACGCATCGACCTCTGCTAACGGTTCTGGACGCAGTTCGTACCAATGCCGCTGCGCGTCTTGACGCACACGCACCAGCCCAACTTCACGCAGGACGCGCAAATGCTTCGAGACGCCGGGCTGGCTGATCGCCAACACATCAACCAGTTCGCCAACCATGCGGGGGCGTTCGCGCAGCAAGTCCAAAATTCGGCGGCGGGTTGGCTCTGCCAGCGCCTCGTAGACGGTTGTCATGATAACAAATATACCATATTGGTTATATAACTGTCAAGGCATATATCCGCGTGAATACGACGATGTGCTATAGTTTAGCGTCTACACAAAGGAAACGACGGATGAATTTTGAATTTGCGACTGCCGCGCGCATCGTCTTTGGCTTCGGACAGCATCAACACATCGGGACGTGGGCGGCGGAACTGGGCAAGCGGGCTATGCTCGTGACGGGCAGTCAGCCGGATCGCGCCGCCAAACTGGTCGAACTGATCAACGCGGCGGGCGTGGCGACGGCGACGTTTGCCGTTGCGGGCGAGCCGACTATGGACGATGCACGACGCGGCGCACAGGCGGCGCGGGCTTTCAACGCCGACTTGGTGATTGGCGCGGGCGGTGGCAGCGTGATCGATGCCGCGAAAGCAATTGCCGCGCTGACTGCCAACGGCGGCGATCCGCTCGATTACGTCGAGGTGATCGGCAAGAATCAGCCGCTCACCAAACCGAGTTTGCCCGTGATCGCGCTCCCGACAACAGCGGGGACGGGTTCGGAGGTCACGCGCAATGCGGTGTTGTCGTCGCCAGAACATAAACTTAAAGTCAGTATGCGCAGCCCGTCGATGCTGCCGCGCCTCGCGCTGGTCGATCCGATGCTGATGCGGACGATGCCCCAATCGGTCACGGCATCCAGCGGCATCGACGCGCTGACACAATTGATCGAGCCGTTCGTGAGCAATGCCGCGACGCTGCTCACGGATGGCATCTGCCGCGAGGGGCTGCCGCATACCGCGTCACTGGCGCGGGCATACCACACGGGCGATCCCGATGCGCGCGAGTCGATGGCGCTGGCAAGTCTGTTCGGCGGGCTGGCGTTGGCAAACGCCAAGCTCGGCGCGGTGCATGGCATCGCGGGTCCCTTGGGCGGCATGTTCCCCGTGCCGCATGGCGTCGCGTGCGGGCGCTTGCTGCCGGGTACGATGGCGGCGAACTTGCAGGCGATCAACAGCCGCGACGCGCGCAACCCCGCGGCGCGCCGTTATGCCGAAATCGCGCGCATCCTGACGGGTAAGGACGACGCGGCGGCGGGCGTCGAATATGTGCGCGCGCTGGTCGAAGAACTGAACCTGCCGCGCTTGCGGACGTATGGCGTAACGCCTGCCGCTTTCGATGACATTGCCGAAAAATCGGCGCGCGCCAGCAGCATGAAGGGCAACCCGATCCTGCTCACGCACGCGGAGATCGTCGGCATTTTGGAGAGCGCGTACTAAATCCGATGCAACGTGGAGAAAAGCAAGCGGTTTCTGGCTTTTTTCTCTCCATCCTCTGCGTTGCATCGTTCTTCTTTCAAAGTTATCGACCTGTATCAATTTCTGCGTTAAATTTTTCTCGTCTTTAAGGGAGAATGACTGATGACCATCGAAATTCCACAGAAGTTCGCAGAGCGGCTCGATAAAGCCCAATACGTTTGGTTCACGACCGTGCGCGCCGATGGAATGCCACAACCGACGCCCGTTTGGTTCATCCGCGAGCAGGATGGCTTTGTGGTCTACAGTATGCCCGATGCCCAGAAGGTCAAGAACATCCGCCAGAATCCCAAGGTCGCGCTCAGCTTCACCGAAAGCCCCGACGCTGAGGATTATTTGGTGGTGATGGGCGAGGCGACGCTCGATCCCAAAGCGCCCGCGCCCGCCACCACGTCGCCCTATATGGTCAAGTACGCGCAGGGCATCAAAGACTTGGGCATGACCGATGAGGGCTTCACGACGGCATTCACGACGGCGATTCGCGTCACACCCACGCGCGTGCGCGGCGAATAAGGGCTTTTCCGCCGCATCCGTCGGGATTTGGCAGGACAAAGGTATCAGATTTCGTTGAGTCCTCGACGGCGGCTCCCCCTCTGCAAGAGGCACCGCTCCGGTACGGCTGATGAGCGGACACGTTTTCAAGAACCTCACCCCCCAACCCCCTCTCCATTGTATGGTTGAGGGGAGGACATGTTTGGTTTTCTCCCTGATTCACCTCACCCCCTGACCCCCTCTCCACTGCGTGGAGAGGGGGTCAGGGGGTGAGGTTCTTGAAAAGGTGTCCTCCCCTCAGCCATTGCATGGCGAGGGGGTCGGGGGGTAGGGCAAACGCACGAAGATATATTGTATCTTCGTGCGTTTGCCCTGGGTCGGGGGGGTGAGGTGAATCAGTTTCGTGATGCACTGAAATGGCGCTTTAATCCTCCAGCACCCATTCCAAGTGATGATCATACAACGTCGCCGGACGCGGCACGCCGTTTTCGTCCCACCCCATCATCTCGTAGTAGACGCGAATGGCGGAGGCGAACGCCGCGCGGTCGAGTTTTGTCCCCTGCTTCACGCCGCTGTCGATGGGATCATCGAAAAAGCGATCTGGCAGCCCGTCGTCCGCCGCGCCGAGTCCCTCACGATTGTTGTAGACGCGCATCAAGTGGTTGCGCCGCTCGCCCCAGCGCAAAATTTCGTGCGATGACGTTTCCCAGCCGGTGATGGCTGCCAGCATATCGGTCATGTGCTGCAAGCTCAAGACGCGCGTCGGCGCAATCGCAAAAATACAGAATGCCAGCGCGTCCGCGCCCGACCAAAGCGTATTCAGCGCCTTGTAGTTGCGCACTTTCTTGCTGCCCACATATTCCATCGGGATACGCTCCAGAATGCCCAGCGTGCGCGCAAAGTCGAGCGAATGCTCCCATCCGACGGTCACATCGAAATCCCAATCGTGTTCGCAGATATCGTAACGAGGTCCAATCGGCGCGGTGGCGTAACCGAGCGCGAGATTGGTCTGCGTGCGCGGTTCAAACGGCACCAGTTCCAAGCCTTTGACATGCAGCGCGTAACGTTCTGCGCCTTTGCCGATGATCGCGGCGGCGCGCTGGCTGCCTTCCGCCAAGATCGCCCCGAAGCCCTCGCGCGCCACGATGCGGCGCGTCATTTCCAGCGCGGCGGCGTGGTTGCCAAACCGTAAATCCAAGCCATCGGTATCCGCCAGCGTCAAGATGCCGTTCTCGAAGGCTTCCATCGCAAATGAGAGCGTGAAGCCGAGCGAAACTGGATCGATTCCCCATTGATTGCACAAGTTGTTGAAGCGCATCACGACGCGAATATCGGTCGTGCCGATGTTGGGTCCCAGTGTCCCGGTGATCTCTTGGTGCATCGCGCTGGCGCGTGGATCCAAGTCGGCGTCCGCGTGGTACAGCTTCATGCAGTCGTTGGCGCAGCCGGGACAGGGCGCGACGCCTTGATACATCGGCAGCCATTGATCTTGGGCATACGCCTCCACCCCTTTGAAGGTGGCGGTACGGAAATTTTCGGTGATCAGCGCCGCGTCCAGCCCGTGCGTATGCACCCAGACCGCGAAGCCGGGTAACTCTTTTTGCCATGTGGACAGCGTGTTGGTGGGAATATCGCGTTCAAAATCGGCATTGATGCGATCATAGGTGGCAGAGTCGGCAATCGGTGGGAGATCGCCGCCGCGCAGCACAATCGCTTTCAGCTTTTTCGATCCCATCACCGCGCCCATGCCCATCCGCTGCGCTTGATGCGTGCGGCTGCTGACGATATTGGCGAAGCGCACGCCGTTTTCGCCCGCTGTGCCAATCGCCGCCACATCGATATCCGCGCCGAAGCGGGCTTCGAGTGTGTCAGTCGCCGCGCCGACCGTCTGTCCCCAACAATCGTCGGCATCGAAGAACGACACCTGCCCGCTGTCGATCAGCAAGCCGATGGGCGTCGCCGCCGCCCCATGCACGATGATTGCATCGTAACCACTTTTCTTGAGCGCGACCGCCCAACGTCCTTCGCAGCGCGTTTCCCCGATGCCGTTGGTCAGCGGCGATTTGGCAGTGACGACATAGCGCACGAGTCCAGCGGCGGGATAGCCCGCGATCACGCTGTTGGCAAAAATCAGCCGATTGTCTGGGCTGAGGGCGTCGATGCCCGCGGGCGTGTCTTTGAGCAGATAATACGTCCCCAACAAGCCGCCGCCCGCATACAGGCGATAGAAAATTTCATCCGGCGTTTCGACGCGGGTGGAGCGGTTGCTCAAATCGACATGCAAAATTTTGCCATGATAACCGTACATAGTGGACTGCACCTTTTAAGATGAATTGAGCGGGGCGTGAGTAGATATTTTTATAATTTATAATTCTAGCGTGCCGTATTGTCAAGCAATCAGCACGATTGACGCGCAAGGCGTCGCCGCCATTCAGGGCTTGTACGAGACAGTACAGGCAGACAATGCCGACTTACAGACACAAATCGATGCGCTCCAAGCGGAAAATGCCGATTTAACGACGCGGATCGAGCGGTTGGAA
>DAOTUQ010000115.1:0-11421 GCA_034437055.1 Anaerolineae bacterium
CGAATTACATCAATCTGATTCGGCGCTATTTCCCGAACGTTGAGCCGCCCGTGTACAGCACTTATCCCTATATCCCGCCGGGTGAGGAATATGTGCTGTTGTTCGCGCCGCAGTCGGACAATACACCGCCTGTTAAGAAATAAATAGAGAGGGGCGCGGGTTCAAACCAGTGTGCGTAGGGGTGGGACGCCCGTTATGGTGGCGGGATCATCCAATGTGGCGGGCGTATAGACAGCGAGTGAAAGGCAAAAATACAATGCGAACGGTCGTCATTCCGGCAGGGAACTTGAAAGTCGGTCAGATTTGCTTGGGCGCGGTCAACTTCGGAAAGCCGCTCAGCCAAGCCGAATCGTTCCGTCTCATGGATGAATTTGTCGATCACGGGGGTAATTTCCTCGATTCAGCACGGGTTTACGCGGCATGGCTGCGCGGCGGTGCGAACGCGAGCGAAAAAACGATTGGCGCGTGGATGCAGCGTCGCGGCAATCGAGACAAGATCATCGTGGCAACCAAAGGTGGGCATCCAAATCTTGCGACGATGGATCAGGCGCGTCTCACACCGCGCGACCTGCGCCACGATATTGAAATGAGCCTCAAGTACCTTCAGACCGATGTGATCGACATCTATTGGCTGCACCGTGATGATCCGCTCCAACCCGTCGGCGCGATTTTGGACATGCTGCAAGCGCATATTCGCAGCGGCAATATTCGCGCGATTGCGTGTTCAAATTGGACAGCAGACCGCATACGGGCGGCGTCGGCATACGCACGACAACATCAACTCAGCGATTTTGTCGCCAATCAGTTTATGTGGAGCGCCGCCGAGCCGAATCGCGCGACGGTCGCCGATAAAACCATCGTGATCGCCAGCGAATCCGACCTTGCGTACCATCGGGAGACATTGTTGCCCGCGATCCCGTATACGGCACAGGCGCGCGGGTTTTTCAGCAAATTAGCGGCGGGGAATGCTCAGCCCGCTAACATGGTTACGTTTGACAACCCGATCAATCGCAGACGATTCGCGCATATGCAAGCACTGAGTCAGCAATATGAGGTCAGCATGTCAGCGATTGTGCTGAGTTATCTAACGTCGCAGCCCTTTCCCGTCATCCCCATTATCAGCGCCAGCACGCTCGAACAACTGCGCGACAGCTTGAGCAGTACTGAACTCATCTTATCACCGGAAGACTTGACCACGCTGGAAGCGGCGTAGGGGCGTCCCGATGGGACGCCCCGCGCGGGTGAAACGCCCCCGATATGACGGCGAATGGTGGGGCGGCACAATGCGCTATTTCTTCCGCGCCTGCGCATCCATGACCGCCACCGCCGTCATCGACACGATATCCTCGACATCATCGCCCGCTTGCAGCACATGGACAGGCGCGCCCACGCCGAGCAGGATGGGCCCGATGGTTTCTGCGCCGCCCAAGCGCGCCAACAGCTTGTACGCCACGTTCGCGCTGCTCAAATCGGGGAACACCAAGACGTTGGCATCCTTCACGCGGCTGAACGGATAGCGCGTATCGATCAGTTCGGGCATCACCGCGACATCCGCTTGCATTTCGCCGTCAATCACCATGTCCGGGCGGCGGCGGCGCACAATTTCGACTGCGTGCTTGACTTTCTTCGACTGCGGATGCGGCGTGCTGCCGAAGTTGCTGAACGACAGCATGGCGACCTTCGGATCGATATCGAGCGTCAGCGCGAAGTCCGCCGCCAAGATCGCAATCTCCGCCAACGTTTCGGCGTCGGGGTCGATGTTGACCGTCGCATCCGTGAACAGATACACGCGCGCCTTGACGATCACGAGATAGACGCCGCTGGCACGGCTGGCGCCCTCGCGCGTGTGGAACACATGCAGCGCGGGACGGACGACATCGGGGTATTCGTAGGTCAAACCGCTGATCAGCGCGTCGGCTTCGCCCTTGTAGACCATCATCGAGCCAAGATAATTGCGATCCCGCAGCATCGTGCGCGCTTTCGCAACCGTGACGCCGCTGCGAGCGCGAATCTGGTGCAAATCTTCCTGATAGCGTTCGCGCCGATCGTCGCCATAGGGATCAGCGATTTCGGGCGTGAAGTCCAAGCCCAACTGCGTGATATTTGCCTGGATGGTCTCGCGCCGCCCGATCAAGATCGGCGTGGCGATCCGTTCATCCTCGACGCGCGCGGCAGCGCGGATGATCTTCGATTCTTCGCCTTCCGCATAGATCACGCGCTTCAGCCCACCAGAACGCGCCTTGTTGATGATGCGATTGCGCACCTGCTGCCCGATGCCCTGCCGATTGATCAATTCTTCGCGGTAAACGTCGATATCGATCTCGCGGCGGGCGACGCCGCTTTCCATCGCCGCTTTTGCCACCGCCGGCGCGACCCACAGCAGCACGCGCGGATCGAGCGGCTTGGGGATCAGATAATCGCGCCCGAAACGCAGCGACGACAGTCCATAGGCGGTCAGCACGCTGTCCGGGACATCTTCCATCGTCAATTCTGCGAGGGCAGCGGCAGCGGCGCGCTTCATCGGCTCGTTGATCTGGCGCGCATAGACGTCGAGCGCGCCGCGAAAGATGAACGGAAAGCCCAAGACGTTGTTGACTTGATTCGGGTAGTCGCTGCGCCCCGTCGCCATGATCACGTCGTTGCGCGTGGCGTGCGCCAGTTCCGGCTTGATCTCTGGGTTGGGATTCGCCAGTGCAAAGACGATGGGGTTGTCCGCCATCGACAGCAGCATGTCCGGTTTCAGCACATCCTCGCCCGACAAGCCCAAGAACACGTCCGCGCCGACGCACGCATCCGCCAGCGTGCGCGCGTGGGTGTAATTGGCGTAGCGCAGCTTGTATTCGTTCATATTGTCTTCGCGTCCGGCATAAATCACGCCCGTGGTATCCACCATCAGGATGTTGGTGGACTGGACGCCCATCGTGACGTAGAAATCTGCCGTCGCAATCGCAGACGCGCCCGCGCCGCTGATCACGATCTTCAAATCTTCAATTTTCTTGCCGATCACCTTCAACGCATTCATCAACGCTGCGCCGCTGATGATCGCGGTGCCGTGCTGATCGTCGTGGAACACCGGGATATCGAGTTCCTCGCGCAAGCGCCGCTCGACCTCGAAGCACTCCGGCGCTTTGATATCCTCCAAGTTGATGCCGCCGAACGTCGGCGCAATCGCGCGGCAGACGGCGACCATCTCATCGACGGTCGTAGCGTTCATCTCGATATCGAAGACATCCACGTCCGCGAAGCGTTTGAACAGGACGCCTTTGCCCTCCATCACGGGCTTGGACGCCAATGCGCCTTTGTTGCCCAAGCCCAAGATCGCCGTCCCGTTGGAGATTACGGCGACCAGGTTGGGCTTGGCGGTCAGTTCATACGCCGTCAGCGGATCGCGCGCGATTTCGAGGACGGCTTCTGCCACGCCCGGCGAGTATGCGAGCGACAAATCGCGCTGCGTGACGAGCGGCTTGGTCGGCGTGACCTCAATTTTGCCCGGACGCCCGCGACGATGATATTCAAATACATCTTGTTTGGTGATGGACATATGCGTAATACTCCGTTCCAAAGAAAACCAGCCTCTATGTGATGATTGCACAAAGAAATGTTTGGGTCAATTTGTGAACTTGCACAAGATAACAAACGTCGTGAGAAGTTATGAAATTTCCGTGAAATCTTCTGTAATAATTGGATTTTGTAAGAAAGTTAGCCTATGATTTGAAAATAGTTTGAAAACAAACGGCGGCGGTTCATCCAGCCGCGAAAAAAAGGTGGCGACATCATGACCAATTACTTTACTGCAGAAGATTTCGGGGCGCTCCTCTCACCTGCATCGCAGGTCGTCCAAGAGAAGGCGCTGACACTGCACGCCACCCTCCGCCGCCGGATGCGCGAGTCCAACTGGGACTTGCATCCCAACTGGGTCCAGCCCAAAGGCTTAGCATTCCGCTCTGCCGCGCGCATCGGGGACACTGGGATGCTGGCGACGGCGTTGGCGCTGGACTATCTGCGTTCCAAAGATCAGGCGGCATTGGTCGAGCGGTTGATGGGACGCGACATGCCCGGCAGCGCCGTCACGTGCGATATTCGCCGCCATCCGCTGATTGAACTGCGCTTGACGCCGACGCATCTGGCGGTCGAATTGGTGCTGTCGCCGTCCGCGTGGTGGGATCAGCGCAACCTCATCGGCAAGCTGTCGATCCCGCGCCATCAGGACGCGCTGCGGACGTTGATTCAGCGCATGGATAGTGATATGCGCTTCGGCTTCTGGAACGGCATCGACTTGAGCGACATGCACCTGACCAGCCGCCAACTCCTGCGCGGCACCATGCTGCACGACTGGATGAACACCTTCGGCGACGGACACGACTGGTTGCGCATCGGTGTGTGGTATGCGCCGGATGATGCGGCGCTGCGCGAAGAAAACATCGTCGGGGAACTGGTGCGCCGCATCGGCTCGTTGTACACGATGTATACGTTCGCGCTCTGGACGAGCAACAACAATTTCCAGAGCTTCTACCGCGCCGCGTCCACCGAGACGCCAACGCGCGGACTGCGGGCGTAAAGCGAAGGACTGAGCAAGGGCAAGGACTGAGCCAGCACAAAATCAGGCGCTTGCTTTTAACTCAGTCCGTTACCCTTTCCCTCAGTCCTGCTCTCATCCCCCAATCGGTGTCGGCGGAATCGGTGTCGGTGGGATGCGTGTGGGTAAGCTGCGCCCGCCGTAGCCGTTGCAGGACACCGTAACCAAGCGAATCCCCTCCAGCGACGCACCTAGTACCGGATTGTCCTCGCTGCCGCCAAACTCGAATTGAATCCGCCTCACAGCGTCATTGAGGATGTTCCACGCTTCATCGCAGTCGCCCAAATAGTAATGCGCCAGTCCACGCAAGTAGTAGCAGCGAATATCGGAGTCGTCGCCGCCGAACTGCACACAATTTTGGAACGACTCAATCGCGCCCTCGTAATTGCGGCGGCTGTACTGCGTCTGTCCCAGACTCGCCCATGCCAGCGCGTAATCCGGCTGAATCGCTAAGGCTTCTTCGCAGTAGACCTGCGCGCGCGTGTTCTCGCTCGCTTGGAAATACGTTTCGCACATGCGTTGATAGGCGCGCGCGTTCTCCGGTTGGAGCGCGAGAATCTGTTCGTAGGTGGCAACGGCAAGTTCGAGTTCGTCTTGCGCGCGATACATATTCGCCAGTTCAAAATAGGGTCCGGTGATATTGCGATTGAGCGCAACCGCCTGCTCCAACTGTTCGACCGCACTTTCACGGTCTCCCACCCAAATCAGCGCATAGGCATAGACGCGCCGCGACAACGGGTCGAGCGGATCGATCCGAATGGCTTCCTCTGCCGTCTCCAATGCCACATCGTAGCGGTCGATGCGGCGGTACGCATCCGAGAGCGCGGCGTGCAGCGGCGCGAAAAAGCGGTCTACTTGCAAGCCCGCTTGCCCAACCGGAACGGCGCTGGCGGCATCGTCGTTGAAACTGAGCGCCAACGTTTTCAGCGCATAGCCGCGCACATCGTTGGGGTCGGCAGTGATCGCGCGGTCGCCCACTTCGATGGCGCGCGCGTAGTATTGGTCATCATCGACGGCGCGTTCCAACAGCACGCGCCCATATTCGTACAGGTAATCGATATTGTTGGGCTGTTGGGCGACGGCTTGGGCGAATTGGCGTTCGGCTTCTGCGACGTTGCCAATCATGAACGCATCCATGCCCCACGTTGCGTATTGGCTCGAAAAGGGGGTCGGCGGGGGCGCTTGCCCGATGGCGTCGAGCGCCACAATCCGCAGTTGGTAGAAGTTGCTATCGACGTAGAACAAGAAACCGCCGATCAGTAGGAAAAAGACGACGATCAAGCGCAACCGATTCCGCCCCCGTCGGCGGCGTCCGCCCGAACGGGCGAAAAATGGCTCGGAATAATCGCGGTGAATTTGCATCGTTCAGTTGTGCCTCGTTGATACTCGTTTCCTGATGCGACCGAGTACAATGGTGAGATCGCATTGGTGATTATAACACGTCTAAAATCATCGTCACGCCGTATGAATCCATCGTTTCCCACCACGCGCTATCAAGGCAGTAAACGCCGCTTGCTCGGCTGGATCGAAGCGCAGGTCGGCGATCTGCCGTTCGAGTCGGCGCTCGACGCTTTCGGCGGGACGGGCGCAGTCAGCTATTTGTTCAAGCGCATGGGGAAAACGGTCGTCTACAACGATCTGTTGGCGTGCAATCATCAAATCGGCGTGGCGCTGATCGAAAATGGGGATGTGCGGCTGTCGGCGGGGGAGATCGAAAAACTTCTCCCTCTCCCCTTCGCTTCAGGCGCGTCACCTCACCCCCCTGCCCCCTCTCCATTACATGGAGAGGGGGAACGCAGCGCAGTGACTCCCCCTCTCCACAGCGTGGAGAGGGGGCAGGGGGGTGTGGTGGGGTTCATCGCGCGCACGTTCGACGGCATCTACTTCACAGCGGACGAAAATCGCTGGCTGGACGCGCTGGTGCCGCGCATCGACGCGCTGCCCGATCCCTATGCGCGCGCCGTCGCCCGCTTCGCGCTGATGCAAGCGTGCCTCGCCAAGCGCCCGTACAATCTGTTCCATCGCGCCAATTTGTCGCTGCGGCAGGCGGATGTAACGCGCTCATTCGGCAACAAAACGACATGGGATGCCCCGTTCGAGGCGCTGTTCCGGCGCTATGCCGCCGAAGCGAACGCAGCGATCTTCGACAATGGGCGCGCGAATCGGGCGCTGCGCCTCGACGCGCTCGACACGCCGACGGGCTGCGATTTGGTGTATTTCGATCCGCCGTATGTGAGCGCGCGCGGCGTGGGCGTAGATTACGCCGACTTCTACCACTTCCTCGAAGGGTTGATGGACATGCCGGGATGGGCGGCGCGCATCGACACCGCCAGCAAACATCGGCGCATGACGATCACGCGCTCGGTGTGGACACACGCCAAGACCGTGACGGAGGCGTTCGCGGCGGTCATGGAGCGGCATCGGCACAGCATCATCGTGCTTTCGTATCGCGCGGATGGCATTCCATCCGTCGAGACGCTGATCGCGCTGCTGAAGCGGCACAAGCGCGCGGTGCGCGTGTTCACGCAAGCGCAGCAGTACGTGTTATCGACGCGGCGGACGCAAGAAGTCTTGTTGATCGGGATTTAGAGGGTTTGCGGGTCGGAACGGCGGATCGAGAGGGCGTCAAAGTCGGCATCTTGGCTGATCAGCGTGGCTCCAAGACGATTCACCAGCGCCGCGAGCAGCAGATCGATATCGGAAAGCTGTCTGCCCGCGCGCCGTGTATCCGCCCAAAACGTTGCGGCGCGATCCCAATCGTCATTTGTCAGATCGATCCAGCTCAATCGCGGGCGAATTTGCGTTTCCAACATGCGAATTTGCACCGTCGCGCCTTTCCAGCGCATTCCGCGTATCGCTTCGTAGTAGACGGGAGCGCATAATGCAACAGTATGATTTTGCGCGATGAGGGCGGCGATCTTCTGCTCGACTTGAAGATTGACGCCTTTCACCCATTCCGAAATGATGTTGGTATCGACAACGTAGAGCATCAACGTTTCTCCGGCGGCAGGTCATCCAACCACGCGAATTCGTCTTTTGTATCGACGTATTCTTCGTTCATCGCTGCGGCGATTTCGTCGGCTTCTTCGGTTGACAACCCTTCACGCATCGCTCGAATCGCTGTCAACAGTTGTTGAGCGCGCTCCTCTGGTGTCTCCATCTCAATCAAATAGATGGATAACGCGGCGCGCTCTTGATCGGTCATATGTTGGATTTCCGACTTGATCTCGTCAAACGTCATGCTGCCTCCTACATCACCGTGATCATGCCCTCACTATACACCTGTCCCGGTTGGATCACGATTTGCTCACCCACATCGACCGTACCGATCAGGTCGTAGGTCGTCGCGCCGGTGATGCGCACGGGGACGATCTCCCCGACGGGCAGTTCGCCCTCGACGATCACATAACCGTCAATTTCGGGCGCATCGCGGTAGCTGCGTCCCAGACTCAGCGCCGTATCCGTTGGCTGACCATCGGATTCCGCCGCGCCATGTCCCTCGACCAAGACGGGCAGCGTCTTGCCAACCATCGCCTGATTGCGCTTTAGGCTGATGCCCTGCTGGGCTTCCATCAGCGCCTCATAGCGCGCGTCCTTCACGTCGTCGGGGACTTGATTCGCCAGCGTTGCGCTCGGCGTGCCGATCTCGAACGAGTATTTGAACGCGCCCACGCGGTCGAATTCCAGATCGCGCACAAATTTCAGCAAGCCCTCAAATTCTTCGTCCGTCTCGCCCGGATAGCCGACAATGAACGTCGTGCGCACGGTCAGATCGGGCATGGCGGCGCGCATCGTCGCCAGCGTCTCATAGACCCATTCGATCTTGGCGGGGCGGCGCATCCGCACGAGCGTATCGCGGTGTCCGTGCTGGAGCGGCATGTCCAAGTAGTGCAAAATCTGCGGGTGTGACGCCATCGTGTCGATCAGATGCGGTGTGACGTAGCCGGGATAGGCGTACATCACGCGAATCCACGGGATGCCCGGCGCGGCGGCGACAATCGCATCGAGCAAATGTGCCAAGCCATCTTTCAGCCCCAAGTCATAGCCGTAATCGGTCGTGTCCTGCGCGATCAACAGCAGTTCGCGCACGCCCTGTGCTTCGAGCGCGACCGCTTCGCGGACAATCGACGCAATCGGGCGGCTGACCGCTGTCCCTTTGATCTTCGGGATGGCGCAGAACGCGCACGGACGCCGACAGCCATCCGCGATCTTGAGGTATGCGCTGGCACCTTGCCGACTGACACGCATCACGTCGCCCTCATCGGTGCCGACGGTCAGCACATCGGTTGGCAGATGGTACAACGGTTCGGGATGGGCGCGTTTGCGCAAGCGTCCGACCAGATCGAAGATATCCATCCAGCGGCGCGTCCCGATTACGCCGTCGAGTCCGGGAATTTCCTGTACCAAGTCCGCGCCGTAACGCTGCGACAAGCAGCCAGCGGCGATCACCATTTGCCCCTTGCGCTTGGCTTCGACCAAATCGCGCAAGGTTTCGACGGATTCGCGCTTGGCGGCGTCGATGAAGCCACACGTATTGACAATGACGATCTCGGCGCGTTCGGGGGTACCGACGGCGCGCAAGCCGTTTAGATTTAAGACTTGCGCCATGCTTTCGGAATCAACGGTGTTCTTGGAACAGCCGAGGCTGATCAGACAGTATTTATCGCTGCGGGCAGTTTTGCTCATGGGTTTGGGTTTTGGCTCAATATGCGTCTTTACGATTACAAATAAGCGTGAGTTAGAAGTTCGCGCAAGTGTCGGAAAATGCGCTGTTTTTCATGGGAATTCAAGCGATCAAATTGGTCTTTGGCTTTTGGACGAAACCGCAAAAACTATAGTTTCTTCTTTATCGTCACATTCGGCGCACAGTTCTTCTAATGTGATTGGGATGGTATTTGCATTGAGGATGGCGAAATCGACTTCGCCATTCGGCAGCAGCGCAGCGCCGAGCGACTCGCGCAAAACTTCAGCTTCCCAACGTGCTTCTGCTTCAGCATCCATATCATCTTCATGATATACATCGTCCGTCACGATAGGCAGACGTGCGTTTGGGTCAGTCATGGGCTTGTCCTCTCAACGGCATGAACTATTTTACTGCCAACGCTTGACGGATGGCTATGTTCAGTTTCGTCCGCGCAGCCGGATCGGGAGCGCGCTTAACCCGCGAAAAATAATCTGATCGTTCCACACCAATGACTCGCGCGGCACATCCAACGCCATGTTGGGGAAACGGCGCAACAACGCCTCGATAGCGACCGTGCCTTCCAAGCGCGCGAGCGGCGCGCCGATACAGTAGTGGATGCCGCCGCCAAAGGCGATATGTTTGTTGGGTGTGCGCGCAATATCGAAGCGATCCGGATCGGGGAACACATCTGGATCGCGGTTTGCGGCAAGCAGCGCCGCCATGATCATATCGCCGCGCTGGATGATCTGTCCGCCCCATTCGATATCGTCATACGCCCAACGGGACAGCGTGGTTTCGACGGGTCCGTTGTAGCGCAGCATCTCTTCGACCGCTGTTTTCATCAGCCCAAAGTCGGCTTGCAGTTTCGCCATCTCGTCGGGATGTTCGAGCAGCGCCAGCATCCCATTTGTAATCAGATTGACCGTGGTTTCATGTCCGGCTGCCAACAACAAAAAGACCATACTGATCAACTCATTCTGATCCATTTTGTCGCCCGCTTCCTCGACTGCGACGAGCGCACTGATCAGGTCGTCTTTGGGATCGCGCCGCCGCGCGGCGAAGATCGGCTGTAAATAGCTGATGAGCTGCATCCCGGCGGCGATGCGCACGTCCAGCGTCGGCGTGAAGATGATTGTTTTCGTCCACTCGCGGAACTGCGCGCGATCTGCCGCTGGAATGCCGAGCAGTTCCGCGATCACCGTGATCGGGAGCGGGAACGCAAAGTCGTCCACCAAATTCATCGTCTCCGCGCCGCTCGCCGCGATATCGTTCAACAGCGCGTCCGCAATATCGCCGGTACGTGTCCGCAAGTTCTCGATCATCGTCGGCGTGAAGGCTTTATGCACCAGTCCACGCAAGCGGGTGTGATCGGGCGGATCGAGATTGAGCATGTGGGTGTCGATGGTCGCCAACAGCGCGTTCGGCGGCGGCAGTTGGGCGAGTTGTTCTGGCGTTCGGCTGCGTGTGAACACCTTACCGAAACGGTTGTCACGCAGCGCCGCTACGCAATCGTCATAGCGCGTAAAAAACCAAAAGGTATTGCCGCTGACGGGTCCAATCGCGCGATATACGGGCGCTTCGCGTCGCATTTGCGCGTACAACGCTTGTGGGTTATGCCGCGCCTCTGGACTCCAAATTTTATAGGTATTGATCGTGTCTTGAATGCTCATGACTCCACCTCCGATATAATTTCCGATGCGGGCGCGGTTGTTGGGGCGGCGGACGCGCGCGGCGGCAGCGTTGTGTCCATTTCGTACAGGAATGCAACCGCCGCGTCCATGTTGGTGAACAGACGAAAATGCGCCCGCGCAACTTGTGTGACGACCGTGGCAACCAAGTTCATCGCCGGATGCGGTTGTGGATCGACGATCAGCGTCCAGCCGATGATCGCCGCCAAATCCTTGTATGAAGCCGACATCTGTTGGATTGTATTCAAAACAAACAGGCGTTTATCGATTCCCACCCGTTCCGAGAAATCGCGGATAATGTGCGAATAGGGTGGCTGCCCATGCGCGGTGATTTCGGCTTTGGCGATCAAGTGCGAGTAACTACTCAGCCATCGCGGTATCTTCACTGGGTTATGACCCTATATAAGCCTTAGATGTCCATAAAGAACTTCGTGGCACGAAGATCACGACCAAAATCCACTACAAAGTGGTCT
>DAOTUQ010000116.1:0-28465 GCA_034437055.1 Anaerolineae bacterium
CGTTCGGCATGGCACACCATGTCCCTACACGCGCTTACTCGTGGACATGATATGTTTTATACCCGTTCCGCCGCGTTCTACAGTTGGAAGCATTACGCCGATGAAGCCGATAAACTGCGCGCTTTGATCCAGCGGCACAAACGCGCGCCGAGAAACGCCCTGCTCGATGTCGCGTGCGGCACGGCGATCCATACGCAGTTGCTCGCGTCCGATTTCGCGGTCGCGGGGGTCGATCTCGATCCCGGTATGATCGCCGTCGCGCGGCGGCGACTGCCCAATGTGACCTTCTACCAAGCCGATCTGGTCGATTTCGATCTTGCTGCGCATTTCGATGTGATCGCGTGTTTGTTCAGTTCTATCGGCTATGTGCGGACGCGCGACCGTCTGTTCGCGGCGATAGCGAATATGGCGCGGCATTTGAACGCGGGCGGCGTGCTGTTGATCGAACCATGATTCGCGCCAGAACAATTTTTCGGCGCGACGCCCCACGCCACCTTCATCGATCAGCCAGATTTGAAGCTGGCGTGCATGAACGTCAGCTACGTCGAAGCGGGCAACATCTCGATCTTGGACTTCCACTATCTGATCGCTACGCCGGCGGGCGTCGAATCATTCACCGAACGCCACGAACTCGGCTTGTTTCCGTCCGCCGATTACCTCGCCGACTGCCGCGCGGCAGGCGTGGACGGACGCGGCTTGTATATTCGATTACGAAAAGAAAGGACTGAGGACTGAGTAAAGATAGAATTGATGGGAAAGGACTGAGTAAAGATCGGGCTGAATAAGCGGAAAATCAGGTTTTTGCTTTTCCGTCAGTCCTTTTCCGTCAGTCCTTTTCCCTCCGTCCTATTTCCTCCGTCCTATCCCCTATGAACCTGCTCTGCATCACCACCTACACCGGACTGGGCGGCGGCGAAACGTCGCTCTTGACGCTCGTCGAGGCGCTGACGCGGCGCGATCCCGACCTGCGGCTGCATCTGCTCACGCCCCAAGACGGGCAGTTGGGCGAACGCTGGCGCGCGCTCGGCGGCACGACGCACATCAGCGCGTGGCGCGGCGCGAGCGTGTATTTCGTGCCGCAGATTTACGCGCGCTTTCCCGTCGTTCGACGTATGGCGCGGCTGATGCGCGAACAACAGATCGATATCATCCACAGCGATTATCATTCGCTCCCGTTCGCCGCGGCAGCGGCGCAGATCGCGCGTGTGCCACTGGTGTGGACGTGTTGGGGTTGGTGGTTTCGCCCAAAAAGCTGGCAGCGCGCGTTCTTCCGGCATTTGACCGTGCCACCGAATCACACTTTCACGGCGTCGTGGGCGATCAAGGCTGGATTTTTAGGCGATCCGCCGTTCGTCGCGCCCAATCGTGTCGAAGTCCTGCCGCCGGGCGTCGATACAGCGCGCTTTCGTCCCGGTATCGATGGATCGCCCGTGCGCGCCGATGCGAACGTGCTGGACAATGCGCCGTTGGTGGCGTTGATCGCCCGCTTTCAGGACGTGAAAGGGCATGACACGTTTCAGGCGGTGGCGCGGCGCGTGGTGGATGCGCTTCCGGCGGCGCGCTTCATCGTCGCGGGCGAAAACGTGCATGGCGCGACGGCGGACGATGCGTACAAGGCGCGCATCTTGGCGGCGTGGCGGGCTGATCCGATTTTGCGCGAAAAATTGACCTATATCGGCTTCCGCGCCGACGCCGAACGGGTGATTGCCGCTGCCGATGTGATCGTGTGTCCGTCGCGCTTCGAGAGCTACGGCATGGTCAACGTCGAAGCGATGGCGTGCGGCAAACCCGTCGTCAGCACGCGCGCAGGGGGTCCCAGCGAAACCATCGTAGACGGCGAAACGGACATTAAGAATCCAATGGGCGTTGAAAATCCAACGGGCTATTTAGTCGATGCGGGCGACGTGTCGGCATTCGCTGCGCGCGTCGTGCAACTGCTGAACGATGCTGATTTGCGGATACGCATGGGCGCGGCGGGGCGGGCGCGCGTGGAACGGTTATTCTCGGCGGAGGCGATGGCGGCGCGCTTTGGGACGGTGATCGACGGGTTGATCGGGCGCTAATCCTGCGCCAGCGCCAGCGACGCCACCCGCAGCGCCACCCATGCGATGGCGATGGGCAAGACGAACGGAAGCACAGTTTCCACCAAGATGCGCGGGATATAGCCCAGCGGCAGCAGGCGTGCCAGATTGATCAGCGCGAAGTAGCCCGCCGTTATGACCACCGTCAGCGTGCTGGCGGACATGCGGATCGGCGGCGTGATCGCGCCGAGCATCACGCCGAGCGCGCCGACCATGATCGGCTCGACCAGCAGACGGAATGTCGATGTCACCATGCCGAGGATCACCGCGACGACGGTTAAGCCGGGCTGCGTTTGCGCGTTGAACAAGATGCCGTATTCCACGATCAAGACGGGTGCGGTCAACAGCGCGACGCCGACCATGACGAGGTTCAAATCTTCGATCTGGCGCCAGACCGCCGCCGCCATCTTGCTCATCAAGATGTGGCGCAGCGGGCGCGGTGCAACGCGCAGTACATCCAACGTGTGATTGCGCCGCTCCGCTGCCATGGTTTCCGCCGCCATCGCCGCGACGTTGATCAGCCCCAGCCCGTACATCCCCAACGCAATCGGGAGTAGGAACAGCGAGACGGTGACAGCGGGCATCAGCAGGGTGAACAAGAACGGGAACGGAATCGCCAGCGCCACGAATCCAGCTTGCAGCGCCAACCAGCGCGCGATCTGTGGGATATCGGGGACGATGGTTTTCCAATGCGCGCCCAAATGCCGCCGCACAATCGGGTTGGAGCGGCGCGCCCATTCTGGCAGCGTGCGATCCATCTGCGCTTGGCGCGACTGGATCAGGCGGACGAACGCGGCGTGTTCGTCGGCGCGGGCGGGCTTGATCGGAGAATCGAGCGTCAAATCGCGTGTTGTCATCATGCAGATTATACACGCTGATCGGCGTAAAAGTTCACCATCCATCTTCGTTTGTGCGCGGCGCACGCCCCGCACGCTATAATGAGTGAATTGTCGTTCGACAGGACATCTCCCGTGATCGATGCCGATCAATCGCGGCGCATCCGCCGCTTGAGCGAACTCGCCCGCCGTGTGATTCGCGCCGCCGAATGGTGGGCGCATCACAGCGCCATGCCTGACGCACAGATCGATGCCCACCTCGCGCCCCATTCCGGGCATCTGCTCTTGGCGCTGGTACTCGAAACGCGCAGTGTGTCGTCGGTGCTGTTGGGCGAAGTGGGCATCGATTCGGCGCGGGCGCGCGCCGCGTTGAATGCACACACTTTTCATGCTGAAACGGGTATCAATGGCGTACTCGATGAAGCATTCGCGCACGCGGATCGCCTCGGCAATCACTATACCGGGACGGAGCATCTGCTCTTGGCGCTGACGACCGATGCTGCCGCCGCCGCGCGCCTGTCCACCGCTGAAATCGATCTCGCCCACTTGCAAGCGCGCGTCGAGCGTTACTTGACGCGATGATCGACAGCATCGGACGCATCCGCATCGGACTGGCGCTGATCCTGCTCATTGGCACGATGCTGGCGGCGATCCAACTCGCGCGTACCGCCGGACGCAGTTGGGGACGCGGGACGACGCTGGCGTATTCTTCAACGCGCGGCGGCAGTGCTGATATTTACCTCACCGATTTGTCGCGCGGTTGGCTGCGCCCGGTCACGCGCGCGCCCGGCTACGATAGCGAACCGTCGTTTTCGCCGGATGGATCGCGGATCGCGTTCTCATCGGGGCGTGAGGGCAATTCCGACATCTTCATCATGAACTTGGATGGGACAGGTCTACGTAACCTGACGCGCCATCCCGCCAACGAATCGCTGCCCATATGGACGCCCGATGGCGAGTGGGTGGCGTTCGTTTCGGACTGGCAGGGCGCGCTGACCACCTATTTGATGAGCGTGGACGAAGCGGCGCTGAATACCGGTGGGTGGCGCGCCTTCCCGTCCACCCGCGCCTATTATGACGTGTTCGGCGCGTCGCCGGATCGCGCACGCTTGGTCTATGTGGATAGCACCGAAGGGCGCTTAGAGGTCATCGTGCGCGCCGCGAACGGTACTACCAGCGCGATTTCACCCACGCGCGGCAGCAGCTTCAACCCGCTTTGGTCGCCCGACAGCCAACAACTGGCATTCGAGTCGAACGCCGATGGCAATCTCGACATTTACATCGGGCGTGCGGACGGCGCGGCGCGTCCGATCAACCTGACCGCGCATCCTGCCGTCGATTATTCGCCTGCGTGGTCACCGGATGGGACGCAGATCGCGTTCGTCTCGAATCGCAACGGCAGTGAGGATATTTACCTCGCCACCATCGACGGCGCATTGCTGCGACGATTAACGTATTTGAGCGGCACGAATGTCACGCCCGTTTGGATGCCTTAAGGGCAGCACTGAGCGCGCAGCCGTTAAAGCGAGCATGACGCGATGAAATTCCCCACTGCGTGGCGAGCGGGAAGGGGTGAGGTCTCCCCCTCACCATGCAATGGCTGAGGGGGTTGGGGGGTGAGGTGAGCTCGTCAATTGAGACCTCGTATCTTGATGCGTTTGCCCTGTCCGTCCTTCCCTTTACCCCCCCGTCGCGCCCGCCGGGATGTTCAACGCCACGTATTCATTCTCCCACCAGCCCGGATACGACGCGGCGGGCGTGTTGAAATACGCATCCATGATGCGGCGCACAATCGGCGCGGCGGTCTCTGACCCTTCGCGTCCGTGTTCGATCATCGCGGCGACGGCGATCTGCGGATTGTCAGCGGGCGCATAGGCGACGAACCAACCATGCGGTTCGACGCGCCCAGTCTGTGCCGTCCCCGTTTTGCCGCAGACGGTGTACGTCGCTGGAAACCCTTCGGGATCATCAAACACGAACCACGCCGTCCCCAACGGTCTGCCCGTCGAGCGTCCGACGACCTCGACTTGGGTCACATCACACATCCCTTGCCGGACGACATCGAACGCCGTTTGACTCAAGCCCATGTCGCCCACGACCTCCGGTTCGGCGACGAACGACGGCGCAGCGCCGTTATCGCCGCCGACTTGCTCGACCACATAGGGGCGATACAGCGTGCCATTGTTGGCGATGCCCGCGACCATGCGCGCCATTTGAATGATCGTGACTTGCGTTTCCGCCTGCCCGATGGCGTTATTGATCGCTTCTTCCACGCTGGTCGGCGGGGTAATCGACCCCGCCGCTTCGGGCATAATAGTGCCGAGTCCGGTTGCCGTCCCCAAGCCCATCCGCCGCGCCGTGTCGCTGAGCGCCGTCGCGCCGCGCTGGTTGTAGAGCATTGCGCCCATCTGGTAGAAGAACGGATTGCAGGACGCGGTTAACGCTTGCGACATGCTGACTTCGCCCGTCGCAAAGCGCGCTTCTTCTGGCTCGGTTGCGCGCCAATCCAATCGGACGGGCAGCGTGTCGCCAAATTCGCGCCCGTTCCATTCCATGCCACAGTTGAAAATGTCGTCAGGACTCCAGACGCGCTCATTCGCCGCCGCCGATTCGGTCACGATCTTGAACGTCGATCCGGGCGAATATTGTCCCTGTGTGACGCGGTTGAAGAACGGCTGGCGCGCGTCGCTCTGCAAGCCCGCGATGATGTTGCCAGGAAAGAACAGCGGCGTATCCGGGTTGAACATGCCCGGATCGTAAGTTGGATAGCTGACCAGCGCTAAGATTGCACCCGTGTTCACATCGATCACCACTGCGCCACCGCCCGGCGAGTGGGCGCGGTTCGCCCAATTGTTGGAGGCGTAATTGTAGGCATCGGAGATCGCTTGCGCCGCGACACGCTGCAAATTCGCGTCCAGCGTTAGGCGCACGGATTGTCCCGGCACGCCACCCGCGCCCGCCAGTTCGCGCACGATCAGTCCACCGGGTTCGCGGATGCGCAGCGCGCGCGCGGGCTGTCCGGCGAGTTCCGTTTCGTATGCCGCTTCGATGCCGCCCAAGCCAACGAGATCGCCTTGACTGTAGCCGCGCGACTGGTACGCCTCGAACTGTTCCGCCGGAATGTCCCCGACATAGCCCGTGACATGGGTGGCGATGCCGTGTCCGATGTAGTGACGGGTCGTGCGCGTCGCCGTGCGGATGCCACATAAATCGGTCAGTAGGGCGGCGTTGGTGTCGTATTCGTCGGGGTCAAGATCGCCAATCGGCACGACCGACTCGGCGTTGTAGCCCGCCCACACGCCGATCACATCTTCGCGTTCGCGGCGCATGACATATCCCAACAGCGTCATACAGCCTTCATAATCGCGCATCTCTTGCAGCGCGGCGAACAGCGTGATCGTCTCGCCGTCGGTTTCGACCAGCGCACGCCCCTCCCGATCCACGATGTTGGCGCGTGGTGGGCGCGTGCTGACCGCCTCCAATGATGCGCCGGGCGCGAAGCCCTCGAAGATATCCATGTTCGACCATGCGACGCGCCAATCGCCGCCGCCCGGCGCTTGAATCAGGCGCATCGTCCGCCCCAGATCGGGGATCGCGCCAAAAATCGTGGAGTTGACGACCAAATCGTACTGCACGGCAGCGGTGCGTCCCTGTTCGTGCGTCGCGCCCAACGTGATTTGGACGCCCGACGTGCCGATCTGCGTGTCGGCTTGGGTGTAAACTTCGCGGAATACGGGCAGCGCCATCATGCTCTGACTTTCGGCGCTCAGTTGGCTGTACATGCGCTCATAATCGCGCGCGCCCCATGCGTTGAGGAAGGCGGACACCGTATCGGACGGCGTGCGCGCGATCAGTTGGATCACCGGCGCGCTGCCCGCGTCACCGCTGCCGGAATTGAGCATCCCACAGCCGGACAGCGCGACGATCAGCGCCGTCCACGCGAGGAAAGTGAACGCCCTACGGCGTAAAGGTTGTGTATTCATGGGTTCACTATAGCGACGGCGCGCGGGTAAATCGAGAGCGGATTTGGAGTGGGGCAACCGAAAATGATTTCACCGCAGCGCGCGCAGAGAAAAAAACGAGCAGCCGCTGTCTTTTCTCTGCGTTGAAATGCTATTTCGTCGGCACGGGCGGTTTCGCGTACAGCCACCAATACGCCGTTTGGGGATACACAGGTTGGAGCGCCGCCGCCCAAATGAACTCGCTCGGTTCGGTGTAGCGGCGCAGTTTACTATCGATGGCGCGCATCGACCGCTGCAAATCGGTCACGGGCAGATCGTAATGTTGCAGCGCCGCCGCGAGGTCTTGGACGATGGTGCGGCGCAGCGCCTCTGGCAAATACGCGCCCGCGCACAGCCGCAAATCATCCTCGCACTCTTTGAAGAATTGTTCGATGGCGCGCAAACGCGAGTTGGCTTCTTTGACCATCTTCTCGCTGAAATGCAGCGTCCATTCGCGCCGGACGCCTTCCGTCTGCGTCTCGATTTCGTTCAGCGCCGCACGTTGGGCGTCGGTCAGGGTGTCATACAGCGCGCGCAGCCGCCGGATACGCATCAACAGCGCGCCGACGGTCAAGCTCGGCATTTGACCGCTGCTGAACAAACCGCCGCCGCCGACCTTGCCGTACAGGGGTTCTGCACGGACATAGGACGTCAGCGCGCCCGCCATCGCGCGAGCTTCTTGCAAGTCGATTTCGATATCGTAGATCGTCTCGGACATGATGCGTATTCCTTCTGGTCGAACGATAGGACTCAATCATAGCGCGAATGCCCCGTCATAATCGGTCAAATTTTGGTTATAATGGTCGAACCTTGAAATGCAATCCATGAGCAAAGCATGACCATTCGTGATATCGTCCTGTTGGACAACCCGATTCTGCGCAAAAAAGCGCATCGCGTCACCACCTTTGACGCCAAGCTGCAAACCCTGATCGATGATATGGTCGAGACGATGAACGACGCGCCCGGCGTCGGACTCGCCGCGCCCCAAGTCAACGTCCCGCTGCGGCTGTTGGTCGCACGGCTGCCAGACGACGACGAGAGCAAAGAAGAATATGGCGACGACGCGGGCAAATTGTTCGTCCTCGCCAACCCCGAAGTGGTCAAGGCATCGAAAGAAGTGGTCGAGGGCGTCGAGGCGTGCCTGTCGATTCCCGGCTACGTCGGCAAGGTGGATCGCCACGAATACATGACCATCAAGGCGCTGGATCGGCATGGTAAGCCCATTCGCATCCGGGCGAAAGGCTGGCTGGCGCGCGTGTTCCAGCACGAGATGGATCATCTCGAAGGCAAGCTGTACATCGACACTGCCAAAGAGATTTGGAAGCCGCCGCCGGAAGACGAACAGCCCGACGCCGAGTCGAATGCCGCGCCGGCACAGCCCGTTTCGGCAGAGTCGTAGTTGATGCGTCGCGTCTTGTCCATCGGGATCGGGCTGATCAGCGCGGTGATCATCGGGACAGCGACGGCGCAAGATAATTTCCCGCCGCTGCCCGGCGCGACGGAGACGCCCGCCGTCGTCGCGGGCTTGGATACCATGCGCTTTCCGGCGTATGGCGTCGAGTCGCTGGTGGCGGGTTTTCTGCCCGATCCGTTCTATACGCTCGTGGCGGGCGGCGGCGGGATCACCGTCGGCGGCGCGGCGTTGGACGAAACGTGCGTGGGCTACGCCGATCCATCGCCAACATTTCGCTTATCATGGGGTGGACGCTCGACGCGGCTGCGTTTCCTATTCATCCCGACGCTGCCGGAGGACGCCGATCCCGCGCTGATCGTGCGCGCGCCCGCGTCGCCGGGTTCGTTGGAGGCGGGCGTGTGGGCGTGCAACCGCGATTATTTGCCCGGCTTGCTGCGCCCGATGGTCGAATTCATCCAGCCGACTGCTGGCGATTACGATGTGTGGGTGCTGAACGAGACTACGCCGTTTAGCCCGGTCGTCGGCATGTTGTACGTGACCGAAAAGATCGTCACGCCGGATAGCATCCGCAGCGGAAACACGCTCCCCGTCGCCGGATTGGTCGGCTTCGATCTGGGCGGCGGCGCGGCAGTGACGTTCGCTTACGATACCGCGACTCCGCCCGCCGATCCGTATGTCGTGGAGAATCTCACGGGCGGCGGTGACGTGGATATGCTGGCGCTCAACGCGGACACGATCCGCAATGCGGCGGGCGCGGAATGTCCCGGCTTTTATCCCGCCGCGCCGTCGTTCGCGTTCGATCTCGCGGCGGGAACGCCGTATCTGCGGCTGTTCTTTGTCGGGACGGGCGATCCGGCGCTGATCATACAAATGCCGGACGGCTTGTGGTACTGCGACGACGATTCGTTCGATACGGACTATCCGACGGTCACAATCTTGGGCAATCTCTCGGCGGGCGTCGTGCGCGCATGGATCGGAAGTTACACGGCGAGCGACCGTCCAGTCGGCGCGCTGTCGATCACGCGCGGCAACGCCAATCCGCGCGACCCGGCACGCGCGGCGCGCTTCGTCGTCCCCGCAATCCCCACGCCATCGGTGGGCGCTATTGCGTTTGTGCAGACGCCGATCACGCTGGAATTGGACGCGCCGCCCAATGCGGGCAGTATGACGCTCGAAACGGGCTTCCAACCCGATCCCCAGACGTTGAGCGCGTTCGCGGGTGGGAGCGTGGATGCGACACCGCTGGGCGCAGATTGCGCCGGCTATATCACGCCTGCGCCGGATATGCGCTTGGAGTGGGGCGGGAGCGGCGGCTTACTGCGCGTGTTTTTCGTCGGGGACGGCGATACCACGCTGGTGATGCGCGCGCCGGATGGACGCTTCTTGTGCAGCGATGATGCGTTCGGCTTGCTCACGCCTGCGATTGACTTGGCATCGGCGCCCGCCGGGATATATTTGATTTGGTTGGGGAGCATTGCGGACACGCTGACCGTGCCGGGCAGCTTATACGTGACGGAACGGCGCGAGGTTAGTCCGATTCAGCCGGAGGGATGAGACTTCCGAAGTTTTTCAAGTTGTTGGTTGAATTGGGGTTTGCAGGTGGCTTTTGTGTTATTTTTTTTCAGCCCCGACGGTTGCTGGTCAGATTATAGCGCAAAACTTCACCCCTCGCGTTCCCCTTCGCGCCGCAGCGCCCCCGCGATCAGCAGCGCCGCCAGCGCCAAGCCGATCAGCAGCACCCCCGTCCAGATCGCCGCGTCGATGTCGCGTTCGATCAGGTTGTAGATCAGCAGCGGCATCGTCTGGGTGCGCCCCTGCAAGCTGCCCGCGAACAGAATGGTCGCGCCAAACTCGCCCAACGCGCGCGCCCAACACTGCACCAGCCCCGCCGACAGCGCGCGCCCCGACAGCGGCAGCGTCACATACCAGAACAGCGCCGCGCCGTCCGCGCCGTCTACGCGCGCCGCGTCCTCGATTTCGCGCGGGACGGACGCGAAGGCGACTTGTGCCGCGCGAATGTAGAACGGCGCGGCGACAAAGGTCTGTGCCAGCACGACGGCAGCGGTCGTGAATGGCAGCGTGATGCCCAGATCATCCAACGCCGCGCCAATCGCGCCGCGCCGCCCGAACGCGATCAACAGCGCCAACCCCGCGACGGCGGGCGGCAGCACAATCGGCAGTTCCACCGCGACATTCACCAGCCGCTTGAGCGGAAAGCGCCGCCGCGCCAGTGCGAACGCCAGCGGCGTCCCGAATGCCAGCGCCAGCGCCAGCGTCGCCGTCGTCGTGACTGCGCTCAGCATGATCGCGTTGGGAATCGGGGAATCGGGCAGTTTCTCCCATGCGCGATTCGTGATGGCGCGCGCGATCAACGCCGCAATGGGCAGCGTCAAAAACGCGCCCGCCAATACCGCTGCAAGAGTCGTCAGCGGCGCGATCCAATTCCAACGCGGCATCAGGGTGCGGTCGTCGCTTCGGGCGTGGCTTCAGGCGATGGCAGTTCGATCACCGGAACGAAATTCCAATCCGCGAGCAGCGTCTGTCCAACGTCGCTCAATACAAAATCGATGAAATCGCGCGCTAGTGCTGGCTCGGCACCGTCGCTCACGGCGGCAATCGGGTACGCCGCAATCACGTTGTAGGCGTCCGGCACGGCGATGGCGATCACGTCGTCCGCGATATCGGGCGTCACGTCCGAAGCGTACACAATGCCCGCGTCTGCTTCACCGAGCGCGACTTTCGCGGCGACTTGGCGCACATTCGCTTCTTCGCTGACGACGTTTGCTAATACTGCGTTGCGGTACGCCGCGTCGTAATCCGCATCGGCGGCGAGGGCGTCGAGCATCGTCTCGGTGTAATCGCGCACGGGGACGCCTTCCGCCGCGATCACGAGCTTGATGCCCGTGTTGGCGAGGTCGTTCAGCGTCTCGATGCGCGCCGGATTATCGGCTGGCACGATCACGACGAGGCGGTTGCGAACGAAAATCGGCGGTTCAGCCGCAAAATCCGCTGCGATCACACCCGCATCAATGGCGACGTTCATCTGGCGCGCGTTGGCGCTGGCGAACACGTCAGCCGGCACGCCCTCGACCAACTGTGCCGCCAAATCCGACGATCCGGCGAAGTTGAACAGCACATCCACGCCCGGATTTTCAGCTTCAAACGCCGCGCCGACTTCCTCGAACGCATCGGTCAGCGAGGCAGCGGCGAACACGATCAACGTGCGCGAGTCTTGCGCGCGCACGGACGAAACGAGCGACAGCAGCAGGACAATGAGCAGGATACGCAGTTTCATCGTTCACCTTTCCTCATACATAGTCAATCTTAGGTTGTCGGGACAGGGCGTGCTATACCCGCGTATTCAGATTTCGGGTTGCGCATTGAACATGGTTTCACAGCGCGCGATCCAATCCAGCACCGCGTGAAGCTGTCCGAGTTGAAGTTCCAACGACCACGCGCCGATACTCGATCCCAGCGCGGCGCGCACGTCGGTCAAGCGTGTGAGTTCGGCGGCACACGCCGCTTTTTGCCGCGCGATGATGTCCGCCGCCGTCAGATGCAGCCGCCCCGCGACGTACAAGCGGCTGAGGAACTCGACGCGCACGCGGCGGATGCTGGCGGCGGGCGCGGCGTGCAGCCACGCCATCAGCGCGGCGCGTCCGTCCGGCGTGATCGCATATTCCATGCGCGGCGGCGCGTCCACGCCTGCGATTTCGCGCCCGACGATCCAGCCTTTGCCCTCGATCCGCTTGAGGACGGCGTAAAGCTGGCTGGCGCTCAGATTCCAAATCGCGCCGAGCCGCGCCGGATCGCGGAAGGTATCGAGCAGTTGATAGCCGTGCTGCGGTTCGGACGCCAGCACGCCCAAGATCGTCTCGTCAGGAATCGGGATAGACATGAGCTATTCCAGCATAGAATAGGGGCGCACGAAAAAAGGGCGGCAGATTGCCGCCCTCGTCAATGACTTGAGGGAGGTTATTCGACCTCAGCGGCTTCCAACCAATACTGGTTGTTGCCGTAGATGCTGGTCTTCTGGCTTTCCGATGCCCAGCCTTCGTCGCCATTCTCGTAGCGGATCAGGTACCACGTCAGCGGACCGAAGCCACCACAAACGGGCCCTTCCAACACAGTGAAGGTCGCAGGGGCGTAGACGACGCGGATCACGCGACCCGCTGGCGTGTGACGCAGCGTGCTAAAGCGTGAGGCAATCTGTCCAGTCTGTCCAACCGTCAAGACAGGGGCAAGCGATCCCGCGCAGCTCACCGTGCCATCCACAGGCGCAGCCACCAAGCCGCCATCCGGTGCCGCTACCAAGATCGGGCAGCCATCCGCAGCCACGCCGTTGCCCGCATCGCCATTGAGCGGGCAAGCGTCACTGCCATCCACAATGCCGTCGCCGTCAGTGTCCACTTGTGCAAATGCCGGGAGCGCGGTCAGTGCCAGCGCCATGAGGAGCGTGAAAAACACAACGAGCAGTTTACGCATGGTTGCAAAGCCTCCAAAAGGGTTCAGATTAAGATGAAAGTATCGTAACATCGAATTTACATTTAGGCAATCAAGCGTAGGCGCATGTCGTGAAAACGAGTACAATCCGATGAAAGGTCAAAGATTACGGATAGAATAACGATGCAAAAGATAATCGGATGGTGCGGGCTGGTTGTGGTGCTGTCGCTGCTGAGTGGCACTCACACCTTAGCGCAAGATACCGCGTTGGTGTCGCTGCCGCCCGCCACCCGCCTCGAGGGACTGACGCTGATTCATCAGGATATCAACCGTTGTTCAGCGGCGGCGCTCTCGATTCAACTGAGCTACTACGAGGATGGCATCGCCTACACCGAGGCAATCGCCGCGCTCAACCCCCACAACGAAGATGTATCGGTGCGGCTGGACGAGATGGCGGCATTCGCGCGGTCGCGCGGTTTGGGCGCGATTGATCGCGTTGGCGGCACGCCCGAACTGCTCAAAACGCTGGTCGCCAACGGCTTTCCAGTGCTGATAGAGAATTCGTACTATGACGGGGCGGATTATCAGCGCGACTGGATGAGCCATAACCGTATCGTTATGGGTTACGACGACGCGACGCAGCAGTTCTACACCTTCGATCCGCTGCTGGGCGCGGGCGAAGACCGCTTGGGACGCGCGATCCCGTATGCCGATATGGATGAGCGTTGGCGTCCGTTTAACCGCGATTATCTCGTGCTGTATCGCCCCGAAGAAGAAGCCACCATGCGCGCAATCTTGGGCGACTCGTGGGATGCGCTGACCAACGCCGAAATCGCGCTGGCACAATCGCAAGCCGAACTGGATGCGGGCGGCTACGATTCGTTCACACTGTTCAATCTCGGCTCGTCGTATGCCTTATTGGGACGCTACGCCGACGCGGCGACCGCGTTCGATCAGGCACGCACTAATGGGCTGCCGTGGCGCATGTTCTGGTATCAGTACGGCGCGCTCGAAGCGTACTATCACAGCGGGCGCTACGACGACGTATTGACGCTCGCGCGCGATGTGATCGCGGCGACTCCCGGCGTCGAAGAGGTCTACTACTACGCAGGGCTGGCATACGAGGCACAGGGCGACATGATCCGTGCGCAGGGCAATTACGAGGTGGCGGCATGGCGCAACCCGACGTTCTCCGCCGCCGTCACAGGCTTGTCGCGCTTGCGCGGCGATACGATGGTCGGGGGGTGAGCGTGACGCGGATGCGTTCGGGCATGGTGCGCCATGCGCCTACATGGTTGATCGTCCTATGGGTGTGTTTGTTTGCTGTCACCGTCGCCTGTGGACAAGACGCTGAAGCGACGCCAGCGGTCGAAGACGCGCCGCTGATCGCGGAGGCGGTCGAAGTCGTGGCGGGCGTTGGCATGTTTGACCAGCCGATTCAGACGGTTGAGGGACGGCTGATCAATGTGAGCGCGACGGCGCAGGGGGTCGGTTCGATTCGTGCTGACGCTTTCGACCGGACTGACCGCGTGATCGGCGTCGGCGTCGGCGTGTCAATCAATGCGTGCGGTGTCGGTTTGCTCGATGTCACGCTCAATCCGGGCGAATCAGTGGGATTCAGCGCGCCATTGGAATTGTTCGAGGGCAACGCGCGCGTTGCCCGCGTCGCGATCAGTGCTGACAGCGCGGACGTTACAGCCGATGAACCGCCCGCCGATCTCGTGCCGGGCGCGCGCCAACTCTTCGCGGGCGAGGCGGTCACGGTCGAGTTTCATGATCAGTTGGGGATGCTGTTCGCGGCGGGGTGTGGGCGCGATCCGCTGTGGGAATGGGCGTGGTATCGCTATCCGCTGGATGGACGGACGCGGGCGAACAGTGCGCCTGAAGCGATTGTTTATCCGACGCTGAACGAGACGACGCCCGAAGCACTGGCAGCGCGGCTGCGCTTCAATGACGAGGCGATCTGGCGCAGCGCGTTCGTGCGCTTCGCACCGGACAGCCGCCGCTTCGTATTTCAGGATGCGGTGAACACCGTCTACACCGCGACGATTCCCGGTGCGCTGCTGCGCCCACTGCACACGCGGCTGAACAATCGCACGCTGCAAGACATCTACTGGCTGCCAGACGGGCGCTTCATGGCGACCTATTACGGCGCGTTCGGCGATTCGGTGATCTACTTCACCGCCGATGTGGAGGGGCGCTTCATCAGCAACGCGCCGCAGCAGTATCCGCCGTCGGAAATCGTGCCGGGTGTGACGGCAGACGCGCGGCGCGTGATCGTCGCGGCGGATTTTACGAACATGAACGGCGCGGCGGGCAGTACGGGGACGGGACACGGCTATTATCTGCTTGTGTTGACGACGGGCTTCTATGAGAAGCTGTTCGACGCAGATGCGCCAGGCAACAATTATCCGAACCCTGTGCCAGTCACCGATCCGGTCGAAAACTTGGTGACACAGGTCTATGTCCCGCTAGAAGTTGCTGGACAAGCGCGGCTGTCGTGCTTCGACCGCGCCGCCGGGACGCTGACCGATTTGGGCGCGCTCCCGTTCCGGCTGACCGACGAGGAACGCGCGCGCATGTGGCTGACACCCGACGGTGCCGCGTTGGTGATCGCAGTGAGTGGACGGCGCGGTGGCGTGTGGCTGCTGGAGATTGCGATGTTGGGGTGCTAACGGGGAACCGAAAAAGATTTCAACGCAGAGATGCAGCAGTAACCATCGACATATAGCTGAGAAAAGATTTTCACCGCAGAAAGCGCAGAGGACGCAGCGATGAAAGACATGATCCTGCTTCTTTTCTCTGCGTCCGCAGCGGTGAATGTTTCTGTTCGCCAATTCGGATTTCTATGAGAAAAACCTGCCCCCTCTCCGGCTGGAGACGGGGCAAGGGGCGGGTCTTGTAGGGGCATCCCGGTGGGACGCCCGCTGCTCGATTGATGACGCGCCTACAGCAAGCGGAAGATCGGGGGGCAGTTGATGATGATGCCCACCGAGCCGAAGTCGCCGCCGCCCAAACCGGTCAACCAACCATCCTGCACCAGACCGAGGATTTGGAATTCTTCGGTCACGCGCGAGGTGTAGCCCAAGTCAATCGCTTCTTGCGTCCAGACCGCGGCGTTCAAATCCCACAGCGGGCTGTAGTCGGTTGCAATCGTCGGGATGCCACCCAAGATGTTGAGTGGGGCGCCTTCGCCGGACAGGGCGCTGTTGAAGCCCTGACGCTGCGGATTTTCCGAGCCAGTGGGCCCGTTCACAACGGCGAAGATGCGTTCGACGGCGCTGGAGAAGCTGTCATCGCCGCCAACGGGGATGGCTGCCAAGGCGGGCGCGTAGGTCGCGCTTTCCATTGCGGCGCCCAAATCGACGCTGGCTTCGGTGCTGAGGTAGAACACGGGACGCGCGAAGCTGAAACCGAGCGTCATAGACAGCGTGACCGTGCCATCGCGCGGGCAAATCGCCGTCACTTTGTCATGCAGAACGGCGTGATCGGGGCTGCCATCGCAGAAAGCGTCGAGCGTGGCGGCGTCCACATTGAAAGCGACGGTCGGCGCATTATAGACATAGCCGCCGGCATTGGTCAGCTTGACCAGGGGGGTATAGTCGGCGTCACCGACCGCGCCGGGCTGGAACGCCGACGGGGGGAAGAAATTCGGGGCTTCGCCGGGTGTAACCGAATGTTCCGGTGTGAAATCGACGCCACCCGCTGCGAAGACGATGCTGCCATCATCCGCGAGGCGACCATCACGGACGGCATTGCCAACATCGGCGTAGGTCAGCTTGGCGGAGAAGTTCAACCCCAACGCGGCAGCATTACCTTCGTCATTGGTGTCAATCAAGACGTACCAAACGGTTTCGCCGCTTTCCAGACTGCCCTCGTACAGCGGCAGTGTCACGGTTCCGGCGTCAAGATCGACGGTTCCCGACCGAACCAGTTGATAGGGCCCGATCAATTCCTTCTGTACGCTGGATGGCGCGGGTCCAAAGTAGGTAACGGGAACATCTGCCCCGACGGACGGCGGTGCGATCTGCGCATCGTCCCCGATGCCACCCATCATCTCGCCATCTTGTGCTTGTGCTGAAACGGTCAACGCCAGTAAAGCCAGTACGGTCAACGCGATTTTCTTGAACATTGAGCAATTACTCCATAACGTGACTGTGCGGCGTCAAATCGGGGTCGTGCCGCATCATCCGATTGAAAAGAACCCCGACGGAGAGCATGTGCGCACACCCTGTTGTCGCTGTGGGGTACGGTTCGTTTCAGCGCATGGCGTGAAAAGGGCTATAATTCATCAGCTACTCATTCATTGAGGGAGAAACCAGCCATCGAGAAGCGCATTCCGGCTCACCGAACGCACATTATCGAAGGGATCGCGCTGATTGCGCTTCTCGCGCTGGCTGTCGTCCTCCGGTTCGGATGGAGCGGCGTTAGTTCCTTCGCATGGGACGAAGCCAATCTGAGCTTGGACGCGCTGCGCACGATTCGCGGCGGGCAGATCGCGCTGGCGGGACAGCCGTCGTCGGTAGCGATTCCGTTCTTCCCCGCCAGTGTGTACGCCTTTGCTATCCCGTATGCGTTCTCGCCCGATCCGTTGGTCGCCGTCGGCTTCGTGGCGGCGCTCAGTACGCTGACCGTGTTCGGCGTGTGGGCGTTGGGGCGCGCGCTGTTCGGCGTTCCGGCGGGACTGGTGGGGGCGCTGTTCATGGCGGTGTCGCCGTATGCGGTGCTGTATGGGCGGAGCATCTGGCAGCCCAATCTACTTGCGCCGCTGGCATTGGCGTGGCTGGCGGCGGCGTATTTTGGTTTGCGTGACCTCCCCTCCCGACGACCAGGGCAAACGCATCAAGATACGACGTCTCCATTGACAAGCTCACCTCACCCCCCGACCGCATTGCATGGAGAGGGGGAGACCTCACCCCGACCCCCTCTCTATCTGGAGCGGGGGAGAACGATAGCGATTGCCGTCTGTGTCTTTCTCGGCGGAGTCGTCGTGCAGGTGCATTTCGCGGGCATCCCCCTTGCCGTCGGCACGCTGTATCTGTTGCTACGTGGACGCTGGTGGCGACAATGGCGCGCGGTGATCGTCGGCGCGGCGGCGGCGCTGATCGTCGCGCTCCCTTACGGCGTGTTTCTGGCGCAAAATCCGGCGATTTTGGAACGCTACGGCGCGGTACTCGGCGGCACGACGCGCTACGACCTGACCGGCTTCGAGAACGCCGCGAAACTCGCGCTCGGTTACGGTTGGGGCTTTCTTGGCGGGGGCGAGGGCGAGTTGGCGGCGCAAAACCCCGTGACGGCGATCTTGGCGGGCGCGTTGATGGTGGGCGGGTTGATCGCCGTCGTGCGGCGCGTGCGCCCAAACGGAGACGATAGCGCGCCTGCCAGCGGCGCGCCCCTACAGCGTGCATCTGAACTGATGCTGTTGGCGCTGTTGATCTCGCCGCTGTTCTTCATCCGGCACAGCACGCCCATTTTGCCGCATTATCAACTGGTCGCGCTGCCCGCTGTTGCGCTGACGGTGGGCGCAGCGGTGACGCTATTCGGGCGCGCCAGCGGGACGCCCCGACAACGCATCTGGACGGTCGTTGTGATCGTTGTGAGCCTTGCGCTCGCCGGAATGTGGACGCGCCAGCTTGTGACGACGCTCGATAACGCATCGATTGCGCGGATGCCCAACAGCGCGCTGTCGAGCATCCTCCGCGAGTCGCGCGATGCCGCCAACGGCGCGGCAGCACACGGCGATCTGGTCATGGTGTTGGCGCACGGCGACGATCCCGAAATTGATGGCGAAGTCGCGGTCTTTGAAACGCTGCTCTGGGATCGTCGGCAGCGCGTCGTCAACGGCGACGTGCTGCTGATTTTGCCGCCGGAACCCACGACGCTGTTGGCGACGCTCGCGCCATTCCAAGCGTGGGAAGAACTGGCAGCGTCCGGTTTGGCGCGCGCTGTGACAGAATATCCGCGCCGCGAGGGGGCGCTCCCGTTCGTGGCGGCGCGCTACGATGGTGTGACCATGCCGGCTGGCTTCACGATGCTCGATCCGCTCGCGTTCGCGGACGGCACGACGCTGATCGGCTGGCGCGCGCGGCGTGTCGGGGAACGCTTGCGGATTTCGACGCTGTGGCGCGCGGGCGCTGCGCTGCAAATGGGGACGATCCAGCAGTTCCACCATTTGCAGCGCGCGGACGCGCCAGACGGCGAACCGCTGTCAGTCTCGGATGTGCCGCTGGCGCTGCATACGTGGCGCGCGGGCGATACCGTTGTGGTCATGGCAGATTTCTTCGCTGTGCCGCCGAGTCTGTACACCGTCGATCTGGGACATTACACGCTGCCCGACGTAATCCGCATCCCGCGCGTGGACGGCGGGGACAGCGTGCGGCTTATAGGTGTAGAGGAAGATTGATGATGTGGATTGAACATCTCTTGTTGGTGGTGGCACTCATCTTGTGCTTGAGCGTCTTGGCGAGCAAAGTTGCCGTCAAGACCAACATTCCTGTCCTGCTCCTATTTCTGGGCTTGGGGATGTTGGCGGGATCAGACGGCATCGGCGGCATCTACTTCGATCTGCCGTGGGTGGCGCAAGCGGTTGGCGTGGTCGCGCTGACGTTCATCTTGTTTTCCGGCGGCATGAATACATCGTGGTACAGCATCCGTCCCGTGTTGGGGCAAGGCATTACTTTGGCAAGTGTGGGCGTGTTGATCACCGCGCTCACCGTCGGGGTGTTCGCGTCTGCCCTCTTGGGCTTGACGTTGGCGGAAGGCGTGTTGTTGGGGGCAATCATCTCCGCGACTGATGCGGCGGCGGTCTTCGCGGTGCTGCGTGGCAGCGGGATTCGGCTCAAACCGCGGCTGACGGCGCTGTTGGAACTGGAATCGGGCAGCAATGATCCGATGGCGGTCTTTTTGACGCTCGGCATGATCAGCTTGATCACCCATCCTAACGAATCGCCGTTGAGCTTGATTCCGACGTTCTTCTTGCAAATGGGCATCGGCTTAGGCGTCGGGTTTGGCTTGGGGCGGCTGTTGGTTGCGGCGTTGAATCGACTGCGGTTGGAGTACGAGGGGTTGTATCCGGTATTGACGACGGCGGGCGCGCTGTTGGTCTATGGCGCAGCGGCGTCGCTGTACGGCAACGGCTTTTTGGCGGTCTATGTTGCCGGCTTGGTGTTGGGGCGCGAGAATTTCATCCACAAACGGAGCTTGCTGCGCTTTCATGACGGCATCGCGTGGATCATGCAAATCTTGATGTTTTTGACGCTTGGGTTACAGGTGTTCCCATCGCGCTTGCCGTCGGTGGCGGGCAATGGGCTGTTGGTGGCGTTGTTCTTGATCGTCGTGGCGCGCCCGTTGAGCGTGTTCATCGGATTGGTGCTGACGGCGCTGTCATGGCGCGAGAAAGCGTTCATCGCGTGGGTGGGGATGCGCGGTGCCGCCCCCATTGTCTTGGCGACCTTTCCCGTCTTGGCGGGTGTCGGCAGGGCGGACGACATTTTTCATCTGATTTTCTTCATCGTCCTCACCTCAGTCTTACTGCAAGGCACGCTGCTTGCCCGCATGGCAAAATTCTGGGGCGTCACCGTCGCACAACTGCCAACGTCGATTTCGCCGCTGGCATCCGTCATGCGCGACGGCGAAATTTCGGATAATTTGCTCGAAATCGCGGTGCAGCCGAGCGCGCCCGCCGTCGGACAGCGCATTCTCGATTTGAAGCTGCCACCGGGCGTGTTGGTCGCGCTGATCGGGCGTGGTCACGATCTGATCACGCCGAACGGTGGGACGATCATCGAAGCGGGCGATAAAATGTTGATCGTCAGTCACCCCGACTTGCGCACGACCATCACCGCTCTGATGATCGGCGGCACACCATGATCATGGGCAGTCCAGCGTCCCCAACGCGCACGACACATTCTCGACGGTCGCTCCCGCGATCAGTTCGCTCACCCAGTCGCGTAAGCGGCGCTCCCCGACGGCGGCGAACGTAAAGTTCACGTTGACGAGCGCGACATGCGCGAATCCGGCGCTCACGAACGTGCGCAGATTCGGCAGCGTCCGCACGCGGTCGAGCAGATCGTGCCGCTGTTGCGCCCATGTATCGATGGCACCGCCAGCCAGGGCGTAGAGGAAAATCTGAATCGCATCGGCGGCTTGCGTGTAGAGCGCGAACGCAGCATCGGGATATTCGCCCGCGATATCGGTATACAGTCCTTCGACCGTGAACGTGTCGAGCGTCTGTCCAGTGATGTAATCGGGCAGATGTTCGCCCGCGTTCCAGCGTTCGAGCGCCTCCCAACGCGGCGGGATGATGCCAACGTAGCTGTCGCCGATGAACAGCGCGCGCGCATTCGGGTAGCGCCCCATCACGTCGCCCGCATAGATCAACGCGCCCACCGCGCCCGCGCTGCTGCCCGCGATTACGACTTGCGCTGGCGCGGGATAGTTCGCGTAGACCCAATCGAGCGCCGCGCGCGCGTTGCGATAGCCGTTGTGATGCACGGTCACGGCGCGCCCCAAGCCGCGCCGATAGGTCTGCGTCGCATCGCCCAGATGCACATCGCCCGTACAATACGGCACGAACACGACATCGAAATCGCGTAAGGGGTTCGCGGCATCGCTGAAATCGAGGATGCCTGTATGGCGTTCCGGTTCGCTCCCGCTGACGGACTGATCGTAGATAACGCTCCCCTGCAAACAGGTCGCGCCCGTCCAACAGCCGCCGCCGGGCTGAAAGAAGATCGCCAAGCGTTCCGTGCTGACGTCCGTCCGCGCGAAGAAGCGATACGGCGTCTCGAACGCGCACATTGTCCCCGCGCCGCCATCGATGATCTGCCAGACGTCGCCGGGCGCGCGCGTCAACGATGCCGCGCCGATAATCAGCGCGATGCTGATGATGCTGAAGATTAGAGAAAAACGACCAATTATCCCCATGATTTTTCGGGCGTTTCCGCGTTTGACAGTTCCGCTGATATTAAGTTATATTCTCCGCATTGCAACAGCCGCGCTTTAACACAAGTACCAAATCGATCCGCAATTTGGGTGTGAGCGCTGGCTGCTCGCTCGAATACCTTAAAGGAGTTGGCTTTATGAAGCGTTTTCGTAACCTGTTTTTGGTGATGGTCGTGGCAGCCTTGGCGCTGTCCGCCGTTGGCGTCGCTGTGGCGCAAGATGCCGTGACGGTGCAGTTGGGTCCCATCACGCAGCGCGTGATCGAGCGTGGGCGCTTGGTGTGCGGCGTCAACAGCACGCTGCCCGGCTTCGGCTTCCCCAACGACGCGGGCGAATATGAGGGCTTCGATGTGGATGTGTGCCGCGCCGTTGCCGCAGCGATCTTGGGCGATGCCAGCGCGGTCGATTACCGCCCGATCACGGCGGCGGAACGTCCCACCGTGCTGCAATCCGGCGAAGTGGACATGATCTCGCGCAATACGACGTGGACACTCAGCCGCGACACGGAATGGGGCGCAATCTTCGCGCCGACGACGTTCTACGATGCGCAGGGCATCATGGTCTATGCCGAAACGGGCATCGGCGACTTGGCGGGCTTGGAAGGCGGCATCATCTGCACCAATGCCGGTACGACCACCGAATTGAACATCACCGACGCGATGGGCAGCGCGGGCTTGGAATTTGAACTGCTGACCTTCGAGAACTTCGACGCCGTGATGGCGACCTTCCGCGATGGCGGCTGCGACGCCGTGACCAGCGATATCAGCGGCTTGGCATCGCGCCGCGCTGCCGAACCCGATCCGGGCGCGTTGAGCATCCTCGATCTCGAACTGAGCAAAGAGCCGCTGGGACCCCTCTCGCCGCAGAGCGATCCGCAGTTCGCGGACATCATTCGTTGGACGATCTACGGCTTGATCCAAGCGGAAGAATTTGGCATCACCAGCGCCAACGTGAGCGAATTCATGACCAGCGAAGACCCGGCAGTACAGCGGTTCTTGGGCGTGGGGGAAAATCGCGCGGGCGTCTTGCTCGGCATCTCGAACGATTTCATCGTCACCGTGATCACGCAAGTGGGCAACTATGGCGAAGTCTTTGAACGCAATATCGGCGTCGATACGCCGTTCGGTCTGGCGCGCGGGCTGAATGACCTGTGGACGAATGGCGGACTGCAATATTCGCCGCCGTTCCGTTAGCCAATTGCCGCTTGCGCACAACGACGCAAGTTCAATGGTAGGGCATGGTACGCCATGCCCCTCCATTGGCGACGCCGATTCAAAATGAGCGCGTAGGGGGCGACCCGGCGGGTCGCCCGCGATGGACTGATGCTGTAATCCATCAAGACCGGCGCGGCGGTGCATCGCCCCTACACCTTTATTTTGAACATGACCCAACGAGTAATGGTCAGGAGATTAGGAGATTAGCCCCATGCCCCATCGCTTTCCCGTTTTCGCCCCCCAACTCGCGTGATGAACGCGAATGCTGCGCCGCGTCGGTCGCTATTGAGCCTCTTGACCGATCTCCGTTTTTTGCAAATTGTCGGACAAATTATTTTCTTGATTCTGGTCGTCGTGGCGCTCTCGGCGCTGGTCAATTCGATCTTGGGCGCGCTGGCAGCCCGCAACCTAACCCCCAATTTCGTCTTTTTGGACAGTCGCGCTGGCTTTGAATTGGCAGGGGCGGGCGATTACACGCCCAACGACAGCTATTGGGCTGCCTTCGGCGTCGGCTTGCGCAACACGCTCACGGTCGTGATCGCGGGCTTGGTGGGCGCGACGATTGTAGGCATCCTCGTCGGCATCTTCCTGTTGAGCGGCAACTGGCTCGTGCGCACAATCAGCCGCGTCTACGTCGAAATTTTGCGCAATACGCCGCTGTTGGTGCAGATCGTGGTCGTGTTCTTCGTCGGCGTGTTGGCGCTGCCGATTCCGCGCGCGAGCATCCAAGTCCCCGCCGAGGGCATTGTGCCGATTCCGCTGCGCTTGGTGGTTTACGCGGCGGCGCTGTTCTTCGGCGCGCGGGCAGTGCGCGGCTTGGCGGCGGCGGACTGGCGCGCGCGCATGACGCTGCCGATGCTTGTCGGTGCCATCCTGTACGTGGAATTTGGCTTCGCACGCGCTATGTCGGGGCTGAACATTCCGTACTTGATCGCGCTGGCAGTCGGCATGATCGTTGTGGCGCTGGCATGGCGCGGCAGTTCGGGCGGGCGCTTCACGTTGATCGGCATCTTGATCGGGCAGATGAGCGGCGTTCTGCTGGTGGCGGCGGGCGTCGTGCCGAACGCCGTGCTGCGCATCGAACTCCAGCCGGTGTTTTATCTGAATAATCGCGGATTTTTCTATCCGACGCTGCTGCCAACGGGGCGCTTCGCGGTCTGGGCGCTGTTCGTCGTGTTGGGCGTGGTCGTGGCGGCGGCACAGTCCATTTATTTCGGACGCATCAAGGAATTGACGGGCGAAATTCAGCCGCGCACACTGTACGCCATTACAGCGATCCTTGCGTTCGCGCTCATCGGCTGGATCATCGTCGGCGCACAGCCGATACCATCGCTGATTCCGGTCGTTCAGGACGGTTTTGGCACGCTGCTGGCGCCGGATGCCGCCCGCGAGAATGGCTTGCTGACGTTGGACGACGAACTGCAAATCGCGCCGCAGCCCGTGATCGCGTCCGTCCCGCGTCCGCGCGGGCTGCGCTTCGAGGGCGGCGCGTCGCTGTCGCCGGGCTATATCGCGCTCTTGATCGCGTTGGTCATTTATACATCGGCATTCATCGCGGAAATCGTGCGCGCGGGCATCCTCGCCGTGCCGCGCGGACAGCTCGAAGCCTCGCGGGCGTTGGGCTTCACCTATGGGCAGACGCTGCGCATGGTCATTTTGCCGCAAGCATTGCGCGTGATCATCCCGCCGTTGGGCAATCAATATTTGAACTTGGCGAAAAATTCGAGCCTCGCCATTGCCGTCGCCTACCCGGACATTTACGCCGTCACCGGGACGATCATCAACCAGACCGGGCAAGCCGTGCCGGGCATTGTGCTGATCATGCTCTCGTACTTGATCATCAGCTTGATCATCGCGGCGGGAATGAACGCGATCAACCGCCGTTTCCAGATCGTGACGCGCTAGGGGAATTATGGCGACGCTATCCAACCCTCCATCCGGCATGATCGTGAACGCGAATGACGCGCCCAACCAACCGCCGCCGCTGTTGCAAACGGGCATGTTCGCGTGGCTGCGCGAAAATTTGTTCAAATCGACCTTCGATACGATCCTCACCGTGGTGGCGGGCGGGATCAGTCTCGCGCTGATCGTCAGCATCATCACGTGGTCGGTGAGCGCCGCCAATTGGTTCGTGATTACGCAGAATCTCCAGCAAATCTTGGTCGGCACGTTCCCGCGCGAACAATTGTGGCGCGTGAACGCGGCGGCGCTGGCGTGCGCATTCGCTCTCGGCTTCACGCTGTATGCCTACACGCGCCTGCGTCGGGTATCGATTTGGGCGTTGGGCGTGTTGGTCGCCGTTGTCGTGGTCGCGCCGATGCTGATTCGCCTGACCACGCCGCTCGCGCCGACCTATCTGGCGGCGGGCGAGGTGACGATTGCCGCCGGGACGCAGACTGAAGTCCCCCAAAGCGTCGTTGGCTTCGTCGGGCGCGCGGGCGAAACGGTGATAGTCGCGGTCGGGACATTCGCGCCGATCCGCATCGATGCCGATGGCGTGATGAGCGCGCCGCCGCCCGACGACGCCGAAATCGTCACGCTCGCCGGATTCGCGGATCGCGCGGCGAGCGCGGTGGTCAACGCGGCGGCGGCGCGGCTGAATACGATAGCGACGATAACGGACATCGATGCGCGCTTGGCGGGCGACCTGCTGACCGCGAATCAACGCGCGGGGCTGACCGACGACCGCGACGGACTCGAAGTGCCGCCCGTCGTGACCGAGGTTTACGGTGTGAATCGCGCGCCCGTCGATGCGTTCGTGCGCGTCGTGAACGCGGATGGGACGATTGGCGACGTGATTGCCAGCGCCACGCTGGACGATCCCGCCGATGTGCTGGAGGCGGTGCTGCCCGCTGATAGCTGGTATGTGCTGGAGAAAGCGACGGCTGAAGGGGTGGCAATCTTGCGCGCGACGGGCATTTACCCCGTCCTCGAACGCAATTTGTCGCAGATCGACGATGCGGGCGGTTCGACGCGCGTCAGCGAATACGCGCGCCTGACAGATCGCTACGAGACGCGCGCGCGTCGTCCGCAGATCGACGGCGCGAACGTGCCGCTGTTGGTGATCACCGACGCGCAGTATCGCGGGACGAAGCCGCTGCCCGATTACTTGCGGCTGTACCTCGCGCCGTTCTTGGATCAGTTCAGCACGTTCTTGCTGCCAATGTTGATCGTCGGCATCGTCGGCTATTTCGGCGGCATGGGCGTGGGCGTATTGGGACGCGACGCGCGCAGTGAAGGACAGCGCGTCGATATGCGCCGCCCCGCGCGGGCGTTCACATCATGGCTGTGGATTCTGTACTTCTTCGCGCTGGCGTTCCTCGTGTACGGGGTAGCGGGCTTGGACGCGCTCGGCGTGGCGCTCTTGCTCGGACGTTTCGCGTGGGTGGGGTGGGCGTACTATGCGGGCGCGAACGCGCGGCACGCATGGGGGCGCGCGGCGTTGGGGTTGGTGTTCGCGCTCGGATTGGCGCAAGCCGTGATCGCAGAGCGCATCGATCTGTCGCAGCCGTTTGAAACGTGGCTGTGGAAAATCGTCGGCGTGCTGGTCTGGCTCGGAGTCGGCGTGCTGGCGGCACAGCGCGGGGCATCGATGCGCGAGCGCATCGGGAACGCGCCGTCGGTACGCGGATTTGTCGGCGCGAGCGGCGTCTGGCTGTTCTTGTTGATCGTCCCGGTCATGGTCTTGAGCGCGGCGAACACGACCAACGATCTGCTGCCGATCACGGATACCAATCGTTGGGGCGGTCTGCTGCTGACGATGCTGCTCACGCTCGTCTCGGTAGTGGCGTCGTTCCCGTTGGGTGTCTTGTTGGCGCTCGGACGGCGCAGCAGCCTTCCGGTCGTCAAAGGAACGTGCATCGCCTTCATCGAACTGGTGCGCGGCGTGCCGCTGATCACGGTGCTGTTCATGGCGCAGTTGCTCGTCCCGCTCGTCAATCCGGCGTTGGCGGACATCGAGAACGTGTTCCGCGCGATGGTCGGCTTGACGCTGTTTAGCGCGGCATACTTGGCGGAGAACGTGCGCGGCGGCTTGCAGTCCGTTGCGGGCGGACAAGAAGAAGCGGCGCGCGCCTTGGGCTTGACGGGCTGGCAGATTACGCTGTTCGTCACGCTGCCGCAAGCGCTGCGCGCGGTCATTCCGGCGTTGGTGGGACAGTTCATCTCGCTGTTCAAAGACACGTCGTTGGTGGCGCTGGTTGGCTTGCTCGACTTAACGGGGATGGCGCGTTCGACCATCGCGCAGTCGGAATTCGCGGGCTTGCAGAGCGAAATCTTTTTCTTCACATCGATTCTGTATTTCGTCTTTAGCTATATCATGGCGTCGATCAGCCGCCGCATTGAAGCCAGCGGATCGGGCGCGGCGCGGCGCACGTTGTAGGACAACTTTACCCCCTTACCCTCTATCCATGTGGAGCGAGGGCAGGGGGTGAGGTAGTTTTTGCAGTAAAAATGCCCGTAGGGGTTTGGCGTGCCAAACCCGCTTTAGGATTACTAAAGGATCAACCAAAATGAGCCTTACGATTCCAGAAGCCGCGCCCGCTACAGGGCGCAACCTCGATGAAGCGATCATCGTGTGCCGCAACGTCAACAAGTGGTTTGGCGAATTTCAGGTCTTGCGCGATGTCAGCGTCGAAGTGATGAAACAGGAAGTCGTCGTCGTGATCGGGCCCTCTGGGTCGGGCAAATCGACCTTCATCCGCTGCATCAACCGCTTGGAAGAACATCAGCAGGGGCAGATCATCGTCGATAACATGGAACTCAGCCACGACGTGCGCAATATCGCCGCGATCCGGCGCGAAATCGGCATGGTGTTCCAGCAGTTCAACCTGTTCCCGCATCTGACCGTGCAGCAGAATATCACGCTCGCGCCGATGAACGTGCGCCGCTGGTCGAAAGACAAGGCGGAGGCGAAGGCGGTGGAACTGTTGGAGCGCGTCGGCATCCCGGAACAGGCGAACAAGTATCCCGGACAGCTATCGGGCGGGCAGCAGCAGCGCGTCGCCATCGCGCGGGCGTTGGCGATGGAGCCGAAGATTATGCTGTTCGACGAGCCGACCTCGGCGCTCGACCCAGAGATGATCAAAGAAGTTTTGGACGTGATGAAAGAATTGGCGCTGTCGGGGATCACGATGGTCTGCGTCACGCACGAGATGGGCTTCGCGCGCGAGGTGGCGGATCGGGTATTGTTCTTCGATCAGGGGCGGATTGTGGAGACGGGGACGCCGGAACACTTCTTCGAGGATCCACAGCACCCGCGCACGAAGTTGTTTCTGAGTCAGATTTTGAAGCATTGAGCGCTGCTGATGGGCATGGTTTAGGGGTTTGCCGCTTGGCAACCCCGCAATTTCCCTCGTTCTTTAGCATAAGTAACCTGAGTTTTGGATCGGCTCTAAACCGTTCACCTCACCCCCCAACCCCCTCTCCACGCTGGTATTTATTCACCTATCCATGGGATTAAGCTCAAAATCCACAAATTTGAACCCAAGAAACACATAATGAACCCAATAGGACTGGGGCAAAATGCGGTCTG
>DAOTUQ010000117.1:0-8610 GCA_034437055.1 Anaerolineae bacterium
CCCGTTTCGGACAGGATATAAAACTCTGTCAAAGACGCATTGGGTTCGGGGAGCAAAATCACCGCGCCGATCACGCCAAGCAGCAAGAGCGCGCCAATGGAGATGCCAATCCACAGCACGTTATCGATGGAACGCCGCGACGTGGACGGCTGTATCGGCGGCAGCCCCCAGAGAAAGCGCTGATCAAGCGGTGTCAGCCAGCGACGAAACAAACTGATTGCGCCCACGATGCCGATGAGAAGGGTCACGCTAACCAAGATGGTTTGCAGTTGGATGGGAAGGCTGATCCCGTCGAGTATAAAGATAATTATGGGCGGCATCGATAAGCTGAGGGCAAATGACAAAGCGAGGCGTTGTGGGATATTGAGGCTGGACTCGGTTGGGAAAAACGCGCTGACGAGGAGATAGCCGGGGATGAAGACGATGCACAAGATTCCAGCGATCACGCGCGGCACAGACAAACCCAGACCAAGGGACGTGCCATCAAACTGAATCGAAATGACCAACGTCAAGACGACCAGCGCGATCAGCGCATACTCCAGCTCCAGCGACAAGCGAAATGAGCGCATTCCCCGCCTCAATTTTGATAAATGGTCAAAGCAGGACGGCGATAAATCTGTGTACTGCCATTGTCGTAGATAAGATGGCGTGAACTGAGCAAGATGTTGGGCATGTACAGATTCAAGCGAATCCAGCGCACGCGCTCCAGTTCTGACCAGATGTAGTAATCGGTATTGAGACTGCTGGCAAAGTAGAGAACCATCTGTTTGCTCACATCGTCTGTTTGGAGCGCGCTGATGACGGACAAATCGGTCGAATAACGCTCATCGACGCCCGTCCAGACCGTGCCGCCCGCGCCATAGCGGTGCAACCAGATGGCGGTTGCCTGTTCGGGCTGGGTGGTGAAAATCCACTTGTTGCTGAGCATTGGCTCGTTGGATGCCTTCGAGACCGCGGCGAACTCGAAGTATAAAAATGCCAGCATCGCTACTAACACCGCGGCGATGCGCACTTGTGGTGGCAGATGAAGGCGCTTTATCAGCGTCACGATGCCAATCGCGGCTAATGGCACACCGAACAGCATCACGGGCGTAAACAAGCGCACTTGCAAATTCGCGCCGATGCTGCCGGACAAATCAATGAATGCGGATAGAACCACTTGGATGCTAAAGGCGGCAAAAGCGAGACAGAGGAACAAGAGCGTATCGTTTTGGCGCACATTCAGTCTGCGCCGCCAAAAACCCCACATCACGACCAACCATGTCAGCGCGGCAGTACCCAAGATCAGCCAGCTAAAACTGGTCAATGCCAGATAGGTGAGCGGCGATATCCACGTCGTGCTGACATAGCTGTAGGGATTGACCCCATTTGAATCGGCAACCGGATCGACATTGAAGACCAGCGCGCTCACGCTGTCGAAAATCCGATCAAAACTCAAGAGGCTGTTGCGCGCAGGGGGATACAAGTAGAAGATGGTGATATAGACCAAAAGCAGACACACAGCGGCAATGTAGATTAACCGCTGTAAATGCAGATCGATGAGGGGTTTATCAGCGTCGGTATTCTTGCGCTCCAAGTAGGCGAGGATCACGCGACCCGCCAAAAAGGTCAGCACCACCGCGACGATGAACGACGAGCTGAAAAACATATTCGTGTTGATCATGCCGAGCGCCACGAGATAAAAGACGGCGATGTAACTGAACATCGTTCGCAGTTGTCCGCGCAATCGGAAGGTGCGTGCGAACACAAAGAACAGCACGAGTACGAGCGTCCATGTGATTTTTTCGTGCGAGCCGCGCCACGTCACCCACAAGAAATCGGGCTGCAAGAACAACAAAAAGGCAGCGAACAGCCCTACGATATCACTCTGCGCAATTTCCCGATAAGTGACGAAGGCAACAATCGGCAGAAAGATGGCGAATACGAGCGGGAGGATAACCGTTTGTATCGTCTTCACAGACAGCCCGGTCAGTTCGACAAATTCCAGCAAGAACGCCGGATAATTCATGCCGTGGCTGTAGGGGCGCGGTGCGTTGAGGATGCTCTCTGCTTCTTGGGCGGAAAGCATCGCGGCGGTCAGGGCGAGGGTATCATTCTCGCTCAACGCGCCCCCTGTGCGTAAGATCAGGTAGGTGTAATTGACCAACGCCAGCGCGATGATGGCAATCAAAAACCAACGAATTGGGAACGAGATTGGTGTAGGGGCGCGTTCGATCATGACTGAGTCATCCTGCGGTAGATCAGGGCGAAAAGACAGATGACGATCAGCATACCGCCGAGCAGCAGCGTCAATTGAAGCGCGCCCGACAGCGGAAGTTGTCCCCACAAATCTAAATAATCGACCGATTGGATGGTCTCTGGGCTGATGATTACGGTTTCTGTCTGGCGCAATGTGACGGTTTCTTCGTTCCAACGGACATCAACATTGACTTCGATCTGCCATTCGCCCGTATTGGAGGGTTCCCATACCACGCCGGTGTCGGTGGTCGCTTTGCCGGGTAGATCGACAGGGCTGTCCAAGAGCGAGATCAAGGTTGACCCTTGTCGGGCGTTGACTCGAACTTGCACATTTTCAATGTCGATCAAACTCTCGTTACGCAACCGGACTTCGACGCGCTGGCGGTCGTACAGCAAACGCACTTCGGGGTCTAAGCCGACATTGATCGCGTCGATGATGATGAGCGGCGGTTCGAGGGGTTCCAATGTCAGGCGATCTCCTTGTCCCCGCAGCGTCACCAGTTCACCCAATTCGCTGGTGACCTCAATCGGGAAGGTGCCGCCGGTTTCCGAATCGGAGGTAAGCTGAAGGACGGCTTCAAAGCCATCGTCCACCAACCTCAGATTGGACAACGCCATTTCGGTGATGTCCCATGTCGGAACCTCGAACAAGTCAAAGCGCGCAGCCAAATCGTTCGGCGCAAACTCAACGCCCGTCGTCGCAACCGCTTCGTGCAGCGCCAATAATTCAGCGCCAGTGACGGGTGGCAGCATCTCGTGCAGCGAGGGCGGCAGCGGCATATAGGCAACGCGGAGCGTCGCCCCATCTTCTAACACCATATAATTCCCGGCGCGCGTGAGCTGCTGGCGCACGCGACCGCCTTGGGTATACGTCCATTGATCGATGTAATCGTCATTGTTGAGATTGCGATAGTGGAGGACTCCCAACGCATTGATACGCCACATGCCAAACTGCGTTTTTTGCAGATGCAGTTTGCCATCGAGCGAATCGATGTAGAGCCAAAGCTGCTGCTGTAGGGCGGGTGCCATGTCGGCGCGCATTCCGGCATCGATATTGGTGAAACGGCGCGCGAAAGGTGGCTCATTGATGGAGCCGGAAATATACAAGCTGCCGAGTGGATCGATCCCCTCCAAAACACTCCAGCGCGGGATCGCTTCGGAATCTGAAAACCCACCGCCTTCATTGGCGTTCAATGTAGCGAAGTCCCAAGGGCGATCAATCACCCAATTGGGCAAATCCGCATACTGCGGCATGACCAGCGTCAAGGGCCCGACGGTGACTTCATCATCGTATTCGTGGCGTCCGGCAATGCTCAAACTGTAATCCCAAATGGGCGCGCGCGTGCGATCCGCGCTGATGGGATAGTGCCAGGCATAATACATCTCTTGCAGCGCGATAGCGTTGCGCGTGTCCGGGTTGGTATCACCATCCGAGAAAAACATGCTTTCTGGCGGATTGTATGCCGCACGGATGAGCAGATCGGGGATTTCGGGGGCGATTCCGGTTAGGTTGTAGAAGGCAAACGGTGCCTCAAAATTAGGGCGCGTGACGACATCTTCTAGCAGTCGATACAACGAATAGACAAAATAATTGCCGGCATTGGCACGTGAGGCGACAAATTCGCTCACGATGGGGATGGTACTGTTCGTCCAATCGACGGCAATGGGCGGGAGGCTCTCTCCGTAAATAGCTTTGACATAGCTGTTGATATTCCCGTCGAACATCCCCAGATAATGCCAGAAGATGAAGCTCGTGACCAAGCCTTCATCATCTTGAGTATTGTAATTGATCTCCGTGCGGGGATAACCGTCTGTCTCGGACGTTTTAAGATAGAACTGTCGCCATTCATAGTCGGGGCGTCCGTCTCGATCTTCATCTCGAACATCAATCGTGAAGTCTGGATCACCGTCGTTTTTCAGCAGCGTCCAAAACGGATGATTCAAATACAAGCCGACGCCAAAATTCCCACGCATTTGACCATCAATGGTGATGGTGAGGTTGTAATTGACTCGTTCGCCGTCGTACCACCAGCCATCGGGGGCGACCATCCGCATGATCGCGGCTTCGGTAGTGCGTGGCAGTTCGCCATCGTTTAGTGGACGCAAACCGACTTGTCCATCGCCGTCGAGATCGGTGAAGAAGTCGGCAATCGCTTCGTCATTGTCACCACGACTGAATTGAATGACCAAGTTCGTCGTGCCGTCAGCGCCAATATCGAACACCCAAAAACCGTCGCGCATTTCCGGCAGTCGTTCGCGCGCTGAAGTTGGATACACCCAGGTTGGGTCGATATTTCGGCTGTAGATCGCCACTTGATCGCGCGGGGATGCGAAGCCCGGATCGCAGGTGAGGACGACGCGAATCGATGTTTGCTCGGTCACAGCGCACCGCGACGCCGAGATGGTCTCGTCGATCAAGGGGGTTTGCGCTTGGGCGCGCTGTCCGCCGATCAGTAAAGCGAGTATGAAGGCGGTGAATACTGCGGTTCGGATTATCACGATGGGCTATCACTCGAAATCATTTGGGGCGCGCGCAGCCAACGCGGAGCGAGAACAAGCATCACAATGGTCCCGACAGCGGGCGCGAGGATACGAACCATGATCGCGCCCAGACTTGCGCCCGCCGGAATCAGCCAGATGCTGAGCGCGATGGTCAGCGTGAGATTGAGCAGCACGATGAACAACAACTGCCGCGTTTTGCCAGCCGCGATCAAGAGGGTATTGCCATAAATGTTGGCATACATAACGGGCAACAGCAGGATCATGACGCGCAGATGCTCCACAACGGACGCGAATTCGTCGCCATACAGCGCATGGATGAGCAGCGGCGCGGCGAGATAGAGCGCGACACAGAATGGCAAGGCGATCAGGATGTTCAGCCCGACGGCGCGCGCGTGCGCACGCGGGTCGAGGCTGCGGCGGTGGGTCAAAATCGAGAGGCGGGGCAAGAGCGACGCTTGGAGCGCAATCGCCAACAACCCAAAGGGGCTGACCAGCGACAGCGCCGCGCCGTAAGACGCTACATCGGTGTACGAATGGGAGCGCGAGAGCAGAATGATCGGCAGTTGCTCAAAGACGATCATCAGGATCATGCTGACAATCAGCGGCAGCGACCGCCGCATGAGCCGAATGGCTTCACGCGGGTGTCCGAGCGTCGGGGTACCGACCAAACGCCGCAGCGCGAAACTCGCTGTGACCAAGCCTGTCACCGAGCCGACGAGCGTCAGCACGAAGATTAAGGCAATCGATTGGGTATTCCAGACCATCACTGCGACGACAATCAAGACGAGCGCGCACACCTTGTCCAGTCCGCGCGTGAGGGTGTCGAATGTCATGCGCTGACGGGCTTGAAAGATGCTGCGCGGCAGATCACCGAGCGTGGTCAAGCCCAACACGAGCGCTGCCAAGAAGATATAGCCGCGCTGTTCGATTTCGTAGCCCAGAACCACCGCTAACAAGGTCATGCCAATGCTGATTAAGGGCAAGGTGATCAGCCGAATCCAGAGCGCCGCGCCAAACAAGTTGCGATAACGCTCCGGTTCGCGGGCGACTTCACGCACGACCACATAATCCGCGCCCATGCTAAACAGCAAACCGACCGTACCGCTGAACGAGAACGCCAGCACATACTGTCCGTAGTCGCTTTTGCCCACGTAGCGCGCGATCAGGATGCCGATTAGCGCGCTGCACGCTTGGACGATCAACTGTCCAGTAATCAGCGTGACCGTATTCATGATCACTGGGTTGAGCCGCAGCGTCAGCGGGCGGGGCGGCGCGGCAATGAGAATATCGGTCAGAATGCCCTCGTTTCATTCAATGATGTAGATGTCATTGTGGCGCAATCTGCCAGGTATTGGTCAAGAATTGCGACCGGTTGGTTACATAAACATCGTGCCAAAGCTGAAAGATCAACAGCGCCCAGACGCGATACGCGAACCGCTGATCGCCCGCGTAGAAGGCATCCACGATTCCGCGAACGACCGCCGGATCGAATAAGCCCGTCGCGCGAACTTGGCGCTCGGACAAGCTCTCTTCGACCAAGGGGCGCAGCACGGTATGCAGCCAATTGACGGTGGGTGTCGAAAAGGGACGTTTTTTGCGCTTGAGGACATTTTCGGGCAGCACATCGGCGAACGCCTCGCGCAGCAGATATTTACTGCGCCAGCGCGGCATTTTCGCATTGATCGGGATACTGAGCGCGAAATTGACCACGTTCAAATCTTGCAGCGGCACGCGCCCCTCAATCGAGTTCATCATCGTCATGCGATCCACGCGCAGATTGAAGTGTTCGCGCACCCACAGGGATAGATCGACCAACGAAAACTTGCCCGCCAACACATCATCGGAACGCGCGAAGATGCGTTCGATGATGGCTTCGACCGGACGATTGTGCATCTGCGCGCGAAGATCGGGCATAAACAGCGATTCGCGCTGCGGCTGCGACATCAAATCAAAATTCATGCGATATTTGCTCACATCATCGCGCCCTAACTTGCTCAATAGATCGCGCGCCTTCACCGCCGGGGTGCGGTTGCCGCCCAACGCGCCCACCATCGACAGCGCCGGACGAATGAAGGGCATTTGCGCCAAGCGTTCGGCGCGGTCGATCCCGCCGTACCACGGATAGCCCGCAAATAATTCGTCACCGCCGTCCCCCGTCAAGACGACGATCACGCCGTGTTGACGCGCCAACTGGGACATCAAACGCAGCGAAATGAACGAGGTTTCCCATGCGGGTTCGTCCATATATTGCAGCGACTCCATCAGCAGATCGCGGATGCTGCCATCGCCGCGCATGACCACCGCATGATGGCGCGTGCCGATTTGGGCTGCTGCTTGGCGCGCGTGGAAATAATCGAAGTTGTTGAACGAGGTTTCGTCCACGACACCGTTTTCGTCGCCAAAACCAACCGAGAAGGTATCCATCGCCTGGCTGTGATAACGCTGCGCCAGCGCGGTGATCAACGTCGAATCGATGCCACCGCTTAGGAACACGCCGACGGGAACATCACTCATCAACTGCCGTTCGACTGCGCCTTCGATCACGCTGCGCGTGCGCTCGATCAGTTCGGGCTGCGACCACGGCTTCGCGCGCGGCGTGAAACGCGGCTCCCAATACAAATCGGTGTGAAATTGTCCGTTTTCCAAGATGGCAAACGCGCCCGGCTCCAGCTTGTGGATGCCGCTGAACATGGTATTGGGCGATGGCGGCGGATAGCCGAGCGAGAAAAACAGTTCGAGTGCGTTGGGGTCGAGGGTCGCGTTTACATCGGGATGCGCCAACAACGTCTTAAGTTCCGACGCGAAAAAGCAGGTTTGGGCGTTCCAGGTGTAATACAGCGGCTTGATGCCCATCGGATCGCGCGCTAACAGCACCCGTCCGCGCGGACGGTCGTACAGCGCCAGCGCAAACATGCCGTTGAACTGGTTGAGCGCCGCCGTACCGTATTCTTCGTAGGCGTGGATGATGGTTTCGGTGTCACTGCGCGAGCGATAGACGTGTCCGCGTTCGATGAGCGGCTGGCGTAGATCGAGATGATTGTAAAGTTCGCCGTTGTAGGTCAGCCAAATGTCGTTATTTTCGTTGGGCATCGGCATATGACCGGCAGGGCTGAGGTCGATGATGCTGAGGCGAACGGAGCCGAGTAGAACCGACAGCGCGTCGGTTTGATCGGTGTAGATACCCGAATCGTCGGGACCACGATGGCGAATTGCTTCAAAGAGACGTTGGGGATCGTCGTGAATTGGCGCGCCGAAGCGGACAATGCCGAAAATACCACACATAGGGATTGTGACTTTCTGCTACCTGTTGGCTTTATCTTGCAAGACCCTGACAATCTTACAAGACACGCTGTCTCTATTGTACACGCTTGTTTTGGCTGCGGATTAAAAGATTAGGCGTAGGAACAAAAATTTTCGTGAATTTTTTACGCGCAACAGGGATCAACAACACCAAATCACACCGTTTTTCGCAGAAACAGCTCTTTAGGGCATGGAAGCCACAGCGCTTCAGCCGTCATGGAGGAAACACTGATCGGCTTGAGCGGAATTGGTTAGAAGCCGTTTGAAAAGTGCCACCTCACCCCCCGAACCCCCTCTCCATTGCATGGAGAGGGGGTTGGGGGGGGCGGTTTCACAGTTTGCAGACAGACCCTAAATATGATCGTTGATCGAGGGGTTAAGGACGGGGAGATAATCGAACCGTTTCATGATCGCGTGGTGCGCGGAAACAATGCGTTCAACCTGTGCTTGCGTCAGGACGTTTTGCCAGTCTCCAGCTTGCCCTTTGCGAAAGAACGATTCCGCGCTTTTCGGCTTCTCGTGAAAACCATGTTTGGTTTCCTGCTGTTTGAGTTCGTCAAACGCTGAGAA
>DAOTUQ010000118.1:0-10068 GCA_034437055.1 Anaerolineae bacterium
CCCGTTTCGGACAGGATATAAAACTCTGTCAAAGACGCATTGGGTTCGGGGAGCAAAATCACCGCGCCGATCACGCCAAGCAGCAAGAGCGCGCCAATGGAGATGCCAATCCACAGCACCTTATCGATGGAACGCCCCGATGTGGACGGCTGTATCGGCGGCAGCCCCCAGAGAAAGCGCTGATCAAGCGGTATCAGCCAGCGACGAAACAAACTGATTGCGCCCACGATGCCGATGATCACAGTGAGGCTTACCAACAGCGTTTCCAAGTGAACAGAAAGGTTGAGCGCAGCCAGCGCGAAGATGGTTACGGGGGGGAGCGAGAGGCTGAGGACAAAGGACAAGGCGAGACGCTGGGGCAGATCGAGGCTCGAATCCGCTGGAAAAAGCGCACTGGCGATCAGATAGCCGGGAATGAAGACTGTGCATAGAAGCGCGGCGATCACGCGCGGCACGGATAGGGTGCTGGCAGCGGATGTGCCATCGAGCTGAATCGTGATGACCAGCGTCAAGACGACCAGCGCGATCAGCGCATACTCCAGCTCCAGCGACAAACGAAATGAGCGCATCCTCCGCCTCAATCTTGATAAATGGTCAAAGCGGGACGGCGATAAATCTGCGTACTGCCATTGTCGTAGATGAGATGGCGTGAACTAAGCAAGACGTTGGGCATGTACAAATTCAAGCGAATCCAACGCGCCCGTTCGACTTCTGACCAGACATAGTAATCGGTGTTGAGACTGCTGCCGTTGTAAAGTTGCATTTGTTTGTCTGCATCATCCTGTAGGAGCGTGCTGACAACGTGCAAATCGCTCCTGTAACGCTCATCGACTCCCGTCCAGATGGAGCCCGATATGCCATAGCGACTCAACCATGTGGCAGTGGCTTGTTCGGGTCGGGTGATGAAAACCCACTTATTACTGAACAGAGGTTCATTGGCGGCTTTCGAGAGGGCGGCAAACTCGAAGTATAAAAATGCGATTGCCACCAGTGTAACGATGACAGGGCGCAGACGGGTTGGCAGTTGAACGCGCTGTACGACCGTGAAGACGCCAATGGCGGCTAGCGGCACACCGAACATCATCACGGGGGTGAACAAACGCACCTGCAAATTAGCACCGATGCTGCCGGATAGATCAGCGAAGGCGGAAACGACCACTTGGATGCTGAAGGCTGCAAAGGCGAGGCAAAGAAACAGGAGCGTCCCATGTTGATGTGGATTCAGCTTATGCCGCCAGAAACGCCACATCACGACGATCCATGTCAGCGACGCGACGCCCAAAATCAACCAATTAAAGAAGGTCAAGGCAAAGTAGACCAGGGGTGATGTCCATGTCGAGGTGACATAGTTGTAGGGGTTGACCAGTTCTGGCTCGGCAACGGGATCGACGTTGAACACCAACGTACTCACCCGTCCGAAAAGCTGATCGACGTTGAACAAGCTGAAGCGCGCTGGCGGATACAGATAGAAAATGGTGACGTAGACCAAGAGTAGACAGGCGGCGGCGACATAGATCAAACGCTGTAAATGTAAGTCGATCAGGGGTCGATCAGGGGTCGATCTGCGACGTTCCAAAAAGGCGATCACAACGCGCCCGCCCAGAAAGGTGATCACCACCGCAATAATGAACGATGAACTGAAAAACATATTCGTGTTGATCAGCCCCAATGCCAGCAGATAAAACACGGCGATGTTGACGAGCATCGTCCGAAGCTGCCCGCGCAGTTGGAAGGTGCGCGCGAGGATGAAGAACAACCCTAACACCAACGCCCACGTTATTTTTTCATGTGAACCACGCCACGTTACCCACAAGAAATCGGGCTGTAAAAAGAGCAAAAAGGTAGCCAACAGCCCAATTACATCGCTGCGCGTGATCTCTCGATAGGTTACGAACGCAACAATTGGGAGAAAGAGTGCGAAGACCAACGGCAACACGACAAGCTGAAGCGCGTTGACGGACAACCCACTCAGTTCAGACACTTGGAGCAGGAAGGCGGGATAATTCATACCATGACTGTAGGGACGCGGCGATTCAAGAATGGTGTCTGCGACTTCGGCTGAGAGGGTAACGCGCGTCAATTGGTAGGTGTCGTTCTCACTCAAGGCACCGCCTGTACGTAAGATCAAATACGTATAATTGACCAGCGCCAGCGCAATGATGGCGATCACAAACCAAGAAATGGGGAGCGATTTCGGGGTCGGGCGCGGCTTAATCATGGACGAATCATCCTACGGTAGATCAGGACAAAAAGACAGAGAACGATCAACATGCCGCCGAACAACAGCGCCAATTGAAGGACGCCCGACAGGGGCAGTTGTCCCCACAAATCCAAATAACTGCTGGATTGATTGTTCTCTGGGCTGATGATCACGTTTTGTGATTGGCGCAGCGTGACGGTTTCTTCGTTCCATGTGACATCAACGTTGACTTCGATCTGCCATTCGCCCGTGTTGGATGGCTCCCAGACAATGCCGGTTGGGGTGTTCGTCCTGCTAGGGAGATCGATGGGGCTGTCCAAGAGCGAGATCAATGTTGACCCTTGTCGAGCGTTGACTCGAACTTGCACATCTTCAATGTCGATCAAACTCTCGTTACGCAGCCGGATTTCGACGCGCTGGCGGTCGTACAGCAGACGCACTTCGGGGTCTAAGCCGACATTGATCGCGTCGATGACGATGAGCGGCGGTTCGAGGGGTTCCAATGTCAGGCGATCTCCTTGTCCCCGGAGCGTCACCAGTTCACCCAATTCGCTTGCGACCTCAATCGGGAGGGTGCCGCCCGTTTCCGAATCGGAGGTAAGCTGAAGGACGGCTTCAAAGCCATCGTCCACCAAGCTCAGATTGGACAGCGCCATTTCGGTTATGTCCCATGTCGGAACATCGAACAACTCAAAGCGCGCAGCCAAATCGTTCGGTGCGAACTCAATGCCCGTCGTCTGAACCGCTTCGTGCAGCGCCAATAATTCAGCGCCAGTGACGGGTGGCAGCATCTCGTGGAGCGACGGCGGCAGCGGCACATAGGCGACGCGCAGCGTTGTTCCAACCTGGAGCAGGATAAAATTGCCAGCACGCGTGAGCTGTTGGCGGACTCTGCCGCCTTCGGTATAGCTCCATTGGTCGATATAGGCGTCGTCGTTGAGGTTGCGATAGTTCAACAAGCTCAAAGCGTTGACTCGCCACATGCCAAACTGCGTTTTTTGCAGATGCAGTTTGCCATCGAGCGAATCGATGTAGAGCCAAAGCTGCTGCTGCAAGGCGGGTACCATTTCGACGCGCATTCCCGCTTCGACGTTGGTGAAGCGGCTCGCGAACGGCGATTCGGTGATTGATCCCATCAGATACAAACTTGCAAGTGGGATAATACCTTCGATGACGTTCCAGCGCGGACCCGCTTCGGTGTCCCGCAGGTTCGCGCCCTCATTGGCGCTCAGGCTGGCGACATCCCAAGGGTTGTTAATCACCCAATTGGGCAGTTCGGCATACGGCGGGATGATGAACAATAACGGCGGGATGCTGACCACGCCCGTGTATTCATGCCGTCCGCCGATGCTCAAGTTGTAATCCCAGATCGGTCCCTGTGATGTATCCTGCTCGACTGGATAGCGCCACGCATAAATCAGTTCTTCCAAGGCGCTTGAGTTGGTCGTTTCAGGATCGGTATCGCCATCGACGAAATAAACGCTTTGGGGTGGGTTGTAGGCAGTACGAATCAACAAATCGGGGACGACCGGCTGGATGCCAGTCACGTTGTAGAAAGCAAACGGTGCCTCAAAATCCGCGATGCTCGGTTCGCTCGGGTTGTCGTCCAAACGATAGGTCGAATAGACGAAAAAATTGCCGGCATTGGTACGTGAGGAGACAAATTCGCTGATCATGCCCACTTGCCCAGTTTGCCAATTGACTTGAATCGGGGGGACACTCTCACCATACACGAGTTTGACATATTCTCCAGTGAATACGCCCAAAAAGCGCCAAAAGAGGAAGATTTCGATAGCCCCTTCGTCGTCTTGCGTGTTGTAGTTGATTTCGGTACGGCGATACCCGGTTTCCTCTGGGGCATCGAGTTCGATCTGCCGCCATTCATAATCGGGACGCCCGTCCCGGTCTAGATCGCGGACATGGATCAAAAATTCCGGTTTGCCGTCGGTGGTCACGGCGTCCCAGTACTGCGTCCCATAGACCAAACTAATGCTAAAGCTGCCGGCAATCTTGCCATCAACGCTCATATCTAGGTTAAAGTTGGTCAGGTCACCGCGTGTCCACCAACCATCTGGCGCGACCAGTTGAATAGGGGAGGGTTCCGAGATCAACAATTCATCATTACGCGCGGATATCAGGTCAATCTGTCCGTTGCCGTTCAAATCGGTGTAGAAGTCGGCAATCGCTTCGCCGTTCGCGCCCTGACTGAATTGGACAATCAGATTGGGCGAGCCGTCGGCGTTGACATCGAAAATCCAATAGCCGTTGAGCAGTTCGGGCAGCGGCTCGTTGGGCGTGGTCGGATAGACCCAATTCGGGTCGATGGACGGCGCAATAATCGTCACCTTATCCCGCGCCGTCGCATAGCCGGGTTCGCACGTCAGCTCGACTTGGCTGGCAGTTTGTGCGGTCACGCCGCAGCGCGAATCGGGCAAAGACAGCGGCAAAGGCGAAATGACAGTCGGAACAACAGTCGGCGTCGCGGCGGGAATAACCGTCTCGGTAGCATCTTGAGCGTCAATCCGCTGCCCGCCGACAAGCAGCACCATCAGCGCAAGACCAACCCATACACGTCGAACTGAACCCATCCCGTTCAAGCTGTTGTCGCTCCCGATGGCGCACGACGCAGCCAGCGCGGCGCAAGGACGAGCATCACCACCGTTCCAATTGACGGCGCGAGAATGCGGACGATCACCGCTCCCAGACTGCCGCCTGCCGGGATCAAGACGAAGCCAAGCAGCACCGTTAGGGCGAGATTGAGCAGCACAATCAACAGCAGTTTTTGCTGAATCGCGCCGGCGATGTAGAGCGTATTCCCGTAAATGCTGGTATACAAGATCGGGATGAGCAAAATCAAGACGCGCAGAATGCCGATTGATTCGTCAAATGCCGCCCCATACAGTGCGTGAATCAGCAGGGGCGCGGTGATATACAAACTGATACAGATGGGCAGCGCCAGCAGTAGATTGATGCCCACCGCGCGCCCATGCGCCCGCGGATCCAAGCCGCGTCCGCGCATAGAGACCGCCAACGCGGGCAGCAGCGCCCCTTGTACCGCCATTGCCAGCAGACCGAACGGCAAGACCAGCGAGAGCGCCGCGTTATATGAGGCAACTTCGGTATAAGGATGGAAGCGCGACAGCATAATCGTTGGCAGTTGTTCGTAAATCACCAACAGAATCATGCTGCCCATCAACGGCAGCGAGATGCGCACCAACTGGAGCGCCTCACGCGGGTGTCCGAGCGCAGGCGCGCCAAAACGACGCACGAGGATGAACGCCGCCGCTATCAATCCGGTCACGCCGCCCGCGAGCGTCAAGCCCAACACCACGCCGACGGATGCCACGCCCAAGACCATCACCGCGACGAATACCAGCACAAGGGCGACGACTTTATCCAAGCTGCGCGTCAACGTGTCATAGACCATCTGCTGACGGGCTTGAAAGATGCTGCGCGGCACATCGCTGAGCGTGGTCATGCCCAAGACCAGCGCCGCCATGAAGATATAGCCGCGCTGTTCGACTTCATAGCCGAGTAGAACCGCGACCAGCGTCATGCCCACGGTGATGACGGGCAGCATAACCAGCCGAATCCAGAGCGCTGCGCCGAAAATCGCCCGGTAACGCAGCGGTTCGCGGGCAACTTCTCGAACGACAATCGAGTCCACGCCGAGCGAAAACAACTGCCCCGCTGTGCCGCTGAACGAAAATGCCAGCGCATACTGCCCATACGATTCGCGCCCCAAATGGCGGGCAACAAGAATGCCAATCAGCGCCGTTGATGCTTGAACGAGAAGCTGCCCGACCAACAGCAGAAGGGTATTGCGCGGGACGGAGCGAAATCCCGGTGCGGTACGGCGGTCGTCTTTTCCAAGTGCGACGGCGAGTGCGTTATTCATGAATGGGCGGCTTCCTTCAACCAGACACAAAGACTGGCATAGGCGAGAAATGTCTCAGAGGCTATCGGTAAGCCAGTACGGAGGCGCTCAAATAAGGTTTCGATCTTCGAGCGTGCCACCAGCCCTTGATCGATCAATACATTGTCCAAGAACGTCTCGATGTAACGTCCGCCATCGATGAAAACGTCGGCGCTCAACTGCGCTGCGTGTGGATAATTGCCGATGATGGGGTTGAACTTGGTGAGCAGTCCAAGCGTATGACCTGCGCGCCGCGCCCGCGTGGCGAGGGCTTCGCCCATTAGGTAGGTATTAGAACCGACGGATTGCATCCACAGGGGCGCTAATGGGGATGTGCGCGTATTCACATACGATATGCGTGTCAGCGGTTCGCTGATTTTGAGCAAAGCACGTCGGTAAGCTTTACCTTGAAAGCGCCAGCGCGACGGCGTCCGTTGGAACACTTCGATTACATCCGACTCGAACATGGGATTTCGCTGGCGCAGATGCCGCCGAATCCCAAGCGCCATCGGGTAACTGCGGAACTTGACCACGCCGAACCCGAAGAACAGCGTATCAATCCAATCGAGCGGATCATCACTCAAGGTCTGTGACCGCTTGAGCAGTCGTTCGAGCGCCTCCCGCGTAGATTGTTCCCAGATGGGGCGGGCATCATCCACGAGGAGGCTGTTTGTAAACTGCCCGGCATGGCGGTCAACCGCGCCATGCAAATAATCCAAAGTTTGCGCAGGCGTGGACGGGACATCCAGTTCAAAACTCACCAGCGCGCGATTCAAAAATCGTCGATCCCGGCGGGGAAAATAGCTGCCAGAGTACAACAAGTCCAATCCCCAGCCCTCAATCGCCATGTCATAGCCTTGTGCTGCGACATTTTGAGCAGTGTAGTGGGTATGGGTGTGGTAGAAGGAATACAATCCGCTGCCAAAACTCAGATTGTCTGGCAGCGAGCGCCAGTATGAGGCAATCGACTGGTTGACGATGAACCATGGAATGCCGAGGGCTTGCGCGACCTGCCCCGCTACCCGTGCCTCAAAATTGTCCCCGAGCTGAAACGTATGCGCGGTAAGGTCGGTGGGGGCAAGATGTTTGAGCAGGCTGCCGGCGAGAATGCGCGAATCCATGCCGCCGCTCAAAAACAGGCTCAGTTTTTCGTACCCCGCGATGATCCGTCCCATCGCGGTGACAAAAGCGTCTACATGCGCGTCGATGGCTTCATCCAGCGTCTTGTAAGGGGATAGCCGCTCGATCTGCCAGTAAATTTGGGTACTTGCGTCCCCCGTCGCGTGGTTGAAGCGCCAGCATGACGCGGCGGGCATCACCTGAATGTCCCGATACAGCGTGCGGTCTTCCCAAATCATCTCCGTGCGCATGAATTGGACGACGGCTTCATCATCGAGCGACGTATTCACGCCGGGTAGCGGTAACAGCGTGCGAAGATCGGATGCGAAACAGTAAGCATCGGGCGTCGTCGTCGTGAACACCGGGCGCGATAACAGCCTGTCTAGCACGACAGCGGTTTGCTGTCCATCGTGAAAGACCGCGCAAAACGAGCCGCTGAGTTCCGCTAATGCCCGCGCCGCCGCTGGCGACGTGAGCGCGTCGGAGACATCATCAAGGATGCTCGTCGCCGTCATCGTCGGCGTATTGGGCGTCAGACGAGCGGCGTAGCCCTGTATATACGTGAGGGCGGGCTGTGTGCGCACATGCGCATCGCTGGCGAAAGACGCCTGCACATACGCGAAAACCAGCTCAGGCTCAGTGATGACCGTGACGGGCTGCCCCTCCGCGATTTGCTCGATACTCTGTCGAACCTGCCGCGCCGTCCGTTCCACATCCCACGTTTCACCCGGTTTTCGCACCAGCAGCAAAAAACCATCCATCGCGTCGCCTATCCTTTCGCGCTCAGTTCGAGATAGTGCTTCCATCGCGTCGCCTATCCTTTCGCGCTCAGTTCGAGATAGTGCTTCCATCGCGGCGGCGGCTCCAGATTGAGCAGTGTCGAAACGGGCGCGTCGAATAGGTTTTCCCACGCGGCAACGTTACTATGAACACGGATTGTTTCTGGGCTGACGGGTGTAAAGCGAGGTGTGCGGTCAAACGTGCCGTTCATCAATTCCGTTAGGTAGCGGACTTTGTGATAATCCAAGCCCATCAAGTGCGTGCAGGCGAGATCGACGGCGATAGGATGCGTCCCCATCGCCAGCACGCCGACGGCTTTGGGCATGGGGTGCAGGGGCCCGTTTCCTTCTCCGGCGATGATGCCATCGACGATGGAGAGGAAACGCCGCTGTGGGGTCGCCTGAAGGACGCCTTCGTGGTCAGCGAAAAGGGCGGTACGAATTAGGTCAGCCGCTAGCCGCCATGCAGTATCATTCCCGTGCCAGTTCCCATTGACTGAATCGAATTCTTGAAATTTGAGCGTGCGTGAGGTGATCGCGCTCGCCGTTTGGACTGCCCACAGCGCGCCCTTGCTCCACCACGCGCCGGAACGTGCCAGCAGCGTATCCCCGACCAAACGACCAAGCCGCATTCGGAGTTGGTTAGTGGGGGTGTGTGCTTCTGTGTTGGGCGGAAACTGGTCGCCGCCTTGTACGTCGCCCCCCCAGCGGAAATGAGGCAGCAGATTTTTATCGCCGTTAATCCCGACCATCCCCTTGCAGTTCAGGGTGACGCCGACCTTGCTATGAACTTTCAGTTTCGGCACATGGACGAGAACATTGGCGTTCAAAATTTCGCGGGCGACAAGGTAGTAATTGTGTTCTTCGCCTTTGCTGTTGATGGTTTCTTGCCGCCGCGCAACGTCTGTCCCTTCGAGCAGATTTCGCCCGCTCAGGGTGGTGAACGCGCTTTCTGCGCCCATATCGACGCTCACATAACCGAGCGGCGAACCGGGCAGGTGGGTTTGTACCTCATGCCCGTAATTATAGTTATCCTGTTGGTAATGATAGCGATACTTGCGCAAGTCGAGGATGTCAACGCGGAACTGGTGGGTCTGCCAGTAGTATTCGCTGATTTTGTCGAGTTCGGTCACGCGCACGAGGTCGTCAAAATCGGTATCACCCATCGCCGCATCTGCGATAGTGATGCTGCCTTCGCCCCGCAGGGCGCGGTAAACCTGATCGACCACCGCACGGATGACCGCCGGGTGCGTAATGATGGAGTAGAGGTCAAGATGTTCTGGATGCCAATTGCGTACTAGATTTGGCTTGACAACCACCCGATCACCCGGCTTGATCGTGTCAGTAAAAGGATTGCCGCCCTCTGCCGATTGAGCGAGTTTGACTAGATTATCCAGCGCCGCGCCTTCGGGAAAGTGCGCTTCAGAACGCCACGCCGTGCTGTGTTCACGCAGCGCAGTTTGATAAATGAATACGCTCGATGTCATCGTTCTCGCCCGGTATTACTTGATTGCGATGAGCGGTTGGCGTCAATCGAGGTGATGATAGAGATCGTCATAGGGGGTCAGTTCAACGCATCGCTGTAGAAAAGCGTGCCGAACCGGACAATGCCGAAAATTCCACACATGGATTGTACCTTCTGCTACCTGTTGAGGGCGTTGTAAGACCCTGATTTATCTTACACGCCGCTGTCCTTCTATTCTACACGCTTGTTTCCGTTGTAGTCTTAAAGATTAAGCGCCAGAACGAAAGGTTTTGTGAATTTTTTTGCCCACCAAGCCGATGATGACCGCTGATTAGCCTGTATTTGACCGGACGCGCGCATGTTCAATACCCAGTCCAAATATTATCGTTGATGGCGCGGGTTAAGGCAGATAGCCGAACCGTTCCATGATCGCACGGTGCGCGGAAACGATGCGTTCAACCTGTGCTTGTGTCAGGACGTTTTGCCAGTCTCCAGCTTGCCCTTTGCGAAAGAACGATTCCGCGCTTTTCGGCTTCTCGTGAAAACCATGTTTGGTTTCCTGCTGTTTGAGTTCGTCAAACGCTGAGAA
>DAOTUQ010000119.1:0-10903 GCA_034437055.1 Anaerolineae bacterium
TGAGGGAAGCCAACAGTCTGTCCAAGGATGGACTCCAGATTAAACCGACAAAGAGAATGACTCTTCAAAATCATACCACTGCTGAAAAGCGAGAGGCACCTTTTTTCGCCGGGAATGGCGCGGGGCATGTGTTAACGCATTCTGCAGGGCATAAAGGATCTCTTCAAAGAGATTTTTACAGAAGGGGCGAAACAATGCCTGACGTAAAGACAAGGCATAATCTCGGATAATGTGCAGAGCATCGACCGGACTTAAACGGTCATGGTTCCAACCTGCGGTCAAGAGGGTCCAGTGCGCGACGAGAACCCCGATTAATTTGGCATAGCCCTCACATTGTTGACGGATCGGGTCAGCCGAGCGAGAAATAATGATTTTACCGTGTGATTTCCAAAGTTTGAACAACAATTCAATTTGCCAACGGACACGGGCAAGGGTAAAAGCTTGTTCAAACGTCAAATTAGGAATATTGGTCAGATAAATGGTCCATTCTTGTAAATCGACTTGCGCTTGAGAAAGGGGATGTTGATCTAAACGGACTTGCTCTTTTAGGCGCGCTAGTCGTTTCACGAGGACTTCGGGAGATAAGCGGGAAGCGATTAGAAATGCCGCTATAGGATTGCGAGCACCCACTTGAACTGGCAGTCTAACCTCATCTTTTCCCTCTAATAGGGACCTTAAATCGATCTTTTCTCCGGTTTGGGTCATCAGGGTTGTACCGATTTTGAAACGTGTCAGCCAATACACATCTTCTTGGCTCCATTTGCGAAAACGGTCGAGCTTAAAGAAGCCCAGATCCCCCAAATGCAATGACTTTGGGGGTAAGGGGCGGTCAATAACCTCTGTTTTTTGGTCATTACAGTGAATATCCGTCAATTGAGGTATTTATTCACCTACCCATGGGATTAAGCTCAAAATCTGTGAATTTAAACCCAAGAAACACCTAATGAACCCTATAGGACTGGGGCAAAATGCGTTCTGCACGGGTAGGTGAATAAATACTATCAAAATTGACGACAGGTTCATGAGGGTGCAAAACAGATCGTCGGGGCGCATCACGACGGGCGGTTCACGAACCGCCCGTACACAACCGCTGCGCGCGCTGCGTTGAAATATTTTTCGGGTTTTGACCTCAAAATCATGCGAACAGGATGAATGATGGAACATTACGATGTGATCGTGATCGGCGCGGGGTCGAGCGGCGGTGTCGCGGCATCGCGCTTGTCCGAACATCCAGATCGGCGTGTGCTGCTGCTCGAAGCGGGTCCCGACTTCCCCGACGAAGCCGAGGTCGTGCCGCTGTTCGCCGTCAGCGGTGAGCATAGCTGGCTGGTGGCGGGCGTGCCGGAACTCGATTGGCGCTACTGGAACGCGGATCGCGCCGAAGCGACCGACGGACACCGAACGCGCTTGGCACGCGGTCGGTTGGTCGGCGGCACATCGATGGTCAACGCCACCATCGCGGCGCGCGGCGCACCCTACGATTATGACCGCTGGGCGCGCATGGGCAATCCCGGTTGGGAGTGGGAGCGGCTCTTGCCCTACTTCATCCGCATCGAGAACGACCTCGACTTTGGCGATCAGCCGATTCATGGCAACGCGGGCATGATCCGCGTCCAGCGGTACAAACCGCAGGCGTGGGCGCCCGTCAATCAGGCGTTCTACGAGGGCTGTGTTGAACTCGGCTTCCGCGAAGCGCCCGATCTGAACGCGCTCGACGCCCACGAAAACTGTGTCGGCGCGATGGCGCACAACCGCTACAACGAAGTCCGCCAGGGGACGCTCGTCACCTACATTCGCGCTGCGCGCCCGCGCCCGAACTTCACGATTCGCGGCGATGCGCTGATCGATCATCTGACCTTTGTCGGCAATCGCGTGACGGGCGTCGTCTACATCGATGCGCGGGGACAGCGCGTCGAAGTCAGCGCCGATGTCGTGATCGTCTCGGCGGGCGTCTATGGATCGCCCGCGATTTTGCAGCGTTCCGGCATCGGATTGGCAGAGGACTTGCGCCCGTTAGGGATCGTGCCGCGCGCGAATCTGCCCGTCGGCTATCATCTGCTCGATCATCCCGGCTGTGCGTTCCCGTTCCGCGCGCCATCGCTGTCATCGGCAACCGGGCGTTTGTTCGCCACCAACGTGCGCGGCGAGAGCATCAATGGCGAATTGCAATGGCAAGTCCACCCGTTCCCGATGGGGCATGAAGTCGGGATGGGCGGCTTGTGGATTTATCTCCCGCGCCAAGACGCCGAAGGGGTGGTCAAGATCATCAGCGCCGATCCGTCCGCGCCGCCGCTGATCGACCATCGCTACAACACGCTGGAATCGGATTATCAGCGTTTCGAGCGCGCATGGAACTTCTGTCATGCGCTGGTCGCCAGCCGCACATTCGCCGCGCATGGCGCAGAAGCCGCGCCGGTCGCGCCGACGCTGCGCGACGTTTTGGAACAGAGCATCAACAGCGCCAATCATCAGGCGGGGACGTGCAAAATGGGGCGCGCGGACGATCCAACAGCGGTGGTGGGCGCGGATTTGCGCGTGCATGGCATCGATAACTTGTATGTAGCGGATGCCAGCATTTTCCCGGACAACATCATGCACAATACGAATTTCACCTGCATGGTCGTCGGGGAAATCGTGGCGGAGCGCGTGGCAGGACGGTAGAGTCTGCGAAGATGAAAAGACAATCTCACCCCCTGACCAAGGCAAACGCATCAAGATACGAGGTCTCAATTGACAAGCTCACCTCACCCCCGACCCCCTCGCCGTACCAGAGAGCGGGTTGGGGGGTGAGGTTCTGGAAAAGGTGTCCTCTCCTCAGCTTTCTACATGGATAGCAGCAGGGGTGAGGTTTTTCTTGTAGTTTCTCGATAGAGGTTCGACGTGAACGAATTGAACGCCGCGCTCCGCTTCACACCCGACGATCTCGCCGCCAACCAAGCGGGCGAACTCGGCGCGGATCAGCGGGCGCGCCTCGCCAAAAGTGAACGCCGCGCGCTGCTCATCGTGGTCGCGCTGGTCGTCAGCGTGGCGGTCGGCGCGACGCTGCTGCTGTATTTGGGCGGCGAAAACAATTCGCCCGTCTTGAGCGTCGTTGGCATCTCGCTGACCGCGCTCAACGCCGTGATTCTGGCAATCGGGGGCGGCGGGCGGCTGCGAATGCGTGACGATCTGACGACCGGGCGCGTCGAGGCGCTGACCGGGAATGTGGGGCGCGTCGTGCGCGTACAGGGACGCATCGTGACTTATGTCCTCACGGTGGAGTCGGACACGGGCGTCCAGCGGTTCAACGTACCGCGCGCCACCTTCAACGCCTTCGTGGATGGCGCGCGCTATCGGCTGTACCGCACAGCGCGCGCGCGCACGCTGATCGCGGCGGAACGGGTCTAAGCTGAGTTTCGGATAGGTATTTTGCGTGACCCTATCCGAAACTCAGGTGAGTCTAAATCGTTGCCGCCCGAATTTGTGGTAGAATCCGCGCCAATTGATCAGGCATAAAATGAGCTTATGAGCAGTCACCCTACGGGTAATCAGCCAAGCCTACCAGCCGCACCGTTGACCGAAAAGACCGCGACGACCAACGGACACGTCGAAGCGCCCGCGCTGGAGACATTGGACGCCAAAACGTTGGGCGCGCGGCTCGATGCCGACAGTCCATCAAGCATCGACCTGCTCAAACAAATCATGAAATCCAATCCGCCATCCGACGACGAGCGCAAGCGGCGCTACCTCGAACGGCTGATCGATGATGCCTTAGCGACGCGCGACGCCGAGTCGGCGCAGATCGCCGCCGCGCACATGGACGCCGATCCCGCGCTGGACGCCGGGCTGTGGACGCAGCTCGACGCCGCCCTGACGACCGAACCGGACGCGGTCTATGCGTTCGTGCGCGCGCGTTTGAGTGCCGGAACTGCTGCCCCACCCGTCCCAAGCGCGTTTCCATCGCCCACAGCCGCCCCTCCGACTCCGAGCGCGATCTCCACCAGCGGCGGCGCGTCCTCAACGACCCTCGATGCGCGTTGGCTGGCGCGGCTGCGCGCGGCGGGCTTGGCATCGCTGCAAGTGGCGATCAGCGACGGTGACACCGATACCGTCGTCAACTGGCTCAAACTGGTAGCGCGCGAACCTGCCGCGTATGGCTTGAGCGATTTACTGCATCAGGGCTTGCTGGCAGCGCGAACGCGCGCGGTCAGCGAACCGATGTTGGCGCGCGGCGTGCTGGCGCTGTCGATCAAGCGCGATCCAGAGGCGGCGCGGCTGTTTTTGAGCGACCACGCGCTGTTGGATGTGCTGCCCAACAATATCGGACAGGTTTTCCGCGATGGACAGGGCGACGCCATTGCGCTCTTGCAGATGCACGGCGCAGAAGTGTTCGCGGCGGCGCTGACGCGGGCGGCAAACGCGGCACAGCCGGATTTGTTCACCCCGCCCGTCGTGGAGGCGATCTGGGGCTTGGCAAGCGGGACGACCACGCAGACCATCCCCCACTATCTACCCGACTATGCACCGAACAATGTGATTGCCGCTTGGATTCGCACCGGCGCGAACTGGCTGCCCGATCCGGCGCTGCGCATGGTGTTATCGCTGGCGCTGCACAATCACCGCGATGATGTGTTTCTGGCGTTGGCAGGGCGCTTGTCCGAGCAAGATCGCACCTTGGCGCTGTTGGCGGACGGCTTGATCGGCTCGGATCGCGGTGTCAACGATGTCATGTCGCTGATCGCCCAACTGACCGCGATGGGCGCTCTGACGACCCAAGCCGCCATCGATCTCGATGTGCTGCTGCTGACAGCCTGGGACTGGTCGCGCAGCGCGCTCCCCGTCATGGCGCAGATCACGCGCACGACGCAAGCCCACCCGACGGTCACCGCGGCGGCGGCTGTGTGGTGGCGGCTGTTGGATATCGCCGCGGACGTGCGCGACGAAGCAATTGCGCGCGTGGCATTGCGCCGCTTGACCGCCGATTTGGACGATGGCGACGACACGCCGCACAGTGACGATGGCGCACTGACCGAAGCACTGCTGCGTTTGCATCCGTTGGCGACGTGGAATCCGACGCTGCGCACCGCGTTTATGACGTGGTGGCGCGGATTCGCCCGCGCTCAGGCGCAAGCCCGGCTTCAGCGGCTCGATAAGCTGTTCGAGGGCAAGCGCACGTTAGAGGAACTGCGCGCGGTGCTAGAAACGGTGATCGCGTTCCGCAAGATGATCGGCAAGCGCCCGCTGAAAGACTTCATCGTGGATATCGAAACGACGTTTCGCGTGTTGGGTGCGTTGGGCGAGGCGTTCGATCCCTCGCCGCGCCGTCCCTTCGCTTTCGATGCGACGGCGATCCGCGAGGAATTGGACGCGCGCGGCGCTGAACTGAGCGAATCCGAATTGAAAATCCTCACGCATACCCTCAAAGAACTCGCCAATGTTCTCGGCAGTTTGGGCGACAATCGCAGCAAGGCGAGCTTGATGCGGCGCGGCGAGGATGTGGATCGCCAACTGACGACGGGCGAACAGCCGCCGCACAGCGCCGTCGATGCGCTCAAGTGGATTTCGGGCTATCTGAGCGGCGCGCATGACCGCGCGGACGATGACGAGTCGTAACTGATCTGTCAACTTCACTTGACATTCTGACAAGTTTCCTTTATGCTGTGATTGTAAAGTGAACTTGACACATGGGAGGTGTCATGCAGGCAGATCGCAAAACCCATCGCTGGTGGGTAATCCGTGTTGTCCCGACGATGATCATCTATGTCCTAACCATCATCTGTATCTACCCGTTCAGCCAAGTATTTCCCGATTCGCCGTGGCGCTTCGCCATTGCGGTGCTGCCCGCGCTGCCTATTGGCGTCGGCGTCTGGTTTTTCATTGGCTATCTGCGCCGCATGGACGAATTGCAGCAGAAAATCCAGTTGGAGGCGATTGGCTTCAGCAGCGGCGTGACGGGCTTGATCAACTTCACGATTGGCTTGCTGGAAACAGCGGGATTGGCGCGCCAGAGCTTGATCTGGGTGTTCCCGATGCTGATCGGCTTCTGGGGCTTGGGGCAGATCATCGCGCGGCGGCGGTACGAATGAACAACCGCCTGCGCGTCTTGCGCGCCGAACGCGACTGGTCACAGGGCGAACTGGCGGAACGGCTCGGTGTCAGCCGCCAGACGATCAACGCGCTGGAGACGGGCAAGTACGATCCGAGCTTGATCTTGGCGTTCAAAATCGCGCAGTTGTTCACGCTGAAGATTGAGGACATCTTTCAGCCGGACGCGGCGGCGTTGAACGGCAGCTAACGCACCTGTTTTCACATTCAATCGTTTAAGTACAACCTGAGTTTCGGATAGGTATTTTGCGTGACTTTAGGATTCACCTCACCCCCCAGCCCCCTCTCCACTGTGTGGCTGAGGGGAGGACACCTTTTCAAGAACCTCACCCCCTGACCCCCTCTCCACTGCGTGGAGAGGGGAGTTTCCGCCTTGTGTTCCCCCTCTCCGGTACGGACAGGAGGTTGGGGGGGTGAGGTCAATGAGGGAAAAACTCAAACATGTCCTCTCCTCAGACGGGGCTAGGGGGTGAGGTTGCTTTTATCTACTTTCTTGACGGACTACTCATTTACGCCGCCCGCGCATCGCCCGGCGCGACCTGCACAATCGCGCCCCACGCCTGATACTGGCTGGCGATGCGTTCGCGGCGGATTTCGTTCCCACTCGCGTCTACGATCACGCGCTCGACCTCGACATACGCGCCCTCTGCCGCCCAATCGACCCACATTTCTTGACCGGACTGCAAATTCTCGTTGACCTCGTAGCGCGTCGCGGGCGGCAGCTCGACATTTTGAATCGTGGGTCCCTGCCGGATGACGCGCCGCCCGACATTCGTGCTGTACAAGCGAAATTCGACCGTGCTGGTCGCCGGATAGACCGACGTTTCGATCAACAGATGATAGGGCGTGTCGTTGATGAAGCGGAAATCAAGTTCGCCCGTGTAAATCGCCGCGTCCATGCCAACGCCCTCCGCGTCGCCACGCTCGTAGTAGCCGACGCGGTAGCCGTGCGCGTGCCGCTCCACCATCGGGAAGCCGCCGTAGAACGCCGCGCGAAACGCCGTCGTGCTGACTTGGCACACGCCGCCGCCCACGCCGTCAATCGTGCGTCCACCGTAGATCACCTTGCCGGAGACATAGCCTTCTTCCGGCGTGATATCCCCGACCCACTGGTTGAACGAGAACTGTTCGCCCGGCGCGATGATGATGCCGTCGAAACGCGCCGCCGCCACGATGATATTGTCGATGCGGGCGCGCGGCGATCCGGCGTAGCTCGATCTGCCCGTCGAGATTAGCTCGGTGATGCCCAGTTCTGCCGCTGTCACGCCCGCATGATAGGTCGCGGGTTGAAAGTCGAACGCCATCAGGACGAGGCGATTGGTCGGATCGAACAGCGCCTGTTCCATGCGCCGCAGCGTCTCATCGACGTTCAGCGTGCGCCCTTCAACCGCCGATTGAATCATCAGCAGCGCGCGCGCATTGTCGTCGAAGTGAAACCGTCCCGCTTGTGGCGGCACGAACAACCCGCGCGCGAGGTCGTTCAACGTCGCGCGGAACGGTTCGAGGTTGACGCTGACGGCATACCGCTGCGTCCCGTCGGCGTCCGTCACGGGCGCAATCGACAGCAGCGCGGCGATTTGCTCCGGCGTCGCCGTCCACGGACCCAGCGATTCGCCGCGCCCGTCGTCTGCCACGAGGATCAGCGGCGCGGAGATCGCGGCGCGCGCTTGGGCGGCGGCGTTCTCGGCGTCCCACGCGATAGGCGGCGTATCGCTGACCACCAGCGGAATTTCGCCGCCGGGAGTCAGCGCGAGGATCGCCGCGTCCAACCGCGCCAACGTCGCGCGCACGTCCACGACGCGCCCGATTTGCGCGGGCGTGGTTTCGACGCGCGCGCCGTCGAATGTCAGCCGCGCATCGATGGCGGGGCGGTCGATTTCGGCGGCGATCCGCGCCAGTGCCGCCAGCGCCGCCGCTTGATCGTAGCGGACGACGGGGGCGAGCGCCCGCCCGTTCAGCCACACGAGCGCCTGTTCCACGCCGTCGCTGAGCAGATTGCCATCGCTGCCGAGCGCGGACGCCGCTTGAATCGTCGCGGTGGCGTCGAGCGTCACGCCCAGATCGCGCGCGGGGAACTGCCAGAATTGTCCGGTCGTCGGTTCGCGGAAGGTGAAGACCGCGCTGTCGTCGTAGGTGAAGCCCATTTCGACGGCTGCCAGCGCCGCCGCGGGAGTCATGCCGCCGACGTTCATGCCCGCGATGGAGACGCCGGGAATGATGCGTCCGTCGGTCGTGCGCAAGTACGCCGCCGCGATCAGCGCCATCAGCATCGCCCACAAGATCGCGCCGCTGATCGCCAAAATCGGCAGCCGGATCAGCCACACGTTGAATGCTGCCTCGTCGTGAACCGGCGCGGCATCGAGGAGCGGATAGTAAGGGGAGGACGGCGAAACGCCCGCCAAGGTTGGGGGCTGCCGCTCGGCGTCGAAATCAGCTTCGACGGATGAAATTCGTCTTGGATTCGCCACGTTTTCAGATCGCCTATTGGACAGCGATGGGCGCATTGTAACACACGTTGGGCGGCGTTTTCACCAATTCACTGCCCATACTTGCTGCCCCCCGTCGCGCCAGCGCAACCAACGACTGTACATTAACCTGAGTTTCGGATCGCTTCACCTCACCCCTAAATCCCCTCTCTACGTAGTGGCTGAGGGGAGGACATGTTTGGTTTTCTTCCTGATTCACCTCACCCCCCAGCCCCCTCTCCACTGCGTGGAGAGGGGGTCAGGGGGTGAGGTTCTTGAAAAGGTGTCCTCCCCTCAGCCATGCAATGGAGAGGGGGTTGGGGGTGAGGTTAAGCGATCCGAAACTCAGGTTACATTCGATTTTGCAGACATACTCTAACATAAACCACAGCGGGACAGAGGAAGCATCAATTTCTCTCTGTGTCGCTGTGGTTCAAAAGCGCTTGTACGGTCGAAGTCGTTTTATCCGATAGCCCTGATCGCACGCACAGCGTTACACGCTGCAGCGTTCGCGGCTCACCACGGCACGTTTACGCCGTCCCAGCGCAAAAAGACCCCCTTGTCCGCCGCCGTCAGCGCGTCGATCACGCGCAGCATCCCACCGACCGACTCCGCGGGCGCGAGTTCCGCCGCGTCCGTCCCCATGTCGGTGCGCACCCAGCCGGGATCGAGCGCGATCACCGCCATGCCGCGCGTCAAAGCGTCGTGCGCCAGAATCCGCGTAAACATATTCAGCGCTGCCTTGCTGGCAGCATACGCATAGGTATCATTATGCGTATGCAGTTGAATCGAGCCGTAGCCAGAGGTGATGTTCACGATTTTGGAGGGGATGTCGCTCTCCATGTCGATGCTGCGCTTCAGCAGCTCGATGTAGCGTCGCGCCACCATGACCGCGCCGAGCGCGTTGGTGGCGAAGACCTGCCCGACGCGCGCGAAATCGAGCGCCGCCAAGTTGTCGGGCGTTTTCTCGTCCTCCAACAAGACACCAGCGTTGTTGATCAGGACATGCAGCCGATCTGTGTGCTGCCGCACGACGGCGTAGGACGCATCGATGCTCGCCTGATCGGTCACGTCGAGCGGGACGATGTGCAGGCGGTCGGGGGCAAGCGCCGCGAGGGCGTGCAGCTTGGGCGCGGCATCGGGGCGGCGGCACGCGGCAAAGACGCGCTCGCCGCGCGTGAGATATTGGCGCGCGAACTCCAAGCCGATCCCGCGCGACGCGCCCGTGATCAGAATGTGACGCATAACGACTCCTCGTGAATGGATGGACGATCAAAAAACCGAGCTGTTCGATTTGAACAGCTCGGTTCGAGAGGCGACGACCGGATTTGAACCGGTGCATAAGGGTTTTGCAGACCCTCGCCTTACCACTTGGCTACGTCGCCAGATTGAGGGTAAGTCGCTGCGATGAAATCATAGCACTTTTAAGGATGGTTGACAAGATGAATCCTGCGCGATCCTGCGCCTGCGCGCGGTCGGACGCATCCAAGAGCAACGAACGGCTGGCAAGACTTACTCAGCGTCCGTATCGATGTTGAACAGTGCTGCCACCGGAACCGCGAACGCCGGGAACAGCGGCGTTTCGATGGACTCGTCGAGGGCATAAACGCGCCATTCGTCCGCATCGTGGCGGATTTGCGTCACGCTCCGGCGATGTGGATAGACCAACCAGACTTCTTCCGCGCCCGCGCGCAGATATTCGGTCACTTTCGTGAATACGACCGTATTACTTTGACCGGGCGAGATCACCTCGACCGCCAGATCAGGCGCACCGACAAAATCGCCGTTGAGATCGTAACCTTTCGGAATCTGCGCGGCACGGATGAACGAAAAATCGGGATAGCGGCGCATAATCACTTTTTTGCGCGTGCCGATCAGAATATAACCGAGTCCGGCGGTGTGAACCCGTCCGAGTTGGTTGGCGATCACATATGGACGGATAAACAAAAATGCGTTCTCAATGATGTACTGATGTAAATAGGTCATGTTCCGCATCACCTCAATCGGCTGTCCGTCGGTCACTTCGATTCGCACACCATGCTTGTCCGCGCTGTCGAGCGCCCCTTCGAGAGCGAACAAATCGTCTTGCGACAGATCGACTGCCTGATCCATTTCGGGTGCGAGGGTTGACTCGCTAGGGAGCGTCATTGCGCTATTCTCCAGACTCTTCATGACCCAATTATACCATCGATAGGGGCTGCAATTCGCCGTTGTCCGCGCCCGCCAAGTCTGTCGCATCGTAACTACTCAGCCGTCATTTGAGGGAGAAATAGGTTGTTTTCGACAAAAACCCTCAATCTTTTGAGGGAGAGCCTATTCTCATCGCAGACAAATTTGGCGTTTCAATTTGCCAA
>DAOTUQ010000120.1:0-9904 GCA_034437055.1 Anaerolineae bacterium
TAGACCACTTTGTAGTGGATTTTGGTCGTGATCTTCGTGCCACGAAGTTCTTTATGGACATCTAAGGCTTATATAGGGTCATAACCCAGTGAAGATACCGCGATGGCTGAGTAGTTACCCTGAAACCACATCTATGCCGCTGTGGTTGATTTTTCAGCGTAGGCGATTCGTCAGCCTTCCGGCATTGATTCGCGCGGCGCGCCCCCGCATAATGGCACGCATGAATGTAAAACAAACCCGATTCACGCGCGCCGCGCTGACGGCGCTCTGTCTGACCATTTTGATCGCGGGCTGTGCCAACGATGACCAGCCGCCGCAGTACGTGATCGTCACCAGCACCCCTGATTTCACTGCCGCGCCGCCCCCATCGCAGACCCTCCCGCCGACCATCACACTCCCACCAACACCCACCATTCCGCCCGATACTATTTTGCGCGCCGCTGACCGTCAACTGCTCAACGGACGCTACGAAGATGCCGCCGCCACCTACAACGTCTTGTTGGCGCAAGCGGGCGTCCCCGATGCGATGCGCGCAGATGCCGCGTTGAAACTTGGACAAGCCGCCGTGCGCGAAGGCTTGTTCGATGCGGCGGTGACCGCGCTCACCGGACTGATCGATAGCTACCCCAACGATCCCAAGGCGGCGTTGGCGCGCTTCTTGCGCGGCGATGCATATTTGGGCTTGTCCCAGTGGGCGAACGCGATTGCCGATTTCGAGGCGTATCTGGTGGCGCGTCCCGGCTTGATCGACAGCTATGCGCACGAGCGCATCGGCGATGCCCAGTTGGCGCTCGGACAGACTGCCGCCGCGTTGACACGCTACCAGCAAGCGGCAGACGCCAGCCGCTCGACGGTGCTGTTAGTCGCCTTGCGCGAACGCTTGGCGCAAGTGCTGTCCAGCAGCGGACGCACGTTGGAGGCAGTTGCCCAGTACGACAAAATCTTAGAAGTCGCGCAGAACGCCGCTTATCGCGCCACCATCGAAATGGCTGCCGCGCGCGTGCTGCTTGCCAGCCCGCTTGACGCTGACAAGAGCGCGGGAGTCACGCGGGCGGCGCGCGTGTTCACGGATTACGCCGATACGCCTACCGCTTACGAGGCGCTCGGCGTGCTGACCGACAACGGCAGCGAATTGAATCAATACGCCGTTGGGCGTGTTATGTTCGCCTATGGTGATTATCCCGGCGCGGTCGAGGCGTTCAATACCTATACCGCCCAAACCGCATCGTCCGAGATTCCGGCGGAATTGTATCTGATGCTCGGACGCGCGTACCGCGAAATCGGCAATACCGAAGCGGCGGTTACGGCGTTCCAGACGATTGTCGAACGTTATCCGACGGATCCCCTGTTCGGGGATGCGCTGTTGGAACAGGGGCGCTCGCGCTTCTTGGCGGACGATGTGCCGGGCGCGATCCAAGCGTACCTGCAAATGGCGCAGAGCTATGATTACCTGCCCCAAGCGGCGGAGGCACTCTGGCGCGCGGGTTATCTGTACAGCGTAGACGATCAGCGCGAACAAGCGCGCCCAATCTTCGAGCAGTTGGCGGATCGCTATCCCGCGACCAGTCAAGCGCGCAGCGGTTTGGCGCTGGCGGCATCAGCGGCGTTCAACGCGGGCGAAGATCAGATTGCGGAACGCTTCTACGCTGAACTTGCGGTCAAGGCGACGGGCGAGGAACAAGCGTCTGCCTATCTGATCGTGGCGCGCTTAGCACTGAAACGCGGCGATCAGAACGCGGCGACGCAAGCCTTAGCGGGCGCTGTCACCGCTGCGCCCGACAGCTATACCAGCCAGCGCGCCGCCGATATTGCCGCCGGGCGTCCGCCGTTCCAGCGACCGGCTGAATACCGTTTCGCCGTCGATGAAGCGGCAGCGTTGGGCGAAGCCGAAACATGGCTGCGCGCCCAGTTTGGGATCACGCAAGAAGGCGCGCTGTGGCAGTTATCCCCCGCACTCGCCGCCGATCCGCGTTTGATACGCGGCAGCGAATTGTGGGGCGCGGCGGCGGTCACGGAAGCGAAAATCGAATTTAGCGATTTGATCGATGCCTATGAAGCCGACCCGCTGGCGTCGTATCAGATCGCCGTGCATTTACGCGGGATCGCGGCGTATCAAAGTTCGATCTTCGCCGCGGCGAACGTGATTATTGCGACGGGCGTCGGCACGCTGGAAGCGCCATCGTTCATCGCCCGGATGCGCTATCCCGCGTACTATCTCGATGTCGTGCAAGAGGTCGCGGCGCGTCGGAACTTCGATCCGCTGCTGTTGTTCTCGCTGATCCGCCATGAAAGCTTGTTTGATACCTATGCGACGGCAGGGGCAGGCGAGAAGGGTTTGACGCAGGTTATTCCAAGTACCGCCGACTATATCGCGTCCCAGATCGGCTTCCCCGATTATCAGCACGCCGATCTATTCCGCCCGTATGCGGGCATCGAGTTTGGCGGCTTCTATCTGGCGGAACAGTTGAACTTGTTCGATGGGACGGTGACAGCGGCGCTCGGCGCGTACAACGCGGGACCGGGTCGAGCGCAGAGTTGGTTGGCGATTGCGGGGACGGATCATGATAGCTTTATGTCCGCGATTACGATTGACAGTACCCGGACATATATCCAGCGCATCTATGGATTCTATAACATCTATCGCGCGCTCTATGGCGCGTAGACCGCGTGGGTAGGGGACGTAGATGAGCGGCGGCGGGGGTTTGGCAGCGCCAAACCCCCGTGGTGGGCGATTACGTTTCGCTCACCATCTGCCCTAACATCGATTTCACTTTCGAGACCAAATCGTGATGCAAGATCGGCTTGGGCAGATAATCGTTCGCGCCCGCGTCGATGCCCTCCATCACGCTGCCCCCATCGCCCCGCGCGGATAGGATCAAGACGGGCGTGCGGCGCGTGGCATCGCGCTGGCGCAGCACCCGGCACAGTTCAATTCCATTCATGCCCGGCATCATCACATCGAGGATGATCAAATCTGGCGTGATATCGTCTAGCATTTCCAGCGCGTTCTTGGCATCCCGCGCCTTCGACACGCCAAAACCGCCGCGTTCTAACATGATGCCGATCAGCGTGAGTGCGCCGATTTCGTCGTCAACAACGAGGATGTGTCGTTTCATCCGTATTCCCTTGATGCCGCTGAAAGGTCAACTTTTGAAGAATTGTCGGATCGTTGAGATTTATCGGGATAATTTATCGTTCATTGAGTATGGAACCTAAAAAATAGTGTAACATCACTTGCGTGATAGAGCAATGAAGGTTTTATCGATCTTTCAGCCCATCTTCACGTGGTCAACTGACCCCCGCTAGGCGGCAACTTTTACGTTATCGTATGCGTAATGCTGCTAAACAACGAGCAACGAAAGGCACAACGATGCCCAGTGCTATGGCGATCCAAGTCGAACACATCTCGAAAACGTATGGGACATTCCGCGCCGTCGCAGATTTGACCTTCGAGGTCTATCACGGCGAGATTTTTGCTATGCTGGGACCCAACGGCGCGGGTAAAAGCACGACCATCCGCATGATCCTCGACATTCTCAAGCCCGATACGGGCAAAATCGCTGTCTTGGGCGGCGCGCTCACACAAGCGACCAAAGATCGCATTGGCTATTTGCCAGAGGAACGCGGTTTGTATCGCGGCGTGTCGCTGATTGAGATGATGGTGTATCTGGGGACGCTCAAGGGCATGTCTGCTGCCGATGCGCGGGCGAAAGCGATGGGTTATCTGGATCAGCTCGATCTGGCGGCATTCGCGAAAAAGAAGGTCAGCGAACTGAGCAAGGGGATGCAGCAAAAAGTCCAATTTGCCGTCACGATCTTGCACGACCCTGAGTTAATCATCATCGATGAGCCGTTTTCGGGACTCGATCCAGTCAACACGCTCATCATCCAAGACTTGCTGCTCGATTTCAAACGGCGCGGCGGCGCGATTGTCATGAGTACCCATCAGATGTACCAAATCGAAGCGATGGCAGATCGTTTAATGATGATCAGTCGCGGACAGCAAAAACTCTACGGCGCAGTCGATGCGGTGCGCGCGCAGTATGCGCTCCCGGCTGTGATCATGTCTGGGACAGGTGATTGGGCGACGTTGGCGGGCGTAGCGCGTGTCGAACCCGGCGAAAATGGGCGTGATGGCGACATGGTGTACTTGAATGCGGGCGTGCAATCGGACGACGTGCTGAGCGAAATTGCGCGGCGTGAGGATATGCACATCCGCCGCTTTGAACTCGCTGTGCCAAGCCTGAACGACATTTTCATTCAGGTGGTGGAAGGGGAGCGCGATGGACAAGCTGTGGTTGGTCGCTAAATACGAATATCTGACCAACGTCCGCAAACGGTCATTCTTGATCGCATCGTTGGGCGTGCCGCTGTTCGTGATCGTACTGATGGTGATCATCTTCGCTGTGACCGCTGCCCAGTTCGATATCGCTGCCATTGGCGCTGTGGGCTATGTCGATGCGTCGGGCATCTTGGCAGATGAGCTGGATCAGCCGGATACGTTCCAAACCTACGCGGACGAGACGGCGGCGCGCGCCGCGTTGGATGCCGATGAGATCGGCGCTTATTTCGTCGTCCCGGCAGATTACGAGGCGAGCGGACGGATCACGATTTACGCGGGTGCAAGCGTGCCGGGCGACCTGCGCCGCCAGATTGAGGGCTACCTCATCGCCAATATCGGCGCGACGCTCGATCCGGTTCTGTTGGAACGCTTGCAAAACCCGGTGACGCGCAGTTTGCGCACGCTCAACAACGGGCGGACAATCACCGAAGCGGGCTTGGTGGGGTTGTTCATCACGCCGATCATTTTCGTGATGATTTTTGCGATGGGATCGCAAACCACCAGCGGCTACCTCATGTCGGGCGTGGTCGAAGAAAAAAGCAACCGCGTGATGGAAATCTTGATCACGTCGATTCCGCCGTTCCAACTGCTCGCGGGCAAGATCATCGGCTTGGGGCTGTTGGGCTTGACGCAGTTGGGAATTTGGGCAGTCGTCAGTGGGGTGATCGCGGCGATTAGCGGGAACATCACTGCTTTGCGCGGCGTGTCGCTGCCGCCCGATCTGCTGTTGCTCGGCTTGGTCTACTTCGTGCTGTCGTACTTCATGCAAGCCAGCATCATGGCGGGCGTCGGCGCGGTGGCGGGCGGCGAACAGGAAAGTCGGCAGTTGGCGGGCGTGCTGTCGCTCATCTTCTTCCTGCCGCTGTTTTTCTTCGTCAACTTCATCACGGAACCGAATGGGACGATCCCGACTATTTTGACGCTGATCCCGTTCACCGCGCCCGTCGCTGTGATCACGCGCGCATCATTTGGCACGGTGCCGCCCAGTGAATTGGTTGCCAGCCTGATGATCCTCATCGTGACAACGATCTTGATCGTCTGGGTGTCGGCGCGCGTGTTCCGCTGGTCGCTGTTGATGTACGGCAAGCGTCCGTCGCTGCGACAGATGCTTGGGGCGCTGCGCTCGAATCGCATCGAGACGACCGCCGGCGGGGAGACAATGCCATGACGCGCAATATGATCCAAGTTTTTCTGTATGAACTGCGGCGCGGCTTGCGGCGGCGCGGGTTTCTGTTCACGACGTTTGGCATTCCAATGTTGGCGCTGGTGGCGCTGCTGATTCTCCCGCGCCTGCTGGCAATTTCCGCGCAAGAGGCAGCGGAGAGCGTCGCGGAGAATCCCATTGATTTCGGCGGCGTCGGACGTGCCGGCTATGTCGATCTGTCGGGGGTATTCGCGGATGTGGAGCGCGTTCCCGACGGCTTGAGCGCGTATGCCGATGAAGCCGCCGCGCGTGCCGCGTTGGATGCCGATGAGATCGACTCCTACTACATGATCGCGGCAGATTACTTGGAAACGGGCGACGTGACGTTGGTGATCCCGTCGCTGCAACTCGATGCGCTCGACGGCGATAACTTCGATGCGCTTGCCAGCGCCGCGCTGACCGCCGGACTCGACGCCGATACCGCCGCGCGGCTGACGCGCCCGCCGACCTTTACGGAGGTCAATCTCGCGCTAATCGGCGCAGAGGATGAGACGGGCGCGCCAGCCGAAGATACAGCATTCTTGCTCGTGTATGTGTTTGCGATTGCGCTGTTGTTCAGTCTGTTTTTCACCAACGGCTATCTGCTGCAAACCGTGATCGAAGAAAAAGAAACGCGGCTGATCGAAATTCTGCTCTCCAGCGTGCGCCCAAGCGAACTGCTCGTCGGCAAAGTTTTGGCGATGGGCTTGCTCGGCTTGCTGCAAATGGCAACGTGGGTGATCGGGGTGTTCGTGGCGATCCAGATCGCGGCGAGCGGCGCACAAATTACGCCGTTTGTGGCGGCGATTGCCGCGATTCAGCTTCCGACGGGGATCATCCCGTTGTTGGCAATGTATTTCGTGCTGTCCTATTTGCTGTTCGCGGCGCTGTATGGCATCGTCGGCGCGATGTCGAATTCGATGCGCGAGGGACCTCAATACGCGGTCATTTTCACGCTTCCGGCGGTGTTCCCGCTCTATTTCGTGTCACTGTTCGCTAGCGCGCCGGATGGGGCGCTGCCGACGATTCTCAGCATCTTCCCGATCACCGCGCCGCTGGCGATGGTACAGCGGTTGGTGATTTCAGAAGTTCCCGGCTGGCAAATCGCGCTGAGTTTGGCGCTGTTGGCAGCGGCGGGCGTGGGCGCGCTGTGGATGGCGGGACGGCTGTTTCGTATGCAAACGCTGTTGGCGGGGCAGACGATCAAGCTGCGTGAGCTTCCGCGTCTGCTGCGCGGATGAGATGAGGCGGCACGGGATGGCGAGGCGCGCCATTGGGAAGCCTTCACCCTAAATCTCTCTCCCTGAGTGCTGCTGAGGGGAGGACATGTTTGGTTTTCTCCCTGATTCACCTCCCCCCAGCCCTGAGTGAGAAGGGGCAGGGGGATGAGGGCAAAAGGCGGCGGAAACGCTTTAACTTGGTATCGGGGCGCGTGATTGGCACGCGCGCGCCGATCATCCCCCCGAAAATTGGGGGGCAGTTTCTACGCCGTATTTTACTCGCTTCTAATATGCCGCGCGTATGATAAACCAACTTAAACGCATCAAAGGACGAACGTTATGCAGTCTCCCCCAAATTCACGCCCGCCCGATAAACGCCCTGACAACGGTGGATCACGTCCTCCCCGCTTTCGCTTGCCCAATTGGACATGGCTGATCTTCGCCGCGCTGATGTTGTTGTGGGTGGCGCGGTTGGGCGATTTGATGGGGGGCGCGCTAACAGGCGGTTCGACCAGCGCGCCAATCCAAATTCCGTATTCATTTTTCTATGAACAAGTTCAAGCGGGCAACGTTGCCAACGTCACACTGCAAGACAATATCGCGGGCGGCGAGTTCCGATCTGAGGTCACATTCCCGCCCGTTGCAGAAAGCGGCGATGCGAATCCAGATTATGATCCGACCGCGCTGCGCGCCACATCGGATCGTTTTGTTGTGACGCTGCTGCCCGTCAGCGATCCCGATCTGGTCGAGACGCTGCGCACCAACGGCGTGATCGTCAATGCGCAAGATGTCCAGATTAACCCGATTCTGGGGTTCCTGATCAACTGGGGCCCGCTGATCATCATCATCGGTTTCTTCATCTGGTCGGCGCGGCGGGCGCAGCGGCAGATGGGCGGCGTATTCGGCTTCGGACGCACACAAGCGCGCCAATACAACGCCGAAAAGCCGTCGATCACGTTTAGCGATGTGGCAGGACAAGAAGCCGCCAAGAGCGAGCTGGTCGAAATTGTCGATTTCCTGAAAGAGCCGGATAAATACATCGCGCTCGGCGCGCGCATCCCGCGCGGCGTGCTGTTGATTGGGCCCCCCGGCACGGGCAAGACGTTGTTGGCGCGCGCCGTCGCGGGCGAAGCCAGCGTCGCATTCTTCAGCATTGCCGCGTCAGAGTTCGTCGAAATGTTCGTCGGCGTTGGCGCGTCGCGTGTGCGCGATCTGTTCAGCAAGGCGAAAGCCGCCGCGCCCGCCATCGTGTTCATTGATGAGATCGACGCGGTTGGGCGTCAGCGTGGCGCGGGACTCGGCGGCGGCAATGACGAGCGCGAACAAACGCTTAATCAGATGCTCTCCGAGATGGATGGCTTCGATCAGACTGAGACCGTGATCGTTATGGCGGCGACCAACCGCCCCGACGTGCTTGATCCAGCGCTGCTGCGTCCGGGACGCTTCGACCGCCAAGTAACGGTTGGACTGCCGGATCGCGCTGGACGCGAGGATATCCTTAAGGTGCATGTGCGCGGCAAACCGCTCGGCAGCGACGTGGATTTGCGCGCGATTGCCCAGATGACCATCGGATTCAGCGGTGCGGACATCGCCAACCTCGCCAACGAGGCGGCGCTCACGGCGGCACGCGGCAGCAAGAAGCAGATTACGCGCGGCGACTTCACTGAAGCCTTCGAGCGCATTGTGTTGGGGACGCAGAGTCCGCCCCTGTCCAACGAAAAAGAACGGCGTGTCGTGGCGTATCACGAGGCAGGACACGCGCTCGTCGCGGCGCTCACGCCGGGCGCTGATCCGGCGTACAAGGTTACGATTGTTCCGCGCGGACAGGCGCTCGGCGTGACGGCGTTCTTGCCCGAAGAAGAACGGCGCAACCTCCCGCGCGCATATTTACTTGGACAATTGCGTGTGCTGTTGGGCGGGCGGGCGGCGGAACAAATCGTGTTTGACGACGTGACGACGGGCGCGAGCAACGATTTGCAGCGCGTTACCTCGCTGGCGCGGCGTATGGTCGCGCAGTTCGGCATGAGCGATTTGATGGGACAGTTGAATTTTGGCGAGGATGAACGCCAGCCCTTCTTGGGCTATTCAATGTCGCAGGGGCGCAGTTACAGCGAGGAGACGGCGGCGCGCATCGACTCGGAAGTGCGGCGGCTGGTGGATCATGCTTATGAGGAGACGGTGATGGCGCTAACGGCTAACCGTGATAAGCTCGATGCGCTGGCGAACGAACTGTTGGTCAACGAGATCGTCGAGAAAGAGCGTGTGATGGAGATCGCCGGTGTGCAACCGAAGCCGCGCTCGACGGGCGAACTGCCCTCGATCATCCCGCCACCCCAACCGCCGCTGGCAGAACCCGCGCGGATGGACGGCGCGACGACGGCGTAAGCGGTGCGTGCTAGCATCTGGGGAGCGAATCGGGCTGCGATTCGCTCCCTTTCGATCATCGAGGAGTCGTGATGCCAGCGATTGATAGCTGCGAACCGCAAGTCGTGCGCGCGTTGGATAAAATTGGCTGGCTGCTGAAACAACGGCAGTATTCGATCCGTTTAGGGCGGCGCAAAAGTCGCTATGTTCACGCTGATTTGTTGTTGACTCATGTCGATACCTTGCAATCGCTGATTGTCATCGAGGTCAAATGCTTCACCAACACGCGCACGATAGTGGGCGACTTTTATTGTGCGGTTGGGCAATATTTGTTTTATCGAAACGCGCTAAAATGGGATCAGAAAATGGAAGTTCTATATCTGGCGCTTCCCACGACCGCCTATGCGCGCTTGATGCAACTGCCAGCGGCGCGGACAACCTTGTTAGAGGCGAAAATCAATCTGATTGTGGTCGATTTGCAGCGTGAGGAAGTCGAGCGATGGATAACACCCGTTTGAATCAAATCGTCTGTGAAGCAGTCAAGCTTTATGCCGATGGTGGACGCGGCGCAAACATCCGTCTGTATTTTTTGCGCGATGAAGAACAACACGTTTATGCCGTCAATGCGGTCGATGATCCAATGCAGTCAAGCTATGAGTTTGAAGAAAGCCCGTCAGGCGTGGTCGTGATCGCGCGCGTTGAAGGCGAAACGGTGATCATCGAGGACGATGCCACCGACAAGCCGCTGATCGATGCGCTGTTGCAGCGCGGCGTCCCGCGCAGCCAGATCGTGCT
>DAOTUQ010000121.1:0-35959 GCA_034437055.1 Anaerolineae bacterium
GTGGGGCATAATTCCCTCTCAAGCCTGTTTTACACTATGCCTTCTGGTATTGACAAGTCATTTTGAGTAGGGCATAAAGAGGCGGCAATGGCTCACAAGGATTTATGCCCCACCCTCAATTAAAAATCTGTCAAGCATCAATGAAATAGGTCAATCTACCCTCAAGCGTTTGTATCGCTTGCGCTACGATGAGAAGGTCACGTTCACATTGGAGTTACGATGCGTCTGCAACCATTCAAGCGCCAAAAATCGCGTCATGACGCGCTGTTGTACCCTATCGCGGCAGCATCTGCGGCGGCAACGCTGTTCACAATCATTATGCTGCGCCGCTGGTCGATGCAGGTGGACGCCAGCGAAATTGAGGTCAGCGCGACCCAACCGTCGCCCCATCATTTGCGCGAACGCGATTTCGCTGGGGAGCGCCCGCTGCAACTGGCAAGCGACGGGGAGCATGATCTATATCATCGTGTGTATCAAGTCGATATCGAGGGTGCGACCTTCGATCCCGTTGGATTGATGCAGCACACGATCACCCATCTGGATAATTTCGTCGCGGGTGAGATGGCGCAATTCGAGAAAACGAGTGGCGCGGGTGATCAAATGCAGGTCGGGGATGAATTTTTCATCCACATTACGGGTCCTTGGAATGGACCCGTGCGCGTGATCGATGTCCAACCGACTTCATTTTCGTTTGTCACGCTCGAAGGACACTTAGAGGCGGGCGAAATCCAATTTCGTGTGCTGGAGCATCCCGAACGTGAAAATACGATCCGCTTCGAGATTCGCTCATGGGCGCGCAGTCGTGACCGCACGACTGACTTTTTCTACCGCGTGATTAGCATCTCCAAGTATTCGCAAACGCGGCTGTGGACGTTCTTCTGCAAGCGCGCGGTTGCGGAGAGTGGTGGCACGATGGTGGGCGATATTCGCGTCATGACGCATAAGACGCGCTATCAGCCGGAGGCACAGCCATTGTGGCGACAGTACGAACCGCAATTTGAACGGTGGAAAACCGTCGATCTCAATTTCGATCCGGCGAAACGCTCCGAATACACGAGTGTTCAAGGGTGGCATATCGACGAATATGCCATTGGGCTGCCGTCCGAAGCGCCGGGCGAACCCGTCCCCAATGGCGTTTGGGATGCCGCGAAAAACGTGGTGTTAAATTACGAATTCCCCGATCCAAACTTGGTGACAGGTATTTTCGTGCCGGATGCTGCCCTGAACGAACGCATCATGATCATTCGCGCGCGCTTCTGGTTGTTCACCTTTCTATTCGGCGTGCGCATTTCTCAGGTCATTGACGAGACGCGCGACGGTGGCAAGCGTGGCTCGGCGCGCGTGTGGGGTTATGGTTATCGCACGCTGCAAGGACATTTCGAGATGGGCGAAATCACATTCGAGGTGTGGAAATTCATCGAGACGGGCGAGGTCGAATTCCGCATGAATGCGTATTCCAAGCCCGCGTCGATCTCAAATCCGTTCTATCGTTTGGGTTTTCATCTGTTTGGGCGCGGATTACAGAAGCGGTTCGCAGATACGGCGCTGACGCGGATGCAGCAGTTGGTCATTCAGCGCGTCGCCCCGTCGCCCGCGCCCGAAACGCCGATTGAGACGCCGGACGTCCAACCTATCGTGGCGGACGATGCCGCCAGCGAGAAGGTCGAAACGATTCAGGAAGAACAAAACTCAACGATAGACGCACAAACGTAGAATGCGTTGGTTGTAGGGGCGTCCCGATTGGGACGCCCGCCGCGTAGTGGGTTTACCAGCGGCAAACCCCACTACTAGATGAAATGTTCCTCGCGTGCCAACGCGCGTGTCAGCGCGACAACGGCGGCATCTTCCATCATGCCCAAAATTGGATCAGGGACGCCGTAGCGGTTGTGCAGATTCTTGCGCGCGCCATACATGGCGACAGCGCCTACGACCGCCGATAACGCGCCCACGATTGCGCCACGCCGCCGATCTTCGGGCGTGACCATCATGCCCAACATCGCGCCAATGACCGCGCGCCCGATCAACGGGGCGGGGGCGGTACGTGCGGGCGTAAACGGCAGCTTGTCGATGATCATCTCGCCGACTGCCATCATTTTCATCGCCCGTTCAGCGGTGGGCGTCCTCAAGAGGTTGATAATGGATTCATCGACACCATCCGCCACGAGGTCGATATCATCCCGTACCGTCGCCAACGCGACCATGCTGCGCATCCCGGCGAGCGTGCCGAGTCCAACTGCCTTGTGCAATGCCATAGTGTCCCCATCATTTCAATCATCATCACGTTCCTAGTGAACCGCAAGCCGTATTTGTGGTCTAGGGGACAGAGGGTGATTACACTGCGCCAGTTCGCCTATTTGTGGCGGGTAAACTGGGATTCGGGTACGCTTTTCGGTTTAATCAAAGGGGCATGATCATGGCAGAACACATTCGCTGGGGCATCCTCAGCACGGCGCGGATTGGCGAAACCCGCGTGATTCCGGCGATCAAGGCGTCGCATAACGGGCGCGTCGTCGCCGTCGCCAGTCGCACGCACGAACGCGCAGCGGCATTTGCACAGCAGAACGATATCCCGACGGCATACGGCTCATACGACGAATTGATCGCCGCGCCCGACGTGGACGCGATTTATATCCCGATCCCGAACAGCGAACACGCCGCTTGGAGCATCAAGGCGGCGGAAGCTGGTAAGCCCGTCCTGTGCGAGAAACCGCTGGCATCGAATGCCGCCGAAGCGCAGACGATGGTTGATGCGTTCGCGGCGCGCGGCTTGCTGTTCGCAGAGGCGTTCATGTATCGCTTTCATCCGCAGACAGTTCGCGTGAAGGCACTGCTGAATGAAGGCGCCGTCGGTGATCTTCAGATCGTTAGCGCCGCGTTCACGTTTGCCATTCGCAATGAAGCTGATATCCGTCTGCGCGCGGATTTGGCGGGCGGCGCGCTGATGGATGTGGGCTGCTACTGCGTCAATGTCATGCGCCATATGACGGGCGAAGAACCCGCGACACTGCGCGCCGTCGCGCGGTTTGGCGCGGCTTCTGGCGTGGACGAGATCATCAGCGGCGCGATGCAGTTCCCATCCGGCGCGATCGGTCATTTCGATGCTGGCTTGCGCGCGAGTCGGGCGCATACCTATGAAATTCGTGGGACGAAAGGGCGCATCGTGGTCGATCAGGGCTTCGTCCCGCACGAGAACGATACCGTGATTCAGGTCTGGCAGGGCGATGACAAGAGCGAAATTTCGATTCCGACTGCCAATTCGTACACGTTGATGGTCGAGGACTTCGCAGACGCGCTGTTGAACGGGCGCGCGCCGCAGTATCCACCGAGCGATGCGGTAGCCAACATGCGCGCCATCGATGCGTTGTTGGCGTCGGCACGAGGATGACGCGCTGACCCTCTACCATTTCAGGGTTGGGATAAGCCCACTTTGTGTTATGCTATTTGGAACAATAGTCTGGATTTCACATGAGTTGGCAGCAAGCGACGTTCAATGCCAAAACCCTGACGCTGGTCGGTGTCGTGGCGCGCATCACCTATTTCAACGAAGAATCCGGCTTCACGGTCATGCGCGTGCAGCCGGACGGCAAAATGCCGCCCGATGTCGTCGCCAACGATGGGACGATTGTGGTCGTTGGCGCGATGGTCGAATTTAATCCGGGTGAACGTGCCGAGTTCGAGGGCGAGTGGATCACCGATGCGCGCTATGGCAAACAGTTCAAGGTGCGCAGCGCGCAACCGCTCGTCCCCACCAGCGAGGCGGGGTTGGTCGCGTACTTGGGCAGCGGGTTGGTCAAAGGGATTGGCGAAAAGACAGCGGCGAAGATTGTCAGCCATTTTGGGATTGCCACGCTCGATGTGCTGGACAATCATCCAGAACGTCTGATCGAAGTCCTCAAACGCGCCCAAGCGACGGCATTGGCGGCAACATGGTCAGAGAACATCGGCATTCGTCGTGTCATGATTTATCTGCAAGGCTACGGCGTGACACCCAAGATGGCACGGCGTATCTACGAGGAATTTGGCGCCGACACGATTCAAAAGGTGCAGAACAATCCGTACATGATGGCGGACGAGATTCACGGCATCGGCTTCGTGCGCGCTGACGGCATTGCGCGGCGCATGAACGTCCCGCTGGACTCGCCGCTGCGACTGCGCGCCGGGCTGACGTATGCGCTCGGACAGTTGACCAATGATGGACACGTTTTCGCGCCGCGCCCCATGCTGCTCGCCAAGCTGTCGGAACTCTTGGGCATTGAAGCCGATGTAAACGTGATCGGTAGGTTGCTGGAAGATGAGCTGGGCGCGGGAAATCTGATCGAAGATCGCGTCGTTCTCGCCAACGAACCCGCGATTTATCTACCCGAATACCATGAAGCCGAGACGAGCGCCGCTGTGCGCCTACGCGCGCTGGTCACAACGGAGTCTGACTTGCTCAAGTTCACGCGCTCGATGCCGATTGGCGAGTCGGTTCGCAGCACTGCCCAAGACGCGGATATCGAACTGAGCGAACAGCAGTTGCACGCCGTCACATCGGCGCTGACGCACAAAGTCGCCATCATGACAGGTGGACCCGGCACGGGCAAGACAACCAGCATCAAGGCGCTGATTCAGACGTTGGAAAAGCTCAAGGTGCGCTATCACCTCACGTCTCCCACTGGGCGCGCCGCCAAGCGCATGAGCGAAGCGACGGAGCATGAAGCCTTCACGATCCATCGCTTGCTCGGGTTTATTCCGGGTGAAGGCTTTTATCACGACGAGGACAATCCGCTGGAAATCGACATGCTGATCGTCGATGAAGCGTCGATGGTCGATCTGCTGCTGTTCGATGATATTTTGAAGGCGCTGCGTCCGACGACGCATCTGTTTCTCGTCGGGGATATCGACCAACTGCCGAGCGTCGGCGCGGGCAACGTCTTGCGCGATGTGATCGATAGTGGCGCGGTCAGTGTGACGCGCCTCGCGGCGATCTTCCGGCAGGATAAAGACAGCGATATCGTCGCCAACGCGCATCGTATCAATCAGGGCGACGAACCGTATTTGAACCGCAGCAAGGATTTCTTTTTCTTCCAAGAGGAAGACCCCGATGCGGTCGCGGCGTTGGTGGTAGATATCGTCAAAAATCGCATCCCAACCAAGTTTGGCTTCAATCCGATGTTCGATGTACAGGTGATCGCGCCGATGTATCGCGGACAGGCGGGCGTGACGGCGCTCAACACCGTGCTGCAAGCGGCGCTCAACAACCCCAATGCCGGACAGATCAACGCGGGGACGCGGACGCTGCGCGTGGGCGACAAGGTGATGCAGACGCGCAACAACTACGAATTGGATGTGTTCAACGGCGATATCGGCTTCATTCGGCAGATCGATGTCGAAGAAAAAGCGTTGATGGTCGATTACGATGGGCGGCTGGTGCCGTATGACAGCTTACAAATGGAAGAATTGATCCATGCGTACTGCATCAGCACGCATCGCAGTCAGGGATCGGAATATGCCGTCGTGGTGATGCCGATCTTGACGCAGCATTATATGATGCTCCAACGCAATCTGCTTTATACTGCCGTGACGCGCGCGAAAAAGATGGTCGTGTTGGTCGGAATGCGCAAAGCAGTCCAGATGGCGGTCAAAAATGACCGGGTGGCGCGGCGTTTCAGCGGCTTGTCGATTCGGCTGCAATCTTAAATTAGACGGTGTGCGGATTCATTGTGCTTGTCGTTTTTTGACGTGAGGAATGCACTTGGCACAGTGGACAAACTACCTCGATGGGCTGGATCGTGCGCGCCATCGCGTGAGCGGCACGGTCAAAATCGCGCGCGGGATTCACAGTCCCATGCTCAACAATGCGCGCGATATCCTCATTTACCTGCCGCCCTCGTATGAGTGGAGCGAGCGGCGCTATCCGGTAATCTACATGCATGACGGGCAAAATCTGTTCGATCCCGGCGCGAGCTTCGCTGGCGAATGGGGCGCGGACGAAGCGATGGAGCAGTTGAGCAGTGAGGGGATGGAAGCGATCATCGTCGGTATCTCGAACGTGGGCGAATCCCGCACGCGCGAATATCAGCCGTTCTCGCATCCGTATTTCGGCGCATCGAGCGGCGATGCGTATCTTGATTTCGTCTTCGAGACGGTGAAGCCCGTGATCGACGCTGATTTTCGCACGCAGCCAGATCGGGCGCACACGGGCATGATTGGCTCGTCGCTCGGTGGGCTGATCACGCTGTATGCGTACTTCAAATACACGCACGTTCTCGGATTCGCCGCGGCGCTCAGTCCGTCATTGTGGATCGCGCGCAATACGATCCAAACGTTCATCGATACGGCACAAGCGCCACCCGGACGGTTGTATTTGGATATCGGCACGGCAGAGTACTCGCCAGAAGCGCAAAATCGTTGGCGCTATGATGCGATGGGAGACTATCGCGGCATGGCAGATTTGTTGGCGCGCAAGGGCTACCGCCGCGACGAGTCGCTGCGCTACGTCGAGGATGTCGGGGGCAAACACAATGAGGCGGACTGGGCGAGGCGGCTGCCCGATGCGCTGCGCTTCTTGCTGCGCGATCCGATGTTGGTATCACGTTAACCTAAACTTGCGGCAAGTTTAACGTCACTACAAAAAAGAGCGTCCACACGGGCGCTCTTTTTTGATTCTATGTGCTATTTTTAGCGATACTGGTTCAACACTCCGTCTCGAATAGGGCATGGACAATAATTCGATGAGTGAGAAAAATCGCAATACCGCGATTATCGTTGCCACCCATTTTTGCGCTTCGCCTCCGACAGCAATTCCCTTCACCTACTTGAGCCGGCGTTCCCGCGCCTCCAATCCTCGTCCCCACTCCGCTACGGCTTCACCACCCAGCATCCTTCATTCGCTCTCCGTCGATTGCAGCACCTTATCTGCGGTTGTAGTAGTAGGGTCTGTCTGCATCCACCAAGCTGGCGCTCTGCGAAACAGCAAATGCCAGAATCCGACCATCGACAAGCTGGAAGCCGCGCACATAGACTAACAGCCCTGCTGCGCATCCATGACGCTGACCCGTTGATCATTTCACGTTGCCGATTTAGATCGACTCGACCGCCGCGATGATCGTCTCCAGATCGCTGCTGCTCAACGCGGGATGCACGGGCAAGCTGAAAATCTGCGCTGTCACCATCTCCGTGACGGGCAGATGATCGGTGTAGCCGCGATCCACATACACTTTCTGACGGTAAATCGGGATCGGGTAAAAGATACCGCTGCCGACGCCTGCCGCTTTGAGCTTGTCTAAGGCGGCGTCGCGGTCGCCGTCTACGAGGCGAACGCTGTATTGATGCCAGACGTGGTGGAATTTGTCCGGCACGGTTGGCGTGATAACGCGCGTGAGATGTTCCGACAGAAATTCGGCGTTGATGCGCCGCCGCTCATTGAAATCGCACAGCTTGCGGATTTGCGCCAAACCGACTGCCGCGTGTAAATCCGTCAACCGGAAATTGTAGCCGAGGATGTCGTGCTGGTAGCGGACTTTCGAGCCATGCGCGCGCAGCAGCTTGAGCGTCTCCGCGATTTGTGGATCGTTGGTCGTGATCATGCCGCCTTCGCCGCTGGTCATGTTTTTGGTGGCATACAGCGAAAAACAGCCCGTGCCGAAACTGCCTGCATACTGCCCATTGAACATCGCGCCGTGTGCTTGGGCTGCATCCTCGATGACAATCAGGTTATGCCGCCGCGCGATATCCATGATCGCGCCTATATCCGCCATCAAGCCGAATAGGTGAATGGGCATGATCGCTTTCGTGCGCGGGGTGATCGCGGCTTCGATCAAGTCGGGATCGATGTTGTAGGTGTCCGCACGAATATCGACGAACACGGGGCGCGCGCCTGTATAGAGGATGCTGTTGGCGGACGCGATGAAGGTGAATGGGCTGGTGATTACTTCGTCGCCCGTGCCAATGCCGTGTGCCAAGAGCGCCAGATGCAGCGCGGTCGTGCCATTCGCGGTAGCGATGGCAAATTGTGAACCCGCGAGTTTGGCAAACTCTTGTTCCAACTGCGCGACTTTGGGTCCTTGCGCGACAATGCCGCTGGCAAGGACTTCTTTAATTAGCGTCAGTTCGGCATCATCAAACTGCGGGCTGGAAATCGGGATCATATCGGGGATTCTCCATATCGTCGTCGCATGTTGCGTTCGATTCTTATTCATCCTATGAACATTTTCCATCTAAAATGATGAAACATGCGTAAAGGCGCGCGGTGACCATTTTGCGGGCATAGCACGGCGTGCGCCAACAAAGTACACTTGGGCGATCAAGTCCGTCCCAGATAAGCGAGCGAATATGGCTGAAAAACTGCGTGCAGGTGTGATCGGCGTTGGCGTCATGGGGCAGCATCACGTCCGTGCGTACCGCGAAATCCCAGACATCGAGATGGTGGGCTTCGTTGATACCGACGAAACGTTGTCCGCCGCGATTCGCCAGCGGCACAACGTGCGTGGCTGGCAGGACGTGAACGAATTTTTGGATCATGAGCGCCCCGATCTGGTCACGATTGCCGTGCCAACGGTGCTACACGGCGACGTCGCGCGCGCCGCGATTGAGCGCGGCATCCACGTCTTGATTGAAAAGCCGATTGCCGAGACGGAGGCAGAAGGGCGCGCGTTGATCGACTTGGCGCAGGCGCACAATGTTGTTTTGGCGGTTGGACACATCGAGCGGCACAATCCCGCGATTACCGCACTGAAACAACGTCTGTCCAGCGGCGCAATGGGGCGCATCTTTGAACTGCGCGCCGAGCGCGTGGGTCCTTTCCCGCCGCGCATCCGCGATGTGGGGGTTGTCCTCGATCTAGCGACGCACGATATTGACATTATTTGCTATTTGGCGGACGAAGCGCCCGTGCGTGTATTTGCGGAGACGCAGCAGAACGTCCACAGCACGCGCGAAGATATGATCAGTGGGATGCTGCGCTTTCAGAACGGCATCGCCGGAATCTTGCACGTCAATTGGCTGACTCCGGCGAAAAATCGCAAACTCAGCGCGACATGCGAAGGTGGGATGATCGAAGTCGATTACATCACCCAAGATTTGACCTACTACGAAAATGGCGAACTCGTGGACGATTTCGGCGCACTGCAAATCTTGCGTGGCGTCAGCGAGGGGCGAATCATCCGCGAAAAGATTGTCAAGCGCGAGCCGCTGCGCCTCGAACTCGAAGATTTCATCGGGGCAGTTCGTGGGGAGCATCCGCCGCGCGTGACGGGCGAAGCCGGGCTGTTGGCGCTGCGCATCGCCCACGCACTGGTCGAAAGTGGCAAATCGCATCAGGTCGTTGAAATCGAGCAGGCGTAATTGATGCGCGCGCAACGGCTGGCGTTCATTCTACTGGCATTCTACTTTGTCCTCGTCGGCGGGAGCGCGTATTACTATCAATTCTTCGCGTTCCGTGTCGCGCATCATGCCATCGCCTCGCTCATCCTGATCATTTGGGCATTGCGTCGTGTCCGCACTGGCTTGCCGCGGACACCGTTGAACTTCCCGATCTACGCGGTGATCGTGGTCTGGTTGATCGGCGCGGTATTCAGCCTCGATCCGCGCATGGCATTTGAGAACGTTTGGTTTCCGCTGACGCATATTGCTATGTTCTTCATCCTCGCGGACATGATCCAACGTGGGCGCGTCAAATGGGTATTCGAGGCGCTGTTTTTGGTCGCTGGTGTGGTGGTTATGCTGGCGCTGGCACAACTCGCATCATGGCTGTTCGGTTTGGGCGTGACGCCAGATACGCGCGGAGGCTGGTTGGGGATAGGCGTTTTTCCGCCACCCGAATCCCCAATGTTGTATCTGCCGGTTGGCGTGAGTACGTGGTTGGCGGCATGGGTCGCGCCGCTGATCGTCGTCGCGGCAGGCTGGGCGCGCACGACGTTTCGCCGCGAGTATCGTCCGGTGCTGTGGGTGTTGGCGGGCGGCTTGTTCGTCGTCCTACTCGGCACGGGATCGCGCGGCGGCTTGATCGCATTGGCAGCATCGGTCGGCGTTTTTGTTGGTCTGCGTGCATTCGATGTGGCGCGTGGGCGCTTGAATATGCGCGTGTTATTGGCGTTAGGCGGGGTCAGCGGCTTGATCGCCGTCGTGCTTGTGGTTGTACTATTGATCGGGCGCGGCGAAGCGCGGGCGACGGGCGATACGCTGCGAGTCAACCTGTGGCGCGGCGCGCTGACACTGATCCAAGCGCATCCCGTATTTGGCGTGGGCGCTGGCTTGTTCGGTCGTGGATATCGGGATGTGCGTGATCCGGCGTATGTCGATGATCGGCTCGGCACGGCGCACAACGGCTATCTGAACGGCGCAGCGGAGACGGGACTGGTCGGTATCGTCGCGGGTGGCGCGCTGTTGGCGGCACTGCTGTTGGCGTGGTGGCGCGCGCGGGGGCAAGCCATCGGAGATCGGCGCGTCCGACTCGATGCGTGCATGGCAGCGTTGGCGGGCATCGGTGCACAAAGTTTATTCGACTCATTCAACACGACAACCTTAGTTGCGCCGATATTAGTTTTGGCTGCGTTCTGCGTGATAAAGCCGGGATCGGTGCTGGATCGTCCGCATGACCGCGCGGGGCGGATTCCGGCGGCGTTGTTTGCGGCATTGATGCTCGCCTATGCGTTGGCGTTCATCCCCATCGACCTCGCGCACAGCCAGCACAATCAGAGTTTGCGGCTCGGATTGCCCGACGCGCTCGACGCGGCGCGGGCAGCACAGGCACTCGATCCATCGCTGCGATTGTATACACTCCAAGTCGAATACTTGACAGCCGCCGCGGCGGACGATGATTTTGGCGCGGCAATTGCGGCTTATGGACGCGCGTTGGCGCTCGAACCGACGTGGGATACGGGTTGGATCAATCTCGCGGCGCTATATGAGCGTGCAGGGCAGATCGATGAGGCGCTGACCGCTTTAGATCGGGCTTACGCGCTCAAGTGGACGAACAGCGCGCCGCTGCACTGGGCGCGAATCGCAGATGAATACAACGCTGCGCCGGAAGAACGCATCTTGGAACGATATCTTGCGGGCTTGTATGCCGTCGATCCGGTGCCGCGTTCGGGCTTTTGGGCGCAGACGCCGCGCCGGCGCGAGGTTCTTATACGCTATCTGCGCGATGCTACGAATCCGATTGAATATCGCTATCGCGCAGCATCGGTCTTCGAGCCTCCGTCCGCAGCGATGTTGGTGCCAGATGCGCCGACGACTGCGGCTGAATGGTGGGTCGTGGGCGAACATGCACTCACCGTGACAGGCGATTACGACGCGGCGGCGGTGGCATTTCGTGAGGCGATCCAGCGCGATCCGGCGAATGGCGATTTGTACATCTCGTTAGCGCGGGCGCTGGCGAATTTCGATCCCGACGGTGCAGCGCGGGCGCTGGATATCGCAGATTTACTCTACAGTTTTTGGGATAACACCAATGCCGTTCGCGCGCTGTTGACTGACGATCCCGCGCTCGTGCGCCGCTATCGCGCCAACGCGGTCGCGCCGCGCATCATCGATCAGAATTTCGAGGGCGTGCTATTCGCGGGGCGCGTGGCATCGTTCGAGTTGTATCCTGAAGTGCGCGCGCTCGATCCCGGACGCGCCGCGCTGCAATCGTGGTACGATCTTGCGGCGGCTTACGAAGCCGAAGGCGTTCCCGACTCTGCGATCAATGTCTATCGCGCGCTCCTCGACCTCGCGCCGCACGAAATCGACGCGCAAAACTGGCTCGATGCGCTTGTGCCGGATGGTGACGCATGATCGGGCGCGTCCTTGCTCGCGTCGGGCTGATTTTGTTATTCATTTACGTTCTGGCGCTTGGCGGGACATTCAATGGGGTGGTACAACCGCTGCCGCGCTTGATAGGCGCGATTGGGTTGGGTTTATTGGCGGCGGCATGGTTGATCGGGCGGTTTTGGCAGCAGCGAGCGGGTCGCGCCTCGCCCGTACAGGATGATCATGACCTGTCGTTGATCGATGTAGCGATCCTATTGGGGATCGCGGCGATTGCGCTTAGTTTCGCGCTCAATCTCGACGTGTGGCGGCGCAGCGCGATGGGCGTGTGGTTTGTCGGGCTGTATATCGCCGTCTGGTATACGTTATCCGACCTGATCGCCCGCCGCATCCTCTCGCGTCGGAGCATTTTCGATGCGCTGTTGATCGCGGATGTCGTGATCATTGCGTTTGGCTATCTCCAATTACGCAGTTGGGCGATCTTCGATCTGCCGCGCGCGTTGGCGGGTGCGCTCGACTTCAATCCGCCGCGTCCGGTCAGCACGTTCGGGAACCCGAATTCGTTGGCGGCGTTCTTGGTAATGCTGCTGCCGCTGATCGTCGCGCGCGGGATCGATGCGCGGCGCGCCGGACGAATCGCCCTGACCCTGTATTTTGTCCTAGCCGGTGGGCTGCTGGTGCTGACGACTTCGCGCGGGGGTTGGATCGGCGCGGCGGCGGGCGTGTTGGCGGTTGGTGGTGTCGTGCTGTTGGGCGATTGGCGCGGTTGGTGGGCGCGTGTGGGGCGGATTATGCGGGCGGTTGTCCTCATTTTTGGGGTCAGCGCGATAGCCGCCATCATCGGCGCGGTGATCGTCTCGTTGGGTTGGGGCGGGCGGTCACTGAACACACGAACATGGATTTATGATGCCGCGTGGCAGACCTTCGCGGCGCAGCCCGTCGCCGGGAGCGGCTTGTACACGTTTGGGCGCGATCTGGCACGCTATTACGCGATGCCAACCTATGAGCCGCACGCCCACGCGCATAACATTGTCCTGCATGTCGCCGCTGAACTGGGAATCGTCGGGGTGATTGCGCTGGCTGTCCCCGTGCTTGCGCTGGCACGCGCGCTCATGCGGACAGTTCGCGCGGCGGATGTGGCAGATCGCGGGATGGTTCTCGGCGCGTTGGGCGCGGGCGTCGGCTTCTTGGTGCATCATCTGTTCGACGTGCCAGCGATGCTGCCCGCGATCCCGCTGATGTTGATCGTCATTCTGGCTGCGGGGATCATCGTACCAGCGCGCGCTGATACGCCCGCTACAGCGCCGCGCCGCGCGCCGATCTTCGCAGTAGCGTTCTTGTGGATCGCGCTCATCACGTCGGGGGTGTGGAGCGCGCTGATTTATAATCGATATTGGGATGCTGTGCGGATAAATGCGCCGGTTGGACGCTACATCGATGCGGCAACCGCATTGAACTCGGTGATTGCCGCTGATCCCAATCAGCCCGCTTATCTCTACACGCAGGGAATGTTGTTGGCATTGAGCGACGAGCGCAGCGCAGAGTCGGCGGCGGCGTTCGCGCGCTTCACGGCACTCGAACCGGATTACGCGCTTGGTTGGGTCAATCTCGCGGCGATGCGCGCGGCGGCGGGCGATGCTGCGGGCGCGCTGACTGCGTGGGCGACGGCGGCGGATCATGGCAATCAGTCGTGGTCAATTCAGTACCGTTGGGGCGAATATGCAGAGCTTCAAGCTGAGGTCATAATGGCGCGCGGCGCTTACATGCGCGCATTGACCGTCAACCCGGACGCGCGGCTGCATCCCGCATGGGACGACAGCGCGATCCGGCGCGAACTCGGCGCGGATGCGCCGCCGCTGACGGGCGCGGGCGCAGCGTTGACGCGCTTGTTTGCGGGCGATGCCGAAGGCGCATTTGCGATTTGGAATGACAGCCGTTTCCGCGCCGAACCGCCGTCGCTGACCGTCCGCTACAGCTTGGACGCGCTGATCGCGGCGGAACGCGGCGATATCGATGGCGCGCGGGCGTTATTGGAACGGGGGCGCGCGGCGGCGTTCTTGCGCGAAGATCGCGCGTGGATCGCGCTGATCGAGGCGCGCTTAGGGTTAGGCGGACTGGACAGCGTGCGCGCGCGTCTTCAAGTGGGCGATTTAGAAGCGGATTGGGAGTCAGGCGCGAACATTTTCTATGGGCAGATGCTCTCGCTGGTGATTCCGCGCGTCTTTGTCCCGCAAGCGCAGATCGATACCCCTTACACGGGTGCGCTGCTCGAAGCGGCGGTCGAATGGCTGATAGAACGCAAAGAGGAGTCTTCATGAGCGGGCGAAAACGAATTTGCATCCTCGCCTTGTCCCCGATCCGGCGCGATGCGCGCGTGCTGCGCCAAATTGAATATCTCGCGCCAGATTACGATTTGACCGTAGTCGGCGAGGGCGATCCGCCTGATATTCCGGGTCTGACCTGGATTCGGGTGCAGCGAATCATCAAGCGTTCAGGTTTGTTTGGGTTTTGGGATAGCATTACTACATTGGTATTGCTGCTTCTAGGCAAATTTTTCCCGATTGCATATCGCCTCTGGTACTTTACGCGCCCCGCGTACCGGGCTGTGATGCGCGCTGCACTCGACAGCCAAGCGGATGCCTTCCTAGCGAATGATTGGGAAACAGTTCCGACCATTGCAATCGTTGCTAGGCGTACAAGGGTGAAATGGATTGTTGATTTAGCCGAGTATGTTCCGCTGGAGAATGAAGAGAACCGCCGCTGGTTGTTCTTGACTGCACCTGCACTGACCTACTTGTTGCGCACATTCGTTCCTTTTGCGGATGCATCAATTGTTGTCTGTCAGCCAATTGCAGATCGTTACGCTCAAGAGTTAGGTTTTTCTTCGATTGTGATTATGAATACACCGCGCGCTGTCGAGCTGATGGCGAGTGTAGTTGAGCCAGAACGAATCCAATTGGTCACCCATGGAACAGCCGCGTGGTCACGGCGTATTGATTGGGTGATTGAAGCGGTTGGACGTTTGGATAGACGCTTTCACCTCCATCTGTATTTGGTTGGCGAACCAGAGGAAATCATCTTGTTGCGACAGATAGCTGACATGAAAGCGCACGGGCGTGTTACCTTTCATGATCCTGTATCGCCGGATTCGTTAGTGCGAACCCTTAACCGTTACGATGTTGGATTATCCATCATTCCACCAACAAATTATAGCTATTATGTTTCGCTGCCAAACAAATTTTTTGATTATCTCAATGCGCGTTTAGCGGTTGTGATCGGGAAATCGCCTGCTATGCGCGAATTGATGGATCAGTATCGTTTTGGCGTTATAGTACCCGAATTTACTGTCGAATCGATTGTCACAACGCTATCAAACTTGACGACGGACGACATCATGCGCATGAAACACGCCTCCGCCAATGCCGCGCGCGTCCTCAATGCCGATGTAGAGATGGCGAAATTAACGGCATTGTTTCGTCAATTGTGGGACGAGGATCAGCGCAATACCGTACCATAGCGCCGCCACCCAAACAGCCCGAACAGTCCAAACCCGACCGCGAAGACGCCCAGATGCACGAGCGGCGGCAAGGATGCTGCTGATGCCATGCCCACCCCTACAAGCGCGACGAACACCGCGAGGAATGCGCGCACCGTGCGCAACCACGCAACCAAGCGAATATGCGCGAGGTGAAACAACCAGAGCAAATAAATCAGGAAGATGATAAAGCTGACCAGCGAGAACAGCGCGATTGCCAACGCGGGCGATCCGAGCAGCCCCCCTACGACCAGCGCCCCGAAACGTAAAATTGTCACCATTGTTGTCAGCCACAAAACTTCTTTTTGTCGCCCGCGTACCAACGCCAACGCGCTCAGTGGCGACGCGATGAACACGACCAGAAAGTAGGGGACGAGCAGTTGGGCATAGAGTCCCGCTGTCGCCCATTGTTCTCCAAATACGATGGTGAATAGCCAACCGCCTGTGACCAATACCGCCCCAAACCCCGTGAGCGATACCATCAACAAGGCGGACGCCATTGATGCAAAAAGTTGCTTTGTTTCCTCTGGTTGATCGCGGCGCGCAGTCAACGCCGGATAAATTGTCTGGGCGATGGCTGCGCCAATGATCCCTACGGGTAAGCCCAAAATTCGCATCGTCAGCGAGAAATAGCCCGCTTCCTCTGCCGAAAACAGCGCCAGCAACAGTACTGCTGGGAGTTGCGCGCCGAAGATGTCGATCAGCGACGACGGCATCGAGTACAACGGGAAATTTTGGTGTTGGACTGCTAACGCTCCCCAAGTACGCGGACGTAGTTTGCGCCACTCGAAGCGCACACGCGCCAACGTGAGTAACATCAAGGCTTGCCCGATCACGTAGCTGATGCCCAATCCAAGCAGTCCGAAACCCGCGACTCCGAACGCGATTTGCAGCGCCGTTTGTCCGGCATTAGATAACACATGCGACGCGCTCACAGTTTCAAACTGTTCGCGCCGAGTCGCCCAGTAATTGAGCGCCATATTGAAGCCGACAATGATCAATCCGAACGGCAGCAGCGGCAGCAGCATTCCAATACGTGGTTCGTTGAACAACGTCGCAATTGGCACACCCAGCGCCCAAATCAACGCTGTGAACAGCGTTGAGAGTAGGAGGACGAGACCCATCGTCAAGCCCGTGAGGTTGAGCGCCTCATCGTCGTCTTTGGGGAGCGGAATCGCATATTCGTAGCGCAGCGAATTGATCGCCAACAGCGTATTGAGCAGAAACGCATAGCCTGCCGTGACGCCGAAATCATCCGGCGCGTATAGACGCGAGATGATGGGTGAAGCTGCAACGACGATGATTTGACTGAATGCCGCGCCGCTCGCCAGCATCAGCACGCGCCCGCGCAGCGATGCTGCGCCGCCCGCTCTCAATTTTCGCAGTCGGTTCACGGCGCTGCATCTGCCGCGAACAAATCTTGGTAGATGCGCACGACCTTCGCCATCTCGACATCGGCGTTGAGGATGTGCGCCGCCGCGTCTGCCGCGCGTTTCATGCGCGTGATATCGTCGGGCGTGAGCGCATTGAGTGTCGCTGCCATATCGGCAGCATCGAACGAGGGGGCGACGACGCCGAAAGGATAGGCGTCGATCACGGCTGCCATCGCTGGATTGGGCCCAATAGCGAGCGCCAATCGTGCATGAATACAATCAAAAAATTTGTTTGGCAATACGTTGTAGTTATTATAATTATTCGGCATGATGAATACCCAACCGATGTCGTACTGGGCGATCTCGCGGACAAGTTGTGCGACCGGGACAGGTTGATGAAAATGGACGCGCCCGGCGGCGTGCTGTTCAGCCAGTAATTGTAATTGTCCCAAATAGCCCGCATCGGTGATGAGATAGAGATGGAGCTGGAAGCGCCGCTCAGTGAGCGCGAATGCCTCGATCAGACGGTCGATTGCACGGCTGCGATTCACCACGCCATGATAGACCAATCGAACTGTATTCGGATCGACCGCGCGTATAGGGAGATCGATGGGTTTGGGCGCATTCATCACGACGATGGGCGCGAAGCCAAATTCGGCGGTATAGCGTCCTGCAATCGGCGCGCACACCGTCATCGATGCGGCGGCGCGCGGCGCGTAGCGGCGCAGCAAATAGGTGATGCGCGGTGTTGAAATCTGCCGCCAGCGCGGATCATCCTCAAATTGCAGCGGCGCGAACTCGTGTGCATCGAACACGACGGGGACGGGTGTGGGTTGGATCGATTGTGCCGCCCGTAACGCCAGCGGCAGTGTCTCCCAATCGTTGGCGTGGAACGCATCGGCGTCAATTTGTCGCGCGATGTAGAGCATTTGTTGAAATAAGGGATGCGACTGATACCAAAAATCGTAAAGGATCGGGAAGATACCGCCAACGGCAACGCCCGCCGCCGTCAAACCCCGTTCGAGGATGCTTGTGGGAGGATCAGGCGGCAGCATCCGCCAATCAACCTGCGGAAAGTCCGGGTGCGGTTCGCCTTGCCCAATGACGGTCAAATCATAGTGGGGCGATAAATATTCGATCTGGCGCAAGACGCGCGCATCACGCGCAATCGGTGCGAATGCGAGGATGCAAATTCGTTTTTTCATCGCAGGTTGATGCCTTAATCCGCACGATACGTTGCCGGATCAGCGCCGTCCGGCACGCGCACACCCGCCGCGTTGACGTAGCCGATCAAGCGCGCGGGATTGCCGACGACCAGCCCATAATCCGGCACATCTTTGGTCACGACCGATCCTGCGCCGATCATCGCCCAACGCCCAATCGTGATGCCGCAGACAATGGTTGAGTTCGCGCCGAGTGCCGCGCCCGCCCGAATCAGCGTATGCGAAATCGTCCAATCGGTGGCGCTTTTCAGCGACATATCCGCATTGACGGCGCGCGGCTGTTTGTCATTGGTGAATACGACATGGGGTCCCACAAATACGCCGTCCTCGATGGTCACACCCTCATAGATCGAGACGTAATTCTGTACTTTTACGCGGTCGCCAATGACGACACCCGCATCGACGTAGACACCGCGCCCAAAGATACATTCGCGTCCGATGTGTGCGCCGGGTCGGATTTGGACGAGATGCCAAACTTTAGTGCCGTCCCCGATAGCAGCGTCGCTGGCAACGTCGGCGGAGGGATGGATGAAAACGGTCATGGAAACTCCAATGGTGTGATTCCTAACGCGGATTGTAGCATGAGAATGGCGCTGTGGTTGCACCTTCGCTAGAATAGCGTCCATTTTCACCGCCGATCAATCGAGACAATCGATGCAAAAAACGTCTTCTGCCCCCTATGCAGCAGGGATGGCGGTGGTTGGGTTGATAGTTGCCGTCGCGCTGCTGTTCGGTCTCGTCGTGCTGTATTACGTGCCGTTGGCGACCGGCGGCGATTGGTTTGAACATATTCGTCTCGTGGCACAGTGGCGCGATACGGGTGTATTAGAAATCACCCATCTGCTGTTTCACACCTTTACCCTCGCACTCTCGTCGCTCGCGCTGCCCTTAAACGCCGCCGCGGTGATCGTAATCTTGCTGAGCTGCGAAGTCACTGCGCTCATCCTTTACGCGCGTATGCGTCGTGTTATGCCCACGCGCCCACTGGGGGTGGCACTCGCTGTCAGCGCGGCGCTCGCGTTAATGTTGATCGTGCCAATTCCACTGTTGACACTGCCACGGTTATATATCGGGTACATCGGCATCACCACCTATCACAGCCCGACCATGCTCTTGCTCAAGCCGCTGGCGTTGTTGTTGTTCGCGTTCACGCTGTCGGCGCTGGATGGGACGCTGAAATTGAATGTGCGCACCGCCTTGATCGCGCTGCTATGGTGCGTATTGGCGACCTTTGCAAAGCCGAATTACACCTTATCGCTGCTGCCCGCGCTCGGCTTGGTCGTGGTGTGGCGTTTGTTTGTGGGACGGCGCGACCTGCGGCGTGCGCTAGAGTCGGTTGCGCTTCCGATCTGGATTGGGGCGGTAGCGACCGCGATCCTCGGCTTTCAATATCTGCTGCAATACCAATTTATCAATGTGGATGCCGTCGGAATTGGCTTCGCACCGTTTGCTACGGTTTGGTACTACGATGCGTCACGGTTGACCAATATCTTAAAATTTTTCATGTCGATTGCGTTTCCGTTAGCCGTCACTGGATTGTACTGGCGGACAATCCGGCGCGATTTCGTCGTTGGTTTCAGTTGGCTGACGTTCGGCATGGGTGCGGCACAGATGTACTTGCTTACGGAGGTCGGCGCGCGCGCGGCACATGGGAATTTCTGGTGGGGCGCGCAAATCACCTTGTTCTTGCTGTTCATCGTCGCGCTAGAATGGCTTGTGCGCCATTGGGACGATGTGCCGCGTTGGCGGGCGTGGCTGTGTCTTGGGGTGTTCGCGCTGCATCTCGTGTCCGGCATCCACTTTTATGGCATCCAGTTCACCACGTCGATTGTGTGAGCTTTAACTAGCGGGTGCGCGATACTTCCAAGCGCGTCGTGACCTCGTTCAGGTAACGCGCTTTATCGGCGTCGCGCAGCGCCCGCGCTGAAGACGTGTAATAGCAGTGTGCGCCGATGAACTCGACTTGATGCGCATACCACGCTTCATCGGTGTAGGGCATCCCCATGATTGCCATTTCGGTGCGGAGTGCGATGTTCCGTTCCCAAAAGTCGTCGCGCCCCAACACGTCTAAATCGGCATCCGCGATGATCTGTTCCAAAATCGTTTGCGGATGGTTGGGCAGTTGCGTCACCATGATCAGCGATTGAACGCATTCAATTTGCAAGCGCGTGTAACCAAAGTGCGCCAGCGATTCGCCCGCGATGCGTGCGCTGACCATTTCGTGTCCGCGCCAGCGTTCCAAGAAGCCGAGATCATGAAAATAGGCTGCTGTGCAGAGCAAAGCGCGTTCGTCGTCCGGCACCTGCTCCAACTGCGCTAAACGATCCACAGCGACCACGACATCATCGACGGTGTGCGCGAGATTGTGGTACAGAAGCTTCGGCGGCAGCTTGTGCAGCAGTGTGGTGGCATGGGCGACAGCGCCATTCAGATTTACGTTCAGAGCGTTTAACTCGTTGATGATCGACCTCGACGCAAATCAGACAGCAAGATTTGCATTAAATGATGTTCATCATACACCATAGAGCGCCAGAACCGTTAGCAGAAAGGCTCATCGTGAAAATCACTCGTTTGGAGACATTGTTCGTCAAGCCGCGTTGGTTATTTTTGAAAGTTCATACCGATGAAGGGATCGTTGGCTTGGGCGAACCGGTCGTCGAAGGGCGTGCGCAAACCGTCGCCGCCGCCGTCCATGAGATCGGGCGCTACCTGATCGGGCAAGACCCGCGCCGGATCGAGCATCATTGGCAAGCAATCTATCGCGGGCAGTTTTATCGCGGCGGGCCCGTGCTGTGCAGCGCATTGTCGGGGATCGAACAGGCGTTGTGGGATATCGTCGGCAAGTGGCTCGGTCAGCCGATCTATCAACTGCTGGGCGGACGCACGCGCGACAAAATTCGGATGTATGGCTGGGTAAACGGCGATACGTATGGCGATTACATCGAAAGCGCGAAGGTCAGCGCCAATATGGGTTTCACTGCGCTCAAAGTCGGCATTCCCGGCGCGCTCGACATCGTGGATACACCCGCCGCCGTGGATAAAATTATCGATCATTTCGCAGGCTTGCGTCAAGCGGTCGGACGAAACGTCGATATTGGGATCGATTTTCATGGGCGCGTCAGTCCGGCAATGGCAGTCCGCTTGGCGCGCGCGCTCGAACCGTACATGCCGATGTTCATCGAAGAACCCGTCTTGCCGGAAAATGTCGATGCAATGGTCACCGTTGCGCGCAGCACGACCATTCCGATTGCCACAGGCGAGCGGCTGTTCACGAAATGGGGTTTCCGCGAGGTGTTGGAGAAGCAAGCCGCCGTGATTATGCAGCCGGATATCTCGCACGCGGGCGGTATTTTGGAGACCAAGAAGATCGCCGCGATGGCAGAGGTTTATTATGCCGCTGTCGCGCCACATTGTCCGTTGGGTCCCATCGCGTTGGCGGCGTGTATTCAGATGGACGCTTGCATCCCGAACTTCTTGGTACAGGAACACGTCACGCTCGGCGAAGGCTATTTGAAAGAACCGTTCCCGTTGGAAGATGGCTATATCCCACTGCCGACGAAGCCGGGCTTGGGGATCGAACTGGACGACGACGCCATTGCTGACAAAATCTATGATGGATCGTGGGACACACCGCACTTACGGCACGCGGATGGATCGGTGGCGGATTGGTGATCGGTAGGGGAGCATAATGCGGATGCTCCCCATCTGAAAACGATACCCGATTTCATCGAGTCAGTTGCGATGGTAAAAAAATCGTGGTAAAGTTTCTCATATCCTGTTCATACAGGATAAAATATTCAAATGTCCGTATAAGTACTATCGAAAACACATTTTGGGAGATACAACGATTATGCGTCAACAGATTAGCCGCCGAAATATGCTGAAAATGATGGGCGCGGCGGGGAGCTTGCCATTCTTGGGCGGGCTGTCCGGCATGGCGAGCCGTGCGTTTGCACAAAGCGATGCTGCGGGTGCGTTCACCTATTGGCAAGTGCCAACGGAAACGCCCATCGAAACTGAACAATATGATGCGTTCTTCGCCTATATTCGTGAACAACTCCCCAACCTCAACTTGACCAACGAAACCATCGGCTACGGCGACATGCTCGACACGCTGCGCGTGGCGGTTCGTGGTGGCGGCGGTCCTCAAGTGGCGACGCTGCCGATTCTGTGGGGCGTCGAGTTCGCAGCAGCAGGCTTTCTGCGTCCGCTCTCGCCCGCCGATCTCGGTTACACCGATGAGACGTTCTGGCCCAAGGCGCTGGCGTCGAATCGCTGGCAGGGTGAAACTTACGGTGTGCCGACCAACAACGAGACGCTGGCGTTCATCTACAACAAGCAGCTTTTTGAAGATGCCGGACTTGATCCCGATGTCGCTCCGACGACGTGGGAAGAAGTGGTGGAGTTCTCAAATCAGGTTCACACCAATCTGGGTATCTCCGGCTTCGGCATGGTCGCGCGCTTGAATAATGGCAACACGCCGTTCCGCTTCATGCCGCTGTTGTGGTCGTATGGTGGCAGTGCGCTCGATGAAACCGATGACAACCCGACCTACCAAGAAATTCGCATCAATTCGCCGGAAAGCCGCGCGGCGATGCAGGTCTATTACGATATGTATGTGCGTGATGGATCCGTCCCCAATTCGGCGCTCGACAACAGCCAGACCGAAAACCGCGAACTGTTCTTGGCGGGGCAGGTGGCGATGATGATCAGCCACCCGACCGAATACAACATTGTCGTCAACACCGCGCCCGATCTGGCGGAGTCGGTTGAATATGTCCTGATTCCCGAAGGACCCGTGCGCCGTGCGGTGGTCTTCGGCGGCTCGAACATTCACATTCTCAGCACGACCACCGACGAACAACTCGAAGTCGTCAAAGAATTCATCAAGATTCGGACCAACCCGGAATGGTCGAACCGCATGGCGTGGTTCTCCAATCCCGGCAATCTCGACGGTTTCGATGATGAGTGGTGGCAGACGCGCAGCGAACAAATCCGCTTCTTGAATGTCGGAACGGCGATGTTGGATTACGGGATTGCGTTCCCGGTCGTTCCCGAAGCGACGGAGATCATGAACTTGATCGTCCCGACGATGCTGCACAACTTCCTGACCGAGACCATGACCATCGAAGAAGCCGCCGCCGATGCGGAAGCTCAGATTCAAGCGGTGTTGGATCGCTCCGCGCAAACCAGCTAACTCAGTTTGATGGGAGTCGGGGAGCTTTCTCCGACTCTCTCGGTTGAGTTGCTGACTGAAAATGATTTCTTTTTGATGGAGATTTTTCATGGCGAATGTCCGCGCCGAGATGGATGCTTTTCCGCCCATCAGCGCCCCAAAGCCGCCCGGTTTGCTGCGTCAGATCGTCAAACATCGTTATGAATACCTATATATCGCGCCCGCGATTGGCGTGATGGGGCTTGTCATCCTTTACCCGCTGATTTACACGATCCTACTCAGCTTTTTCAACACGCCCGCCAACAATCCAAATGTGTTCTTCAATGGCGTGTCGAATTATATTGAGTTGGCTCAAGATAATCTGCTCGGATTGGTCATTCGCAATACGCTTTACTGGACATTTGGCAGCACGATTACCTCGTTTGCGCTCGGACTGTTGGCGGCGCTCTTGCTCAATCAACGTCTGCCCGGTTCGGGCATCTTCTCCGCCATCATGGTGATTCCGTATGTGATCGGACAGGTGACGGCGGCGTATTTGTGGCGCTGGCTGATGCACGGCGATTTCGGCGTGATCAGCTTGACGCTGATGGAAATGGGGCTGCTCGACCGCCCGATCTCGTTCCTGCAAGACCCTGCGCTCGTCATGACCTCGTTAGTGATCGTCAATACGTGGAAAAGTTTCCCGTTCGCCATGATCATGTTGTTAGCGGGCTTACAAGCGATCCCGCAAGACTTGTATAAGGCAGCGCGGGTGGACGGCGCGAACCGCTTCCAGCAGTTCATCGAGATCACCGTTCCCCAACTCATGCCCGTGATCCTCGTGACCAGCGTCCTGCTCATCATCGGCAACATGAACTCGTTCACCATCCCGTATCTCATGACGGGGGGCGGACCTGCGCATCAGTCCGAACTGGTGATTACATGGGTCTACAACGAGTCGTTCCAAGCGTTACGCTTCGGTTTCGCGTCTGCGATCTCGGTGGCGCTGTTCATCGTCCTACTGATCTTTAGCTATTTCTATGTCCGGGCGCTGACGCGCGGACAAGTTTCGAGCGCGGGAGAATGATGTTGAATCCAAAGACACGCGCTGCCGTTATTCGCGCGACCATAACCTATTCACTGCTGACGCTGTTGGCGGCGTTCGCGGCGCTGCCGATGCTGTGGATGGTGTCCACATCGATCAAGCCGCGCACCGAGATTTTCGCCAATCCGCCCCAGTGGATTCCGAATAATCCGACGATGGATGCGTACACGACCAGCATGTCGCCCAACACGCCCGCTGGGCGGCTGTTCGGGCAGTATTTTTTGAACAGCACGATTGTCTCGGTGATCAGCGCGACGTTTTCGGTCGTGATCGCCGCGCCCGCCGCGTATGCGTTTAGCCGCTTTCGCTTTCCGGGCAAGGATTTGGCGTACTTCGGTGTGCTAATCCGCAATATGTTCCCGCTCGTGGTGTTCCTGATCCCGTTGTTCTTCCTCATGCGCAATCTCGGCTTGCTGAACACCTATGGCGGCTTGATCATCGCGTATCTAACGTTCACGCTGCCGTTGTCGATTTGGCTGCTCAAGGGCTTTTTCGACAGCATCCCGCCGGAACTGGAGCGCGCCGCGCGGATCGACGGTTGCACCCGCTTCGGCGCATTCTGGCGCATCATCCTCCCGCTGACCACGCCGGGATTGGCGGCGACGGCGATCTACTCGTTTGTTCAGGCGTGGAACGAATTCCCGTTTGCCAAACAGTTGGCTTATTCGACCAATATGCGCACACTCCCAGTCGGCATGTCGTATTTCTTCAGCGAAAATTCGTCGAATTGGACGGGGCTGATGGCGACGGCAGTGGTGATCAGCATTCCGGTGGTGATCATCTTCATGTTTCTCAATCGCTTCTTTGTCTCGGCGCTGACGCAGGGCGCGGTCAAACAGTGACACTCCACCGCCGCTCAAGCGGCGTGGCTTCGCGCTAAACAGCACGAGCTGCTTGCCGGGTGTCCGCCGGAACGACCTGCCGATGGGCAGGATGCTTTGAGGCAGCGACCTCGTGCGCTGAACGTTTTGTGGACTGAACGCGCTTCTCAGTCCAACGCCATCCGTTCTGCTGTGAAGCTGCACTGCCCGCTTCGCAGTACCTGATAGTGGGCGACGCCTTTTCAGGCATGGGTATTCATCATACCCACGAGCGAGAGGGTGAGCCTGTATGCGACCGCGATGCCAACTTTCGTTCGGCTGAAGCCGAAAACGCTGTCAGCCACGACCGATCAATCGGTGTGGCTTTCTCGCGGGCTAAAGCCCGAATCTGTTAGGGAAGTGCCGAGGACGGAGTGATGAGTGCTGAGAACAAGAATCCTCGTCCGATCTTGTTTCAGTAGCAATCTTTAATTCGTTAATCGTTACTCAGCACTAAGTACTGAGGATTTTTATGGCAGAAGTCATTCTCGACCAAGTGTCCAAGCTCTATGGCAGTGTCGTCGCGGTTGATCGCGTTTCGCTGACCATCCGTAACAACGAATTCGTCACGCTGGTGGGTCCCAGCGGCTGCGGCAAGACAACGACGCTCAACATGATCGCCGGGCTGATCGAATTGACCAGCGGCACTATCAAGATCGGGACGAAAATCGTCAACGATCTCGACCCCAAAGACCGCGATATTGCGATGGTGTTCCAAAACTATGCGCTGTATCCACATAAGACGGTCTATCAAAATTTGGAATTTCCGTTACGAATGCGCGGCGTCGAAAAGACAGCCCGCCACGCCCAAGTGACGCGCGCGGCGGAGATTTTGGGGATCACGGCGTTGTTGGAGCGCAAGCCGCGCCAGCTTTCTGGCGGGCAGCAGCAGCGTGTCGCCGTCGGGCGGGCGCTCGTGCGCGATCCAGCGGTGTTCCTGATGGATGAGCCGCTGTCGAACCTTGACGCGAAACTGCGCGTCCACATGCGGGCGGAACTCAAAGTGTTACAAGAACGCCTCGGCGCAACGGTCATCTATGTCACCCACGATCAACTTGAAGCGATGACGATGAGCGACAAAGTGGCGGTCATGAACGGCGGCAGATTACAGCAGTACGGTACCCCTGACGAGGTGTTCCATCATCCCGCGAATACGTTCGTTGCGGGTTTTATGGGCAGTCCGCCGATGAATTTGCTGCCCGCGAACATCGAATACGAGGCGGGCGTGCCGACGTTGGTTGGCGCGGGCGACATGCGCATGCGCTTGAAGTCGGAGCGGCTGCAAGCACAGCTCCAAACCGCGCCCAACCGGAGCGTAATCGTCGGCATCCGACATACGGCGATCCCCATTGTGACCAACGGCGCAAGCGAGAACGCCATCCCCGTCGAGATTTACACCGTCGAGCCAACGGGCGATACGACGTTCGTGCATGTGCGTATCGGGGAACAATTGGTTACCTCCAGCACGAACGATTTGCAGTTCAGCGGGCGCACCGGGGAGCGGATTCACATCCAATTCGATGAAAATCACATCCATTTATTCGATGCTGAGACGACGCAAGCGCTCCAAAACTGATGGGATGGACGGGTTTGCCACTGGCAACCCCCTAGACACGGAATGCAAAGGGCAGGCAACAGTGAATATCGTCAATACGCGGGACGCGATCATCGCCATGACGCCGCAGAATCCATTCGACCGCTTTCCCGATGGGCGTCCGCGCGTGCCGGATGAATGGCTCGAACGGATGAAAACGGTCACGAGTGAAGAAGCGTGGTCGATTCTGGATAAGCATGGCTATCTGTTCCAATTCGCGGGAGATTGGTTTCGCACGCATCCCGAACAGATTCTCGTCGGACGTGCGGTCACGGCGCAGATGCTCCCCTTCCGCCCGGATTTTCATCAAGCGGTACAAGATGCAGGGACGGCGCAAGGACGGAGCGGCGGACAAAACACATGGGTGATCGACACGCTTGGCATGAGCGATGTGTTGGTCGTGGACTTGTTCGGCAAAATCCGCGATGGAACGTTTGTCGGGGACAATCTCTCGACGGCGATTGCGACGCGCACGAAGGCAGGCGCCGTGATTGAGGGCGGCATCCGCGATTATACGGGCATCCGCGAACTGCAAAACGTCGCTTTCTTCTGTCGCGGCGTCGATCCAACGCCGATTCGTAATACAACGTTGGGCGGAGTCAACATCCCGTTGCGCATCGCGCATGTGACAGTGCTGCCCGGCGATATCGTCTTGGGGACGCCGACCGGCGTCACGTTCATTCCGCCGCATCTGGTGCAAGAAATCGTCGAATATGCCGAAGACATCCACGTCCGCGATACATTCGGTAAACAGCGGCTGTCCGAAGGCAAATACACGTCGGGCGATATCGATGTGCCGAAGTGGCGCGACGATATCGAGGCGGATTTCGGTGCATGGCGGGCGGCATCCGCGAAATAAATCATGACATCCGAACCGCGTTCGCGCCGCTTCGAGGCGCTGGAACAGCGCGACATCAACAAAGAGACGTATGTCACCGAATGGGCGGAGGCGGGGCTGTCAGTCGTGGACAGTCCCTACGATCCAGCGCCGAGTCTGCGCATCGATGCGGGGCGCGTCGTGGAATTGGATGGCAAGTCCGAAGCCGATTTTGATTTGATCGACCGCTTCATCGCGGCGTATGGGATCGATCTGTCGGCGGCGGATGAGGCGATGGCGACTCCAGCGCGCCAAATCGCGCGGATGTTGATCGATATCAACGTTCCGGCTGCGGACGTGCGCCGATTGGCGCACGGCTGCACACCCGCCAAACTGGTGGACGTGATCCGGCAGATGAACGTCCTCGAAATGATGATGGGTTTGGCGAAGATGCGCGTTCGGCGCACACCCGCCAACCAAGCGCACGTCACCAACTGGCGCGAACATCCGGCGTTGTTGGCGGCGGACGCGGCAGAAGCAGCTTTACGCGGCTTCGCGGAAGTCGAGACGACCGTGCGCGTCGCGCGCATGGCTCCGCTCGATGCGCTGGCGGTGTTGATCGGCGTGCAGAGTGGGCGCGGCGGTGTGCTAACGCAGTGCGCGGTCGAAGAACAACTCGGTTTGCGACTGGCGATCAAGGGTCTGACCAGCTACGCCGAAACACTGTCGGTGTATGGCACGGAACGCAGCTTCGTCGATGGCGATGATACGCCGTACTCGAAAGCCTTTTTGAACGCTGCGTATGCCTCGCGCGGGGTCAAAGTGCGCTTTACCTCCGGCACAGGGTCGGAGGCGCTGATGGGACACGCCGAACAGAAATCGATGCTCTACCTAGAGGCGCGCTGTTTGCTCGTTACGCGCGGCGCGGGCAGTCAGGGCGTGCAGAACGGCTCGATCTCGTGCATCGCGCTGCCAGAGGCATTACCCGGCGGCGTGCGCGCGGTCTTGGCAGAGAATTTGCTCGCCGCGATGCTCGGACTCGAAGTCGCATCCGGCAATGATGCGCTGGCGTCGCATTCGCAGATTCGCAAGACGGCGAAATTGATGCTGCAATTCATACCCGGCACGGATTTCATTTTCAGCGGCTACAGCGCTGTGCCGAAGCAAGACAATATGTTCGGGGGCGGTAACTTCGACGCCGACGATTTGGACGATTACAACGTCCTTCAGCGCGATATGCAGATCGACGGCGGCTTGCGCCCGATCCGCGAGACGGACGCGCTTGATATTCGGCGTAAAGGCGCGCGGGCGATCCAAGCGGTGTATCGCGCGCTCGACTTCCCGCCGATTACGGATGCTGAAATCGACGCGGCGGTAACAGCGCATAACAGCGACGACCTGCCAGCGCGCGATCTTGTGTTAGATTTGCGCGCCGCCGATGCGTTTCTAGCGTCGGACGCCGATTTGCTGACCATCGTCCGCGCCCTGCACGCGGGCGACTTCGATGAGGTGGCACGCAACGTCTTGGAAATGGGGCGGCAACGTGTCGCGGGTGATTATCTGCATCCAGCGGCGATCTTCGATGGCGATTTTCGCGTGCAGAGCAGCATCAACGACGCCAACGATTACGCCGGACCCGGCACGGGCTATCGACTCGACGGCACGCGCTGGCAGGCTGTGCAAGCGATCCCACAAGCGAAATCGCCGCACGATTTCATCGCGGATCGCACGGGAACGCCCGCGCAGCGCTTGGCGGAAGCGGGGGAAGCGCGCGCTGGAACGGATATCGAAGTCGTGATCGGCGTCGCGCCCGCGTTCGGAACGGCACTCATCAAAACGATTGGCGGACTCGACCATGAAGCGGTATTGGAAGCCATCCTGACGGGGATTGCGAAAGAGGGCTTGATCGGTCGCGTCGTGAAGGTCTATCACACATCGGACTGCGCCGCCGTCGGGCATGTCGCCGCGCGCCTCAGCGGGAGCGGCATCGGCATCGGGTTGCAATCGCGCGGGACAACCGTCGTCACCAAGCGCGGACTCGCGCCGCTCAATAATCTCGAATTGTTCCCACAATCGCCGTCGTTGACGTTGGCACTCTACGAGCAGATCGGGCGCAACGCCGCGCGCTATGCGAAGGGCGAAGCGCCGTCGCCCGTTGGGGTGAAAGTGGATAATACCGCGCGCTTGCGGCTGATCGTCAAGACGGCGCTGCTTCATCGGCGTGAGACAGAGGAAGTCCGCGCGGATCAGCCGCCCGTCGAACTGCGCTTCGACTGGGAGCCGACGTTGTGAGCGACATTCCCTGTTATCCGCTGGCGGAAAATGACGCCGATCTCAAAGCCGCCAGCGGACGCGCTTACGCCGATATCACGTTCGAGGCGGCGATCAGCGGAGAATTGACGGCGGACGATCTGCGCATCGACGCGGAGACGCTGCGCAAACAAGCGCAGATTGCCCGCGCTGCGGGCAACGCGCAGATGGCGGCAAATTTGCTGCGTGCCGCCGAATTGACGGTTGTGCCGAACGATGAACTGCTGAAAATGTACGATCTGCTGCGTCCACAGCGCGCCAGTTATGACACGCTCAGGGCGTTGGCGGAACGCCTCGAAACGCTGTACGGCGCAGTGGAGACGGCGCGATTCGTGCGCGAGGCAGCGGATGTTTATCGAGATCGCGGCTTGCTGAAACGAGAGGTTTGAATGAACCCGAAAATTACGGCGGTCAAGGCGATGCAGCTCAAGACCGCCAGCAATCAATGTTTAATCAAGATCGAGACCGACGCGGGTATCACGGGCTACGGCGAGGCGGGCGCGTCGGGCGCGACGGCGCGTTCGTACATCCATCACATGCGCACTATCTTGATTGGCGCTGACCCGCTCGAAATCGATAGGCTGTTCAACGCCATGTGTGCGCTGACGCATCCCTATCTCGCGCATGTTCCGACGATCAGCGGCATCGATATCGCGCTGTGGGATGTGGCGGGCAAGATTTTGGGGCGGTCTGTCTCGCAGATGCTCAATGGGCGTGTGCGCGACTCGATCATGCTGTATACGAACACGCCGGGTCCCGCTGATTGGTTCGATCCGGCGTCATGCCGTGCGTGGGCAGCGGCGATCAAGGCGCATCCCGTCGGCTGGCAGACAATTAAGCTCGGCTTCGAGGGCTTGCGCGGCGGCTACTTGGCGGCGGATCGCTTCGCTTCGGGCTTGCCCGCGTCGATGCTCTATGAACGCGAATTGCGCACGATTGGCGCGGGCTACGAACGCATCCGCGCGGCGCTTGGCGATGACATGGATTTCATCGTCCACTGTCACAACGAATGGGACGTTGCCAGCGCGATCCGCTTGTCCGAAGTTCTCATACCGTCGCGTCCGCTGTGGATCGAAGACCCGCTGCCCGTCGCCTATTCCGAAAGTTGGGTGGCGCTCAAGCGCAACGCCGCCGTGCGTATCAAGACGGGCGAAAAACTCGAACTGCCGAAAGGATTTCTGCCGTTTCTGATGAACAAAGCCATCGACGTAATCCATCCCGATATTGTGTTCGCGGGCGGGATCACGGGGATGCGCCGAATCGCAGAACTGGCGGATGTGTTTTCGATTCCGGTGGTGATGCACAACATCGGTAGCGCGATCCACAACGTGGCGACGGCGCATTTCGGCGCGACGGCGCGCAATTTCGTCATGACCGAGACGCGCATCGGCACCGATGATTACATCGAAGCGATGATCGAAGAACCGTTGATCGTCGGCGGATCGATGCTGAAAGTGCCGGACGGCGCGGGCTTGGGGATCACGCTCGTGCCGGATGTGCTGAAAGCCAATCTGCTCGACGGCGAACCGTATTGGGATTAATAAAGTGCTGAGTGCTGAGAACAATACTCTTTACTCAATACTCAGAATTAGTACTGTTTTGGGGGGGGACATGACACAGGCAGCTCAAATCACCGACAACGTGCGCGCGCATTCGCGTCCGTCCGATCTGCGCATCACCGACATGCGCATCGCCAATCTCTCGAATATGCCGATGGATTTGTCGCTGATTCGCATCGATACCAATCAGGGCATCTCCGGTTACGGTGAGGTGCGCGATTGGGCAAGCAAGACCTTCGCGCTGATGCTCAAAAGTCGCATCATGGGCGAGAATCCGTGCAATATCGATAAGATTTTCCGCAAAATCAAGCAGTTCGGACACCATGCGCGGCAAGCGGGCGGCGTCTGCGGGATCGAAATGGCGCTGATGGATTTAGCGGGTAAGGCATATGATGTTCCGGCGTATCAATTGGCGGGTGGCAAGTTCCGCGACAAAATTCTGTGCTACTGCGACACCGATTCGATGCTCGATGCGACGGAAATGGGCAATCGCCTCAAGCGGCGCATGGAGGCGGGCTTCAAGTTTCTGAAATTCGATGTGGGGATCGGGCTGCTGCGCAATATTCCCGGCGCGATCAGCGCGCCGCCGGGTCGCATCGAAACCACTGATATCATGCACCCGCTGACGGGCATTCAAGTGACGAAAAAGGGTGTCGATTATCTGGTCGATTACGTCGGCACGGTGCGCAGCATCATCGGGGACGAAATCCCATTGGCGGCGGATCACTTCGGGCATATCAACGTCGAGTCGTGCATCAAGATCGGGCAGGCGCTGGATCAATTCACGTTGGCATGGTACGAGGACATGATCCCGTGGCAGCTTACGGATCAATACGTTCGACTGTCCCATGCCGTGACGACGCCGATCTGTACGGGCGAAGATATTTACCTGAAAGAGAACTTCGCGCCGCTCATCGAGGCGCGCGGCGTCTCCATCATTCATCCCGATCTGGCGACATCGGGCGGCATTCTCGAAACCAAGCGCATCGGGGATTATGCGCAGGAACGCGGGATTGCGATGGCGATGCACATGGCAGGATCGCCCGTCGCCGCGCTTGCCAGCGTCCACTGCGCCGCCGCGACCGATAATTTCCTTGTGCTGGAGAATCATTCAGTCGATATTCCGCGCTGGAACGATCTTTGCACAGACTTGCCACGTCCTTTGATTGTCGATGGTTACATTAATGTGCCAGAGACGCCGGGCTTGGGCTTCGGCGATATTGACTTGGAGTGTATGCGCGAATTTGTGAACACCAAAGACCCGATGGCGTTTGAATCAACCGAACATTGGGATGTTGAATACTCGCATGATCGGCTGTGGTCGTAGCGTTCGTGTATCGGCGGGTAACGCGGGCGTGTGTATCGGCGGGCGTGCTGGCGGCACGCCCCTACAATGGGGATGAAGCATGGCGTTACATATCACGAACGTGAAAATCGTCGTCACCTGCCCGGATCGTAACTATGTGCTGGTGAAAATCGAAACCAGCGATCCAGGCGTCTATGGTTGGGGCGACGCGACGCTGAACGGACGCGAATTGGCGGTCGCGGCGGCGCTGGAACAACACATCGCGCCGATATTGATTGGGCGCGATCCGGATCGTATTGAAGATATCTGGCAGATGTTATTTCGCGGGGCGTATTGGCGTGGTGGACCCGTTTTGATGACCGCGCTGGCGGGCGTCGATCTGGCGCTGTGGGATATCAAGGGCAAGCGCGCCGGAATGCCGGTGTATTCGCTGCTCGGCGGACGCACACGCGACGGCGCATTGGCTTATACGCATTGCAGCGGGCGCGACTTTCAAGAAGTCGAAAACAATGTGCGCGCTGCGATGGAGCGCGGCTTCAAAGTCATTCGCGTGCAAGTCCTCGTGCCGGGCATGAGCGGAACGTATGGCGTCGAGAACACGCCGCAAGAACGCATGTCGTCCACTTCGACGGGTGCGCTGCCATTGGTCGAGCGCTTTGAGCCGTCGCCGTATCTGCGCACAATTCCGAAACTGATCGAGCATATCCGCGTCGCGGTCGGGGATGAGGTTGAACTGCTGCACGATGTTCACGAGCGGCTGACGCCGATTCAAGCGGCGCGGCTGGCGAAAGAACTTGAACCCTATCATCTGTTCTTCCTCGAAGACCCGATCCGCCCAGAAAATAAAGAGAGCTTCCGGCTGATCCGTCAGCATACGACCATCCCGATTGCGATGGGCGAATTGTTCCATACACGCTGGGACGCGCTGCCGTTGATCACCGAGCAGTTGATCGACTTCATCCGGTGCGATCTGGGACACATTGGCGGTATCACGGAAGCGCGCAAGATCGCCGCGATTGCCGAAAGTTTTTACGTTCAGACGGCATGGCACGGTCCCGGCGACATCGCGCCGATGACGCACGCCGCGAATGTGCATGTCGATCTGTCGATTCCGAATTTCGGCGTGCAGGAAATGGTATTCTTTCCCGAAGTCGCGCGCGATGTGATGCCGGGCGCGCCGACGTTCGCGGATGGTTATCTAAATATGACCGAGACGCCCGGCTTGGGGACAGATGTGAACGAAGCATTGGCGGCGAAGTATCCGTATCAGCGTGCCTATCTCCCCGTCGTGCGCCGCGTCGATGGCAGCGTTGGCGACTGGTAGACTATTTGCAAACCCCCCGATCCACCTAATGCAAAAACGACCATCTGTCGCATCTAGACGATGGTCGTTAAATGTATAGTGGATTTAAGTGATGGATCGTAAGGGGAGCAATAAATCATGTTGAATCTGGCGCTTTTGTTCTTGGTCGTCGCAATCGTCGCAGCGGTTCTCGGCTTCGGCGGTATTGCAGGTACGGCATCGGGAATCGCGCAGGTCTTGTTTGTCGTATTCCTGATCTTGTTCGTCGTCTCGCTGCTGTTCGGTCGTCGAGGGGTTCGGGTCTAATCCGTCCTTCACGCAACGCAGATGAGATTCGCGCCATGTTCAAGACATGGCGCGCTTTTTTTGTCTCAATCTCTGACGACGATTTTCATCACGATATCATGCAGCTTCCATACGGTCACGTCGGCATCGATATCCTGCGCGCGGTTGATGTGTCCGCCGATCATTTTATTCGCCGCAGAGATCGTTGGGTCATGCCAGTTCCTTATTGGGCTTTTCAGCAATGTTGAGCGTACAAGCATAGAAGAGCTGAAGGGGAAAATCAAAAAAGGCGCTCGCTTGAACGCCTTCACGCTTGTCGTATTGCGGTTGCTTTTAACCTTGCAGCAGCGATCCAGCGCCGTCGATCCAGATTTCCGTCCCTGCGATGTGCGCCGCAGCCGGCGATGCGAGGAACATTGCCAGCTCTGCGACCTGCTCCGCCGTGCCGGGTTCGCCACCCGTGAGCGGGATATTCCCTTCTGGGAACTCCACCGGAATTTCACACTTTCACGGTTACGTTCTTCGGTGCTGTCTTTGATGTCGGTCTCAATCGCGCCGGGACAAATTACATTGACGCGAATTTTGAATGGCGCGAGTTCGAGCGCCGACATCTTGGCGACAGCCACTTGCGCTGTTTTTGTCGCGGAATATGCCGTCGCGCCCGTGTTACTAAAGGTGCGCGTCCCGTTCACCGACGACGTAATGAGGATCGAGCCGCCGCCGCCGTGCTTTAGATGTGGGACGGCGTACTTGATCGTCAAAGCGCATCACGCCTCCAAGTTATTGCTGAACAGCTTTTTCGACGGTCTGCTGCACGTTTTCGATAAAGTTGCCCGCGGCATCGACCAGTCCACGCCGCGTTTTGTCGCCGCTCTGCGGGGCGAACAGCATCGCCAATGCCATGCCGAAGCCTACGCCCACGATTGCCACCAGCGCCGCCAGCATCAGGCGATCACGTTCTGCGCGTATTTCGGCGTCGCGGCTGTAGTACATACGATTATTCAGGTTGTTCGCTGCCATGATTGTTTTACATCCTCTACAAAAGGAAACAGGGTCTTCTAGGTTGAGAGATGGGATGTGCGTTTGCACATCCCATGACGAATAGCAATCACACGGGCTGGTATCCGCGCGGAGTATCGAGACTTAGAACTTCGACTTGAGCGAGGTCGCCCAATCGTCAATTTCATGGTCGATTTCTTGCTGCGTGCGCCCATAGCGTTCTTGCAGTTTGCCCGCCAATTTGTCGCGCTGCCCGGCGATCTGTTCAACATCATCGTCGGTCAGATCGCCCCACTTTGCGCGCACGTCGCCGGTGAACTGCTTCCATTTCCCTGAGATCTGATTCCACAAACCATCGTTTTGCATGATTGAATCCCCATTCATATGGTCGGTCGAAATACAACGATGTTACCCTTACTTGCTTTCTACAATAGAATATTCGCGGCTACAGCGGATCGGACGCCTGAACCGTCTTGGGGTAGGACATATGGTTGATAGGTATCCCGCCAGTCGGGTAAAAGCACGAACGATTGTAACTGCTCAGCCATCGCGGTATCTTCACTGAGTTATGACCCTATATAAGTTTTAGATGTCCATAAAGAACTTCGTGGCACGAAGATCGCGATCAAAATTCACTACGAAGTGGTCTATTGTCAACCTTTATGAGCCGGAAAGTCGTGATGACTGGTATTTATTCACCTACCCGTGCAGACCGCGTTTTGCCCCAGTCCTATAGGGTTCATTATGTGTCTATTGAGTTCAAATTCACGGATTTTGAGCTTAATCCTATGGATAGGTGAATAAA
>DAOTUQ010000122.1:0-13721 GCA_034437055.1 Anaerolineae bacterium
TTGGCAAATTGAAACGCCAAATTTGTCTGCGATGAGAATAGGCTCTCCCTCAAAAGATTGAGGGTTTTTGTCGAAAACAACCTATTTCTCCCTCAAATGACGGCTGAGTAGTTACGATCTGTTTTTCATTTTGCGTGGTCATTCGTCCGTCCAACGAAGGAACAAGCGCCATGTCCGACCGCCCATCCAATGATTCATCCAGCGCCGCGCCCGCCTGGCGCAAGCCGACTGATGGCGGTTGGCGCACGCTCGAACCATCCAGCACGCCCAGCTCATCCGGCACGCGCTCGGCGGGCGGCTGGCGTGTACCGGGTTCGGAACAGACAACCGCCGTCCCCGTCGCGCCCATCGAAACCATCGAGCGCCAACCAGAGCGCGTCGGTGGCTGGCACTTGCCCAAGCGCAGCGACACGATCATCCCGCCGTCGATCATCCGTCCCGGTGAGGGCGAAGCCGACGATGTAGAGGTGGGCGCGCTCCCGACAACAACCGGTGAAGTTCCGGCTGTCGAACCAACCGACGCCGAAGCGACCATCCTCCCCTACGATGATGAACTCGAAGCCATCGCGGGTGAAGCGCAAGCCGAGGCGGACGCCGTTTTGCCGACGGACGAGGGGGCGGTTCCGCTGCCGTTCGCGGGTGACGAACCCGCCGTCGATGCGCCGCCGACGCAAAGCGATGTACTGCCCTTCGAGGCGGAGCCGAAAACAGCGAACGAGCCGATGCTGACGCTCGACGCCGACGACGCCGAAACTGCATTAGACGAGTCCGAGGGCGAAGCGAACGATCTGGAACTCGATGACGATGATGACGATGAGCGCGTCGGCATCAGCGAATTGGTGGCGCTCCAAAGTCTGGCAAACGCGCCCGCGGCAAACGCGCCCACCGCCGTGCAATCGGCGTCGAATGTGGGCGTCGGGACACAGGTCGAGGCAGGGCTTGATCCAGCGGAATACGCCAAGCGCGAACTGGAACGCCTGCAAGCGCGCACGACCAGCAGCGCGGCGGTCGGAGACGATGCTGCCGAATACGCGCGCCAACAGCTTGAACGCTTGCAGAGCGCCGGACTCGACGTGACCAGCGGCAGCGCGCCCGCCGATACGGGCGTGGGTGCAGCGACAGGTGTCACTGGGGCAGCGAGCGACGCACAGCGCGAATTGGCGGCGAAGTATCGCGCGTCGGAAGATCGCGCGCGTTCGCTCAAGGGGCAGTTCGCCGCCGGACTGATCACGCGCGAGACGCTGGAAGCCGAACTCAAAAAACTGATGGTGCTGGAAGATGGGCGCATCTGGTGGATGATCGGCGCGCAAAGCGACCAGTGGTACAAATACGAAAACAATGCGTGGACGCCCATGCGTCCGCCCGCGCTCGACGCGGATGTGCGTCCCGGCGGGGCGAGTGCAGCGGCGGGCGCGGGCTTGCCCTACATGGATCAGCCCGCGCGGTCAGCGGCGTCCGATTTCGAGGCGGGGCGCACGATCCCGACCGCCGCCGTCACAGGGACGCCCGGCATCGATCCGTTCAGTCAGCCGCTCCCGCGCGCTGTCCCCGTGCGCGATCCCGAATTGACGCAGGTCGGGCGCAGCGCGTATGGCGACGGCAACTTGGATGCCACGGTCCCGATTGATCTGTATCGCGCCGCCAGTGAGCGCACCGTGCCGAGCATGGGGGTCGCACCGACAGTCGTCAGCCCGGCGCTGTCCGATGTGGCGTCGATCCCGTCGCCATCCACGGGCTATACGTCGGGCAGCTATACACCCGTCGGCGCGACTCCCGTGACTGATGCGGGGACGGGCAGCGATCTGTACCGGACGGCGGTCGAACAGCAGCGCGCCAGCACGACGCGCAGCGTTGGGATTGTGGCGGCGCTCATCATCGGCGCGCTGCTGCTGTTGGGCGCGTGCGGCGCGATCTTCACGGTCGTAACCTACAACAACTTCGCCGAACCATGGCGCGACGAAATCGTCGCGTTGGCGAATTATCAGCCGCAGTTCCGTACCGTGCGTATCCTCGCAGCGGATAACACCACGCTGATCGCGGAACTGAACAGCCGTGACGGCGGCGCGCGCACGACCGTGACGCTGCAAGAAATCGCGCCGGAATTGATTCACGCGGTCGTATCGCTTGAGAACGAACGCTATTTCTCCGATCCCGGCTGGGATCCCCTGACGGTGGCGGGCGCGATTGCACAGAATTACACGGGCAGCACCCTCGCATCGGGCAGCACAATCACCGAGCAGATCGCGCGGGGGCTGGTGCTGCAAGAAACCAGCGCCAACCCCGAACGCCGCTTGCAAGAAATCGTGATCGCCGCCGAGATCGCGCGCACCTACGACAAAGATTTCATCTTGCAGCTGTACCTGAACGAAATCTTTTTCGGCAATCAGTCCTACGGCATCGAAGCGGCATCGCAGTTCTACTTCCAAAAGCCCGCGCTCGATCTCAATCTCGCGGAGTCCGCTATGCTGGCGGGGATGATCGAGTCGCCGTCGGTCTACGATCCGGTCTTGTTCCGCGATGTCGCCTTCGATCAGATGAATGTCGTCTTGAATCGGATGGCGGAGGTGGGCTGTCTGCCGCTGCCCGGTCAGAACGCGCCATTCTGCGTCACGACAGCGGATGTTGTGGGCGGACAGGTGGCGGTGCAGAAATCGCGCGTCGAATCGCGCGCGTATCGCCCGCGCGATTCGGATCGGCGCTATCCGCATTTCGTCGATTATGTCCAGCAGCAGGTCGAAGCGCAGTTTGGACCCGGCGAGATGTTCCGGCGCGGCTTCACGATTCGCACGACGCTCGTCCCATCGATGCAAGATACAGCGCAGAATGCGCTCACGGTGCAGTTGCGCGCCCTCAGCGGCACGGGCGTCAACAACGGCTCGGTGTTGGTCATGAATCCGGGCGACGGCGCGATCATGGCGATGGTCGGCAGCGCCGATTACAACAACAGCGAGATCGATGGACAGGTCAACGACGTGTTCACCTATCAAGCGCCGGGCGACACGATCAAGCCCATCGTCTACACGACCGCGCTGGAAGGCATCAACCGCGCCGACGGCACGCGCGGCTATTACACGCCCGCATCGGTGCTGTGGGATGTGACAACGCGCTTCACCAATCCTGATTACACGCCCGCCAACGCGGATGGCGCAGCGCGCGGGATCGTCTCGCTGCGTTCGGCGCTCGCCAACGCTTACACGATTCCGGCGGTCAAGGCGCTGTACTTCACGGGCATCGAGCCATTCCGCGAGACGGCGGCGCGCGTGGGCTTGGACTTCTTGCCCGAAGCGGCGTTCAGCTTGCGCACGGCAGAGGGCATGACCGAGACGCGCTTGATCGATCTGGTCGAAGCGTATGGCACGATTGCCAACAATGGCTTACGCGCGCAGCCCTACGCCATCTTGAGCATCACCGACGCGAACGACGTCGAAATTCCGCTGCCAACGCCGCGCGCACAACCCGCGCAAGCGATTCAGCCGAGCGTCGCCTATCTACTGCAAACCATCCTCAGCGACAACGACGCGCGCACGCCCAGCGTCGGCGGCAATTCGCCGCTGCTGCTGCCCGAATACGCTGGACTCGTCGGTGCGATGGCGGGCGCGAGCGAAGGCAACCGCGATTTGTGGACGTTGGGCTTTACACGGAACGCGGTCGTGGGCGTGTGGCTGGGGCGCAACGACAACAACCAGACATTCAACACCAACCGCCTCGCGGCATCACCGGTCTGGAATACGACGCTGCGCGCGGCGCTTGCGGGGCGTCAGCCGCAGCCGTTCGCCAATCCGGGCGGCGTGGCGACGGCGCAGATTTGTACGCTAACGGGCGCGCGCTACGACGCCAACGTCAGTCGCGCGTGCGGCAGCATTCGCAACGAAGTGTTCTTGGATACGCAGCCGCCGCCCGCGCCCGATCAATCATTCCTCGTTTCGCTCAACGTCGATACGTGGACGAGCCTGGTCGCCAACGAAAACTGCTCGACCAACATCGAGACGCGCCAGTTCTTCAACGTGGACGATCCCGCCGCGATTGATTGGTTGCGTTCGGGCGCGGGCGCAGCCACAGCGGCGGCGCTCGGTATCAATCCCACTACGCTGCAAACTGCGCCGACGAGCGCCTGTACCACCAGCACGATCCAGCCGATCATCAGCATCCAGTCGCCCGCCGAAGGACAGACCGTACAGGGGATCGTCCCGATTACTGGCACGGTCAACGCGCAAGACTTCAATCGCTATCAGATCGAGGTCGCGTCCGCCGCCAGCCCGAACACCTTCACGGTGATCGCACAGCCGCAAGGACTACAACAGGTTAACGCGACGCTCGGCAATTGGGACACGCGCTCGACAGCGTTCCCCAACGGACAGTACCGCATCCGCTTGGCGATGTTCTCCAACAGCGGCGGCTTCGCCTATCGCACGGTGACGGTGATGATCAACAACCCAACGCCGACGCCCGCGCCGACCAATACGCCGCAGCCGACCGCCACGTGGACGCTGATTCCGTTCATCACGCCGCTGCCCTTCGATGTGACGCCGCTGCCGTTCGACAGCGGAGCGGGCAGCAGTGGCGGCGGGTTCCCGACGCCGACAGCGACGATCTCGTTCAGCTCGTAGGGGTGTTGCGCCCCCTCCTCAGATTTTCAACGGGGAGGGGGCGCGTTTCTGCCGTCTCAGCTAGCGGTGGCACGCTTCTTGACGGCGATCATATTGCAGTGGTACGTCCAATTCTGTACCCCGACTTCTGCCAGCGGCACAAGCTCGTCGCGGCGGTTCGCATCAGGATGTTTGATGTAGAAGTCGTAGATATCCGGCGAAAAAAACGCGAGGATGCCTGCAACACTGCCCCCCGCTTTTTCTAAGCCCACTCCGATATGCACCTCGACCACACAATCCGGGCGTGCCGTTTCGAGCGTGTGTTGAGCGCCGGATAAAACCTGCTGTTCAAAGCCTTCGACATCGATATATAACACATCGGGAACGCCGTAGCGTGCGGCGAGATCATCGATAGTGTAGGCTTGGACGAGGATGGTTTGCAGCGCGTCTTGCCCGGTCGAAATCGCCCCCGACGAACCTATTCCAAGACCGAACTCGATCATGGTCGTGCTGTCCGTCCCCGCGGCGTGCAGAATTTCAAGTTGATCGAGCTGATTGATGGCTTTGTTGCGCAGCGCAATACCATAACTGAACGGTTCCGGTTCGAGCGCGAGAACGCTGCCCGTCCGCCCCACGACGCGCGCCAACATACTCGCAATGACGGCTTGGTGCGCGCCAATGTTAAATACCTTCGCGCCTGTTTTGAGGGCATAATCCCGTAGAAAATGGAGTTCGGATGCAGTGGGCAGTTGTTCTTCATACCACTGTTTGGCTGTTGGATCGGCAATTACGATCTGGAGCGGCTCATTGAGAAATTGATGGCGGATAATCCGTTCTCGAAAAAATCGCAGCGATAATGTGCGCCGAACAGCGCGAAGGGCAGTGATCAGCGACGAAATACCGAAGCCACGGGAAGATTGAGATGATGTCATAACCGAGTCCTTTTGCTCAAATCAAGCGCGTCAAAGTGAAAGCAGCGGCGTTTATCAGGGAATAGGGTTGAAGTTTAGCGGCAAATAAAGTACGACCCAACTATCATCTCATCTACTACATCCAGATTCCACGATCAAGATGCGCATCGGTTGCGATCCAGTCCGTCCGATAACGAGTATGACGCGCTGAAGATTAAATTAGAGCGTGTCTGCAAACTCGATTTTCGCTTGTTTTGTTCGACCTCACCTGCGCTTCGCTCCCCCTGTCCGGACTGGAGCTGAGGGGAGGACACCTTTTCAAGAACCTCACCCCCTGACCCCCTCTCTACGCAGTGGAGAGGGGGTCAGGGGGTGAGGTGAATCAGGGAGAAAACCAAACATGTCCTCTCCCCTTGTCCGGACTGGAGAGGGGGTTGGGGGGTGAGGTTTCAGAATTTGCAGACCGACCTTAGAATGAAATGTCAGCACAGCCAATTCGCGCTACAATACAGACAAACATACTCCAATTTTACCGGGACATACCTCATGGAATTAACCGCCAATCGCTTTAACGAAGCCGCCATCATCGCGCTGGACGATATCACCCTCCAGACCGCGCTGGATCGCGGCACGGGTAACGCCGACAGCCGCCGCCGTGCTGTCTTTGCCGAACTACCGCACATTCAGGCGCTGCGTCAGCAGGGACGGGGCGCGAAATTGCGCGCGCTGGCAGACTTGCCGGAAATGCTCGAAGAACTCGAAGCCAACGTCAGCGCCAACGGCGGAAACGTCCTGTGGGCGACGAACGCCGATGAAGCCTTGGCGCATGTGCTGGCTATTTGCCAGCGTCACGATCTCAAGCGCGGCGTCAAGAGCAAGAGCATGGCGACCGAAGAAATCGGCTTGCTCCCGTACTTGGAACAGCACGGCATCGAGATGATCGAGACGGATTTGGGCGAATACATCGTCCAAATCAACGAGAGTCATCCCAGTCACATCGTCATGCCCGTGATGCACATGACCAAAGAGCAAATCCGCGACCTGTTCATGGACAAGCTCGATATGCCCTACAGCGACGACGCCGCCGAAATGACCAAGTTCATCCGCAAGCATCTGCGCCAAGAGTACATCCGCGCGGATTTCGGCATGAGCGGCGGCAACTTCCTGATCGCGGAGACCGGCACGGTCGTGATCGTCACCAACGAGGGCAACGGACGCCTCTCGACCGGCGTCCCACCCGTGCATATCGCCGTCGTCGGCATCGAAAAAGTGATCCCAACGTGGGAAGATTTCGCCACGCTGCTCCAACTGCTCCCGCGCTCTGGCACCGGTCAGCGCATGACCGTCTACGCCAACGGCTTTTCGGGACCCGCGCGCGACGGCGAACCGGATGGACCCGAACACTTCTATCTGATCTTGGTCGATAACGGGCGCAGCGATATTTACGGCAGCGATTACACCGAAGCGTTGGCGTGTATCCGCTGTGGCGCGTGCCTGAATGCGTGTCCGGTGTATCAGAATGTCGGCGGACACAGCTATGGGTGGGTGTATCCGGGACCCATCGGCGCGATTATCACGCCGCTGCTCAAGGGCATCGAGAACGCTGTGCCGCTGCCGTTCGCGTCCAGCTTATGCGGCGCGTGCAAGCAAGCGTGTCCGGTGGATATCAACATCCCCGACATGCTGCTGAAACTGCGCCACGACTTGCAGCACGTCCAAGAACCGATGTGGAATGTGGGCATGAAGGCGTATGCGTTCGGCTTTTCGCATCCGCTGTTGTACGAAATGGGCGGCAAGTTCGCGGGCATCGGATCGCGCATCGTGGGCGAACTTGAGCGCACCGACGCCGCCAATGGACACCCCGCGAACGGTAGCGCCGCCAATGGCTACGCCGCGAACGGCGCGCACGGTCATGCTGTCAATGGCGACGGCGCGGACGACCACAGCACCAGCGGAACACCCGCCGCACTGCCGATCCATCAACTGCCATTCCCGTTCAACGGCTGGACGCAGAACCGCGATTTCCCGACGTTCGCGCCGAGTTCGTTTCATACGTGGTGGCGGGAAAACAAGAAATAGGACTGAGGACTGAGTAGAGCGGCGTGCATCGAGACGGATTTTTTAAGAATTTCTCTCTGCGTCTCCGCGTCTCTGCGTTGAAATCTTTTCCAGTTCTCCATCTGAATAGAGGACACTTGACCATGACATCGCGTGATACGATTTTGAACAAGCTGCGCGCCGCCCGCGCCGAGTCGCGCGTCGATACCGCGCTGCTCAACAGCGTGCCGCCGCGCCCCGCGCGCTATCTGCCTGTCACCGTCGTGGACGACCTGTCGCAAGACGGCTTGATTGGGCGTTTTAGCACGGAATTCGTCCGGTTGATGGGCGAAATTTTCATTGTGGAGGGCGAGGACGCCGCCCGCGCGCAAGTGCTGGCGCTGTTGGCGGAACATCAGACGAAACGGCTGATCGCGTGGGATTTTGCGCACATCCCGATCAGCGGACTGGCGGACGCGATTCGCGCTGACGGCATCGACAGCATCCATCCAGAGACGCACGACGAATTCCGCGCCGAAACGCTGTCAGCGGCGGAAAGCGCGCAAGTCGGGCTGACGGGCGTCGATGCCGCCGTCGCCGCGACGGGTTCGCTGATCGTCACGACTGCGCCGGGCAAGGGGCGCATCCCGACGGTCTTAGCGCCCGTCCATATCGCCGTCGTGCTGCTCGACCAACTGCTGCCGCGCTTGGAAGATTGGGTCGCCAAACTGCGCGCCGAGAACATGGGGACGATCCGCAATCACGCCAATTTCTGCGTGATTTCGGGTCCCTCGCGCACGGGGGATATCGAGATGGAGCTGATTCTGGGCGTGCATGGGCCCGGACGGGTGCAAGTCGTGCTGGTGAAGTGACTTCACCCCGTAGTAGTCCGAGAGCAAAGGGCATAAAGAAACCTCACCCCAACCCCTCTCCATGTGGAGAGGGGCTGATGCCGTAACATCTTTCTTCCCATCTGAAAGAGGCACCTCTCCACTGCGTAGAGAGGGGGAATAATCGCCGTGCGATCACCCCCTCTCCACATGGAGAGGGGGTCGGGGGGTGAGGTTGCTTTTATCTACTTTCTTGACGGATTACTAGGGGGTGAGGTCGGCTTTTAGGGGTGAAGTTCGCCCTACTTGAACGCCGTGATCGCCCGTTCCAACGCGCCACGCGCCGTATCGAAATCCTCGCTGTCGCCCATGCTTTCCGCGAGTTTGCCGCCCATCATCAGAATATAGGCGTTGGTGTCGATGCGCTCGACGGCATCATACGCCGCCTCCAAATCCTTGCCCATCACGAAAATACCGTGCCACGGCGCGAGCGCCGCCGCCGCTTGCTTTTCGATGCGCGACTCATTGCCGCGCAGGGCGTCCGCGATGTTGTCCGCCAGATTTTGCGAGTGCGCGGGGGCGTACTCGACCACGGGAATCGTCCCGAACTTGCGTGTTTGCTCCAAGACGGGCGGCATCGGACGGTTGAGCGCGCAGAACACCAGCACATTGCGGGCGTGCGCATGGATCACGGCGCTGCCATGCGCGGCGAAGGTGGTATGGAGCTTGAGATGGACTTTCGTTTCGCGCGAGAGTTCGCCGCCGCCGTCGAGGATTTGCCCGTCGAGCGTGATCACGAGGACTTGATCGGGCGACAGCCGCCACAGATGCCGACTGCCGCTGTAGCGCGGGGACATACACAGCACATCGCCCGCCTCGGTGTGGACGCGCGCGGTGATGTTGCCGCCGCCTGCGTCGGTCAGGAAACGGTCGTACATGAGCGCGCCGATTTCAGCAACGCGGGCGCGAGTAGCGACGACGGCGGGATGATCGACAAGCGATGGTGCATTCATGAGAAAACCCTTCTCTCTTGGCGGTTAAATTTAATTCCCTAAAATTCGGGCATACGTTCCCGGCATTCGCTGGCGCAGGAGGGGGAAAAGCTCGCGCCAGTGTTCTAACGTCTGCGGATCGAGATCGGCGACAATGACTTCGGTCGTATCGCGCCCCGCCGACGCCAAGACGCGCCCCATCGGGTCACAGATGAAGCTGCTGCCATAGAACGTCACGCCGTTTTCGACGCCTGTGCGATTCGCTGCGCCGACGAAAACGCCGTTAGCAATCGCATGTGCGCGCATCATCGTCTGCCATGCCTCGTGCGTGTCGATAGCGGGATCGGTTGGTTCTGCGCCAATCGCCGTCGGATAAAAGATGTAGTCCGCGCCGTTCAAGCTGTAGATGCGCGCCAGTTCGGGGAACCATTGATCATAGCACGTCGGCGTGGCGAGCTTCACCGTTCCAGTATCGAAGACGGGATAACTGTCGCCTGGCTCGAAGAAGTCGGTTTCGTGGTAGCCTGTGCCGGACGGAATGTGAATCTTGCGCGTCACGCCGACCAGCGCGCCGTTGGCGGCGTGAATGGTGGCAGTATCGTACAGGTTGCCTTCGGGCGTCTTTTCAAACAGGCTGCCGACCAGCGTCACGTTGTTGGTGTCTGCCAGTTCCGCAAACAGGCGCTCGGACTCGCCGCCGGGCAGCGCCTCCGCCCATTGGAAGCCGGCTGGGTCGCGCGTGCCGGGAAAATACGGCGAAATCGACAGTTCCGGCAGACAGACCAACGACGCGCCGCGCGCCGCCGCCTCTGCCACCAGCTCGCGGTAACAATTCTTCATGGAGAGGCGCGTGCCTGTCCATGCCAGTTGAATCAGGGCGACTCGTATGGGTTGCATGGTTGTTCCTTGTTTACGCGGGCGTGCTAACGGCGCGCGCCTACAATCGATTATCCCCGATAGCGCGCGGCGTGCCGAAAAGTAGCGCAGGCTCGACCATGCGCGCGCGGCGTGCCGCGCCCCCATACCCTGACTCACCTTAGCTCCCACCTTCCACGCCGTGGAGAGGGGGTGAGGTTCTCGAACAGTTAGCACGCCCGCTTGATCACCAAATCACGTTTTCTGCCGGCGTCCCCTGCTCACGGCGCGAAATCTCCGCCCGGATGCGCGGCATGAACGCCGCTACATACGGCAGTTCGTCATCGCCGCCCATGCGCTCGATCAAGCGTTCCAGCGTTTCGATCAGCGAATGCAGCGCGTAGATCGATGGCGCAGTGTAGAACACCGAACTCAGCGCGTCCTCCGCATCGCTCACCTTGCCCAATGCCAAACGCGCGGTCAGCAGGTCGGCATAGCCATAGTAATTGCCGACCTCTGCCAACGCTTCATCGCGCGCGAGGCGTTCGACGCGCTCGTATGCCTTCAACATGGATGCTTTATCGTGGCGGTCGCTGTACAACAGCGCCAAATTGCTGAACGGATACGACGAGAACGGCGTGACGCGCGCCGCCGCTTGATACGCCGCAATCGCTTGCTCGGTCTGGTTGCGCCGCCGATACAGCCCGCCGAGCGACCCCCACCACGATTCGCCGTCCTCGTCCATCAGCGTTGGGGACGCCTTCAGCGCGGTGAGCAGCATCCGTTCAGCGAGATTCATCAGCAGTTCGCGGTCAACACCCTCCAGCATCTTCTCCGCTTGCCGTCGATGAATGTAACCGAGCGCCGCCATCGCCGGCGCGAAATCGAGTTCGATTTCGAGCGATCTTTTCAAACAGTTTTCGGCGCTTTCGATGTTGCCGACTTGGAAGTGGATGTAGCCGAGGCGATAATGCACAATCGGGTTGTCCTCGTCCAATTCGAGCGCGCGCTCATAGGTCGCCAGCGCGCCGTGATAATCCTGCATCCGGTATTGACGTTCGCCCAACGGCAGCAGCGAGAGCGCCAGCGCCGTCTTGCGCGCGTCCTCGCGCTGGCTGGCGGCTTGCGCGCGGAGCTGTACGTTCAAATCGGTGACTTCTTGTTCTTTGCGATTTAACTCCGCTTCAAAGCGCACACGGTCGCGCGCCAGTTCGTTCTGCTGCTTTTGCGCATTGTCGATCATCTGTTTGGCGAGTTGATCGATGTCACTTTGCTTCTGGCGGATTTCGTCGGTGAAGCGTGCCAATGCCAAATCGAGTTCATCGCGCTCTTCGGAGTGCATGCGCTTCATGTCGGCGCGGGTCTGGAACAACTGCCGCGCGCCGAACACGCCGAGCGCCGCCGCCGCAATCGTGATCACGACGCCGAACGCCTCGAAGATCGATAAGAAATTGCTGGCATCGCTGGCATAGCGCGACGCATCTTCGGCGTGCGCGCGCGAGCGCTCCAGATCATCGCGGACTTGTTCGATCACGCGCTCGACCGCGGCAGCATCGAAAACGGGCGCGGGTTCGGGCGTCGCTTCTTGGGCAGCGGCGGGGATGGCGAACGCGAGACAAACGAAAACGCACAACACGAGCGCGCAAAATCGCCACATGAATTCAAGTCCCCTTGTAGAAGTTTTCGAGCCACGCGCGCAGCGACTCGCTGCCGCCGCTGACCGAGAGAAAATGTACATCGCCCTGTTCCAAGATCGCGCGATTCACAGGGTCTTGCAGCAGTGCCGTCCCGTTCCGTCCCGCTTCGCGCGCCTTGTGCGCCGCCGCGAGTTCGTCCGCGAAGCGCCCGCTGCCCTCCAAGACCAACAGCGACAACCGCGCGCCGTCCAGCGTCGCCCCCGTCGCACAGCGGTAGACCTCGTGCTTGACAATCGCGCCGCCGTTGACGACCACGCCCAAGGCGGGCTGTGCGCCATAGCCGCTGATCGCGCGCGCCAAGCCCAACAGCAGATCGGATTCAGCGCCAAACTGCGCGCCCGCTGTCAGGACGATGTGCGAATGGAACGCATCGATGTCCGCTTGGCGCGCGGGGTTATCGTAGCCGGGATAGGCGACCACGCTTTCGGGCGCGACGCCGATCAGCGGGAAGCGATAACCGCGCCGAAACCGCGCCAAGCCGATCAGCGCCATGCCGCCCGTGGTCGTCCCGCCGTCAAGGACGTTGACCAAGCGTGCCTCTGCGAAGCGCGCCAAGCCGTCCTCGATACTGGCGCGCGTCACCTGCGACGCCTCGCTATCCATCTTGCCCGCGCCGCTCATCAGGAACATGACCGGACGCGGCACGGACAAGCCGAGCGCGTCGATCACGGGTTCTGGCGGCGCGTCGGGTTGAGCGCGCACGGCACGCAGTGTCCGTCCGCTCGCATAGGTGATGGTGAAGCCCCATGCGGGTGGCGGGGACGGCGGATTAGACTTCGCGTCCCCATTGGTTTTGTTGAACAACCGTTTGAGCATGGCGGCGGCAATCGGTTCGCAATCTTTGTACATCATTATAGCGGAGTCGGGGCGTGACGACCAACCATGTATCTCAGGGCTATCGCTCCACAGTATGGGCAGATTTCGATCCCGATCAAGCGCGTTGACTTATTTCGGGTTTGCCCTTAATATGATAGCTTCTTCATTAGCGATAAAGGTATCACAATGCGGAAACTCATCGCCATTCGCAAAGAATCGCGGCTTGAAAATACAACGTTGGAAGCTGCGTCCGTCGAGAAAAAACGATCTGAACTTGTGGAACGGGCGCAAACTTCAGAACGGGCAGATGAGCTTGTGCGCGAAGGCTTCACCCGGATTGATCCGCCGAGTGTTGCAAACGATCAATATACACCGCTGCCAGAAACACAACCCTCTTTCAGTCGATTGGGTCATTTGGGCGTCTATATTGTTAACGCGCCTTCCTCCAAATGGGAAGAAGAAGCCATCGAGCATCTGCAAGCAGATTATGATATGTTCGACAATATCACGCTCGCTTTGCCAAGCGCAACTGGTACACCAGAGATGCAACCAACAACCCAACCGCGTCAGAGTCCGCAATGGAAAGCCGAAAGTGGTATCCCGCTTGCCCGCGCCAAAGGATTGTCCGGTTATGGCGTAATCGTGGGCGTGATTGATACGGGCTGTAATGCTGATCATGACGAATTTAGCAACCGCGACGATATCGATTTCATTTATGTGCATCCCGTTGACCCCATGCGTACACAAAACAACCTGATCGCCATTGACGCTGATGGTCACGGTACGCACGTTTGTACGACTATTGCAGGAAAACACTTTGGAATTGCGCCCGATATCGATCTGATGGTGGCGGCGGTGGTCACAGAAGGTAATAAAGAATCCACGTAACTACTCAGCCGTCATTTGAGGGAGAAATAGGTTGTTTTCGACAAAAACCCTCAATCTTTTGAGGGAGAGCCTATTCTCATCGCAGACAAATTTGGCGTTTCAATTTGCC
>DAOTUQ010000123.1:0-8580 GCA_034437055.1 Anaerolineae bacterium
CTGACGGTGTTCGCGCCGACCGATGCGGCATTCGCGGCGCTGGCAGAAGCGTTGGGCGAAGAAGCATTCGCGGCGGTCTTGGCTGACCCGGCGGCGCTGACGGACATTCTGCTGTTCCACGTCCTCGACGGCGCGGCGATGTCTACCGATGTCGTGGCGGCGCTCGAAGCCGGTGACGGCGCAGCGGCGTTCCCGACGCTGAACGGGCAGTACATCGACGTGGCGACGACCGAAGAAGGTGGCATCACCGTCAACGGCGCGAACCTCAACTTGGAAATGGTCGATATCATGGCGAGCAACGGCATCATCCACGTCATTGACGCGGTGATCCTGCCGGAATCACGCACGATTGCCGAAATCGTGGTCGCTTCGTCGAGCATGATGGACACGCCGGAATTCACGCTGCTGTTGGCAGCCGTCGGTGCGGCGGATCCGTCGGTCTTGGAAGCCCTGAGCGACCCGGAAGCTGAACTGACCGTGTTCGCCCCGACGGATGCCGCTTTCACGGCGCTGGGCGAAGACACCCTCAACGCGGTCTTGGCGGATCCGGCGTTGTTGAGCAGCATCCTGCTGTACCACGTCGTGCCGGGCGTCATTCACAGCGATGACTTGGTGGGTATGCTCACCGATGCCGAAAACATGACGCTGGAAGTCCAGACGGCGCAAGGCTCGACCGTCACGTTCATGGCGAACGATGATGGCGTGTTCATCAACGACGCGCAAATCGTCGTGACGAACGTCGATGCCGCCAACGGCGTGATCCATGTCATTGACGCGGTGATTTTGCCGCCGATGGAATAAAGACAGTACTGAGTGCTGAGTACGCAGGGCTAAAAACTGGGCGTCGGGGAAGGTTCTCGACGCTCAGTTTTTTGATTCTGGGATCATTCTCGTTGACTGACGCAGCACCGCTACGACCCCGCGCGGATCACGTTCACCGTCAGCGCGCTCTCCGCTTGATTGCCCACCGCGTCGAACGCCACCGCGCTGAACCGATGCTGTGCCACGCCCGTGATCGGGAAGCTGAAGCCATACGGCGCGCGCTCGTCCGAACCCAGATAGACCCCATCGTGGAAGAACTCCACGCGGTCAATGATTAGATTGTCGCGCGCCGCCGCCATGAGAACGATCTCCGGATCGCCGGGAAAGCGATAGGCGCTGCCGGGCGGATCGGTGTTCAGGCTGACATCCGGCGGCTGATTATCGACCGTGACCTGCACGATCTTGCGCTCGACCTGATTATCGCCGCGCACGACCGTCAAGCGCACGCTGTACAAGCTGTCCAGCCCGCTCGTGTCCCACACCGCCAGCGGCACATCCGGCGGCGACTCGGTCTGCTGTCCGCTGATGTCCGTCCATGTCGCCGGATTCAGCCCCGCACCATAAGACAACTGGAAGAACTGCAAATCAGCCGGATCGACCGCGCCCAAGATCGACACGACCCCACCGACATACGCGAACGGCAGCGGCGCGCTGATCCGCGTGGCTTCTGCCAGTTCCGGGCGACTGATCGAGTCGATCTCGGTGGGCGGCAGCGGCTGTCCGGTGTCGCGCCACCAAGCGAGCGCCTCTGGCGGCGGCACGAAATAACGTTCGGACGAGCGCAGTTCCGGCGGCGTGTTGGCGGTGGCGATCTGGCGCGTCTGGCGGTTGATATCGACCTGCTGCCAGTAGGTATCGACCTGCGCTGCGCGTGGCTGCGTGCCGTCGATGAACCATTCTTGGCGCACGGGGCAAACGCCGTTGGGATACAAGCCCGAACGGTCGCAGACGAACGATTCGACGATGCTAGTGGGGCGCGTCCACGTTTCGGCGGGCAAGGCATCGCGCGCGTGCAAATACTCCATCAGCGCACGCCAGACCGCCGCCGCACCGTTGATGCCGTTGGCATCGAGCGCCAGCGCGCCGCCGTCCGCGCGCCCCAGATGGACGGCGGTCACGAGCTGCGGCGTGTAGCCAACCGTCCAATTGTCGGCGCGATCCGACGTGATGCCGTTGACAACCGCGCTTGGACGCGACAAATCGAGCGCGTTGCCTTGTCCGAGCGTCGCCCAGCGCGTCTCTTGATCCGCCAAGATATCGTTGATCAGGTACGCCAAGCCGTCTTGCAGCAAATTCGTGCAAAAGGTCTGTGTGCGGCACGCGGCGGCATCAGCGGCGTCATATTCCCAGAGGACGCGCCCGTCGCGCGTTTCGATGCGCGCGACGGCAACTGGATCGCGCCCGCGATAGCCGCGCGCCAGCGGTTCGACGGGCGCGCCGCGCATCTTGCCCATGCCCGCGAACACGCTGTAAGCGACGGCGATATCCAGCACGGCGGTGCGTCCGCCGCGCTCCAACAGCATCAAATCGCTGCCGCCATCGTTCAGCCCGTTGACGCCGAGCAAATGGGCGGTACTCAGCACGTTCGCCATGCCTTGACGGTTGGCAATCGCGGCGGCGGGCGGCAGGCGGTACGCGCCCATCGCCGCGCGCAAGTTGATCGGACCCTCGAAGCGCCCATCAAGATTGCGCGCGCTGTAAATCAGCCCCTCGCTCGCGCCGGGAAACTGCGCCGGAATATCCAAGACCATCGATGCAGGCGTCAGCCCCTCGCTGAAGCCTTCCAAATAGATAAAGGGCTGCAACAGCGCGCCCGGCTGATACACATCCGCCGTCACCGCGCCAACGATTGCGCGCACGACGCCGGTTTGCGCATCCAACACGACGAGCGCGGCGTTGTCCGGCGGGCGCGCGGTGCCAATCGGCGCGTCTACGCTGGGCGCAGCGGTCAGCGGCGGCAGATATGCGGCGGCGGGACAGGCATTCGACGCGCTGGCGTTTTCGTTCAGGCGCGCGGTGTGCGCTGCAATCAGACATTCAGCTTGGCGCTGCGCATCGAGATCGAGCGTCGTCACCACGCGCAAGCCGCCGCGCGCGATTGCCGCCGCGCCGTCGATGTCCATGCCGTCGAGGATCGTCTCTGCCTGACGGCGCGCGTACAGGACGTAATCTGGCGCGGTCGCGGGACGGTCGCCGCCGGGCTGAAACGGTGTTTGGCGCGCGGCGGCGCGTTCGTAGTCGGATGGCGCGATCTGCCCGGCGTCCAACAGCGCGCGCAAGGTGTCACCCGCGCGTCCGCGTGCCGCCGTGGGATTATCGAACGGATTGTACTGCGTCGCCGTCGGGATCGACGCCAACAGCGCGGCTTCATCGAGCGTCAGATCGGCGGCGGGCTTGCCGAGATAGATTTGCGCCGCCGCTTCGATGCCATAGGCGCCGCCACCATAATCGTTGGTGTTCAAATGCCATTCGAGGATTTCGGTCGGGGTATAGCGCCGATTCGCCGCCGCCACCAGCGCAATTTCGCGCGCTGCGCGCTCGGTGCGCGCGTCCAACAACGCCCCCCACCACGCCGCGTCGCCGTCCAATCCCGTCACGGCATCCAAACTGGACGGTGACGCGGCGACATTACGCACGAGTCGCCCGGTGATCGATGGATCGGGCGGCGGCGCTCCGATGAGCAGATTGTGCCACAAGCGCACGATCAGATCGAAGGCATCCGCGCGCGTCGTCGTCCAGAAATCGGCATCTTCGACGATCAGCGTGGCATCGACCATGTACGCGGGGAGCGAATCGAGCGTCACCCACGCGCGCCGGTCGCCCAATGGATCGCGCGCGGTATAAATTTCAACGCTGCCCGTCGCATCGTAAAAGCGCGCGGCATCGACGCCGACGGCGAACAGCGCATCTTGCGGCGTGGGTAGATCGACAGACGCATCGCTGTAAATCGCCGCCGCGCCGCCGACAATCGCGCCGAACGGCAGCACGACGCCGAACAGGATCAGCGCGCCGAAAAATGCCGTCCATGTGCTGCGTTGGGTTTGCAGCGTCGCGCGCCGTGTCAGCCGACGGCGGCGGCGGCGAATGATGGTTGCTGTAGGATTGGTGGTCATGTTGAGCATTATAAAGGGTTTCGCCTCACCCCCCAACCTTTGCATGGAACAACTTCAAAATCGGCGTAATCTTAACGGTTATTCGTTAATTCGGGTCTAGACCATTCGTTACAATCGATGTATATTAATTACAGACTGTATTGACGCAATATTTGACTGAGCGGAGCAGCACTGATGGGCAAAACCAAAATCTTGCTGGTGGAAGATGAACCCGGCATCAACAAGCTGATTCACGATTACATGAACGCGCATGGCTACGAGGTGATATCGTTCACCGATGCACCAGAGGCGCTCGACTACGTACAGATGCGCGGACTGCCTCACATCGCGCTGATCGATCTCGGACTGCCGACGATGCACGGTTTCGAGTTGAGCAACCGCCTCAAATCGATGGCGGATGTGCCGATCATCTTCGTGACCGCGACCAATGATACCGATACGGTCGTGCAGGGTTTGAAAAAATATGCCGAAGATTTCATTGTCAAGCCATTTGAAATGCGCGAACTCGAAGCGCGCGTTCAAGTCGTGCTGGCGCGGATGCCGAGCCTCGATTATGCCAGCGAACCGATTGTGCGCATCGATGATTTCCTGAGCATCGACTTCGCCCACAACCGGATCGTGTTGAGCGGCAAGGCAAACGGGCTGACGCCGACCGAATCGATCCTGCTGCACGTCCTGCTGCGCAATGCCGGGCGCGTGGTCGAAAATCGGATGTTGATCGCGCGCGTGTGGCCCAGCGAAGAAGTGTTCGAGGACACGCTGCGCGTTCACATGCACCGCTTACGGCGTAAACTGGAGTCGGATTCGCACCATCCGCATTACATTCGCACAGAACGCGGCGTCGGTTATATGTTCACCGTGCGTCCACCAGAGGGGATCGCGCTGGACGGGGAAGCCACGGGCGACCCGCTTCCCAACGCCAACGACCCCAATGATTGAGCGACCATGATCCCGTCTTTCGCTCCCTCGTCGGGTCTTGCGCCCGTCCTCGCTGTCGCCCTCGCGCCCAGTGACGCGGCACTGCTCGATTATCTGCTGCACCGCATCGCTGACCATCTCCCCTGTGAGGCGCGTGCAGTGGTCTCATATGACCGCGAGTCGAAACACGCGGGATGGGCGGCAGTAGCGAACGTCGCGGCGGATGGCGAGACGCTGCTCCTCCTGCGGCGCACCCGCGATCTGCTGGCAGCGATTAAGCCATTGGGGACGCCCGCCCGCGATCCGATCCGTTTGGAACTCGACGGCGAGCGGTGGCAGGCGGCGCTGGCGTTTCCGTTGGTGATGCCCGATCAAGTGATCGGGCTGCTGGTGCTGCTCGCCGCGGCGCCGGACGCCTTCGATCTGGTGCTGGCGGAGGCGGATCGCCTCGCGCCGATCCTGCCGCTGGTCGATATGGCGGGGAAAATCCTCGAAAATGACCGCTTGCACAACTTGCGCGCGCAAAATATGGCAACGGCGCAATCGATCCTCGTCACGGCGCAAGCCATCGCGGAAAATCCGTCGCCGCAAAACGTGGTCGATATCCTGCATGAGGCGCTGTTCGATACCCATATTTCGAGCTGTGCCTTGCTGCTGTACGAACCCCAACGCGCCGATAACCCGTTTGGACCCTTCGAATATTTGGAGGTGGTCGGTACGTGGTCGCGGCGGGTTGGATCAGGCGTCGGCACGGGCGTCAAACTGTACCTCAAAGATTATCCCGATTTGCTGGAGCAGCTCGATCAACAGCGCGTGCTGAATTTCCCCAACGCCCGTGGGCTGCGCCGCAGCTTCGATCCGCTCGTGCGCGGCTTTTTACGCGCTGAACGCATCCGCTCCATGACCTTGATCGCGCTGCGTTCATCCCAGCACAATCTCGGCGTGATCATGATCGCCACCGATCAGCGGCATCTATTCAACGAGCGCGAACTGCGCAGTTATCGCACGGTCAGCGAATTTTTGGCGATCAGCGCGATGGCGCAAATGCTCCGTCAACAGCATGATCGCGTGCAGCAGGGGCGCGCGGCGCTGTTGGACGCGGTGTCCGATGGCGTGGTCATGACGCTGCCCGGCGGGCGGGGCGGCATGGTCTTGACGCTCAATCAACGGTTCACACGTATGTTTGAAGTGGCAGAGAGCAGCGCACAGGGCTTGAGCTTCGACGCGCTGATCGATCTGATGCGCCTGCCAGAAGATGTCCGCGCCGACTTGCAGGCAGCTTGGTTGAGCGCGCCGGTGAGCGCGCCGACGACCCAGCACGGCGAATTTCGCGTCATGGGCGACGACGGCAAGCCGCTAGAAATTGAATGGTACAGCGCGCCGGTGTATCAGGACGAGAACGTACTCGGACGGATCGCCATCTTCCATGATGTGACCGCCGAACGGACGGCGGCGCGCGTGCGTGCGGCGTTTTTGTCGCGCATCTCGCACGAACTGCGCACACCGCTCACATCGATCAGCGGCTTCGCGGAGTTCATCCTCGAAAGCTACAGCGCACAGCTCCCCGACATGGCGCGCGACTATACCGAGATCATCTTGGCGAAGGCGCGCCACCTCAAGCACATCTTCGATGACATGATCGAACTCAGCCGCGCTGACGCGGGCGAATTACGCTTGCACAAGACCGACGCGCATTTGCCGGATATCATCATCGATGCGGTGGCGGGCATGGATACGCACTTCCGCAAGCGCAAACAGCGCCCGGTGATGGATATCGACGATGATCTGCCGCCTGTGTTCGTGGATGTGGATCGTATCATCCAAGTCCTGACGAATTTGTTGAGCAACGCCAACAAGTACGCGCCGGAAAAAGGCACGATCCTGATTGCCACAACGCGCATCGACCGTGCCGCCGACTTGCCGCCGACTGCGCCGCCGGATGTGACGCTGCCCGCGATCTTGATCACGATTGCCGACAGCGGCAAGGGCTTGACGCCCGACGAAGCGACGCAGGTGTTCGCGCCGTTTTACCGCACGGACGACGCGAAAAAGAACAAGATCGAGGGGACAGGCTTGGGTTTGGCGGTCACGCGCGGCATTGTCGAGATGCACCGAGGGCGGATTTGGGCGGCGCCCGCGCAAGCGGACGACCAGCGCAAAGAAAACGGCGCGCATGGGGGGCTGTTCATGTTCACGCTGCCGTATTCCCCCGACGCGCTGCGCGATAACGGCGAGGGCTAAAGGAGGGCGAGGTGCGCCTCGCCCCCTACCGAATTTACGCGACGGTCACGTCCTCACACAGATACACGTCTTGGATCGCGCGCAGGAGCGCCGCGCCCTCGTCCATCGGACGTTGGAACGCCTTGCGCCCGCTGATCAAGCCCATGCCGCCCGCACGTTTGTTGATCACCGCCGTCGTCACGGCTTCCGCCAAGTCACCTTCGCCGCCCGATGCACCGCCGCTGTTGATCAAGCCCGCGCGCCCCATATAACAGTTGGCAACCTGATAGCGCGTCAAATCGATCAGGCTGTCGCTGGTCAACTGCGTGTAAATGCGCTCGTCCAGCTTGCCGTAGGACGATCCACCGGTGTTCAACGCCTTAAAACCGCCGTTGTGCGTTGGCAGCTTTTGCTTGATGATGTCGGCTTGGATCGTCACGCCCAGATGATTCGCCTGTCCGGTCAGGTCGGCGGCGGTCTCGTGATTCTTGCCGTTGACCTTGAAGCCGGGATTGCGCGTATAACACCACAGGATCGTCGCCATGCCCAGTTCGTGCGCGTGCGCGAATGCCTCTGCCACCTCGACCAACTGGCGCGTGCTGTCGTCCGAGCCGAAATAGACCGTTGCGCCAACGGCGACCGCGCCCATATCCCACACTTGATCGATCAAGCCGAACATGATTTGCTCAAATTTGTTGGGATAGGTCAGCAGTTCGTTGTGATTGATCTTGACGATGAACGGGATTTTGTGGGCGTATTTGCGCGCGACCGCGCCCAAGACGCCGAACGTACTGGCGACGGCGTTACAGCCCCCTTCGATGGCGAGTTTGACGATGTTTTCTGGGTCAAAGTAGATCGGGTTGGGCGCGAACGACGCCCCCGCCGAGTGTTCGATGCCCTGATCGACGGGCAAAATCGAGACGTAGCCCGTCCCTGCCAGCCGCCCATGATCGAACAACTGCGCCATGCTGCGCAGCACTTGCGGCGTGCGATCCGAGTTCAGCCACACGCGGTCGATGAAGTCCGCGCCTGGCAGATGCAGATGCGCCTTGTCGATGGTGGTGGAGCGATGCTGCAACAAAGCAGCGTTCGCGCCGAGCAAATCCGCAATCCCGTCGTAAGACAGGCGCGATTCTGAGTTCATGGTGAGCGTCATGGGAATCTCCCCTTTTTTTCATGGACGAGTCTAAAATCGAGTGTAACCTGAGTTTCGGATGGCTTCACCTCACCCCTAAATCCCCGCTCCATTGCGTGGAGAGGGGACTTACATATTCATCGTGAGCCGTCCTGCTCCCCCGCTGAAAGAGGCACCTCTCTACGCGGTAAAGAGGGGGTTGGGGGGTGAGGTGAACGGTTGAGAGCCTATCCAAAACTCAGGTTAGTATAACATCCACGTAACTACTCAGCCGTCATTTGAGGGAGAAATAGGTTGTTTTCGACAAAAACCCTCAATCTTTTGAGGGAGAGCCTATTCTCATCGCAGACAAATTTGGCGTTTCAATTTGCC
>DAOTUQ010000124.1:0-54319 GCA_034437055.1 Anaerolineae bacterium
TCAAGCCCAGTGCCGATCCGCCAAATCCAATTCGAGCGCGGCGTCCAGAATTGGGGCATCGTCGCCAGTTATCAACCTGCAACGGGCGTGCGCATCGCCTACACGTTGAACGGCACGACATGGACAGAAGTTGCGATCACGTCGTTTTACGATAACGGTGGCGATCTGTCCAACAGTCCGAAGCCCGGCTTGTGGCTCGATCCGCATCGTGCCGGACATGCGCTGGTGACGGCGTTTTCGGCAACCAGCAATTGCACCGGATTGACGGGCGTCGTCTACGAAACGTTCGATTATGGCGCGACGTGGGACGTGCGCGCCGATTGGGACGCGGGCGATTGGACGGCGGGCTGCATCGTCGTTCCGTATCAGGATACGCGCGCACGGACGTTTTATCACGGATGGAGCGTGTGCGTTTCCACGTTTGACCATCGCTTGTACCGCAACGCGACTGACATTTCGCCCGCCGTCGCTGGCACACCCTACGGCGTCGAGGCGCAAGGTTACGGCTGGCGGCGGGTGGCGGTCTCCGATGTGGACGCGAATACGCTGGCACTCGTCGGCGCGTCGAAAGCCAATGATGGGTTGTACGGCGTGTTCCTGACGCGCAATGCGTCCGCCGCCGATCCGACCTGGCGCACCCTGATCGCGCCGAGTACGACCATGCCATATCGGGGGGTGTATCTGGCGGGCGACGGCGGCGCGACGTTGTTTCTGATCGGCGCAAACGGCGCGATTGGCAAATCGACGGTCACGGCGGCGGGTGCGGTGCGCATCCAGAATAAGCAGGGCAATCTCAGCACGGGCGGGACGCTGGTCGGGTTGTGCGGGGGGTGATATGACGGCTAATTTGCGCGGCAAGCTCGGCTACGCCATCGACGGCGTGTATCGCGTCGTGGCGGACGACGCCCATTACTACGTCCGCTTTAGCGCCGATGGTGGCGGCGGACTCAGCGTCGCGGCGATCCGGCACGGCGGGCGCATCCCCCCCATCCCCGACCTCGATGTGCAAATCGAACGCGACGCCGACGGGAACCTGATCCTGCTTGGCGCGGCGTCAGTGGGCGCGAATGACGCGGGCGGCGCGTCCGTCGGCGCGCACAGCCACGACCGCTTTTCAGCGATGCCGTATCTCTCGGATGACCGCTTGCGCCTCAAACTGCGCGCCGAGCGTGGGACGGGATTGCGACTCCTGATTCAGCCGGGCATCGTCCATCATGTCAATCGCCCGTTGGCGTGGGCGGGCGGCGAGATCGACCTCGCGTCGCCGGATATGCGTCCAACGACCCCCGCCGAGCAGGCGTGGTGCGTCGTCGGACTCGATCCCACCGCGCGGACGTTGGTCGCCGTCACAGGCGCACGCCAGCCGCGCGCCCTGCCGCTCACGCCCGCACAAATCGCGGATGTGCCGTTCGCGTGGGATGCGCACATCGCGCTGTGTGCCGTGCGGCTGCGTGCGGACGCGACGACGCTGGACGAAACCGATATCGAGGCGCTGCTGCACAGCGCGTTTGGCGGCACATCGCTCATGGCGCTCGACCGCGCGCTGACCGACGGCGACGCGCTGTTGTTGGATACGAACGGCGATAGCATCTGGGGGTAACATCATGCCGAACATTGCGACGGGAACGAATACGATAGGCGTCCGCTTGAAAGCGGGGAGCGCGCCGGGTACGCCGCCAACGGGCTATGCGGATGTCTACGTGAAGACCGATGGGCGCGTCTACATCAAGACCGACGCCGGAACAGAATACGATTTGACGACGGCGGGCGGCGGCGCGAACGCGGGTTGGAGCGCGTCCAATGTGACGACGGATAAGACGTTCGACGCCAACGCCACCAGCGTCGATGAACTGGCGGACGTGGTGGGGACGCTGATACAGGCGTTGATCAGCGCGGGCGTTTTGAGCGCGTGAGCGTGGGGCGGGTTTGGCGCTGCCAAACCCCCTACCGTGCGTCGTTTGGATCGTTGACTTTGATCACAAGACGGGCAGCAGTCGCAATTACTTTTCGCTTTCAAATGTAATGGTGCCGATTTCCTCGAACTCAACTGGAACATCAAGCGTGTGCTTCGATAAGCGCAGTTTGATCCGTGCTGCCGCCTCTTTTTCGACGTTCACCAAAACGACTGGCGCACCGTTGTTGTCCCAGCTTATGCCAATGCCAGCAACACCCATGACCCCAGCAAGCAGCCGTTTGACCACTTCTTTCGCGGCTCGTGCTTCGGATATTGAGGTCGTCATCTCCATTACCCCATTTAACCTGAGTTTCGGATCGCTTCACCTCACCCCTAAAGTCACGCAAAATACCTATCCGAGGTTATTTACTACTTTGTATTGAAAGATTACATTACTTGCCTTCTTTATTCAAACTCCTTTCTAACTACATTCGTACCCTGCCCATAGAACAAACGTCCAATTTCTATGCTATCGTAAAGGCTTACGTTGGGAATTTGTTACATCATGTCAGACTTGGAAAGGGTACGCCATGCAAAAACCGCAGCCGACCGTCTATCGCGTCCACGATTATCTCAAACAGTATCAGCAGCAGCACAATCGCGCGCCGACCCTGCGCGAAATCGCCGCCGCACTCGATTTGGCGCTGTCTACGGTGGATCGCCACTTGGATCGTTTAGAGGACATGGGCAAAATCGTGCGCGAACGTCGCAAAGCGCGCGCGATCCGCTTGCTCGATCCCCAAAAATGATGGACTGAGGCTAAATTGAAACGACGGCACGCCGTGCAACCCCGAAAAAGATTCAACGCAGAGGACGCAGAGACAGAGACAGAATGCGCGCTCTTTTTTTGTCTTTTCTCCATTTTTCCCTCTGTGTCTCTGCGTTGAAGTCTTTTTCCAACCGCACTCAGCCCCCCCAATCTCCAGTACCTCCGTACTATTCTCACGCCTAATGGGGTTGCTTTTCCCCCCATACCCCCGTTACACTAAGCTTTACACGCACATAATTAAAGTTGTGGACAGCATGGGATATCTCTACAAACAGTTGATCGATGGCGAATGGGTCGATGCCGCGAACGGCGGCACTTGGAATTTGCTCAACCCGGCGACGGAAGACTCGTTGGGCGACATCCCGTTCGGCGGTGCAGCCGATGCGCAAGCCGCGATTGATGCCGCCGCCCGCGCCTTCCCGGCGTGGTCGCGCAAGACACCCTACGAACGCGCCGATGTGCTGCTGCGCGCGGCAGCGTGGATCAGGGCTAGGATCGATGAACTGGGCGCGATTACGACCGAAGAATGTGGCAAGCCGCTGCGCGAATCGATGGGCGAATGGACAACCGCCGCCAATCTGTTCGAGTGGTACGCCGAAGAAGGCAAGCGCGCGTATGGACGCATCATTCCGGCGCGCAAGGCGGATCGGCGCATCTTGGTCACGTATCAAGCCGTCGGCGTGGTCGGCACGATCACGGCGTGGAATTTCCCGGTCTACAACATTGTGCGGGCGTGGGCGGCAGCACTCGCGGCGGGTTGTACCGTCGTCGGGCGTCCAAGCGAATATACCCCGCGTTCGGGGATGCTCTTGGGGCTGGCGTTGGTCGAGGGTGGCGCGCCGCGCGGCGTGATCAACGTGATCAACGGTGATGCGGCGGCGCAGGGCGAGGTCATGCTCAAGGATGCGCGCTGTCGCAAAATCTCGTTCACGGGCAGCACGCGCGTCGGCAAGCTGTTGATGCGCGGCGCGGCGGACACCGTGACTAAATTGGCGCTCGAACTGGGCGGCAACGCGCCGGTGATCATTTTCCCCGACGCGCCCGGTGGCATCATGGAGGCGGCAAAGGGCGCGGCGAGCTTCAAGTATCGCAACGCTGGGCAAGTGTGCATCGCGCCGCAGCGCTTCTTCGTCCACCATACCGCCGTCGAGGAATTTACCGAAGAAGTCACGCGCATCAGCGCCGGACTGACGCTCGGCAGCGGCTTGGCGAAAACCACCGATGTGGGCCCCATGATCAACGCGATCCAGCGCGAGCGCGTCGAAATGTTGGTCAGCGAAGCCGTCGCGGCGGGCGCGCAAGTTTTGACGGGCGGATCGCGCCCGATGGACATGCCAGCGGGCTATTTCTATCGCCCGACGGTCATGACCAACTTATCCACCACCATGCGGATTTACGGGGACGAAATTTTTGGACCCGTCTTGCCGATTATCCCATTTAGTGACGTAGAGGAGGTGCTTTCAATGGCGAACGATACAGAGTACGGGTTGGCAGCTTACGTGCAAACTAGCAATCTCAACACCGCAATTCGGATGTACGAAGGTTTAGAGTACGGCATGGTCGCGGTCAACGATTGGCTGCCATCTACCCCCGAAGCACCGTTCGGCGGCATCAAGCAGAGCGGCATTGGGCGCGAATGTGGCAAAGAAGGTCTAGAGAAATACATGGAGACGAAAACGGTCTTCATTGGAGGATCACCTTGATCAACACGACCCCGCAGACGCACGGCATACCACATGCGTCTCACGCCGCGACCAATACAGCGGCACACCCAGCACCCAGCGGGCTTCGTCACGACACGCCGCTGAGCGCCCGCCCGAATGGACACGTTCCTTCGTCACCCTTGTCCCCTACACATCCGCTCCATCATCCCGATCTCTGGAAGACGGGACGCTATTTCCTGCACTACAACGCGCACGATGCCCAGCATATGCAGGTGATCATCACCAATACGCAGCCTGAACACGCGGCGGCGCTCGGTGCGATGCAGCGGACGATTTTCCCCACTTTGCCCGACTCCGAATTGTTCACCGAAGCCAAATACCGCAAGCACATCGAGTTGTTCCCGCAAGGACAGTTCGTCGTGCTGGTCTACAAAGATGGCGCGTGGCTGCCCGTCGGTTCCTCCAGCACCTATCGCACGACCTTCGACTTCGATCACTACGATCACACCTATGACGAAGCGATTGCGGGCGGCTGGCTGACGTGCCACGAGCGCAGCGGCGATTGGCTGTACGGCGTCGATATGGCGATGCACCCCGATTATCGCGGGTTGCGCATCGGGCGGCGGCTGTACGACGCGCGTCAAGCGTTGGTGCAGCATCTCAATCTGCGCGGCGAGATCGCGGGCGGCTTGATGCCGCACTACGAACTGCACCGCAAAGATTTGTCGGTGGCACAGTACGCGCTGCGCGTTTGGCAGGGCAAGCTGTACGACCCGACGCTGACGATGCAGATTCGCAACGGCTTTCGGATTCGCGCGCTCCTCTACAATCATATTGGCGACCCGCGTTCGGATAATACCGCGACGCTGCTGGTGCGCGATAACACCCACTATGACATGCATTGAATAGCAGAGACGACTGAGTAAAAGCGCGAACTGAGTGCTGACTGAGTAAAAGATCGGGCAACGCCGATGCGGTAAGCGAATGCGGGTATTTGCGTATCTGCATGACACTTTTACTCAGTCCTGTCTTTTACTCAGCCCTCACTACTGCCCCTCCGTACTTCAAGCGTCGGTTCGGCGTCAAGCACTGCGCCCCGCATCCATGTATAACGATCTTGGATCAACCAATCGAAAGGATGCGCCATGCAACACGCCATCGATCCCCTCGCGGCGGCTGCGACAGTCACGAACGGAACGGACGACGCGCTGCCGTCTATCGAGTCGCTGATCACGGACGCGCCCGAACGCAGCGACACCCCGCCGCCCCGCGCCAAGTCGGACGCCGACTCCGCCGCTCAACCCGACGCCCGACGCGGAATCGTCGCCTTTGCAGTGATCGCCGGGCTGATCATCGGCTTGATCGGCAATGGAATTTTCTTCGCCAAGTCCGTCGGCATCAGTTTTCCGCTGTTCGTCGGCATCTGCGCGGGGGCGGCGATGCTGGCACTGCACCTCGCGCGCAAATCCATCCGCCTCAATAATGCGCTCTTGCTCGCGCCGCTGGCGTTCTTCGCCGTGATGGTCGCCATCCGCGTCGACGCGCTGATGACCATGCTGAATTTCATGGCGGTGCTGTGGCTCGGCGCGCTGTTCGTCTATTACGCGCCGCTGCGCCGCACCTTCGACACCGAATCGCTCGGACAGCAAATGGGCGTCGTCCTCGAAACCGCCGTCGTGACGACCTTCGTCCCGCTGACCGAAGTCAATACGGTCTGGAAATGGCTGCACGAACACAAATTCACCGACTCGGCGCGCACGAAAGCCGTTGTGCGCGGCGCGCTCTTGACGCTGCCGATTCTGGCGGTGTTCGGGCTGCTGTTGGCATCGGCAGACGCGATCTTCGACGATCTGCTGCTGCGCCTATCGCGGCTGTTCAATCTTCGTATCGAAGCTGATTTGTTCATCCAAGTGGCGTTCATCGGCGTGTTGGCGTGGTTCGCGGCGGGCGCGCTGATCTTCGCGGCGGCGCGGCGCTGGACACATGACGACGATATCCTTGCGCCCCCCCTCTCCGGTACGGTTCAGGCGACAGGGGGTGAGGTGAAAACGGTTAGAAAAACCGTCAAATCGCGCCCCCTCACGCTCGGCATGATCGAAGCGGGCATGATCCTCGGCAGCCTGAACGCGCTGTTCGGCTTGTTCGTCGCCATCCAATTCGCGTATTTCTTCGGTGGGCGCGAGACGCTGTTGACGCAAGGGCTGACCTATTCGCAGTACGCGCGGCGCGGCTTCTTTGAACTGGTCGCCGTCGCCGTGCTGACCATCGGACTGGCGCTGTTCTTGGATTGGACGACGATCCGGCACGGCAAGCGCGAAAATCGCGCCTTCCAAGCCTTGATCGTCGTGATGGTGGCGCTCAATCTGGTCATGCTGGCGTCGGCGGCACAGCGCATGTGGCTGTACGAAGAGGCGTTCGGCTTCACCCAACTGCGCGTGTATGTGCATGTGGCGATTGCGTGGATGGGCGCGCTGTTCATCGGTTTGGTGGCAGCGTTGTTCCGGCTGCAGCGGCACGTCTTTTCGCTGGCGATCTTCGTGACCGTGGTCGGCTACGGCGCGGCGCTGAATCTGATGAACGTCGAGCTGTACATCGCGGAGCGCAACATCGCCCGCCTGGCGACGACTGAACAGCTCGACATGCTGTATTTATGGAGCTTGAGCGCCGACGCCGCGCCCGCCTTCATCGACCTGTTCCAAACGACCACCGACGAAGAAACGCGCTATTTCGCCGGACAATGGTTGACACAGCAGGTTACGCAGCTGATGCGCGACGATGCGCGCTCCGGTTTGTTCAGCGCGCACGCCGGACGCGCGGCGGCGCTGGCAACCATCGAGCCGATCCGCGCGCAACTGCCGCCGCTGGATTGGCGCTACTACCCGCCGGGTCAATACGTAGATCGCGGCTTGTACGACGATGGGCGCGAGACGCCGTTCGACACCACCAGCGCGCCGCTGCCGACCACGACGCCCTAGGAGCGACCCAGTGGGGCGACCCACTGGGTTGATCATCATCTTGACCCGGCGACGTTCACGCTGCGCCGTGCTATAATCCCTTCATCTGTTCTACAACCTGACTGATGAGGGGACGCGCAGCATGGACAATACGCTGTTCTACGGCGACAATCTCGATATCCTTAAGAAGCACATCCCCCCCGCATCGGTCGATCTGATTTATCTCGATCCGCCGTTCAATTCCAATCGCAGCTACAACGTGCTGTTCCGCGACGAATCAGGACGTGACAGCGATGCGCAAATCGTCGCCTTTGAAGATACGTGGCATTGGGGCGGCAAGACGGAGGCGCTGTATCACGATCTGGTCACAGACGCGCCCGAACGGGTGAGCGCCACGCTCTCGGCGCTGTTGATCATCGTCGGGCGCAATCAGATGATGGCGTACTTGGTCATGATGGCGGCGCGCCTCGTGGAACTGCACCGCGTCCTCAAGCCGACGGGCAGCTTGTATCTGCACTGCGATCCGACGGCGAGTCACTATCTCAAGATTCTGCTCGATAGTATTTTCGGCGCAGAACATTTTCGGAGTGAAATCATTTGGAAGCGAACAAGCGCGCATAATTCTGCTAAACGTCCGGGTCCAATCCACGACGTAATTTTGTTCTATAGTAAAAGCGACATATATACGTGGAATCAAACCCATATGTCATATGACGAAGAATATATTAAAAAGTTTTATCGGTTTACGGATGAAAATGGACGCCGTTATCGTTTATCAGATTTGACTGGGGCAGGTATTAGGCATGGCGAGACTGGAAAAGCTTGGCGTGAGGTAGATGTTACGGCAAAAGGGCGTCATTGGGGGCGTCCGCCAACTGAGTTGGATGAACTTGATAAAGAAGGTCGTATATTCTGGCCACCTAAGGGCAAAATGCCATCATATAAGCGATTCCTTGATGAAATGCACGGTGTCGGCATTCAAGATGTATGGGACGATATTCATCCAATCGGCGCACAAGCCAAAGAACGCATGGGCTACCCCACCCAAAAACCCGAATCCTTGCTCGAACGCATCATCCAAGCGTCGTCCAAGCCCGGCGATGTCGTCCTCGACCCGTTCGCGGGCTGCGGCACAACCGTTGCCGCCGCGCAAAAGTTGGGGCGCAAGTGGATCGGCATCGATATCACGCACTTGGGCATCGCCCTGCTCAAGTATCGGCTGCAAGACGCCTTCAATCTGGCGGCATACGCCGATTATAAGGTCGTCGGCGAACCGCGCGATGTGGCGGGGGCGCGCACGCTGGCAGTCGATAAAGACGGCGGCTATCAATTCCAATGGTGGGCGCTGTCGCTGGTGCGCGCCAAGCCGATGGGCGGCGAGATCGGCGGCGCGGGCAAGCGCGGCAGAGATCGCGGCATCGACGGGGTGATCCACTTCCTCGAATACAGCGGCAAATCGGGCAAGGCAGAGACCAAGCGTGTCCTGCTGCAAGTCAAATCGGGCGGCGTCAACAGCGGCGATATCCGCGATCTGGTCGGCACGTTGGAGCGCGACGGCGCAGCGATTGGCGCGTTCATCACGCTGAAAGCGCCCACGCGCGACATGCTGACCGAAGCGGCGGCGGCGGGCTTCTACATCGGCGCGGACGGCACGCGCTACCCGCGCATCCAAATCGTGACCATCGAGAGCTTGCTGGCAGCCGCACACGGCGAGTCGGCGCACACGATGCCAATTGCGATGCCCCCGCGCACGCCGACGGTCAAAGTCGCGCCCGCGCACACCGATGCGGAGGGGCGCGCGCAAGATCGGCTGTTGTAGGGGCGCGGCGCGCCGCGCGCGCCGCTGGTGTGGCTTGGACGCGCCCAACCCCCTACAGCCGCTTCTTCGGCGGCGCTGACGGCGGAAAAGACCGTCGAATGCCGCACGCCGTCGCTTTTCCCCGCCCAATGATTATCATATTGCAAGTCATCATTTCCTAACCCGCTCGATCACCAATTCTCAGACACCATCCTTATATTGAACGTAAGCAACGTTCAGAATAGTCTCAACATTCAATACCGCATCAAATTCGCCGCAGGACGTTCTTCCATAGGTGCAAGCTCATGCCACAGTTCTCGCTCCAAGAGTTCAGTCTGGTCTACAACGCATTCTCGTTCACGTTCGCCGCCATGTTCGCTGCGTTCATCTTCCTCGTCCTCTCACGCAACAACATCGCCCCACAATACCGCAATGCGATCACCATGTCGTCGTTGGTCGTCGCCATCGCGGCTTATCATTATTTCCGTATCTTCGAGAGTTGGCAAAGCGCGTTCGCCCTCAATGTGGTCGATGGCGGCGCGGCGTCTTATATCGCCAGCGGCGCGCCGTTCAATGATGCCTATCGCTACATCGATTGGCTGTTGACCGTGCCGCTGTTGGTGGCAGAGCTGATCGCCGTCATGGCGCTCGCGCCCGGCAAAAAGGGCGGGATGACCTTCCGGCTCGCGCTGGCGGCAGTGTTGATGATCATTCTCGGCTATCCCGGCGAAGTGGCGACCGACACCGGAACGCGCGCGCTGTGGGGCTTCATCAGCACACTGCCATTCATCTATATCGTGTATGAGTTGTTCGTCGGGTTGGGTTCGGCAGTCAACGCGGAAACTGGACAGGCGAAAGTCTTGGTCAGGAACATTCGGCTGCTGCTGCTGGCGACGTGGGGCTTCTATCCGATTGTGTATCTGCTGCCCATCGTGTTTGGTAATACCGGCATCTCCCCGAGCCTGATCATCGCGGTGCAAGTCGGCTACTGCATCGCGGATGTCGCGGCGAAGGCGGGCTACGGACTCATGATCTACAGCATCGCGCGGGTCAAGAGCGTTCAAGAAGGCTATGATCCGGCGGCGAAACTGGCGGTTGCCAGCGGCGATTAAGTGAAATGGGGCGCGCCAGCGGCGCGCCCCTCCGCGATCTCCCCCTTTCCACAGTTCCACATGGCTGAGGGGGATTGCATCCTCACTACACCAGCGCCACACCCAACGCCCCAAACACGAACGCATACGTATCTGCCGCTTCATCGATCTGCTTATGCACGGGCTTGCCCTGTCCATGTCCGGCGCGCCCTTCGACGCGCAGCAGGATCGGCGCGTCGCCCGTTTGTGCCACTTGCAGCGCCGCCGCGAATTTGTACGAGTGCAGCGGCACGACGCGATCATCGCCCTGCGCCGTCGTGATCAGCGTCGGCGGATAGTCGGCGGGTTCGACGTTGTGCAGCGGCGAATACGCATACAAGACCGCAAAATCGTCCGCGCTGGCGGCGGCGTCGCCATATTCGCCCACCCAATAACGCCCCGCCGTGAAACGCTGATAGCGCAGCATGTCCGTGACCGGGACTTGCGCCACCGCCGCGCCGAACAAATCTGGGCGCTGAAGCACGCACGCCGCCACCAACAAGCCGCCGTTGCTGCCGCCGCGAATCGCCAACCGTTCGCGCCGCGTCACCCCTTGCGCGATCAGCGCCTCCGCCACGGCGACGAAATCATCGAAGACGTTCTGTTTGGACGCGCCCATCCCCGCTTGATGCCACGATTCGCCGTATTCCGCGCCGCCGCGCAAGTTCGCCCACGCCAGCACGCCGCCCGCTTCGATCCACGCCAATTCCGTGACGGCGAAGATCGGCTTCAGGCTGACCGAGAAGCCGCCGTAAGCGTACAACATGACCGGATTGTTGCCGTCGAGCGTCAAACCGCGCTTGTGCGTCAAAAAGGCTGGCACGCGCGTCCCGTCCTTCGAGGTGGCGAAGATTTGGCGCGTCTCGTAGCCCTCGACCGGAAAATCCAGCTCTGGCGTCTTGAACGGCGCAGTTTCGCCCGTGCTGACGACATGCCGGAAGATCGTCGGCGGATACAAGAACGACTCGAAGCGGTAGAACACTTCATCGCTCGCTTGGCGTGCGGTCAGCACCCAGATCGATCCGAGCGTCGGCAGCGGGATCGCGCGTTCGGGCGTCCCATCGCGGCGCACGACTTCGAGGCGACTGCTGGCATCGGATAGCTTGAGCAGGACGAAGCGATCCCCCGCCATTTGGGCTATGTCGATGGGCTGTGCGCCCTCCGCGATGATCGTGCGCCACTGATCGCGCGCGGGCGCGTCCAAATCGATGGCGATCACCCGTCCGTTGGGCGCGTCCAAGTCGCTAAAGACGTAGAAGGTCGTGCCATCGCTGCCAATCACGTTGTAACTGGCGTCCGGCACATCGATCAGCGGCACGATATCGTCCGCCGTCACGCGGCGATCTGACGTGAGCGGCGCGTAATACAACCGGTTGCGATTGACCGCGCCGTGCCACACCGTCAGCACGAGATAACGCCCATCGGACGTGACTTCGGGCGAGAAATTCAGTTCGGGCGCATCGGGGCGCGTGTAAATCAGCACATCGTCGGCTTGCGGCGTGCCGAGCTGATGATAGTAGAGTTGATTGTTCGTTTGGCGGGCTTCGGGCGCGACGGTGGCGGGATCGGGATAGCGATTGTAGTAGAAGCCCGCGCTGTCCGGCGTCCATGCGACTTGGGCGAAGCGACAGTGAATCAGCGTCTCCGCGAAATCGTCAGCCGACGCGCCGTCGCTGTCGGTCACGCGGCGAATGTGGATGGTCTGTTCGTCGCTCCCACCGTCGGAGGTGAGATACGCCAACAGCGTTCCAACTTCATTGATGAAAGAGCCAGACAGCGCGACCGTGCCATCGGCGCTGAACGTATTCGGATCGATCAGGACGCGCGGTGTGCCGTTCAAGCCCTCTTGGACGTACAAAATCGGTTGATTGCGCAAGCCATCGTTGAGCGTGAAGAAATAGCGCGTCGTGCCATCGCCCCGCTCGCGCGTGGTGGGCGGCAGCCAGCGCGGGAAGTTCCAAAGCTGCGTCATGCGCGCTTTCAGCGTCGGGCGCGCGGGCTGCGCGTCGAGATGCGCGCGCGTGATCGTGTTCTGCGCCGCGATCCACGCTTCGACTTCGGGCGCGGTTTCGTCCTCCATCCAGCGGTACGGATCGGGAACGGAAACGCCGTGATAAACGTCTATGTTATCAGCGCGACGAGCGGCGGGGTACGAGATGGACATAAGCACGTTCCTTTTCAACGCAAACGAGGCTTGCAGTATACGTTACGTGGGTAGGGTGTGCAACGTTACGGGCAGGGCGCATCATGCCCCGCCGCATCGTTAACCCGATTCCAACCCCATTCATGCCGAACTCGCACGCGCGCGTCAGGCAATCGTCATCTACCAGACGATCAGCGGCGATTAGGATTTCGCCGCTTATGTTAGACTAAAGTGAGAAGGAAGGGACAACCTCATGAAACGACTTTTCGCGTTGGTGACACTGTGCCTCGCCGTATTGCTGGCAACTACCGCGCTCCCCGCGTCGGCGGACACGAGCAGCGATGTGGCGGCGCAAACCTACATCACCTATATCGTGCAGTATGGCGACCGCCTGAGCGGGATCGCGCAACGCTACTGCTCGACGTGGCAGGAAATCTATAATCTAAACGCCGGAGTCATCGGCAGCAACCCGAATTACATCCGCGCGGGGATTGCGCTCACCATCCCGAATCGCTGCGGCATCAGCGGCGTCTATGATCGCGGCGCGACGTGGCGCGCAGGCGGCGCGATCTATGGCAATGTGTACTATGTGGTCTATGGCGATTGGTTGAACTATATCGCGCGGCGCTTCGGCGTCACGACGCAGCAGATCGTGCAGGCAAACGCCGTGATGAATCCGAATCGGATCGAAGTCGGACAGCCGTTGATCATTCCCGGCTTGAACGGCGGCATTGTCCCGCCCCCGTATTATCCGCCGACACCGTATCCGACACCCTACTATCCGCCGCCGGTCTATGCGACGCCGACCCCGCCGATGAATCCCCCGCCGCCCCCACAGGGCTGCGTCTTGACGGCGATCAGCGGCTTCGCGCTGTACCAAGCGCCCGATTTCACCGCGCCCGTCGTTGGTTTCGTCAACGCGGGGCAGCAGGCGAGCGTCCGCAATCGCACGGTCGATGCGTCAGGCTTCCAGTGGTATCAGGTGGACGTGAACAGCGTCACGGGCTGGCTGGCGGCGAGCGCGCTGGAAGTCAGCGTGACGGGCGCATGTCCTTAAGCGACACGGCTGAGGACGGAGTAAAAAGCAGTTCAAATTCGGCGTCGGGGCGTCCCAGCGCGGACGCCCCGACGTCCATCGTTTTGATGATGCACCTCGCCATTTTGTGGAGGGTGAGGTGTGCGCCGCGCAGCTACGAATTTGGCGCGGTCAGCTCAAGCTGAATGTTGTCGGGATCGCGGAACGCCAAGACCAGAATCGGCAGCCCATATTCGCCCAAATCATTGATCGTCCCGTGCGCAATGCCGTTTTCATCGAACAACGTGACGGCGGCTTCGAGATCGGCGCGACTGGCAACGCCAAAACTCAGGTGGTCGAGTCCGATCCGATGTTCGGTGAACGAATCGTTGGGCAGGGCTTGCGTTGGGTCGGGCGGCGGGTTGAAGGCGAGCAGCATGGTGCCGTTGCGCATAATCACTTTTTGTCCGACATCGACGAGATGAATGAAACCGAGATATTTGGTATAGAAGTCGCGCGACTGCGCCGTATCTCGAACTGTCAGCGCGAGATGATGAACCCCTGCGATTGTAATACCCATTATTTTTACTGCTACCTTTCTTGTATACAAACGTGTACATCGAGATTGTTCCTGCTTCATCCAGTCGTGCCGCCCGCCCGAAAGCGTTTGGACTTATCGTCTGTCCACAAGCGAGTTTTACGTCCCGTCCTATTCCGTCCGCCTTTGATCCCCTCGAAGAAAGTGCTGAACGCCGCCTACAAGTCCATGAACGCGCCCTCGATTACGCACGTGGTTACATCGTATGACCAGGGAAACTGTTCCTTTGTTCAGGCGACAAACTCTCGGTGTTTAGAGCGTGTCGGCAAACTCGATTTTCGCTTGTTTTGTTCGACCTCACCCCCGCTGCGCTACGGACAGGGGATCGGGGGGTGAGGTTTCAGCGTTTGCAGACAGATTAGGGTGTGAACGGTGACGCCAATTTTTTTCGGCACCCTCTGATGGCGTGTACATATCCACGTTTTAACATACACATATACACAAAATCAATGGCTAGATTCCTTCTCCCCCGTCGCTATAGGGCGATTAATTTCAAAAAAGGCGATTCAACGCAGCGATAAAGAAGGCGCATTCTCTCTTTTTCCCTGCAATCGCTGCGTTGAATGCTTCGTCAGTTCGCTGATCCCTCATCACGTCGATGCCAACGGCTTCAACTTGCCCAACAGCGTCGGGAGCAGTTCCGAGATCGTCGGATGGATGTGGACAGCATTTTTCATCACGGTGTAGGGTGCGTCGGCGTACATCAAATCGATGATGCCGTGAACCCATTCGTCGGCGTCGATGCCCAACGCCGATGCGCCCAAAAAGCGTTCGGTATCGGCGTCGATCAGCACTTTGATCAGCCCCGCCGTCTCGCCCCGTTCCTTGGCGCGACCAATCGTGCGCATTTGCAGCGTGCCGAGCAGCACATTTAGCCCCGATGCGCGCGCCTCACCTTCGCTCATGCCGACGCGCGCCAGCGGCGGATCGATGAACATGGCATAGACCGGGATGCGATCCGACACCTTGCGCGTCCCGCCATCGAGATTGTCCACGACGATCTCGTAGTCGTTGTAGGATGTGTGTGTGAACGCGCCGCGTCCATTCACATCGCCCAACGCCCAAATGCCCGGCACATTGGTTTGCAGCCCATCATCGACGGTGATGAAGCCTTTGTCGTCGCTGACGACGCCCGCCGCGTCCAAACCGAGTTTGTCGCTGTTGGGCGTGCGTCCGACGGCGACCAAGAGCTGCGTCCCGACAATTTCCGTGCCGCCGTCAGTCGTCACGACGATATCGCCGCCGCGTTGGACGACGCCCGCCGCGCGCGTTTTCAGGCGAATGTCGATGCCTTCGCCCAATAAAACGTCGCGCGCCGCCGTTGCAATGTCGGCGTCCTCGCGCGCCATGACGTGCGCGCCCGGTTCGATGATGGTCACATCGCTGCCGAAGCGCCGGAAGGCTTGCGCGAACTCCAAGCCGATATAACCGCCGCCAATGATGATCAGGTGGCGCGGGAGCGATTTCAAATCGAGGAGCGATTGATTGTCGAGGAAATCAACGTCGCGCAAGCCCGGAATCGGCGGGATGGTCGCCCGTGCGCCTGTGTTCAGATACACGCGCGGCGCTTCGATCACATCATCCCCGACGCGCACGCGATGGACGCCCACCGCTGACGCTTCAAACTGGGCAAACGCGCGATAGACGGTGAGCAGCTTGTTCTTGTCGAAGGCTTTTTCGATGCCCCCGCGCGAATCGCCCACGATCTTGTCTTTGCGCGCCATGACCGCCGCGAAATCGATGCTGATCTCGCCCGTTCGCACGCCGAACTCTGCGCCCCGCCGCGCCAAGTGAGCGACGCGCGCGCTGGCGATCATCGTCTTGGTCGGCGTGCAGCCATTGTTGACGCACGTCCCGCCGAACGCGCCGCCCTCCGCGATGGCGACGCGCCAACCGCGTCCGGTCAAGTTTTGCGCTAACGGAACGCCCGCTTGTCCCGTCCCGATAATGATCGCATCGAAGCGCGATGCGTCCGATTGCGCGTCCTTTGAAGGCATGAAGGTTTTCATTCTGAGTAGGCTGAACGATTTCAGTGTAGCCAACGCGCGCGATTTGCACAACGCCCTGTGCGCGTGTTACGGTATAGTCATGTGTCCTATTCGCACTCGTGCGAAAGTTTGCGCCCATGCGGCGGGTGTGCCAGCCGCGCGCCCCGATACCGTTCATCCCTAGCAAAGGTTCGCTCATCATGTCCGTTCCAACCCTCACGCGCCGCCAACTCAATCGCGCCTTGCTCGCGCGTCAGGCATTGCTCGAACGCGCCGCATGGACGCCCGTCGAAGCGGTCGTGCGCTTGGTGGGGATGCAGGCGCAGCTCCCAAATCCGCCGTACATCGGCTTGTGGACGCGCTTACAGACGTTTGCCCGCGCCGATCTCACGCAGGCGATGGAAGCGCGCGATATTGTGCGCGCCGCGTTCATGCGCTCGACGCTGCATCTGACGACGCGCGCCGATCATCAGCAGTTTCGGACTGCCATCCAGCCCGCACTGGAGAAGGGCTTGCGCTCGTTCTTCGGGGAACGCGCCAAGGGCATGGACAACGACCGAATCATTGGGGCGGCGCGCGGGATGCTCGCGGAGGAATCGTTGAGCATGGGGTCATTGAAAGCGCGCTTGCTCGAAGTCTCGCCCGAACGCGATGGCGACGCGCTCAATTATCTCGTGCGCACGATTGTTCCACTCGTGCAAGTGCCGCCGGGCGGGACGTGGGGCAGTGGCAGCGCGGGCAAATACACGCTTGCCGAAGAATGGTTCGGCGCGCCGCCCGATCCAGCGGATAACATCGGCGCGCTGCTCAAACGCTACTTGGCGGCGTTCGGTCCCGCGTCGGTCATGGATGCGCAGTTCTGGCTCGGACGGACGAAGCTCAAAGACGCCTTCGACGCGCTCAAGCCCGAACTGCGACTGTTCCGCGATGAGCAGGAGCGCGAACTATACGACCTGCCGGACGCGCCGCTGCCCGACGCCGACACGCCCGCGCCCGTCCGCTATATCCCCGAATATGACAATCTGCTGATGGGACACGATTCGCGGGCGCGCGTCCTCGCGGACGCCGATTATCGGCGCGTGTTCTTGACGGCGGCGCGCATCCTCAACACGTTTTTGGTCGATGGGTTCGTCGCCGGAACGTGGAAGATCGAAAAGACCAAGACCAGCGCCACGCTGATCGTGTCGCCGTTCGCGCCGCTGTCGGCGGACACCCAAAGCGCGCTGGCAGCGGAAGGCGAACGCCTCGCGCGCTTCATGAACGAGCGCATCGAGACGGTGGATGTACAGTTCCGCGCGGACGATGGGTTATAATTCTCATCAGGCTTGATTGGATAAGGATGCGATGCAAATGGGCGTGATTCATAAGCTGCAATCGGAGGCAGACGCGCCGTCGTGGCGTTGGGATGGCGTGGAGGTGTACCGCTACAACAGCAACGATGCCACCAAGCAAGTCGTGATCGGACGTGAAGATGGCGCGCACAACTTCGAGGTGCGCTACTTCACCATCCCGCCGCACGGCTTCTCCAGTTTGGATGAACATCCGCACGATCACGGTGTGATGATCATGCAGGGGCGCGCGCGCGTGATGATGGGCGACCACTTCGAGGACGTCGGCGTTGGCGATATCGTTTATATTCCGGGCATGGAACAGCATCAGTTCGAGAATCTGACGGACGACGTATTCGCGTTCTTGTGCATCATCCCGCCGAAGCCGGTCACGGGCTAAGCTCAACAACCTCACCGCGCAGGTGGTGAGGTGAACTTTTCCGTTCCCGTCACGGTTTGAGCGCCACCACCTGCGCGGTGTTGTCGTCAGGCGGTTCACAGCCGTGCAGCGCGCGCCAATCCGCGAATACGCCCGCCAATTCCCCGACGTTGAGCAGATAGTCTGGATTGAAATTGGGCTGCGTCAGCGTGTGGCGCGTGTTGTACGTCTCATAGACGATGCGCCCACCCGGTCGCACCGCCGCCCGCAGCGCCGGGAACAGTGCGCGATCCAAGAAGCGGAACACGCAGACCACATCATACATTTCGCGTTCAAGCGTGGCGTGATCCAAGTCGGCTTGGATAAAGTTGATCCCGCGCACCAGATCGGGCTGTGCCGCGCGCGGGAGGGTGTCGGCGCCCACTTCATCGTCCGTGATCGGCGCACGGGCGCGGCGGGCAGCTTCTTCCTGTGCGCGCGTCAGCGCGGCGCGGCTGATGTCGATCAGATCGACCATGTAACCTTGTCCTGCCAACCACAGCGCGTTTTGTCCCAGTCCGCCCGCCAGATCGAGCGCGCGCGACACCGTTTTGCTCGATACCGAGGGCGCATAGGGGTTCGGTGCGGGCGGTGTGAATTGCAACATCAGCGGATCGGGCGGCGGATACGGCTGATGCGCGCGCTCGTGGTAGATCATGTCCCAATGTTGGCGATCCTTACCCGCCATTTAGCGTTTTCCGCCGTAGATGGGCAGATAATCGAGCGCGTTTGGCACCGCCGCCATCGTCTCGGCGTCGCCGGGATAATCGGGCGCGTCCGGCTTGCGGCGTTTGCGGGCGTACAGTGGGTACGCCTCGCGCAGGGTGTTGAAATCGGGCGGATCGAGCGGCGCGGGCAGGTTCAGCACAGCGCACAGCGCGCGAAGCTGCCGCGCGCCCGGCGTATTCCAGTCGATGCGATTGGCACTGAGCAGCGCTTGTGCCGCGCCCGCCTGACTCGCCGTTTGTGCGTCCAATTTGCCGCCGATGATGCCGGACATCTTGGCGAACAGCTTGTTAGCGGCGTCCGCGCTGATGCCCTTGCCGGATGCCAGCGCCGATTGGATATCAGCGGGGAGCGCATCGAACGGGATCGCGCCGACTTGCGGCGTGGATAGCGCGTCTATCGGCGGCGCATAGCGTTCGAGGGTCAGCGCATCGCCCGCCAGAATTTGCAGCGCCGCCGCGCGTCCGCTCTCCCATGTCAGCGCCGTGAAAAAGTCGTTGTTCGCTACCCCGTTGTCCCAGACTTGGATCGCCGCCGTTCCATCCGCGTTCAAGCGCAGCAACAGCGCAAAGGTATCGAGCGCAGCGGACGCCGCCGTGATCGTCGCATCGTCCACCGGATCGGACGACGCGACGATCACGTGCCATGTGCCGTTGCCGTGCGCATCTGGAGTGACGAACAGCTTAACCGCCGTGGGATACGACAAGCCTGGCATCAGCCCGAACGGATCGTAAATCGTGTAGCCCGCCGCGCGCACGGCGTCGCGGAGGGCGTCCGCGATCTGTGTGGGCGTCAGCGCAGCGCTGGATTCATTTTTGCTGTGAAAATACAGCCTTTGCCACATAACGCTCTCCCTCCCAGCGATTCGGCGCGGCGTAGCGGACGATACTGCTGAGATCGACGAAGCCCAAACGCCGACACGCGCGGCGTTCATCGTCGTTATCGGCGGGAACGAACACCACCTTGCACGCGGCGGCACGCGCATCGATCAGCGCCGCCTGAATCAGCGCGCCCAAGATGTCGAGCCGCGTCTCATCGTCGTCGGTGACGGTGTTCGCCAAGATCAGCGCGTCGGGCGGCGGTGAATCGTCCGGCGCGCGCGTTGCTTCTGGGTCATGATCGCCGTTCATTGACAGCGTGATTGTCGTCCCCGTATCGCGCAGCGCACTGTCATCCAACGCCAACGCTTCGAGATGTGCGCTGCCCAAGTCGGGACGCACAATCAAGCGCGCTGCGCCAATCGGCTGTTGATGATGCCAATAAATGAAATCGTGAATCGTGCGCAAGCTCAGTTCGGCGGCAGTTTCAGGGGGGGGCAGATCGTCGGGGGGCGCCTTGGGATCGGCGTCGGCGGTTTCCTCCAAGCCGAGCATCATCACATCGTAGTACGCGCCGCGCCAGACATGATCCCACAAGCGGCGCGAGGGCGACTGTGCGTCGGCATCGTCCACGCGCTCGATCCGTCCCCCTTTGGGCAAATCGACCATCGGGGGTGTATCCAGCGCCGCTTCGGTCGGCGTATCTTCGGGTGCCAGCGGCACGACTGGATCGGGCGCATCGGGTAATTCCCAGATCATCAGCGGCGTTTCGTGTTCGATGGTCAGCCCCAGATCGCGTAAGACGACAGCGAACTGTGGCGGGTACAGCCCGGCGATGTACTGCACGCGCGGCGGGCGTCCCAGTTCGCGCAGACGCGATAATCCCGGCTGAATGTAGCCCGCTGCCACCCATGCCGTGCTGCGGCGCGGCGTGACCACATTGAGCGTTGGTGTTGGGTTGCGCGGATGATAGATCACGTCCACCAAATCAAGCGCCTCGATCTGCGCGCCGCGATCCCGACACGTCAGCCGCAAGTGATCGCTGACCACGCGCAGCAACCGCCGCGCCGACTTGATGCCCGCCTCATCCATTCCACATTTCTCCCCGCCCCTCGCCCGATCAATGATACCGCAGCACGCCGACCCTCACCAATGCGTCGCGGGGCGCGCCAAAAACTAGCGAATTTTCATTTTCTCGGTTACCAACGAATCTTCGTTCATTATATCGTATCATAGAGGAAGCTATATCCAATGGTTTGGCGCGTCAATCGTTCGGACATTCGCGCAATAAATATGGAGAGTAGGGATTGTAACGTGACAATTTATGATGATTCTACGCCTCAGGTGCGGCTTGACCTCCTCCTGCATACCCAGCGCGAGATTGTCAGGGCGCTGCTGCCCGCTTTTTTGAACACGATTGATCGCGTCAGTAATTACATGATTGATGATGAGGACGACGAGGATATTCGCGGACATATGCGTGAACTGGCGACCGAAACGGTGATCGATGAACTGATCAGCCTGCTCACGCGCGATCCAGCGCGCGCCAGCCGACAGCATATCGTCACCGATGTCGACGGGATTGCCATCGATACGCTGATCGCATGTCACAGCGAACTTGCGCCCGCCAGCGCGCAAGCGTGGTACGCGCACCGCGTCGGTGTCGCGCCGGAAGCCTATCATCAGTTGATCGAATCGCTCCCCGATCACGTAAGCATCCCCACGCCTAAAGACGGGGGCTTTTAGCCCTCATGCTTACCAGACGCAGCCCGTAAGGGCGACGTTATGACTGAAAATTGGCATTTCGGGATCCCGCGCAAGTCGCGAACGCTGCGCGGAGCGATTAAATCGGCGCTTGGGAAAAGCCAGTGTCGTTCGCGTCAAATCAGTCGATAACCTTGTCGCTGCGACCATCACCTGCGCAAGCGGAGCCGGTTTGACCGTTTTCATTAGGTAACTTAAAAAACGGTCACTTTGTTGGCTACAGCGATAAGAAAGGACAAGGCGCTATCCCGCCCCATGCCTAAAGGCAGGGGTATTTCGCGCCGATTCGATAAATTTATGATATCATCGTCGCCTTAACACGATAAAACTTTTGGGAGTGATGGTGATGGTTCAGGTCTTGAAAAATTACATTGGCGGCGCGTGGGTCGAGGCGTCCAACACGGCGCAGACGCCCGTGATCAACCCCGCGACGTGCGAAATCTTGGCGTATAACCCCGAATCGACGCGCGCCGATGTCGACAGCGCCGTCCAAGCCGCGCGCGCCGCCTTCCCCGAATGGCGCAGCACACCGATCATGAGCCGCGCGCAGTACATGTACCGTTTCAAGACGCTGCTTGAAGATCGCTTCGAGGATTTGACGAAATGCGTGGTCGAGGAAAACGGCAAGACGCGCGATGAGGCGCGCGGCGAAGTCCGGCGCGGAATCGAGAGCGTCGATTTCGCCACCAGCGTCCCGTCGCTCATGCGCGGCTACAAGGTCGAAGATATCAGCAGCGGCATCGACGAGACCGCCGAACGCCAGCCAATGGGCGTGTTCGCCGCGATCACCCCGTTCAACTTCCCGATGATGGTACCGATGTGGTTCCTGCCGACGGCGATTGCGTGCGGCAACACCTATATCATCAAGCCGTCGCCGCAAACGCCATTGAGCATGATACTGGTCTACGAAATCCTCGACGAACTCGGCTTGCCCGAAGGCGTGGTCAACCTCGTCTTGGGCGGCAAAGAAGCGTCCATCGCCGTGATGGAGCATCCGGGCATCGCGGGCGTGTCGTTCGTCGGGTCAACGCCCGTCGCCAAGATCGTCTATGAGACGTGCGCCAAACAGGGCAAGCGCGTCCAAGCGCAAGGCGGCGCGAAGAATTATATCGCTGTGATGCCCGACGCCGATATGAAAGCCAGCGTCGCCAACATCATGGGGTCGGCGTTCGGCTGTGCCGGACAACGCTGCCTCGCCGGTTCGGTCGTGGTCGCGGTTGGCGATGCCTATGAACCGCTGCGCGATGAACTGCTCAAGCGCGCGGCGGCGCTGCGCGTCGGCTACGGCTTGGACGAGAATACGCAGATGGGGACGGTCATCAGCACGGGCGCGCGTGAACGCATCGAGAAGATGATCACGGCGGGCGTGGACGAAGGGGCAACGCCGATCCTCGATGGACGTGGGAAAGCGGTCGATGGGTATACCAACGGCGCGTTCGTTGGACCCACGATCTTGGACGGCGTGACGGCGGAAATGTCGGTGGCGCGCGACGAAATTTTTGGACCCGTGCTGGCGATCATTCACGTCGATGATTTCGACTCGGCGGTTGATATCATCAACAACAGCAAATATGGCAACGCCGCCAGCCTGTTCACCGACAGCGGCAAGCACGCGCGCGACTTTAAGTATCGCGTCAACGCGGGCAACATCGGCATCAATATTGGCGTGGCGGCGGCGGCGGCATCGTTCCCGTTCGGTGGACAAAAAGAGTCGTTCTTCGGCGACTTGCACGGGCAGGGACTCGACGCCATCGAGTTCTTCACGGACAAGAAAATCGTGATCGAACGCTGGTAGTTTTTCATCGGTCTGCTTAGTAGTAGATAAAAGCAACCTCACCCCCAAGCAGTCTGAGGGGAGGACAGCTTTTCAAGAACCTCACCCCCTGACCCCCTCTCCACGCAGTGGAGAGGGGGCTGGGGGGTGAGGTGAATCAGGGAGAAAACCAAACATGTCCTCCCCTCAGCCAAGCAGTGGAGAGGGGTGAATACCGAATACAGCGCCATTGTTCTCCCCCCTCTGAAAGAGTCCCCGCTCCACATTGGGGGGAGCTGAGGTCAGTCAGGACGCCTATCATGCCACGACTCGATCAACGGCTCGGCTTGACCCGCTACGAAGCCGATGCCGCCTACAAACGCGCGCTGGACGCTTATCGCAAGGGTGATTTCGATACCGCGCTCGACATGCTCAATGCCGCGCTGGAGGCACAGCCCGGACGCGCGGAACTGTGCGCCACACGCGGTATGGTGCAGCTTGAGGATGGCGAAAAGGACGCGGCGCGCGCCGATTTCGAGGCGGCGCTGAAGGCGTTCGCCTACGAGATGCTGGCACATTACGGCTTGGGCGTGCTGGCATATCAAGATAAGAAATGGGATGAGGCGCTCGACCGCTTCACGCGCGCGCTGTATATCGACGCTGAGCGCGGCGAGACGCTGTACTATCTGGCGCTCACGCACTATCAGAAGCGCGATTACACCAACGCGCTGGCGACGATGCAAAGGGCGCTTCCGCGCCTTGAGGCGGCGGGACACCGCGGCAAGACTGACGCGGGGCGTTGGCTGCGCGAACTGAGCAAGCTGGCGGGGTAGCGACGGTTTGACCAAGCGGTGGATGAGGTGTGCTTCGCCCCTACTCGCCCGCCAGCGCGCGCGCTTTTTCGCTCGCTAACGTCATATACGCGCTGAACACGCCATCAGCGTTGGCGTTGCCGCCGCACACAATCACGACCGGATGGGAATAGGCGCGCAAATCGACTTTACCCGTCAAGAACGCTGTCAACGCCGCCGCGCCCGCTGGCTCGACCAACTGATTCAGATACGTCCACAACCAGCGCATCCCGTCGATCATCTGGAAATCATCGACCAGCACGATCTCATCGACATACTGCTGCGTCAGCGCCAACGTCAGTTCCCCAACGGCGCGCGGCGCGAGCGTGTCCGCGATAGTGGTTACGCGCGGCAGTTCGATCACGCGCCCCGCGTCTACGCTGTCTTTCATCGATGTCGCGCCCCTCGGCTCCACGCCAATGATGCGCACGCTGGGATTGCGTTGTTTGAGCGTCGCCGCCACCGACGCGATCAGCCCGCCGCCGCCAATGGCGATCACCGCGGCGTCGATCACCGGCAGATCATCGAGCAGTTCCAGCGCCAGCGACGTGTTGCCCTCGATCATGTCGGGCGCGTTGAACGGATGCACATACGCCAGTCCCTCATCGGCGGCGTGCTGTATCGCGCGCGCGTTGGCATCGTCAAAGGTCGCGCCGTGCCGGATCACGCGCGCGCCAAAGGCGGCGACGCGCGTTTCGCGGTCGGGCATGGCGTTATGCGGCAGATAGACGATGCAGGGCAGATGCAGCGCCCGCGCGGCGTATGCCAGCGCCAAGCCGTGATTGCCGCCCGACGCCGTGATCACGCCGCGCTGCCGGGTCGCTTCGGACAGCTTGAGCAGGGTATTGAACACGCCGCGCGACTTGAACGATCCGGCGACTTGGAGATTCTCCAGCTTGAAGCGCAAGCCAGCCGGCAAATCGTCGCCCACGATGGTCGTCGATGGAAGCGGGAGCGGCGCAAGCGGTGTATGGCGGATGTACGGCGCCGTCCGGGCGCGGGCGGCGGCGGCGTCTTGGAGGGTAAACGAATAGGTCATGATCGGTTTGCTTTCATTCGCTCGGTGGCCCGTCCAAATCAATATCAGGGATGATCGGCGCATCCGGTGGGAACAAGCGCGCGAACACCGCCGGCAGCGCCGCAGCCAGATCGCCCGTGAAGGCGCGCGCTGGCACGCCCAACGCGCTCAACACGGCATACCACTTGCGATAGCCTTCTGGTGCGCGGAGTTCAACCCACTGGACGCCGCGCGCGTCAAGCTGCGTTTTGTTCAGCGCCGAGAGCATATCCGCGATGAAGATGTGGCTGTCGCGCGCGATCACGGCGTCGGCGCTCTCTGGATTGCCCTTGCCCATCAGTTTGACTTCGCAGGCATAGCGCCTGCCGTCGCCGCCGATCACGAAGAAATCGACTTCGCGCTTTTGCGCCGTCAGTCCGCGCAGATCGTAATCGGCAGCCGGAACGCTGAAGAGATCGCACAGTGTCAGCATCAGATATTTTTCGACCCGCTTGCCCGCCGTACTCCACGCGCCGCCGCGCAGTTGGGCGCGCTTGACGGCGAGGGTGTTGATCACAATCAGGCTCTCGGTCAGGTTCAGATCAATACTCACGCCGCGAAAGCGCAGCGTCAGCGTCACATCCAGATCGTCGCTCGCGTCCGCGAGGGTGCTGATAGCGCGGTAGAGATCGTCGTAGTAAGCAGGGGTGACTTCTAACACGACTCGACGACTCGATGAGCCATACTGGTTGTCAATCGTTTTCTTGTTCAGCCCCGCATTGATGATGATTTCGTCGCTCGTCAGCGCCGGATCGAGCAAAAACTCGCGTTTGTACCAATCCCCATCAATGCCCTCATTGCGAAATTTTGCCTGAACGACTTTCCCAAAGAATTCAATCACGTACTGTAGAAATTGCGCGTTGATCAGCGCCAAGATTTCCGTTCGGTAATCTTGTCCGTGCAGTAGTTTCATGATCACGTTTTGGATCACAACGTCAGTGAGACGCATGGGCATTTGCTCCACTATCGATTGAACCGCCCGCGCAGACAGATAGCGGGTTTGGCTGAACATCCCACCGTCGAGCGATTGGCGGATGCGCTCCACATAGGTACTGTCACGTTCGGTCAAGAAAAATTGGCGTCCGAGCGCCAGCGCCGCGCGCCCCACGGTGCCGCTGCCCGCGAAGGGATCGAACACTACATCGCCAACATAGGAATAGAACTGGATCACGCGGCGGCACAATTCGGCGGGAAAAACGGCAGAGTGGACGCGGTCAAAGGTCGGGTCGATCTGCCACAGGTTGCTCGATTCGTAATCGTCGTTGATTTTGCTGTCGTTGACCGTCTCATCATCGTATTGGCGGATGTTCCAATCGATCAACTTATCGGTCTTTTTTCGATAGACCATGACGTATTCGGTGACCGGGTTCGGTTTATACGCTAAGGGTTTGCGATGCTGCATGAAACCGCCGTTGCGATTCTTGACGCTGGCTTCGGGCTTCGCCCAGATAATGTCGTCGATGAATTCCCAGCCGATCTCGGTCAAACGCGCGTGTAGATCGAACGGAATGGGGTAGCGCGTGCTGGCATGGGCGCGGCTGACGCGCGGCACGATCACCGGGGAGGTATTCACGACGAGAAAACGCCCCTCTTTGGTGATGCGATGCACCGCTCGAAAGACATCCGTCAGAAAATCGAGATAGGCTTGATAGCTGGCGTAGATCGAATAATCACGCGCGTTGTAGTAGGGCGGCGATGTGAACGTGAGATGAATGGACTCGTCCGCCACGATTTGCAGCGTATCCCGGACATCGCCCGCCGCAATCAGATTGCGCACATCGATGCCTGCAAGCGGAAACAAGCGCGCGGCTGCCGTCGCCGGGAAAAATTCCTTTTCGATCACCGCTTGAATCGTTTCATTCGGGTGATCGCGGAGCAGTTTGAGTTGCGCGATGATGCGCGGACGCTCTTTGAACACCAACAAGCCGCGCACCGCTTGCAGGACGACTTTGGGATCGGCGTCCGCTAAAAGTTCCGATAAATACGGGATCGCGCCCTCGTCGCGCATTCTGCCCAGTGCAGACGCCGCCTCGCGCCGTACCATCGAATCCGAATCCCGAGTCGCCAACTGAAATAAGCGCGGCACGTAAGCGAAATCGCCCAATTTCGCTAGATTCTTCACTGCCTCGTAGCGGATCGCCGCATGATCGTGGTCTAGGAGTGGGAGCAGCGCCGCACCATCGAAATTATCAGGCAGGTGTCCCAAATTTTCGAGCAAAAAGAGCAGCGCCTTATTGTTTTTGCCCATCTCGATGAGGCGGTAGAGGGCTGGAAGGTCGGATGCTTTCAGCGCATCAATCGTTTGTTTTGTCCACACCATCGCGCGATAAACCATCCGCTCTCATTCGTTTGCGCTGCACTTCAACAAGCTTATTCGTTGAGTCGATCTGTTTTTGGAACACAATCGCGCCGAATCATACGTCGTTCACGCGCGCACGTCAAATCGCCCCCAACAGCAGCAGATTGTCCGCGATCCGTTCGTTCGCCCCGTCCGGCGCGGACACCAGCGGAAAACGCACAATATCGGGATACGTGTACCAACCACCGTAAACTGTGCAGCATCCCAACGGCAGGTCAGCGGGCAGCGCCAGAGTGACCGCCTCGACGCGCCGCGTCCCCGCTGCGATGTCGCCCAACGGCATATCCGACTGGGCGATCACGTCGCCCGCGTCGGACACGATCTGAACGAAGCGAATAGCGTCCGTCGTAAGCGCCTCGGCGAAGCGCCAATCGAGCCACACCGCCAGCGTATCGTCCGCCTGATTCAGCCGCCAGCGCGCCAGCGTCACCCCGCGCCCGAACTGTGCATCGCGCGCGGATGGAAAATCGGCGTCGTCGCTGTAAATGATCGCCGTCTCCGTCAGCGTCACGCCGGCGCATGTCAGCGTGACCGCCGGAATGATGCGCGGACACGGCGGATCGAACGCCAAACTTAGCGTCTGGTAGCCCGCATCGAGCGCAATCGGGACGCTGATCGGCGCGGCGCTCGGCGTGATCGTCTGAATCGGCGTCCCATCGAGCGACAGCGTGAGCGGACGCGCGCCTGTCATCTGCGCCGACAGCGCCGCCCAGCCCGGACGCTGCGCGTAAACGTAGATATCGCCGCGATCTGTGATGGTGAGCGTCTCAGGAACGACTGCCGCGAATGGGCGCGCCGCGCTGGATGCTGGCACGTCGAACAGCGCGATCTGCGCATCAGCGTAGAACGGCGCGCCCAAGGTGTCGCTGGCGCGCGCGAACAGCGTTCCATCGTCGAAGGCGCGATGGACGATCACAATATCCGCGCCCGCCGCGTCCAACAGCGCCGGATCGAGCGTCGTTTGGAGGATGGTGAGCAGGGCGGGATCGACGGTCGTGCGGCGCGTGACCTGTCCGGCGATCAGCGCGTGCCGATGCGCGGTGTGATAATACAAATCCGCTTTCGCGGCGATCAGGTTATCCCACGGGATGCCGAAGACCGCGCGCACATCCGTCCGCGCTGCGAGATCGTGGAGCGCCACCGGGAGCGCGGCGGGCGTGGTCGGCAGCGGCGCGAACGTCTGATAATCGAACAGGATGAGCAAGATGAGCGCAAAGACCAAGCTGAAACGCAGCGACGCAGAGGGACGCAGAGAAACATTTTCATTGCGCGCTCCCTTTGGCGTTTCTCTGCGCCTCTGCGCTGAAAAAATCGTTTGCATTCCATAGCCCGCCAGCACCGCGACTGCCAGCGCCAACCCGAAGTTGAAGCGTCCCGGCGCGCGCATCAAATTCACGCCGGGCAGCTCTGCCACCAGCGCAAATGGCAGCGTGATGTACGTCAAGTAGCCGTCGATTTCCAGCGCGACAGGCTGATCGAACACTTTCAACAACGCGCCGAGCGACAGCCCATACGCCACAAGTGCAAAGACGAGCCACAGCCGCGCTTGTTTCACGCGCACGACGCCAATCAGCGCCAACACGCCCGCTGCGACGCCGACATACGCCGCCCCCTCATCGAGATTCACGCCTAACACGCGGCGCGGATAATCCAAGATTTGTCCCCACAGCGGATGAAAGAACGACGGCGACACCGCCGCCAGTAGATCGGCGCTGTAGCGCACGCCGCCGCCCGCGTCGGCATAGGTCGCGCCTGCGCCGAACACGCCCGCGAACGTTGGCAGCAGATAGACGATCAGCGCCGCCGCGCCAATCATAGCGGCGATCAGCATCCGCCCCACCGCGCGCCAGTCGCGGCGCAGCAGCGGCGGGAGCATCAAGATCGCGGTCAGTGGCAGCGTGACATACAGAATTTGCAGCGTGTGTCCCCATCCGCTGACGACGAACCACAGCGCCGCGATTAAAATGGGGCGTATGCGCCCCCGCGCCACTTGGAGAGCAGGTCGGGGAGTGAGGTTTTGTAATGCCAGTGCGTACAGCGGCACGGGGAACTGTACCAGCAAGCCCGCGTGTCCCGCGCCCAAATGCCCCATCATCGTTGGAAACAACATAAAGACAACGCCCGAAAGAAACGCAGCAAGATTCGACGCAGAGGAACGCAGAGAAAAAGTCTGAGATTTTTCTATGGTCTTTTTCTCTGCGCGCTCTGCGTTGAATCGTTTTTGCATCATGTAGAAAACGCTCCACCCGTTGAGCGCCATCACCCCCAACAGCGTGACATTCGCCGCCGCTGGCACGGGCAAAATCAGCGCCAATGCCCACGCCGGGAAGAATTGCAGCGGGTTCGCCCACAGCGTGATCGCGTCGATGCCCACGGGATACGCCAGATTCGCCATGAAGAATGGATTTTGCCCCGTGCGCAGCGCCTCCCCGAACCACCACAGATGATGCGCCATTTCGCGCCCGTCGCCGTACTCGAAGCCCACAATCACATCACCCACTTGGAATGCCAGCGGGAACGTGGCGACGACTGCAAGCAACAGATACGCCGCGTAAATCGCCGCGTGCCGTCCAAGTGTTGTTCTCATCGCAAGTTCAATCCTTCTACGGTCAGCGGAATGCACGTCAAGGCGGCGCTGGCGACGACTGGACAATCCGCCGCCGCAATGGTCACGGTATGATAGCCGGGCGCAGCGACCGTCAGCGGGAGGTTGAGCGCCGTTTCGCGCTCAATGCGCGCTGCCGCAATCGGCGCGCCGTCCAGCGCAATCGTCACATCGATGGGCGCAGCCGCGTTGAGCGTCCCAACGAGCGCCGCTGTCCCCGCCTCCGGCATATAAATGTAGAGTGCCGCCCGCGTCGGCTCGATGCGCGCGAATGTCAAGCGTCCGAGCGGCACAGCGTCATATTCGGGCAGATCGAAGCGCGCGAGTCGTGCGTCCTCATAGACGGGGGCGCCGAACGCCGCCCGCAAGCGCGCGTCCAATGCGCCCGCAGCGTCGTCCCAATCCTTATGCAGCAAAATCACATCGACGCCCGCCGCGTCGAGCAGCGCCGGATCGAGCGTCCCCTCCAACAGCCAGCCGCGCGCCGGATCGAGCGGCGTCTCGCGCACGATGTGTCCGGCGATCAGCGGCGTCTGGTGCGCGGTCTGCCAATACAGCGCGTCTTTGTCGGTCAGGGGATGCGCGAACGGCACATCGAACACGGCGCGCGCGTTGCTGTCCGCGATCTGCGCGATGGCGTCGGGGATCGCCGCTGGAATCGTCGGCATCGGGAAAAATTGTTGATAATCGAACAAAATCAGTGTGGTCAAGAAAAACAATTTCACCGCAGAGGACGCAGAGGAACGCAGAGAAAGATGAGGGCTTGTCTCTGCGTTCCGCTGCGGTGAATTATTCTTTACGTTTCTCTGCGTTAAAATCACTTTTGTGCCATAGCCCGCCATGACCGCCACCGCGAACCCGACCGCGAAATTGAAGCGTCCCGGCGTGCGCGCCATGTTCAGCACGGGCAGCCGTTCCATGATCGCGCCCGGCAGCGTCACGAACGTCGGATAACCGTCGATCTGCGCGGTCAGCGGCGCATCCGCGATCTTCAGCACGCTGCCGAGCGACAGCAGCCATGCCAGCGCCGCCATGCCGCCCCAAAAGCGCGCGCGCTGTTCGCGGAGCAGCCCGATCAGCGCCAACGCGCCCGCCACCACGCCAATATACGCCGCGCCCTCGAACGGATCGACGCCCAACACACGGCGCGGATATTCCAACAGCGCGCCCCACACCGGATGCGCGAACGACGGCGAAACCACGCTCAACAATGCCGCGCTGTACTGCACCGAGCGCCCCGCGTCGGTCGTCGGCGTCGCCAGTCCCGGCACGATAAAGACAGCCGACAGCGCCGCGCCGAGACACAACGTGATCAGCGTATCACGCAGCGCGCGCCCTTCGCGGCGGACGATCAGCAGGAGCATGAAACAGCCAATCAACGGCGCGACCAGATACAGGAATAGGACGATGCCCCCCCATCCACACATGGCGAACAAGATTGCGCCAAGCAAAATCGTACCGTAAGGGCGCGCCGCTGGTACGCCCGCCGCTGCCGACGCCCGCAGTCGGAACAATGCCGCCAGCAACAGCGGCGCGGGGAACAACGCCAATAAGCCGATGTGTCCGATTGCCAACTGTCCCTGAAACGCCGGATAGGTCATGAAAATTAACCCGGACAAAAAAGCAGCGCCATTCACCGCAGCGGAACGCAAAGAAAATGAGCCTCCCTCTCTGCGTTCCGCTGCGGTGAAAATTATCCTGACGAACCATGCCATCGCTGTCCCGTTCAGCGCCAGAAACAGCAGCGCCGTCACGTTGAACGCCGCCCCCAACGGCATGATGAATGCCAACAGCCACACCGGGAACGATTGCAGCGGGATGCTCCACAACAGCGCGCCGTTCAGCCCGTCTGGATACAGCAAGAGCGGCTGATCGAAGATCGGCTGCCCCGTCTGGAGCGCGTGCTTGATCCACCAGCTCTGGCGCAGATATTCCGAGCTGTCCCCAAAGGGATGCCCGATGATCTGCGTATTCACATCTCGAATCAATGGAAATGTAACAATTCCGGCACAGACTAGGTACACCATAAAGACGATGATCGCGCGGCGGATGGCAGTCATCATGGTTGGGCGTGGCACGCCAAACTCAATTTTGGCGCACGAATAAAACAGATGAAGTTGATAAAAATTCGCATTTCGACTAGACTCATCATCATGAGATCGGATCGGATTGTCATGGTTCGCATTGTAACGGAGAAAGTCGGGGGTTGACCATGTTGAACGGAGCGCCGCGTATCGCCCAAGATCGCTTCGGGCGCATTATCAACTATTTACGCATCTCCCTGACCGACAAATGCAATTTGCGCTGTGTCTACTGTATGCCAGAGGACATGGTATTTCGCCCCAACAGCGAATTGATGCAGGATGAGGAACTGCGCACGCTGGTGCGCGTCTTCGCGTCGTTGGGCTTTCGCAAAGTGCGCTTGACGGGCGGCGAACCGACGATCCGCCAGAATGTCGTCGGGATCGTCCGCGATATCGCGTCCACGCCCGGCATCGAGCATGTTTCGATGACGACCAACGGCGTGCTGCTCAAGTCACTGGCACAGCCGCTCAAGGACGCTGGCTTGCAGCGCGTCAACGTCAGCATCGACACGCTCGATCCCGTCCGCTTCAAGCGCATCACCCGTTGGGGATCGCTGGATGATATTTGGGCGGGACTCGAAGCCGCCGAACGTGCGGGCTTGACGCCAATCAAGCTGAACGCGGTGGTCGTGCGCGGCTTCAATGAGCATGACGTGACCGACATCGCCAAGCTCACGCTCGAACATGATTGGCAGGTGCGCTTCATCGAAATGATGCCGTTTGGCGACGTGGCGACCTTCGCCCAGTCGCAAATCGTGACCGACGCCGAAATTCGCGGGCGGATCGCGGACGACTTCATGCCGCTGGAACTGCTCGATGATGGCAAATTGGACGGCGAAGCGCGCTTGTACAAGTTTCCCGGCGCGCGCGGCGAGGTCGGCTTCATCAGCAGCGTAACACAGCCGTTCTGCGCGTCGTGCAATCGCGCGCGGCTGACGGCGGACGGTGTGCTGCGCCTGTGCTTACTGCGCGATAAAGAGGTCGATCTGCTCACGCCGCTGCGCAATGGGGCATCGGAGGACGCTATCCGCCAGATCATCATCGACGGCGTATGGTGGAAACCATGGGGACACGGGCTGGCGGACGATGTGATCCCGCTCACGCGCGTGATGAGCCAAATCGGGGGATAATGTGGCGGGCGTGCTGCTGGCACGCCCCTCCACGCCACTCAACTCGCCCTGATCGCCTGTTCTTCGCGCATCCCTCCGAAGGGGGGCAGGTATCCAAACGCCACGAACAGTCCCGCAATCGCCGCAAACGCCAACGCGCCGAGCCACAGATGAATCGTCCATGTGATGCCCGCGCCCAACCACTCAAGTCCCAAGAAGTAGATAGCGAACAGTCCGGCGGGGGCGGCGGCGGCAAAGAGATACCACGCCGTCCGACGTTCCAACGACGGGCGCAGCAGCACCAGCAGCACATCCGCGATCAGCCCACCGCCGACGCCGATGAGCGCGATGGCGTAATTCTCGTCCAACACCGTCAGCAGGGCGACAGGCAGCGCAAATAACACCGTCATGCTCCCGAATGGCAGCCGCCAGCGTCGGATCAACAGCAGCACGATCAGCATCAACATCGTGCTGTGAATCAGCACACCCGCGATGATCAGGCTCTGCAATTCGTACCGTCCGGCGTTCGATCCGCTCCTGCTGCTGCCGGTGAACAAAATTTGTCCGTCTGACGCAATGGACGGGAAATAACTGTCGAGGACGGGGCTGTGCGTCAGGTTACGCACCGTCGCTTCGCACGTTTCCGGCGCGCTGAGGCACGCGGTATCGAGCGCGAAAATATCCCCGAAGCCCGTCCGCCACGATTTGAACAGAATGCGCGTCCCGTCCGCTGACCACGACGGTTCGACGTCCCATGCTGTGCTGGTGACAATCGCGCGTGCGTTGGTGCCGTCGACATTCATGACGAAAATATCATCCGAATCGCCATTCCGCGCTTGGTAGACGATCTGCGTTCCGTCCGGCGACCATGCCGCCGAAAAGCCACTCCCCAGTGTGCGCCCGGCGCTGCCATCCGGTTCGCTGATGCCATTCATGTTCAGCACATGGATGGTGTCATCCGCGATGTACAGCAGTTGCGTCCCACCCGGCGACCACTGCGGCGCGTATTCTTGTACATTGGGCGTGTCGGTCAACTGGCGCGCGGCTCCGAACGAACCATCTGCGCCGACTTCGATCCAAAACAATTCGCGCTGTCCGTCCACGTCGTTGACAAACGCAACGCGCGCGCCGTCCGCGAACGCGACCCACGTTGGCAGATATTCGCCGCCGGGCAGCGTGGTAATCGGCGTCTCAGCCAGCGTCGTGGCGTCCAACAAGAACAGATCGCTGCCCTCGTCTGACGCTGCTGGATTGTATTTCGACGTCAAGATTTGCGCGCCGTCCGGCGACCAGATGCCGCCCCAATACGACGCGCCCGTTGCGTTGGTCAGGCGCGTTTGGCGCGCGCCGTCGGCGTTCATGGTATACAAGTCGCTGTACACCGTGTCGTTCGCGCCGCCCCTATCGGTGACAAAATAGGTATGGCTGAACGGCGAGACGAATTCGGTGAAGAATGCCAGCACCGCCAGCACCAGCGCCGCGTTGATCAGCGTCGGACCCGCGCTGATCAAGCTGAGACGCGCGCCCGCTTGGTAACGCGCCCACGCCGCGCGAATCGGGCCCGTGACCATCAAAAAGCCGCTCGTCGCCAAGATCAGATGCGCGGGACTGAGCAGCGTCTCCAAATCGACCTCGAAGCCAAATGTTTCGTGCCAGACCAGATCGAACGCGCCACCCACCATGAACAGCCCCGCGCCGATCAACGATGTAAGGTAGCCCATCGGCAGCGCGCGGAACAACGCATAGCCCTTGTTCATGTTGCGCCACTGATTGACGAACAGGAACACGCCAATCGTCCCGACGCCCGCGTACAACAGCGCGTGCCATGGGGTGAAGAAGCTGTCGTCAACCCGTCCGTTTGAATGCGCCCATCCATCGATGTACAGTCCGCCGACGACCCACGCGCAGAACAGCGTGAACAGCCAATCGAAACGGATGCTCCCGACCGGATAACCTTCGATCCGTGTGGGTGTGGAACGCGCGGGAAGCGATTGTGTGCTGGTTGCCATGAACACCTATCCTCAAGCTTGATCAAAAACCCTATTCTATACGATTTGTCATCGGTGAAGTTGTAACAATGGTGAAGTGCCGCAATTTTGGATACACTCTTTTATCCTTCAATAGCCTTGAGGCTTGAACATGCGTACCGTCTTTCGCAGCGCCTTGTTGATCGTCGTGATCGCCGCTTTCAGCCTGACCGGATTCGCCCAAGAGGTAACGCCCGAACCGATGATGTTGCCCGACCTCGACGGACGCGAAGTGTTGATCGGCATGGAAAATCTGTATGTACCGTTCCAGTTCGTCGATCCCGTGACCAGCGAACCGATGGGTTTCGAGTATGACGTGATTACGGAAATTGCCACCCGTCTGAACTTCATTCCCGTCTTTGAAACTGTCTCGTGGGATGCGCAGATTATCGCCGTGAGCAAAGGCGAGTTCGATATGAGCGCCAACGGCATCACGATTACGCCAGAACGCGCCGAAATCGTCAATTTCTCGACCGGGTACATTGCAGCGTCACAAGTGCTGATGGTGCGCGCGGGCGAAGACCGTTTCATCGACACCGAGACGCTGGCGGCAGCAGACGGCTTGACCATTGGCACGCAGCCCGGCACGACCAATTACGATCTCGCCGTCGGTCTGATCGGCATTGATCGCGTGGTTGCGTATGAGACTTTCGGCGTCACCGTACAGGCGCTCTTGGCGGGCGATGTCGATTCGGTGTTGATGGACAGCATCGCCGGAATCGCGGTCTTGGCGCAGTTTCCGGGCGAAGTGATGATCGTGGGCGACCCGCTCACATCCGAAGAACTCGGTTTCATTTTCCCGCTCGACTCGGATTTGGTCGAACCCGTCAACATGGCACTGGAGTCGATGCGCGCAGATGGCGCATTGGACGCGCTGCTTCAAACGTGGTTCGTTGAATTCGATCCGGCGTCGTTGGATGAGTCGAACGCCGAAGCGACGCCCGAAGCTGGGAGCTAAGGGCAAGTACACAGTATTTTTTTGGAGGCACCCATGCTGACCCTCAACGGCAATCACACCCACACGGCGAACGGTGACACGCTCGACCTGAGCGACTATGCGCCGACGCCCGATCTGTCGCGCGCGACGACGCTGCCCGCGCGCTGGTACACCGACCCCGCGTTCTTGGACGCGGAAAAGCTCAAAATCTTCGCCACGACCTGGCAGCCTATCGGGCGCGTGGATCAGCTTCAGCGTCCGGGCGATTTCTTCACGGCGGAACTCGTGGGCGAAAAGCTGGTGATCACGCGCGGGTTGGATGGCGGCTTGCGCGCCTTTTACAACGTTTGTATGCACCGCGCTGGACCCGTCGCCGTCGGCAAAGGCAACCGCAAATCGCTGCAATGCCGCTATCACGGTTGGACATATGGACTCGACGGCAAGCTGATGAACGCGCCGGAGTTCGACGGTGTTAACGAGTGGGAAAAGAGCGCGATTTGCTTGGCATCCGTCCGCTGCGAGGCATGGGGCCCGTTCGTGTTCGTCAACCTTGACCCAGACGCCGCGCCGCTGATGGACATGCTTCAGCCCATTGACGACGAAATCCGCGCGAAGGGCTTTCAGATTCAGTCAATGCGCAGCGTGGAACGGCGCGATTACCATATCGACTGCAATTGGAAAGTCTACGTCGATAATTATCTCGAAGGCTACCACGTCCCAATTGCGCATCCGGGCTTGTACCGCGAACTCGACTATGATCAGTATCGCGTCGATACCTTCCGTCATCATTCATCGCAGTACGCGCCGATCCGCCCTAACAAGCTGGGCGAGGTGCCGGGACGTGACCGCCGCTATGCCCGCACGGAGGAAGAAGCGCAGGCGCTCTACTATTGGATGTTCCCGAACTGGATGCTCAACATCTACCCCGACAATCTGTCGATCAACATTATCCTGCCCATCGATCAGCGCAAGACCCTGACGATCTTCGAGTGGTTTTTCGAGGAACCCGGCTCGCCCGAAGGGTGGGAGAGTATGCAGCAGGCGGTGGCGTTCAGCGATGAAATCCAGATGGAGGACATCGAAATCTGTACGTCGGTGCAGCAGGGCTTAGAGTCGCGCGCGTATGACAAGGGGCGCTTTTCGGTACTGCGCGAGAACGGCGTGCATCACTTTCAGCTGTTGGTGCAGGAATATTTGAGTAAATAACCTGAGTTTCGGATAGCTTCACCTGACTCCTAAATCCCCTCTCCACTGCGTGACTGAGGGGAGGACATGTTTGGTTTTCTCCCTGATTCACCTCACCCCCTGACCCCCTCTCCACGTTGTGGAGAGGGGGTCAGGGGGTGAGGTGAACCCTAAAATCACGCAAAATTTGGAGCTTGGCGCGCCAAACTCCAACACAACAAAGCACCACATTCCAATGGTGCAGGACAATGCCCGTATCCTGCATCATTTAGGTTCTGTTAGGGGAATTCCATCAGCCACAAAACCGGCTCCATTCGGCAGGGTGCGAAGCATGGCTTACCCCTGCCACCATTCGACTTGTCCACTACGCCGTCGCAGATTTGGCGCGTGCGCTGCGCATGATTTCTTGTGCGGCTTCCAGCCTAGAGGCGGTGAAAAATTGGATATGCGAGCGGCGGCTGCCATAGAGGGTAATGTAGATTTTCCAGATCATGCTCAGCACCGCATTGTCGTTGGTGACGGTCACGAGACGGCGTAGGGTGGGCGGGACGAGTGTGGTTGCTTGACGCCCGATTCCCAACAAATCAGCAGGGAGCGTCATCCCGACGACATAATTCATGATGCAGTCGTAGGGCTGTCCCTCCGACTCGCGGATAGCTTGTTCATTAGCGGCGCGCAAATCATCCCAACCCCATTTGCCCGAAATATCGACGCGAACGAGTTTATCGACCGAATCTTCCCACGCAATGACGACAGGCATCAGAACCTCCTCGACTTCGATGTTGTCTTAGATTACGGGAAATTGTACTATAAAATGATATATTATCGATGAGACTATCTCAATCATGCGCGCGCACATCCCACAATAGATCGCGTAAGAAGCGGTTGCGCGTGCGCTCGACCACGATGTGCAGCAGATAGCGCGCCCGCGACAGCCCGACATACAAGTTCGCCTCCCACAGCGTTGTATCGCCCGCGAAGCGGTCAGGGACAAACAAGATCACGCCGTCCGCCTCCAACCCCTTGAAGTCGGAGACGGTGAACAGCGGGATCGCCTCTCGATCCGCGCTGCCGCCCGCCACCAAGCGGATGCGTTCTGGTTCGGGCAGCCCATCCGCCCATTTGGGTTGGGTGAAGAAGTGTAAAAAGTAGGTGCGCGTCCAATTTAGATGATCGCCGGATGGATGAACCAGCGTCATTTGATCGCCGCTGCGCCGCCAGCGCAGTTTCTTGATCGCGGCGGGCGGGCGCACCCCTTCGGGCAGGGCAGCGCGCGCGGCGCGGCAGACGAGTTCGATATCCTCCGGTGTCGGCAGGTATTCGTCGCTCAAATCTGGCACGATGCCGACGAAATGTTCGACGGCTTTTTGCCAGCGCCAAAATGGCGTGAGATCGAACGCCAAATCGTTCAGCGCGCTGCTGCTCGGCGGCGCGGGTTCCGTCGTCAGCACGACCAACTGCGTCCGATCCAAGACGTGCAGCGCCTCGTCAATCGCGTTCGTCATCTGCTCCACGATGCTCTCGGCGTTGTCGTCATAGACCCAACGCCGCGTGATGCCCAAGCGCCGCAGCGCGAGTGACGTTTCGGGCGATTGGGGATGCAGCTTGCGCACGATCTCGAAGATTTCGCCAGAATTGCGGCAGTTCTTCGACAGCATGAACGGCGATGCGGGAACGGGATAAACTGCGCCGCGCGGGAACAACTTCTGATTGTCATCGTGGAAGATGGTCAAGATGCTGAAATCGGGGTTGCGCAGCGCAGCATCGACAATCGTCCACCACGAATCGCGGAAGTCTTGCCCCTCGTCCACGATGATCGCCTCGTAGCGTTCGTCTGTCGCCATCAAACGGTCGAAGGCGATGTTGATCAGGTCGTCCGTCGGTTCTTCGTAATGCGTCCAGCCGTCGCGCTCGTTCAAATCACCGTAGGTCGACTCGCTGCCCGCCAGATTGTGAATCCACGACGTGAAATCCCAGACGGTGACGCCGCTTCCCTCGACCAAGTGGCGAATGTAGCGCGCCAGATACCAATTGTGGCACAGGATCAGCGTCTTGATCCCGCCGCGATCCAAGCTGACCGCCTTGTGCGCCGCCAACAGCGTCTTGCCCGATCCAGCGCAGCCCGCGACGGCGAGCCGCTTGTGATAGCGCAGTTCCTTGATCACCTCGTGTTGATCGTCGGTCAGGCGGTCGATGGTCTTGTTGAACAGCGCCATCTGCGTTTGGATCGATGAGGCGAACTGCGTTGGCTCGTTGAGTGGGAACGCTCCGTCGCCCTTGCGATGATACGACAAGCTGGTGATGATATGCGCGCGCAAGTCCTCCGGTGACTTGAACGTCTTGACGATCTGCCCATCGACGCGCAGCCGTGCCTTGATGCGGTCAATCAACGTCTCGTCCTCGTCGATCACCAGATCATCCAGCGGATGCGCCGGATCGACGATGTAGATCAGGCGGGGAATGCCGCGTTTGACCGCGCGATCATATTCCATCTCGGTGATCGATACGCTGTAGCCCGCTGGAATCGTGCCGTAGCGATAGGCGAAGATGCCGATATAAATATCGGCGTCGTCCACCATCTTTAGCGAACGCGCCACCGGATCATCGCCCGTCGCGTACAGATGTTCCATCACCGACGGGAACATGCCCTGACTGAAACAGGCATCCATCGCTTGTTTGCGATGCGCGGGCAGATCGAGCGACGTGCTGCTGATCATCACCAGATTGATATTTGCCATAGGGAGCCATCAATCCTCATTGCGGACACGCACGAACAGAAAGCAAAAAGGAATTCTTCACCGCAAAACGCGCAGAAGGGGTCTCGGCGGTGAAAATCTTCTCGCGTTGATGTATCAGAAGTTGCTTTCGCGTTGAATCTTTCGTCGTTTCAAAACGGCAGCGCGAACGTCCCGTCGGCGTTCGGCTCGAACGGGTGGACGCGCACGACCGCATCGAGGTTGAGCGCGCCGTAAACGTGGGGGAAGTTCGGATCGACCGGGAAATCGGCGGGGACGCCCTCGAACGGCGCTTCATATTTCAGCGGCGCTTGGAGTTTGTCCGTATCAATTTCGAGCAGCAGTAAGCCGGGATGCCCCTTGAAGCGCCCGTTGGCGACGAACAGCACCTGATCGCGCGTCGAATTATGGATGAAGCCCTCGGCTTCGAGCGTATCGCCGCGATAGTCGTCGCCCGCTGCTTGAGCGGCTTCCCAGACGCCGCGCGGGATGATGTGGTAGATCGTTGCCATGTGAGATGTCCTTATGTAATGGGCGCGGAAATCGGGCGTGCCAGCGGCACGCCACTACGGTGTCGCGTTGTGCGCCGCCATGATCGCGCGAATCTGCGCTTGGTCGTCGGCGCGGTAGGAGTCGAAACGGTCGGGCGGCTGGGTGTACTCTGGAATTTCGTTCCAACGCCCATCGTTCAACGTGGTTTGATAAATCGTGTCCAAATCGACGATCAGGCTTTCGTCATCTTTGAGCGGGAGCAAAAATGGCTTGATCAGCTCGTTTACACCAAATTCATACGTTAGAATCGTTCCTTGCTGCCATTCTGGGCGTGGATCGGTCACAATGGTCATGTAAGGGAATGCGGCAGGATCGCGCGGATAGCGGGGGATGCGCCGGATGAGCGGCGATTGTTCGTGCAGATAGTCGATCTCGATCAAGGGGACACCGCTTTCAAACGTTTCGATCCGTTTGGCTTCGTAAGCATCATAATGCGTTCCGTTGGGCTTGTTGGACGGTGAGAGCAACTCGAATCGGGCGATCACCGCGCCCAATTTACGCTGTGGTAGCACTTCACGAATCACGGCAGAGTCCAACGTATCGTCCAAGTCGAGCAGGTCGCCTAAATTCAACGTGCGTGTTGGGATCGGCGCTTCTGCGATGTTCACGGTGGCAGGTTGACTGCGTTGAAAAATCGAAACATCAGGCGTCGGTTTGAAACTTTCGACATTCGGATACAACAGATCGACTTGCAGCGCTTGTTCCGAAAAGGCGATGTAATGACGGGGCAGCGTTCGGTTCAACGCGATCACGATCTGGCTAATGTGAAATTGGTGAAAGGCTTTCCACATGGCGGGTTGCTCGCGCGTCCCCGCTGTTTGCAGCAAACTATTCAAATGCGCGTTCACGCCACGATACGGATTATCGCTCATCGTCCAAAACCCTGTCGTGCTTCTGGCTCAATTATAACGGAAAATTCGCTCACCCCACGCCGAACAGATCAGGGAAGATAAAGCGTACCGCGATAACCAGCAGGAACACGCCGTACAGCCGCTTGACCGTCGCAGACGGCAAGCCGAGTGCCAATTTCGCGCCGCCGAACGAGCCGACCACCAAGCCAACCGCGACCAGCAGCCCCGCGCCAATGTCGATCAAGCCCTGATCGAAGTATTGAAGTACCGCCAAGATCGAGACGGGCAGCAGCAGCGCCCCCAATGACGTGGCGACAGCGACTTTTTGATCGAATTTGAGCAAGCCGACCAGCGCCGGGACGATCACGATGCCGCCGCCAATACCGAACATCCCCGACAGCACGCCCGCGCCCAAGCCGACGCCCAACAGCACATACCACGCGGCGGACTGTTCGGCGACGACTGCCGCCACCGGAGCCGGGATGGGTTTCTCGCCAGCGGTGAGCGCGGCGCGCCGCGCCACTTGCTGTCCGAGCCACTTGCGCGGTTCAGCGAAGCGCCAGCCCGCATAAATCAAGAACACGCCGTACAGCCGCCCTAAAACGTCCGTATCCAGATCGAGCGCCAACTGCGCGCCAAAGCGCGCGCCGATGATCAGCCCAAGCGCGATGGGAATGGCGATCAGCAAGCGCAGTTTTCCCGCTTTGTAATATTCGATTACGGCGAAGATGCCAACGGGCATCAGCAGCGCCGCCAGCGACGTGCCGACGGCGGCGTTCAGCCCCATGCCGAGCAAGCCGACGAGCGCGGGGACGATCACGACGCCGCCGCCGATGCCAAACATGCCCGACGCTACGCCGGCGATCAAGCCGATGAGCAACAAGACGATGGGATTCACGAGGGACACACACCCTTTGGGACGACCAATCCATAGAACTCTATCCTACCCTGTTCCCGCGCGGAACGTGAGTCCACGTATCGGGCAGACCGGACGGTGGCGCACACGCGGGCAAAGGCGCGCTATAATGGCAGCAAGATGGGCGTTGGGGCGTAGGACGATGACGCAGAAGAATGCGTTTCCGGGCGTGAATCCGATTTTGAACAGCTACTTGTTGAACAAGCGGCGCGGCTGGATCGGGTTTCACGGCAATACCATCACCAAATTGATGGACGAAATCAACAGCACGCTCCCGCCGGGTTATTACGCCACCAGCGAGGAATCGCTGCAAATTACGTTCGATGATGATCCACGGCGCGCGGAAGAAGCCGCCGAGTCGGTCGCGGATGTCATGGTGTATCGAGATGAAGCACACGACGATCAACGGGTGGGCGGCGCACCTGCCCCTCAAGCGGCGCTTGAGCCAACCCTACGCTCGATATCATCAATCTTGTGCCGGAAGAACGCCCAACTGCGGTTCTGATTTTCAGTGACGAGTCGGAAATTCCCGTCACCCGCTTGGAAGTGCTGTCGCCCGCCAATAAACCACCGGGACGCTTTTACACGCAATATATTTATAATCGGGAACAGACATTCCTGAGCGAGATCGCGCTCGTGGAAATCGACTTCATCCATGAACGGTCACCCGTCCATCCGCGTATTCCCAGTTACGCGCAGCGACAGCCGAACGCTTTCCCCTATCACATCCTTGTCACCGCGCCGAACAACGCGCAGGATGAATATCAACACAAGTGGGTTACATCGGTTTATGGCTTCGGTGTCTTGGACGTGATTCCGTCAGTCGTGATCCCGCTTTACGGTCAAGATCGAATGTCCGTCGATTTCGGCGCGGTCTATCAGTTGATTTTCGACACCCAACCGCTCTATCGCAAGCGCGCTGATCTGAGCAAGCTGCCGCTCAACTTTCACCGTTACACCGACGCCGACCAAGCCGCGATCCGCGCCTACATCGAGCGCCTCGCGGCGGGCGACCCGCCCGATCCAGCGCCAGATGTAACTTGACCCTACCCATCCGAGCATATCGATCTATAATAATCGTTCGTTTTGTCCATACTGGTGTACGGGCGGCAGCCGCGTCGCTGTATCCCGTTATTGAGGGTTGAGGTTCAATGGGTTCTTATCACGGGCCAAAAGCACGAGTGCAGCGGCGCTTCGGAGAAGTGCTAATCCCTCGCGCCAAATATCAGCGAATTATCGAGAAGCGTGGCTATCCGCCAGGCGATCATGGCAAGGAAAAATCGTTCCGCAGCGGACGCCGCAGCGATTACGGCTTGCAATTGAGTGAAAAGCAAAAGCTGTCCTTCATTTTCAATATCCGCGAACGCCAGATGCGCCGCTATTACATGCGCGCCGTCCGGCAGCCGGGCAACACCGGCGCGAACATGCTGGCACTGCTGGAACGTCGCTTGGATAACATGGTCTACCGTTCCGGGTTCGCCGCCACGATTTGGGCAGCGCGCCAACTGGTGACGCATGGACACATCCTCGTCAACGGTCAGCGCGTCGATCTGCCATCGTTCTCGGTCATTCCGGGACAGATGATCAGCATCGTCGAGAAGATGCGCCAGAATCCGCACGTCGTCGAATCGATGGATGGGCAGGTGTTCAATCTCGCCTACCTGAAGGTCGATAAAGATGCGCGCGCTTCGACGCTGAATTATGTGCCGCCGCGCGAGGAAATTCCCGTTCCGGTGCAAGAGCAGTTGATCGTCGAGTTTTACAACCGCTTGACGTAGTTTCACTCCCCCGTAGGGGTCTGAAACGACCGTCTAGCTCGGTTGCTCGACGCTTGTAAATTCAAAAGCCATAGCGAAGATCAGTACGCGGGAGTAACCCGGCACAGGGAGCGCGGATCGAGGATTGAGAGTCCGCGCGCTGGTGTCCCCGCTGAATTCCCTTCGCTGCTGACAGGTGAACGATCAACCTGACGGTTGATTCAGTAGTCCGCTCCGCTGTGTCCCGCGTGATTGGACGAGAATCAAGGTGGGCGATTCATCCGTGTGGATGGGTCGTCAATCAGGGTGGTACCGCGAACCGGGTTCATAATGAACGCGCTTCGTCCCTGAAGCAAATCTGATGTGTCGATGCGATATCGATCATCGGATGGCTTCAGCGGCGGGGCGCGTTTTTTCGTTCTGCATCGGGGGGGTGAGGTCAAAACTATGCTCGATAAACTTGAATCGGTCTACACCGATGGGATCGCGGCGCTCGATGCGATCAACGATGGCGACGCGCTGCGCGATTGGGAACTGACATACTTGGGCAAAAAAGGCGCACTCACCGAGCTAATGCGCGGTGTCGGGGCGCTGCCGAAAGAAGACCGCGCGGCGTTCGGCAAACGCGCCAACGAGGTCAAAGAGGCGCTGACGGCGGCATATGCGGCGCGCGATGACATTGTGAAGGCGCACGCGCTGGCGCTCGACCTCGTTGGCGGCGAAATCGATGTGACGCTGCCCGGACGCACAGCCCAAAAAGGCGGTCTGCATCCGTCCACGCACACCCTGCGGCGCTTCTACGCTATTTGGTCAACGATGGGCTTTCAGGTCTATCGTTCGCGCGATGTCGAGGACGACGAGACCAACTTCACGTTGTTGAACATGCCGCCCTATCATCCGGCGCGCGACATGCAGGATACGATCTACACCACCACGCCCAACGTGATTTTGCGCACGCACACCTCACCGGGACAGATTCGCGCGATGCGGGAACTGGGCGCGGATGGGACAGCGCCGATTCGCGTGATCATTCCGGGTATGTGCTACCGCTTCGAGCAGATCACCGCGCGCAGCGAAATTCAATTCCATCAGGTCGAGGCGCTGTGCGTCGGGCGCAACATCAAGATGAGCGATCTCAAAGGCACGGTGGCAGAGTTCGCGCGGCGCATGTACGGCGATAGCGCGAAAGTTCGGTTTCGTGCCTCGTATTTCCCGTTCACCGAGCCGAGCATGGAAGTCGATGTCGAATGCTTCTTGTGCGGCGGCGAGGGCTGCCGGATTTGCAAGTATGCGGGCTGGCTGGAAATTGCGGGCAGCGGCATGGTACATCCGACGGTGCTGCAAAACGGCGGTTATGACCCCCGCGAATGGAGCGGCTTCGCCTTCGGCATGGGACCCGAACGGATCACCATGCTGCGGCACGGGATTCAGGACATCCGCTACTTCTGGGGCAATGATCTACGCTTCTTGGAGCAGTTCTAATCGATAATCGAATCAAGATGGACAGGCTGGTGCAGGGGCGTCCCAGTGAGACGCGCAAATGAGGCGGGCGAGCGAGCGGCACGCCCTTGCATCATGCCAGCTCTGATCCATTTCTCCATAAAATCGTCGGGTAAATCGAGAGAGCCGCAGCATGATCAGACGGATGGAACTCGTCGCAGACCACATCCTCTATATGGCGGAAGAAGGCACGATTTACGCGCCGGACTTTGAAGCCAGCGTCAAGCAGCGCCTTGCGTTCGTCAAAGAACACGTCGAAGGCTTCTATGTGATCATCTACGACTTGACGAAAGCCAATCTGGCGTTCATCGACCTGCGGCTCGCCCGCTGGGGTATGGAGGTCGATCCTAATCTGGTGCATGTCATCGGCTTCGATAACAACCAGCAGCGGATGGGCGTGGTCACGCTGAATTTGTTGACGAAAGCGATGAAACTGCACATGAGCAGCGCGCTCACGTTGGAAGAAGCGAAACAAAAGGCAGAAACGTTGGTCGCCGCCGATATCGCCAAACGCAGCACTAGTACATCGTAAGTGGGGGAAAATGGGCACCGTCGGCAAAATTCAGATCGTTCCGGTACGGGAAGCTTTCAGGCATGAAGCGCATCATTTTACTGGTTGGTTGTCAGAAAACATCGAAGCATTGGCAGAACGAATCGGGCTACGATTGACAGTGATTGCGCGTGAACAGCAGGTCGGGGATTTCAAACTTGACCTACTATGCCAAGATGGGGACGGAAACTACGTAATTATCGAAAATCAACTGGAGCAAACGAACCACGATCATCTAGGCAAGTTACTCACGTATCTTGTAAATATCGAGGATGCTAAAACCGCCATCTGGATAACGCCAGAACCGCGTGCAGAGCATGAACGTGTAATCGATTGGCTGAACCAAAAAACCGAGATTGGATTGGAATTTTACCTCATTAAGGTTGAGGTCATTCGCATTAGTGACTCTCCATACGCGCCATTATTTACAATAATCAAGCAACCAGATCGACAAACAAAGGCTGTTGGAGAGTCGAATAAAGACCTAGCGAACGAAAATGAGGCTGAACGATACCAGTTACGTCTGGAGTTCTGGACGCACTTTGTAGATAGAAGCCGCTCACGGACGAAGTTGTTCCTAACGCGACGCCCCCGAAAGAACTACTATTTCGGCGTAAAAGCGGGTAGGGGTTGTCATTACTACTGCTATATTCAGCAAAATCGCGCCGAGATCGATCTGTATATTGATACAGGCAATCGTGATTTCAACAAAGCTGTTTTCGACGACCTCTATCAACAAAGAGAGGCGATTGAGGCTGATTTTGGTGAAGCACTTGAGTGGCGTCGGTTAGATGATCAACGTGCATCTAGAATAGTGAAAGTCTTCCATTTTGGTGGGTTGCGCCAACCAGAAATGTGGAACGAACTTCAAGATGCAATGATTGACGGAACGATTCGCCTTGAAAGGGCATTTCGCCCCCGCCTCGTTGGATTGAAATTGAAGTGAGCGAGGCGGATTCCAATGCTCCAACCGTTGCTCGTCCGACTGCCATCCGTGCGCATGCGCTTGTTCGCGTTCGTCGTGCTGACGCTGATGATCGGCATGATCTTTTATCACACCGTCGAAGGCTGGAGCTGGGTCGATTCGCTGTATTTTTGCGTGATCATGCTTACCACCATCGGCTACGGCGATTTGCATCCCACCCAAGACGTGAGCAAGTTATTCACCGTCGTCTATATTTTTCTCGGCTTGGGCTTGATCGCCGGCATTATCGCTGACATCGGACAGCGCCGCCTTGAAGCGATTCGCCGTCTGCCTGAACGCACCCGCCCCTTGCCCGATGAGCAACCCGACCTAAAGGAATGAAATTGTCACGGAGATCGCTATGATTAAACAAATGGAATTTATTGGCGAACACGTCGTCTATGTTGTGGAGTTAGGGGCGATCACCAATGACAGCTTTGTTATTTCCACCAACGAGCGCATCGCGTTCATCAACCAGCAGCCGAGCAGCCGCATTTACGCGATCATCTATGACATCACGCACGCACAGATCAAAGTTGCGAACTTGAGCCTCGCACGTTGGAGTATGCAGATCGATCCCAATATGATTGGGGTCGTTATCATCAGTGAAAATCCGCTGGTGCGCTTCGTCGGCAAATTTTTGTCGACCGGGTTGGGGCTGAATGCCGCCGTCGTGAACGCGCTGACCGATGCGAAACAACAGGCAGAAGCGTTCGTGGCTGCCGAATTGAACAAGCCTAATCGAACCTCAAATAAGGACTAAACCATGCGTGTACCACTCTCATGGCTGAGAGATTATGTCGATATCACCCTTCCGGCGGAGCAGCTTGCCGAAATCTTGACGCGCGCCGGACTCGAAGTCGGACACATCGATTACATCGGCGTCCCACAGACGATGGTCGAAGGACTGCGCTATCCGAAGTCCGATCATCTCGTCTGGGATCGGGAACGGCTGTTGTTGGGCGCAGTGCGCGAGGTCAAACCGCATCCTAACGCCGATAAGCTCGTGCTGGCAATGGTCGAAATCGGCGGCGGCGTGATCGAACAATGCGTCACCGGCGCGCCGAACCTGTTTCCCTATAAAGGCACGCTCCTCGATCAGCCCGTCTGGACGGCATTCGCCGCCGAGGGCGCGGAAGTCTGGGACGGACACAGTGAAGAACGCAAACGGATGATCCTCAAGGAAAAACCCTTGCGTGGCATCCCGAACAAAAGCATGGTCTGTTCCGAGAAGGAACTCGGCATGTCGGAGGAACACGAAGGCATCATCCTGTTCCACGATCAGCCAACGGGGCGGGACGGCACGCCGTTCACCGCTGGAACGCCGCTGGCTGACGTATTCGGGGATGTCGTGTTCGATGTGGAACTGACGCCCAACCTCGCGCGGGCGTTGAGCATCTACGGCGTGGCGCGCGAAGTCGCGTTCTTGCTCGGTGTGCCGCTGCGTCCGCCGTCGTTCGAGGCGCGCATGGACGGCGAGTCGCTGCTCGGCGCGGTCAGCGTCGAAATTCGGAACGCGGAATTGAATCCACGCTTCACAGCGGCGCTCTTGCGTGGCACGACGGTCAAGCCAGCGCCGGAATGGATGCAGCGTCGCTTGAGCGCCGTCGGATCGCGCCCGATCAACAACATCGTTGACGTGACCAATTACATCACCTTTGAAATCGGGCAACCGCTCCACGCCTTCGACTACGATAAGTTGGTTGCGCGCAATGCGGGGAAACCGCCCACGATCATCACGCGCACGCCGGACGCAGGCGAGACGTTGGAGACGCTCGATCACGTGAAGCGGACGCTCGAACCGCATAACATCCTCGTGTCCGATACTCATGGCGCGCTGGCGCTCGGCGGCGTGATCGGCGGCGCGGAGACGGAGATCAGCGACAGCACCACCACCGTGCTGCTCGAAGCGGCAAGCTGGAACTTTATCAACATTCGCCAAACGATGGGATCGCAAAATGTCCGCACCGACGCCGGGACGCGCTACAGTCGCGGCGTGCATCCGTCACAGGCATTGCTTGGACTCAAGCGCGGCATCGAACTGATGCGACAGGCGGGCGGCGGACAAATCGCGCGCGATATTGTCGATGTGTATCCCCACCCCGTCGCGCCCGTCACGGTCGATCTGCCGCTGCGCGAAGTCGAGCGCCTGCTCGGCGTGACGCTGGCGGCGGACGTGGCAGCCGACTATTTGCGGCGCGCGGCATTCGGCGTGACCGTCGAGGGGGAAACGCTGCACATCGTCGTCCCCGATGATCGGATGGACATCGGGACGGGCGTCGTCGGACAGGCGGACGTGATCGAAGAATTGGCGCGCGCGTTGGGCTACGACAACATCCCCGACACCATCATCGAGGACGCCATGCCGCCCCAGTTCAGCAACCGCGCGCTGGAAGGCGAAGAACGCGCGCGCGATGTGCTGGCGTCGTTGGGCTTGCGCGAACAAATCAGCTATCGCATGACCACACCGGAGCGCGAGGCACAGTTGACGCCGCCGAATGCGCTGTCGTCACTGTCCGCGAACCCCTATGTCGCCTTGCTCAACCCCACATCGGCGGATAAAACCGTCTTGCGCAAGTCAATGTTGATCAGCCTCCTCGAAAACGCGCGCAACAATGTGCGCTTTACGGATCGGCAGGCGGCGTTCGAGATCGGCGCGGTCTATTTCGCGCAGCCAGATCGCCCACTGCCAGATGAACCGCGCCGCTTGGGCATCCTGATCACAGGCAGACGTGCGCCAGCGGGTTGGATCGCGGCGGACGCCGCCAATATCGACTTTTTCGACTTGAAAGGCGTGATCGAGGGCTTGCTCGACGGCTTGCATGTGCGCGACGCGCGCTATGAACGCTCGGAACACACATCGCTGCATCCCGGACGCTCTGCGCGGCTGTTGATCGAGGGTCAGCAGGTCGGCGACTTCGGGGAACTGCATCCGCTGGTCGCCCAGACGTTTGAACTGGCGGGCGCGCCCGTGATGGTCGCAGAACTGGACTTGGAGGCGCTGTTGGCGGCGGCGCCCGCTTTGTACAGCGTCGCGCCGCTGCCGAACACGCCGCCCGTGCTGCAAGATATCGCGCTGGTGGTCAAAGCGGATATATCCGCCGCCGCTGTCGAAGCCGTGTTGATCAAGGCAGGCGGCGATTTGCTGCGCGCGTGCCGTCTATTCGATGTTTATACGGGCGACCCGATTCCAGAAGGCTATAAAAGCGTGGCGTATAACTTGGTCTATCAGGTCAACGACCGCACGCTGACCGATAAAGAGGTTGCCAGCGTCCACGCGCGCATCGTCAAGGCGGCGGAACGCGAATTGGACGCGAAACTGCGGGCGTGAGCCAACCGCAATCCCGCTCATTGACCTCACCCCGACCCCCTCTCCACGTGGAGAAATGCCTCTTTCAGAGGGGGAGAAAAATGGCACGGCATAGCCCTTTTCCATATGGACAGGGGTTGGGGTGAGGTCGCTTTAATGTGCTTTCTTGATCGACGACACGCCCACATTCATTCGATGGGCATCAACTTGCCGGCTTCAAACCGGTAGACGCGATCCGCATAAACGACCGTTTCCATGCGATGCGCGATCATCAACGTCGTGATGCCCGCGCTGCGAATGTTGGTCATGATCTGCGCTTGCGTCTGATCATCCAAGGCGCTCGTCGCTTCATCGAGCAGTAAAAAGCGCGGTTGGGTTGCAAACGCCCGCGCCAATAAAAAGCGCTGCGCTTGTCCGCCCGAAATATTCGTCCCGGCATCGCTGATGTGCGTGTCCAACCCCATCGGCATCGCGCGAATATCATTGGCGATGCACGCCATCGCCGCCGCCGCCCACAGCACGCCGTCATCGATCACCGCACCGTTGGCGATGGCGTCCCGGATCGTTCCCGCCGTCAAGGTGCCATTTTGCAGTACCACCCCGAACTGACGACGCAGCGCGGGCAAATCGAGCGTCTCCAATTGCTGCCCGTCATAGAGAATGGTGCCGCACTCTGGGATTTCAAAGCCGAGCAGCAGTCGCAGCAGCGTCGATTTTCCGCTCCCCACAGTTCCGATGACCGCGACAATTTCGCCCGGCGCGGTCGTGAGCGTCAGATCGTGGAGAATCCACTCGCTGGATGGCGTATACCGAAATGAAATATCGTGGAGTTTGATCCGTCCGCGCAGTGGCGGCGCGATCTGTCCGCGCGGTTCGGGCATGGCGTGAAGCAGTGGCTTGAGGCGCTCATAGGCAGGAAACGCGCTCATCGCCGCGATCAGCGTGCCGCTCCAACTGAGCAGCGTCGTCATGATCTGCGCGAAGGCGACGTTGAATGCCAGAAAGGTCGCAGTGTCCACGTTCGGTTGATCCGCGGCGAGCATGAACAGGACGATGGACGCCGCAATCGAGTAGCCGCCATTGAACGCCACATGCCAATAGCGCAGCGTCCGCGCGCGAATGATCTGCCGCCGCTGTGCCATGAATGCCGCGCGCCAATGCGTCAACGCGCGCGGAATCGCATCGGCGGCTTGCAGCTTTGCCGTCCCGTTGAGCAGCGCCAAGACCAAACTTGTCAGGGCGCCGCCCATCGTCGTCGCTGTGGCATATGCACGCTGCTGTGCCGCGCCCAACGCCAAATTGACCACGACCGCCAGCACGGTCAAACTCAATGCCATTCCCGCCAACGCCGGAGCCAGCCGGAGCATCAGCGCGAGATTGAACGCCGTGAATAACAGGGCTAACGTGCTGCTGACCAAGACGGACGTGAACAACGGCTGAATTTCGCTCAAGCCAAGCGCCCGCGCCGCCAAATCACCGACCGCGAACTGGCGCAGTAGCCACGCGGGCAGCCGTAAAATTCGATCCCACAATGCCGCGCTCAATCCGACATCGAGCGTGTTTCCGACGCGCAGCGCGATCCATCCACGCGCGATATCGAAGGCTGCCAGCGCCACCGCGCCCGCCAACAGCAGCAGCAGCACGAGCCACAGCGTCGCATGGTCGCCGCGTGGCAGCAGCGCGCCGAACACCGCGCCGCTTAGGAGTGGAATAGCAAGGCTCAACGCGCCCGCACCGACGCCGATCAACAGCAGGCGCACCACATCCGCACGCACGAGCCGCCAGCCATAACGAATCAGGTCGGTCAACTTCAGCGGATGATCGGGGAATGAAACACAAGGTGTGTCGTTGGTGGAGGGCAGGTCGGTCATACGAGTGTGCGATTCGGTTGCAGCGCATCCAGATCGATGATGTGTTCGGCATAGCGGAGCGTGTCGGCGCGATGGGCGATCAACATCACGGTGCAGCCGCGCCGCGCCAGGTGGCGGATGACCTTCGCTTCGGTTGCCGGATCGAGCGCATTGGTCGTCTCGTCCAAAATCAACACGACCGGATCGCGGGCGAGCGCGCGGGCAATCTCCAGACATTGGCGCTGTCCACCGCTGAGATCGCGTCCATTTTCTGTGATCACGGCATCATAGCCGCCGCGCGCCATGATCGTCTCGTGGATACAGGCATCGCGCGCCGCACGGGTCAGCGCGTCCAGCGAGATTGTGTCATCCCACAGCGTCAGGTTGTCGCGGAACGTTCCGGCGAACAGCGTGATCACTTGGTCGGCATAGCCGATCTCCGTACTTTGCGTATGCGCGGGTCGCCCGCTGACGTAGATCGTGCCGCTTTGCGCGTCGATCAAGCCCGCTATCAGCCGCGCCAGCGTCGATTTGCCCCGCCCAGATGCCCCGCGCAGCATCGTAATGCTGCCCGGTTCAAGCGTGAACGAGACGCGGTCGATCAAAGGCGGCTCATTGGGGTTGTAGCCAAAAATCAGATCGCGGACATCGACCTGTCCGATTTTCGGCAAGCGCATCCATGTGACATCGGCATGGGGCGGGTTGAAGCGCGCTGGATAGTTCAAAATATCGTCGATGCGGTCGAGATCGCTTTCCATCGTTTGCAGCGTTCCACCGAGTGCCGCCAGTTGATTGACGGGTTGAATAAAGTTGAACACCAAACTTTGCAGCGCGACCAAAGCGCCCAGCGTCAGCGCGCCGTCGATGACTTGATGCGCGCCAATGACCAAAATCAGTGCCGTATTGACCGCCAAGCTGAATGGCAGCAGCGCGAAATAACCTTGCGTGAGGCGGTTCAAGCGCTGCTCGGTATCGATGACAGCGACATGAAAATCGCGCCATTGATGAGCAAGTGCCGCTTCGCGTCCGGCGGCTTTCAGCGTTTCGAGGGCGCGCAAGCCGCTGATTGTCGCGCCGATATGCTGGGCGCGTTGGGCGGCAAGCTGTCCACCGAGTTCGCGCTGGCGTTGGGCGATAGTGCGCAGCAGTCCGACATTGATCACGACGAACACCAGCGTAATCACCGTCAGCGGCAGACTGTAGGTCAGCATCACGCCCGCATAGAACACCATCAACAGCGCATTGAGGAGCGCGTCCGAACCATCGCGCGCGAGTAAGCCCGCGATGCGGTCGTGGATGTTTAGACGCGCCGCCAAATCGCCGCTGTAACGATGCGCATAGAATGCTAATGGCATCCGCAGCAGCCGACTCAAAAAAGTCTCGACCGCGTGGACTGCCAAGCGCGTTTCGAGCCGCAGCAGCAGCGCCCCTTGCAGCGTCAGCAGCGCGACCCGCATGATGAATGCCGCCGCCAAGCCGATGATGACAGTTTGCAGCGCGTCGGTTCGGCGCGTCAGGACTTCATCGACAAAGGTTTGCAGGAGTCTTGGCAGCAGAAAACCGGGGATGAGCAAAAACAGACTGACCGATACGATTGCACCGACAGCAAATTCACGTCCTGCCAGCCACTCGCGCACGATGCCGCGCCAACGCGATGGCGCGCGTTCGGACACAAACGCCGCGTTCGGCGTGCAAACGACTGCTGTCCCGGCGTACAGCGCCATAAATTCATCGCGTGTCAGTGTGCGTCGTCCAACCGCCGGATCATTGAGATAAACACTGTGTTCATCAAGCGCGTCCAAGACGGCGAAATGACCGCCGCGCAGGTGAACGATATACGGGGGCGTCAGTTTTTCAAGTCCGGTGAAGGTGGTTCGGCGCAGACCCGACGCTTCCATGTCATAGGCTTTTGCGGCGCGGATGATATCGAGCGCCGTTGTCCCATCACGGGTCACGTTACAGGCTTGGCGCATCTGCTCAAGCGCAACATGCCGCCCAAAGTGGCGTAGAAGAATACCGAGTGCCGCCGCACCACATTCAGAGACTTCCATTTGCAGCAGCAGCGGCGTTTGCAGGCGGCGATTCATGCTGTCCTATTGAGCCAACAAAAGCCCGGCACGGTGTGCGAGGCTTGTTCGTATAGAATGCATATCGTCGAAATAGCGCAGGAAGTTAGCGCGAACGGATGAAGAAGCAGCTGTTGCCCGACACATCACCGGGCGGCGGCGCCCAGGTATCGCCATCGCTGTGACCGGGCGGGGGGTTGACGTGTGTGTTACCGCCGTTGCCGTTACCGTTAT
>DAOTUQ010000125.1:0-68027 GCA_034437055.1 Anaerolineae bacterium
TGTTTGAGGGGCGGTTGCCCGCGTCCTCTGCTTCATATCCCGACGTTGTGTCCGGTTCATGCAGCGAGGGCAAAGTTTACGCCCCCGCCCCATCCCTGTAAAGGGTCAGTTTGGGGGAATTTGAAGTTTTTTCAATGATTGGGGGTTTTAGAGTGCATCAATAGGGGAAATATCTGGGGCGTCCCGCTGGAACGCCCCCCACACTTACATCGCGCTGCGCCCTTGAAGTGCGCGCATCAGCGTGACAGTATCCGCATATTCGATGTCGCCGCCGACGGGCAGCCCGCGCGCCAGCCGGGTCAGCTTGATCTCCCGCCCACGAAGTTCGCGCTGAATGAACATTGCCGTCGCGTCGCCCTCCATACCGGGATTGGTGGCGACAATGATCTCGGTTGCGCCAAGGTCAGCGCGCGCCACCAACTCGCGGATTTTGAGATCGTCGGGTCCAACGCCGTGAACGGGCGAGATCGCGCCGTGCAAGACGTGATATACGCCCGTGTAGCTCCCCGTGCGCTCAACCGCCAACACGTCAAGCGGTTCTTCAACCACGGCGATGGTTCGCTGATCGCGCATCGCATCCCCACAGATGCCACATGGATCGTCGATGGTAATGTTGAAGCAGATCGAACACAGGCGCGTGTGCGTCTTGAGATCGCGCAGCGCGTCCGATAAACGCATCGTCACATCGTCCGGCTGGCGCAGTAAATAGTATGTCAAGCGCGATGCCGTCTTGGGTCCGACGCCCGGAAGCTGCGCGAACGCATCAATCAGCCGCGTGACTGGCTCTGGAACTGCTTTCGACATCGAATTAGCCGCCGAGTAGCCCGTTTAACATCGGATTGTTGCCGATTCCGCCCGTGATTTCTTCCATGCGCTGCGCCGCCATCGTCTGACTCTGCTCGATGGCTTGATTCACGGCGACGACGAGCAAATCTTGCAAGTCGTTGAGCCATTCGGCGTCGCTGGTGTCGATGGCTTCGGGCTTGATCTGAATCGATTGGACGCGCTGATGGCCCGTGATCGTGATGGTGATCGCACCACCGACGGTGACATCCGTCGTCGCGTGGGCGAGCGCCTCTTGTGCCTCTGCCATATCTTGCTGCATTTTCTGAAGCTGTTTCATCAGCCCTGCTTGCGACGCTCCACCCATACCGCCGCCCATGCTACCACCGCTCGGAATCCGTTTTTTCATGTTTAACACCATCAATCCTTATGTTGAATCGGTTGAATTTCTGCGCCAATTTCCGCCCAACCCGCGAGACTTGGATCGAGCGATGCAGCGCCCACGATTTGGGGCGTCTCTGCGTTGGCGAAAATCACTTTGATATGCAGCCGCCGCTGATGGACTTCGCTCAGGGCGCGCTCGACCAGTCCGACCCGCTGCGGGTCTTGCAAGCGGTCGTAGTAAATCGTGTTCTCCGTCACCAACACGACAATATTCCCCTCGACGCGCACGGGACGAAAAAACTTGCGAATCGGGTCAGGCGCTTGCTTGTTGATCGCCCCCAAGCGATCCAGCATCGCCTCCCACTTGGCTTGAATCACGTTTAGCCCGATCATAGCGGGCGTTCCCGGCGGCGACGGCGGGTCAGCCGGAAGTGCGGCGGAGACTGCCGCCGCGACGGACGCGCCCGCCGGCAGCATCTGAACGACGCGCGCGGCGATTTGCTCGATCTGCGCGGGCGTGAGCGCGCTCACGTTCAGCGGCGCGGACGGGGCAGCGGAGACGGAAACTTGTCCCGTTGGCTCGTTCGATTCTTGGAGGCTGTCCAACAACGCCAATTCCAAACCCAACTGTGGCTGCCAGCCGCTTCGCATCCCATTCACGGCGTCGTTGAACGCGCGGACGGCACGGATGATGGCAGAACGTGAAAGGCGTCCCGCTTGTGCATGAATGTCGCTGCGTTCCGACTCGGATGTTTCCAATACATCGTCGCCCGCGGTCTGTGCCAACAGCACACGCCGCAAATGCTCAACGATTTGTCCACCAAACTGGCGCGGATCGACGCCCGAATCGACGGCGGTATGGATAATTTGTAAGCCATGGGGCGCGTCGCGTGCGATCACTGCATCGACCAGTTCGCGCACGGCGGCGGAAGCGGCTGTCCCCAAAATGCCTTCGACCAGCTCAACCGTGATTGCTTCGACCGGATCGGTCACGATCTGATCGAGCAAGCTGATACTGTCGCGCATACTGCCGGTGCCTTCGCGCGCGATCAATTCGAGCGCGGCGCGTTCGGCATGGATGCCCTCGGCGTCGATGATTTTTTGCAGCCGATCCGCCACTTCCGCGACGGAGAAACGCCGAAACTCAAACTGCAAGCTGCGGCTCTTGATGGTCGCGGGAACTTTGTCGATATCGGTGGTCGCCAGCACGAAAATCGCGTGCGCGGGCGGCTCTTCGAGTGTCTTGAGCAGCGCATCGAACGCCGCGCCGGAGAAGCGATGGACTTCATCAATGATGTAGACTTTGTATTTGCCTTCACCGGGCGCGAACGCGATTTTGTCGCGCAGATCGCGCACATCATCGACGCCCGTATGCGTAGCGGCGTCGATCTCGATCAAGTCCAGATAGCGACCCTCGTTGACGGCGATGCACGCCGCACATTGATTGCACGGACGCACATCTGGATCGGGATGCTGACAGTTGACCGCTTTCGCCAACAGGCGCGCGGTCGTGGTCTTGCCCGTGCCGCGCGGGCCACTGAACAGATAGGCGTGGCGCACGCGCCCGGACTTGAGCGCATTCCGCAGCGTCCGCGTGATGTGTTCTTGTCCGACCATCTCATCGAACAGGGCAGGACGCCACTTGAGATATAAGGCTTGTTCAGGCAAGGGGGTATGTCTCCTCACTGTGCTAGAGTCTAGCACTTTTAGAACAGAGCGGCAAGATCGGCGCGTCCGATTCTGCCCAATAAGCATCCAAAATTGCGTTTGCGACGTAAAGGAGGTAAGGTATCGTGTCAGTGAGTTCGTGCTATAATGATTTCAAGTTTTGAAGTGAAAAGGGTAATGTCATGCAATTGGGACCGACCGAACTGATCATCATTCTGGTGATCGTGCTGCTGTTGTTCGGCGTCGGGCGCGTCTCGCGCATCGGCGGAGAAATGGGCAGCGCCGTCGCCAACTTCCGGCGCGGACTGCAAGAAGGCAATAAGAAGACCGACGACGCCGTACAGCCGACGGAAACCACGACGCCGCAATAGTTTTGCGCGGCGCTTCAACCCAGAACACAAGCAGGGCGCACCACGATGCGCCCGTTTTAATTTGGATGCAGCGGGGCTGGAGCGACGAAATCGCTCTCGCTGCGCTTCAGCCGATAATGATCATCGCCTTGTGCGCGATGCCACGCGGCAGTTTGAGGTTGTGCGCCAGCGCGCGCTTGTTGAAGGCGGCAGCGTCGGCGCGGAACTGGTCGATGCGTGCCGGCGTGGTGTCGGTCGCTGCCATCAGGCGGCGTCCTTCGCTGCGCAAGCGGTCATATTCCGCGTCCAAGTCTTTCCCCGCTGCAATCCAATCTGGCATGATACCGTTGTCCTTCATAATTTTGTGCGCCATGCGGAGTTCATCGGGTACAGGCAGATCATCTTGCGGCAGCGGCTGTCCCTGACCGGGCAAATTGTCGAAGTCCCCGCGCTGCATCGCTTCTCGAATGATCTCATCCATCAAATTCATGCTCGTACCATCTCCAAGCTGCAATGGTGATTATTTTCACAATTAAAGCATGATTTTTAATACTTGTCAACGGATTATAATTTTTTCCAATTCCAGCTCGAAATCGGCGGCAGACACGCCCGCCCGACACGTGACGATGATCGACAGTGCGGCGTGATCGTCCAGAAAATCGCGGATCGTCTGGATGCGCGCCTTGTTGGGCAGCGCATCGAGGTCGAGCAGCAGCAGCGCGATCCGTCCGCGCCGCAAAAGCGTGTCCATGCGCGCATCCGTTACGCCCAACTCCGCGCGGACGAGCGATTTGAGCGTGCTGCGCTGATCTTTCCATTCGGACAAGCGAAGTACGACCGGCAGCGGCGCAGCGGCGTCCCCGTTCGCCGCCGCCAGCAACCGTCGGGCGCTTTTGGCAAGGGCGGCAGTCGTCAACGCGGGTTCGCCGAGCAAAATGGCGCGCGGCGGCGTCCGCTGGTCGGTCGCGCCCGCCCCGATCTGCGCGGATACGCGGAGCAAGTAGGCGAGTTCGGCGGCGCGCGCGGTGTCGTCACACAGCGGCTGTACGGCGTCGATCAGCGCGTCGAGTTCGTCGCCTTGTTCCGTGCCAGAGCGCGACTTCAGCGCCTCCATCAGTGGGATCAGCGCGTGCCGCCCGTCCGTCAGACAGCCAAAATCGAGCGCGGTTTGGACGATGTGGGTGGCGACATCGCGCGCCGCGCCGTTCGTATCGATCTGATCGCGTAAAGCTGGCGCGGTGACGCCATACGCCTCATCGACGAGCGCCTCGCGGCTGGCGACGACGCGCACTTTCGGCGCAAGCAGGCGGATCAAGCGCGGCAGGAAGTCGGTTGGGAGAACGCGCGACGGTGGCGTATTCGGCTGGGTCATGCGCGCGCCGCCAGCAGAGCGCGGATCGACTGCAAGCGGTCGCCGCCGCGACCCTGCATCAGCGCGTCGAGCAAGCCGAGTTCACGGCGGACAACGCCTTTGGCGCTGCAATTGTCGAGCGCGGCGGTATATTCGGCGTGCGCGGCGTCGAGCGGTTCATTTTTGCGGAACGCGAGTCCGGTCAGTGCCAGCGCCTTCGCGTACCGTGCCTCATAGTAACGCGGCGTCACGGTCAGGATCGCGTCGGCGTGGCGGATCGCGTCCGTGAATGCGGCGGATGCAGCGGCGTCGTTCAGCCGCGCGAGAATGATGCCGTGCAGCGCGGCGGCGGCATGATTGTTTTCGGGGGCATCATGCCTTCGCGCCTCATGGATCGCAGTCACAGCGGCGTTCAAATCGCCGGAGAGCAGATGAGCGCGGGCGAGATAGCTCCCGCCGTAATTTTTCTCGCGCGGTGACTGAACTTCATCGGCAATGTGAATATATTGACCCAAACGAGTGATGGCATCAACGTAGCGTCCGAGATCGGTCAGCGCCTCGCCAAGGTTGCCGAGCCACACGCCTTCGCCGCCTCGGTCGCCGATCTCGCGCGAAATCGCCAGCGCCTGTTCATGATACTCAATCGCGCGCTCCACCTGTCCCAAAGCGTAGTAGGCATTCCACAAGTTGCCGAGATGTCTGCCTTCGCCGCCTCGGTCGCCGATCTCGCGCGCAATCACCAACGCCTGTTCACAATAGGCAATCGCGCGCTCCACCTGTCCCAAAGCGCGGTAGGCAACCCCCAGGTTGCCGAGCCATACGCCTTCGCCCTCCTGATCCTCCTCCGCCCGTGCGGATGCCAGCGCACGCTCGTAGCAGCGGATCGCGTCGGTCATGCGCCCGACATCGGAATAGGCATGACCGAGAGTGCCGACGCTGCGCCGCGCCAACCACGATGCGACGATCTGCCCCTGCAAGCGTTCGTGCAGCCCGATCACCAGCGGCGCGTAGCCCCATAACAGCAAATAATCGAAGTCGATGTCCAACAGCAAAGCGGCGGCGGAGTCGTAATCCTCCAAATCGATCCGGTACTCGAATTCGGCAAGCTGTGGCTGCACATCCGCCAGCGTTTTCCATTGGCTCTGCGGCTTCCGCCGTTCCCGATAGTAGACGGCGGCGCGTTCCCTCAGGGCGCGGCGGCTGTACGGTTCGGCGTCCTCATCCACCAATTCATCCGCTGTTCCCGACTGGATGTGCGCGGACGCATAGGCACGGTCGAGCGAATGGAGGCTGTACACGCCGGACGCGCGGTTGAACGCGACGATGTGATCGTTGACCAAGCGATCCAGCCGCGTCCGCAAATCGTGTGTGTCCATGAATGGCGCCAGCAGATATTCCAGCGCCGTCAGTTCGACCGCGCCATGCAGGACGGACAGCCCTTCCACGATCCGGCGCGGAATCGGCGGGAGCGCATCAAGCGCCCGCTGGACAAAATAGCTGGTGACTTCTTTTTCCATCAGCGGCGCATCGGTCAGCAGTTCGGTCAGCGTCCCGCTCGGCGTGTTCTTCAGCCAGCCGACCGCCGCCTCTAACGCACGCGGAAAGCCGCGCGTCTTGTCAATGAGCGTCCGCAGCGGCGCGTCATCAGCGGGGAACAGATCGCCGCCTAATTCGCGCAAAAAGGCGACCGCTTCGCCTTCGGGCAAACCCTGTTCCAACCGGATCGGCGTGTCTTTGACGCGGAGAGGGTTCGGCAGTTCGACGGTGTACCATGATGTGATCAAGATCGAGATCATGCCGTTTCCCTGTGTCAGCACCGTCTCGATCAGTTCGCGCAGATCGTCGTTCAGCAATGCACCCGTTTCGGCGTGCTGGGCGACTTCGAGATTGTCCAGATACAGCACGATCCATTGTCCATGCAGCGCCTCGATCAGCGCGGCGGTTTTGGCGGCGGCGGACGTTTTCGGATCGCGGCGCAGCGCATCGAACGGATGATCGGCGGGGAGCAGGCGCGCCGCCATGTCGAAGATGCGATCCGCTGACAAACTATCGCCGCCGACTTTCTCCGCGCTCAAGGCGATCAGCCCATCGGGGCGGCGCGCGCTGCGCGTCACGTCCTCCAAGACCTTGCACGCCAAGCCCGTCTTGCCAATGCCGGGACGCCCGACGATGCTCACCAGCGGCTTGCGCGCGTGCAGGGCATTGGTGATCTGGGATTGTTCGGCGGTGCGGTCGTGGAAGGGCAGCTGATCGTAGCTGCGCGGTAAGCTGCCAATCGTGCGTGATCCGCGCGTCGGACGATGTTCGGCGGCGGTCTGCGCGGTCTGGGCAGCGACCAGCGCGTGCTGTTCCTGTGCGCGCGCTTGATGCAGTCGCCCTCGACCGCCGCGATCAACCCGTCGAGCGTCGTCGGATCGCCCATGTACTGTTTAAGGGCTTCCATCAGCCGCGCAAAGCCGTGTTCCGCATCGACACAACCGTAGCTGTAGGCTTTTTGCGCGCACAGATTGGCAAAGGTATGGGGATCGGCGCTCAAATCGATCTGGCGCATCAGCGCCTCCCCATCAGGGAAAAACGCATCGTTCAAGAGCGCCTGACGCTGATTCGGCTGGCGGACGTGCTTTTCGATGAATTCGACCGCTTGACGATATTGTTCTCGATTGATCGGCATGGACGCGCCCCATCTCGCTTCGATGTTAAGGGATGAGTGGATTATAACATAATTAGCGCCGCATACTTCGCCAGATACGTGAACAATTCCGCGCGCTGATCGGGCGGAATCAGCGCCAGCGCGTCGCGCAGCTTCGCCAATAACTCAGCGCTCACCGCGTCGTAGCGCGCGCTGCCCGCGTCGGTCAGCGTCACGTAGACCGAGCGCCGATCATCGGCGTTCATCGTGCGCGCCACCAAACCGAGCGCCTCCAGCCGTTTGACCAAGCCGGACATGGTGGGGTTGGTCAGCCCGTGCAGCCGCGCGATCTGCCCGATGGCACAGCGTCCGTCGTGTTCGGTCAGCGTCTTGAGGACGTAGAACTGGGGCGGCGTCAGGTCGTGCGCGTGCAGCACAGCGGAGAGTCGTTTTTCCCCGTCGAGTACCAGTTGCAGCAGCAGCGACCAGAACAACCCCACTTGTAGATCGAACGTTTCCCCCGCTCCATGCTGTGGAGCGGGGGTCGGGGGGTGGGGTGAACTCACGCCTTTTCGCCCAGCGCGTCCCAGACATCCAGCTTGCCCTTGACGCGGCGGATCACGTCGTCCGTGAACGCGGTCGTGGATGACTGTCCGCCCAAGTCGGGCGTGCGTGTCCCCTCGTAGACCGCCTCCATCGTCGCCTCGTAAATCGCGCGGCTGGCGCGATTGGCGGCGTCCGCCGATGCGCCGCGCACATGCCGCAAGAGCGCCGCGCCCGCCAAGATCATCGCCATCGGATTGGCGATATTCTTCCCGAACAGGCTGGGCGCAGTGCCGTGCGGCGCTTCGGTCAGCACCGTCTTGACCTCCAACTGATCGTCGAACGAATAGATGATCGACTCTGCGCCCGCGATGCTGCCGAACATCTCCAACACCAAATCGCTCAAGCTGTCGCCGTCGCGGTTGAGCGCCGGAATGACCAGCGGTTCGCCGTTCGTCTTGAGCAAGAGCGCGTAGGTCGCGTCGATGAGCTGCGGATTGTACGCCACGTCGGGATAGCGGTCGTGCGCGCCGTCCAGTTCCTCTTTGAAGATGCCTTCATAGGTCGGGCTGACGGTGTATTTGGGGCCCCCAAACACCTTGCCGCCCGTGCGCCGCGCGTACCGGAACGTGAATTCTGCCACCGCGCGACACAGCCGCCGCGACAGCTTGCGCGTGCTGTAGGCGACTTCATCGAGTCCCGCGCCCTCGCGCCATTCCTTCGCGCCGTAGGCATCTTCGACCGCCATGCGCACGACCGAGATGGGCGAATACACGCCCGCCAACGCGCGCACGCCGGGAATGCGCCGCCCGGTGCGCAAAATAACTTGACCGTTGATCAATTCGCGCAGCAGCGCGTTGGGGCTGCCGACATCGTTGGCGTCGGGCGGCGTGATGGTGGCGGCTTTGATGCCATAGCCCGTTTCGTTGACGCACGCGGCGGCAGCGTGGACGACGCCGTTGTTCGTCGCGCGGCGGTTCTCTAGCGACAGATCGAAGGTTTTGTAGGTGAGCGGGACGCGCGTCACGTCGGCGTCGAGGACGCGCAGCCCTTCATCGAGCAGTTCTTGTCCGGTTTGGTCGCCCTGTAAGATGGCGACGATGGGCTGGGTCACGGTGTGTCCCCTTTGTGGTGGGTGCATGGATGGAAGTGCGAAGAATTTTAATGCAAATGGAGAGACGGGGCAATTGGGGGGATAATTTTTTAGAATGCCGTATTTGATATGCAGACTCGGAAACCAATGCCGTTATTTCGATAGAATGGATTCTGCCAACGCCGCCTCGTTATGTAACCGGATAGGCTCTAAACCGTTCACCTCGCCCCCCGACCCCCTCTCCGTGCAGCTGAGGGGAGGACATGTTTGGTTTTCTCCCTGATTCACCTCACCCCCCAGCCCCCTCTCTACGCAGTGGAGAGGGGGTCAGGGGGTGAGGTTCTTGAAAAGGTGTCCTCCCCTCAGCCGTGCGGAGAGGGGAAGTTGTGTAGCAAGTGTGGGGCGAGGGTTACTCGCTGCTTGAGCCTTCGCCCGGCGGCGTGTATTCCGTCGGCGCGCTCGGCGTAGCGATGATCGGCTGTTCGCCCGTCATGCCCGGCACGCTGTACGCCGCGAACGGGGTTGCCGTCGGCATCAGCGTCGGCTGCATCGCTGCCAGCGCATCGAACTGCGCTTGCATCCACACATCATCCAATGCGGGTTGAACCGAGCCGGGTTCGTAGCAGCCCGTGCCGATCACCTTCATATCGTCTCGGCGCAGCAAGATCGTGTTATCGACCAAGATGTACTGCGAACTGGTCGATGGGTAGACCGAGACGCTTACGCCTTGACTGTTCCACGCTTTGTTGGCAGATGTTCGCATGATGTACGTCCCCAACGGCGTGTTGGGTGGCAGCCAGAAGGTGCAGAACTGCAAGCCGTCGAAGTTCTCGTTGTGCATCAGGATCGTCGCGCGCTGATGGATGGCGGCGCTGTTGCCCAAATCGATGGATAATTCCAACGATTCGTCATTGTTGACGACGAAATTGGTATCTTGCAGCAGCGAACCCGCTGGGTCGCCCGTGCGCTGGATGCGCAGCGCGCCCGCGCTCAGGTTGCCGCTGATGTTGCCCGTCAGCGCCCACGTCCCGTTGGCGTTGCCACCCGGCAGCGCGGCGAAGGTGCTGTTGTTGAGCAAGTTTGCACTGCTGCTGCCGAGATCGCCAGTCGGTGCCGTCGGATCGATGCACAGCGTCTCCAAGATTTCCGATCCCTGCGTCGGCAGATCGGGACGTTGGCGCAAGATCACGTTGTCGAGGATGTAGAAGCCGTCGTTACCAGCGGGCGGCGAACTGCTGGCGTAGAAATGCACCGTCACGTCCGTCCACGTCGTGCCGTCTGGCACATCGCCCAAGATTTGATACGTGCGCAGCGTGGCGCTGGTATCGAGCCAGAATGAACAGGCGCGCTGCCGTCCGAACGCCGCATCCCAGATCACGACCGTGACCCGCTTCTGCGTCGCGCCGCTGTTGCGCATGTCGAAGCGCAGCTCGAACTCGGTCTCAGCAGCAAAATCGGGCGTCATGGTCTGGAAAATCGTGAAGGCATCCGACCCGCTGGTGCGTTGGAATTGGTACGCACCGCTCACGACGCTGCCTGACCCGCCGCCGAACTCTTGCCAATTGGTCTCGCCGCTGGCAAAGCCGCTGTTCTGGACGAGGTTAGGCAAACTGGTGACCGTATCCACGTTGACGGTAACTGGTCCCGTGATGAAGCCGGCATCGCTGGCGCTGTCGTCATTGATGTACAACTGCCACGTGCCGTTCGGGTTGATGCCGTCGAAGGCGCTGAAGCGATTGAAATAGGGCAGCGACGGCGCGGGCGACGGCAGCGCCGTCGTGCCGTCCCAGTTGCCAGGACGGTAGGTCCCGGACGTACACGGTCCAACATCGGGGATGGTGGCGCTGGGGTCGGAGCCGATCTCGTCATTGAAGTCCAAGTCGATGTTCGTCATCGGGTTCAATCCGCACGCACCCGACATGAGCATGACCGCGATGCCGTTGGGGCTGACCAAGAGCATGTCCACATCGTTGGGTTCGCTGTGCGTGAACCCGTTGATTGACACGTTCACATCGCTGACCACGCCGACTTCGCCCGCGATGTTGATGTTGTACGGGTATGGGTTCGCCGTGCCGCTGCCGTCCGTCTCGGATGTGATTGGGATTTGGATGATCGACGTGTTGGTCGTCGTGATGTTGATCGTCACGCTGCGGATGAAGCCCGTATTGGGCGCGGCATCATCGTAGACGAATAGACTCCACGTCCCGTTCGGGTTCTCTCCGTTGAAATCGTTCAGCGATGTCCCATGCGGACCCGGCAGTCCCCAATCGCTGTTATCGCCGTCACCGCCATTGTGGTTCGCCGGGCGGAATGTGCCGCCGCTGCCGTTGCAATCAACGTCTGGGATCACACTGGCAACCGATTGATCGAAGGTGAAACTATCGGACGTCAAATCGTCACCGCCGCACGCATCCGACATCAGCACGACCGTATCGCCGTCCGGTGAGCGCAGCAGGATATCGAGGTTGTCGGGGAAGGTATGGCTGATCGAAAGCGTGACGTTCACATCGGTGATCAAGCCGTTTCTGCCAGTGACTGCGGTGTTGTAGGGATAGGGGGTGGCTTGAGCGGAGACGAGCGAGGTCATGGTGATGATCGAAGTGTCCGTCGTGATACTGAGCTGCCAACTGGCGATATCGCCCGCCTGCAAACCCAAATCGTCACGCACATACAGCGACCAGATGCCATTCGGGGTAATATTGTCGAAGCTACTCAACAACGTGCTGTATGGGGCAGTAGGCGCGGGCGCGGGCATGTTTTCGCCCACACCATAGTCGCTGGGATGATAGCCGCCAGCGGTACACGGTCCCCCGTCGGAGAGCAGCGAGGCGGCTTCGTCGTTGAAGGTCAGATCGACATTCAACATGTCCCCGCTGCCGCACGCATCCGACATCAGCATCACTCTCGTGCTGCCGTTCGGTGCCACCAGCATCACATCGACATCATCGGGGAAGGCATGGGTGAAATCGAACAGGGTCACGTCGATATCGGTGATGCGCCCCGGCTCGCCCTGCACGTTGATGGTGGAGGGATAGGGTGTGGCAGTGGTATTATCCGCGATGGTGATCGCGCCGCCCGAATGGGTCAGCGCGGAGACGGGCGCCGCGCTGCGCAGCGACGCGCCGATGAATGTGAGTAGGACAGCGACCGCCGCCCACGTTTGCACCCGCATGAGCGGGCGATGTTTAGATGGAAAAGACATAAAAAACCTCTCTAGCTCCGGTTGTTTTTCATCTGTCGTTCATGACAGGTTTAATTACAAGTATATTCAAATCTGAAAAGCGTGCAAGCGCACGGGGAATGAAATCGACAGGGGGCTTAGGGCGGGGACGCGATCTCCGTCAAAAGGCGGAGGGACAACGTGGGCGTGCCAGCGGCGCGTCCCGACAGCGAGCAGGTGCGGCTCGAAATCGAGCGTCACAATCCGCCCGTTGAATTGATCACCTGTCCCGTGATCCAATGCGCCTCATCGCTCGCCAGCCAACCAATCAGACGCGCGGCATCGTCCGGTTCGCCCCACCGCCCCTGCGGATGGGCATTTCGCACGGCGTTATAGACATCGGGCGGCGCATAACCCGTGTCGGTTGCCCCGGGGTTGACCGTGTTCACCGTGATGCCGCGCCGAATCAGATGTGCCGAAAGACTTTGTGTGAGTTGATGCAGCGCCCCTTTCGAGGCGACATACGCCAGTTCGCCGGACATCGCGCCGAGATGCTGACCGCTCGTCAGCAGGATTACGCGCCCGCCGGGATGGGTATCGTCATGCTGGGCAGCATATGCCTGAATCAGCAGCAGCGTCCCGCGCACATTCGCGTTGAGATGCGCGTCGATTTGGGTGGCGGTCAACGCTTCGAGATCGCCCATTGTGCTGTAGGCATGGTTGGCGATCAGAAGATCGACGTGACCGAACGCCGCGACCGCCGCCGCCATGACGATACGCGGGGCATTCGGGTCGCTGAAATCGGCGTGAATGTGTTCGACGCGCGTTCCAGCGGCGCGCAGTTCGGTCAGTACCGCGTCGATCCCGCCGGGATCAGCGCCCCACGGCTGTGCCGCGTCGAACGGGCTGTAATGCTGGGCGAATAAATCGGCGCCGAGCGTTGCCAGCCGTCGCGCAATCGCAAAGCCGATCCCGGCGCGACGGCTGACGCCCGTGACCACGGCGACTCGTCCTGCCAGCGTTTGATCGGTCATCTTCAATCCACGAAGCGATACTTGATCAGCGCCCATAACGCTTTGGGCGCATCCGTCCACTTGATCTTTTTGCCCTCTGTCCATTCGCGCCCGTTGTACGAGATCGGCACTTCATAGATGCGAATGCCCTGCTTTAAGACTTTCGCGGTGAACTCTGGCTCGAACTCGAAGCCGCGCGCGTGAATCACCATTCCGCGCACAACTTCCGCGCGAAACACCTTGTAGCCCGTCTCCATATCGCTCAAGATGGCGTTGTAGAGCATGTTGGTCGCCAGTGTCAGCCCCTTGTTGGCGATCATGTTCCAGAAGTTCATCGCCTTGCGGGGACCGCCTAAAAAGCGTGAGCCATAGACCACCTTGCTGATGTTTTCTTGAAGCGGTTTGAGCAGCGAGGGGTATTCGCGCGGGTCGTATTCCTGATCAGCATCTTGAATCAGGAAGATATCCGACGTGGCAGCGTGAAAACCCGTGACCAATGCCGCGCCTTTGCCCTGATTGTGGTCGTGGTACAGGATGCGCAGATTGGGGTGCTGTCCGGCTTGGATGTCCGCTTCAAGCTGGCGCAAGATATCGCGCGTGCCATCTGTGGAGCCGTCGTCCACAATGATGATTTCGTCCGCCAATTCGACGGACTCGACACGGCTCAACACGTCTTCAATGGTTGTGACCTCGTTGTAGCACGGGATGATTACGCTCAACGTTAGCGGACGTTGGTTGGCGACTGCTTCAGAATGGCGAACATGAACGGCGGGGGGTATCGACTGCATCAATCGGCTCCAGACTGGGCGTCCATTGTAGACAGCCCGACGTTGTGGGGGCGTTCAATCGACCCCTCACAAACGATCATTCAACAGCAAATCATTCTATTCTAACGGACTTTGTGGCGATTCGTTGCGCGCACACCTTAACGCGATGGTACAATCAAACCATGAATCGGACTGCACAGCGATAAGGAGCGCCGACCCTATGCCCCGATGGCTTGATTTCGATGCCTTTTTGGCAGATACCATGCTCGCGGTGAACGATGAAGCGCGTCAGGCTTTGGTGGAAGAATTGATCGAAGACCAGCCTGTTTCGCCGTGGATCAATGACGACCGAGCGACGTTCTTCTATACCCACGCCGCAAGTCTCGCCCCGATTGAGAATGTCGCACTTGTCCTCGATACGACTATCAACGCCGATCCGCCATTCTTGCGCATGGAACGCCTCGCCGGGACGAACTTTTGGCACGTTTCGCACGTTTTCGAGCGCGATGATTTGCTCGATTACATGCTGGCGGTGGACGACCCCATGACACCCCTGCGGACGGAACCCAACGTCGCGCTGCGTGTGGCAACCTATTGGGACGCCGATCCGCGCAATCCTCTGCGGATGGACGGCGGCGAAACGCGCGTCTCGGTCTTGCGTATGGGTACGGCGCGCGCCTATCTCGATTGGATGGCGCTCAAAGCCGTACCGCGCGGTAAAGTGACGCAGCACACCCTCAACAGCGATCTGCTCGGTTTTAAGGAGCGTGCGCTGTGGGTTTATACACCGCCCGGCTATCGTCCCGGCGCGCGCATGACCTACCCCGTGCTAATCCTACACGATGGACAATGGGCGGCGGGTCCCTTGCAAGTCCCGGCAATTGCTGACGCGCTCATCAAGAACAATCGGTTGCAGCCCCTCATCATTGCCATGATCCAATCAGGCACAGGCGGCGACCGCGAGCGCGAATATCTGCCTAACGACGCGCATTATCAATTCTTGCTGACTGAACTGCTGCCCTTCGTCCAGTCAAACTACAAGATCGACGCGGCGCATGTCGCTATCGGCGGCGTGGCGGTTGGCGCGGCGGCAGCAGCGTATGCGGCGTTAAACAACCCGATGGTGTTCAGCGGTTTGGCGATGATCTCAGCGCCGTTGGGCAAGGGCGTGGGCAGCGACCAACTGCGCGATCTGGTGCGGACGTTCGAGACGAACGAGACGCTGCCCGCGCGTATTTTTCAGTCCGTCGGGCGTTACGAAGCGAAAGCGCGCTTTCTGCGTCCCGCGCTGACGTTGCGCGAAACGCTGGTCTCACAGCGCAATCTCGCGTATCGGTTCGCGGAGACGGGCAGCGGACATGGACTGGTCGGCTTCAAGAGCGTGATTCCCGAAGCGTTGGCGTGGTTGTTTCCGGGCAGCGCAGCGCCGAGTCGCTAATCGCACGTTGAATGTGCGGCTGAAAAATGGAATGAAAACCTAGAAATGATGTCCGGGGCGGGCGTTCCACTGGGACGCCCGCCGCTTCACGAGGTTGCCAGCAGCAAACCGCTACTGCCCTCGAGTCCGGTGCTTCAAAAGCCGTTGTCAAATGGGAGCGATTCACCCCCGTGTTCTCGGCGGTAAATCGCTTTCGTCGTTTATCTATGCCGTCGCCAGTTCGACTTTGGGCTTGATGACGCTGCCCGCGCTGCAATACGATCCCGCCATGTGGATGCTGTGCGCGACGCGCAGTTCCGCCGCTTCATCGTCGCTCACCTGTGGGCGAAATTCATCCGTCGCGCGCCACGCGAACGCGGCATCATCGGGGTATGCGGCGGCGTGGCGCTTGAGCGCCAGCGGGATCAAGCGTAAGCGTTGATCGATCCACGTCCGATCCCACGGTCCATCCTCGACAATTTCTTCGGCAGCGCGGAATTCATAGTAGATCGTCCGGCGCAGCGCGTTGCCTTCGGTGTGCGGCGATCCATGTACGACCATGACATCGTGCAGCAGGACATCGCCGGGCTGCATCTCGACTTCGACCGCGCCCGGCGCGTTCCAGCCATACGTATCCGTCAGCGCGCAAATATCTTGTGGTTGCGTCTGTGATTTGGGGATCACCCACAGCGCGCCGCCGCCTGAGCGCGACGCATCGAGATACAAATCATAGTTGAAGATGCGGTGTGTGCGCGGATGCACCGCGTCCTGATGCCACTTGATGGCTTCGCCGTCGCCTTCCTGCTTGAACACCATCGATTCGTAGGTGGGGACGAAATTCTGTCCGCACATGCTCTCCGCCACGCCCAAGACCTGTGGGCTGCCGAGCAGTTCCAGCGACGCGGCTTGTCCCTTATTGTGAACGTAATCGACGCGGAACATCGTGCGTCCGTTGGTGCGCGCGGCGAAGTGGTAATCTTGAATTTGCGGATGATCGGACGCGGCTTGCAGCCCCTCATCGATCCACGCGCGCCCTGCGGCTTGCAAGCGCGCGAGCATCGGCGCGGGGATCCAATTTTTCAGCACCAAATAGCCATTTTCATCGTAAAACGCGATTTGGTCGGGGGTCAGGTGATACGAGGACATGATTGAAAGCTCCAATTTAGAAGACTCAACGCTTGCTAACACACTTTTACATCGCCGCGATCAATTCCACTTCGAGCAGCCAATTCGATTGCAGCAGTTGGACGACCATAACGGTCACAGCGGGCGTATGATCGCCCAAAAATGCTTGGCGAATCTGGCTGTTTGCGGAGGCTTGATCAGGATGCGTAAGAAAGGTGGTCACTTTGACGATGTGGCGCACGTTCATGCTCGCTGATTCCAAAATCTGCTCCAAGCGCGTCGGTATGCTCTGCGCCGGGAATTTGTCCGCTCACGAACAGATAGCGCGCGTTCGGGCGGACTTCGATGGCGTGGGCATACTGTCCGACGGGTGCGGGGAGCGCCGCCGGATTACGAACGATGTGAGTCATACCGCTTCGCTGACCTATGCTTCGAGCAAGCGATACGCATTGGCGGCGTACTCGCGCGCGGTGCCGTTGATCGTGGCGCGCGGCGTGTCAGCCCCAAGGGCATCGCGTTCATCTTCAATTCGTTCGGTCAATTTGCGTAAATCGCGGTCGTTCGGCTCGACCGCCAACGCCGAATCGACCAGCAATGCAGCGATGTCCAAATGGCGGGGACTCTCGACCAACATCCGGGCGAGATCGACGCTGATGCCGACGATATTCTGACGGTCATCCATCTCATACGCCAGATGGAGTGCCTGCCGATAGCGCAAAACCGCCTGCCGCTTATCATCGGCGCGCGTGGCAGCATAGCCAAGATTGCCCAGTTGCAGCGCCTCGTCGTCTTTGTCCTTGACCTCACGCGCGATGTGCAGTGCCGACTGATGGAAGTTGATCGCCTCTGTCCAGCGTTCCAGCTCGCCGTAGGCGGTGCCAATGCCGCCGAGCGCCTTGCCTTCGTAATCGCGGCGATCTTGCTGGCGGAACAGCGTCAGCGCATCTTCCCACGTCTTGATTGCTTCTTCAGGTTCGCCGCTGTCCAGTTGAGAATAGCCGAGCTTGAGCAAAATCGCGGCTTCGTCGCGTTCGCTGCCCGCCGCGCGCCGCAGATCGAGCGCCTGACCATAGACGCGCGCCGCTTGATCGCTGTCGCCTGACTGTTGACGCACGTCGCCTAGGACGACCAACATCCGCGCTTGTGCTTCTTCGCGCCCCAGTTCTTTGGCGAGCGTGATACCGCGCGTCGCATACATGACGACCGCCTGCCCGCCGTCGCCGCGCGCGGTCAAATTGGCGAGTGCCTCCAACGTCGAGAGCATCCCAAACGAGTCGTTCAGGTTTTCGTACAGCGTCAGCGCCTCGGTGTAGGACGAAATCGCTTCCGTGTCGTGTTCATTCTCCATGTGCGCCATGCCGATGGACGCCAAGAGCGCGGCTTGTTGGCGCGCGTCGCTGCTTTGGCGCGCGCTGTTCAACGCCGTCCGCAGCCGTGCGATTTCGGGCGATACGGCAGGGGCATCGGCAGCGATATCGATTGACTCGTCGGCTGGCTCATCGGGCGCATCGTCCGTCAAATCGACCAGATCGGGATCGTCCGCGCTGAACGACGAGAGCGTACTTAGCACGCTTGCGCCGCCGAATAGATCGTCGTCCGCGTCATCATCCTCGAAATCGTCGTCAAAATCATCGTCGTCCGCGTCGGTTTCATCGAAGGCGATCACGCTGATCGGTTGAGAGTCATCCGCATCGATTAAGCCGATCCGCGCATCATCATTGGTCATGCGGAGCGGCGCAAGACCATCCTCATCTTCGAAATCGTCGTCCGCATCTGCCGGAAAGGGGGGCGGCGCGGGCGGCGCGACCGGGAGCGGTTGTGTAGAACGCGCAGACGCGCCGTGCGCGGGGAACGGCGTGACCGAACTCGACGCCAACTGTTGCAGCATCGCCAGTTCGTAGACATAGCCGCGCGCTTGGACGAAATTTCCGGCGCGCGCCAACATGAGCGCCAGCCCCTCCGCCACTTGGCGCTCTCCGCGTTCCGAAGCCCATCGCGCCACCGCGATCAGATTGTCCATCTCGATGCTGAGTTTGTCGTTCGCATCGTCATCGGGTTCGGCGGTGTATTTGCGGGCGTAAGCCACCACACCATCGCGGACGCGCGCTTGCAAGTCGTCTAAGCCCTTGCCATCGTTGGCGGCACGCAGTGACGTTTGCAGGAAAACGGCGACGAGTGGGTGCAGCCGATAATAGGCGACATCGTAGCGATAGAAGCGTTCGACCAGCCCGCGCGCGACCAGCAGACTCATCGCGCCGTTGACGGTTTCTTCGGGCGCGCCGCCGATCATGCCGATCAGTTCGCCGGACGCGCTGCCCGTGAACGTGCCGACCAAGACCAACAGCAGCCCGCGCAAGCGGTTATCGAGCGCGCGCGAAGCGGTCGCCAATGCCAGTTGGCTCGGCGTGAGCGCGCCCGCATTGGGCGTCCCCGCAAGGAAGTTGACGAACTCGGCGGGCGTCTGACGGGCTGCGCGCATCGTCGCTCCCGCCAACGTCAGCGCGAACGGATGGAAGTCGAGCGCCTGGGATACCCCCGCGATGATCTTGGCGGCAGTTGCGGCGTCAGCGTCATTGATGCCGCCCGCTTGCCGGAACAGGAGCGCGGCGGGTTCAGGTTCGAGCTTGCCCAGTCGCAGACTCGTCCATGCGCCTGCGATTTCATCGTCGCAGACCAACAGGACGGGCGTTCGGGGCGCACATTGAGTAATGAAGGCGGTCGCTACGTCTGCCGACAGCGCGCCGTCTAACACCACCAACGGGCGTTGATTCGCCAACGTCGAAGCGACGGTGTTGATCATCGTCAGCGGATTGTCTTTGGTCGTCACTTCGTTCAGGCGGTATGCTCGCGCGATACGCACGAGGATATCAGGGAGCGACGGCTGATCGACAGTGATCCACAGCACACCGCCGGGCGCTTGCGTCATGGCGCTGGCAAGCGACGCCGCCAGCGCCGTTTTGCCCACGCCCGACGAACCATAAAGGAGGACGGGCTTGTTGTCCTTGAGTTGAGCGTACAAGCGTCCCACCGTGACATCGCGCCCGATCAGCTTCGGTGGGATCATCACCGGCAGCGATACGGCTTCGTGCGCCACGCTTTCATAAGGGGTCAGGTCTGCCATCGGAATCGGCTCCACGCGCTGATTTTCAGGCTGGCTTCGCAAATGTGATTCAGTATAGCGCGTGGAAAGGGGGACGGCAAAAACAGCACTGAGCGGATAAAGCTCGGACTGAGCGGAAAGGACTGAGGACTGAGAAAAGATAGGATTAAGCAAGCACAAAATCAGGTGGTTGCTTTTCCCTCAGCCCTTCTTTTCTCTCAGTCCTTTTCGCTCAGTTCCATCGTTAACGCGGCGGCGGGACGGGCAGCGCGTCCACATCGGTATCTTTCCATTTCGCGCCTTCGTCCGGCAGCAGCATCGGAATCCCGTCGAAGATAGGATATTTGTACCCCGACTCCGCGCTGACCAACCAGCAGCCCTTCACAAATTCCAACCGTCCCGGATCAGCGCCCAGACTTTTATCCTGTACGGCGACCGGACAGCGCAGCGTATCGAGAAATTGCGGGTCAAACCCTAATGCGGCTTCGCTCATTGTCTATCCTTCATCGCAAGATGCGCCTATCGAATAGTGGGTAATCATACGGTTATGGACGGCGCGCGTCAATCGAGTCTCCAAACAGCGACATCAATAATCTAATCTGAGTTTTGGATAGCTTCACCTCACCCCCAACCCCCTCAGCCACAGCGTGGAGCGGGGGTTAGGGGGTGAGGTGAACGGTTTAGAGCCGATCCAAAACTTAGGTTAATCTATAGCGTCATTGCGCCGCGCACTTTATAATGAACCGACGAAAAGTGTAAAGTTGGGCGGAATTGTGAGGCGTGCGCAGGTCTTTTTCGGCATCTGTCTAAGCATCGCGCTGCTGCTGGGCATTGGCGCGCTGTTGACGATTCCTGACGCCACGAACCTATCCGTCGGCGCTTCATCGACAAGCCTTGCGGTCGATAGTCGGGTTGCGAACGACGACTCACCCAACACGGTGGACGGATTCGCCGTTTGGCAATCGAACGCCTGCGCGGGCTGTCATACCCTGCTGGGCGCGGGCGGCGGCTATGCGTCGGACTTGACGCGCATTGTCGCGCGGCACGGCGCGGACGAACTGCGCGCGGTGCTGCGCCATGAACTGGCAGCGCCGTCGCTAATTGCAGCTACAAACGCGCGGATCATGCCGCGACTTGGCTTGACGCGCGGCGAAATCGAGGCGCTGATCGCGTTTCTCTCGTCGGTGAGCGCGTCCGCGCCGCTGTTTCCACCACAACCGCTGATTGAAACTGCTATCCAAACGGGATTGGTCGCCGCTGACCCGTTCGACGCCGTGTCTACGCCCGTCGAGCGCGGGCGGCGCAGCTTTGGGAGCGCGCCCGCCAACTGCGCGAGTTGTCATTCGCTTGAGCCGGACAGTATCATTGTGGGTCCCTCGTTGGCGGGGGTGGCGGTTCGGGCGTTGACGCGCGTGCCGGGACAAAGTGCCACGACCTATTTACGCAATTCTATTTTGTATCCATCCGATTATCTCGTGCCGGGTTACGCCGATGCGATGGCGAAAAATTTAGGCGGAATGTTGACAACCGATCAAATCGATGACGTGATCGCGTTCTTGCTGACATTAGGCTGATATGATGACGACGATGAAACACGCCGCCTATTCATTATTCACGCTGACCGTTGCCGCTTTCGTGCTGCACGCGCTGATGGCGCTGGTGGTGGGCGCGCAGTTCCTCGCCGCCAATTCGCTGCTGGCGTCGATTCTGCCGTATCCCAACGGGGCGGGCATGGTGGCGGCATGGTGGCGCGGCGCGCTGATCAGCGGCATTCTCGGCGGCGGACTGATTCTCGCGGCGGACGCAGCGCCTCAGGCGGTCGACTCACGGCGGTGGCGGCGTGGCTTCCTCATCTGGCGTGCGTTGGTGGTCGCAGTCCCGCTGTGCTGGCTCTTGGATATCCCGCTCATCGCTGGGCTGGAAGCGACAATGGGCGGCGTCGTGCTGGCGGCGGGCGCGGCACTGTGGCGGGTGTGGGGTGCGGCTTCAGCGTCGTTCGAGGGGACATTACGGCTTGTCTGGACGGCGGGCGCAGCGTGCATCGGCAGTGGTTTGATCCTGCACGCCTGCGCGCCGCTGCTCACGTCGTCGTTCGCTCGGCAAACGGCGCTGAGTGCGCTGGCGGATGCGCTGAGCGGACAGATTGGACTGTCGCTGACGGCGGTCGCGTTGGCATTCTGGCAGTTGCACCGCATCAGCAATCTTACGCCCGCATGGGCGGCGCGCGGCGCGGCGGTGTGCGCGGGCGTTCTCGTCGTGGCGGGCGCGTGGCTGGCGCTGCCCGCGTTGTATCCGCTCGGCGCGGCGGACGGCGTGCGGATGCTGGGCGGACTCGGCGTCGGAATCGCGCCTATCGCCGCGATCATGGTGGCGGCGCACGCGCATCGCGCGCTGGTGGATCGCAATGCGTCCGCGACGCTCGCCGGATACTGGATCGCGTTGGGCGTGGTGCTGTGGCTGTTGGGCGTCGGCGTGGTTGGCGCGTTCGGAACGCTCCCCGCGCTGGCTGTGTGGACAGCGGGGACGCCGCTGGCAGCACTGAGCGCGAGTTGGAGCAGCGCGGGCGCGGCGGCGATCATTTTGGGCATGATCAATCAGGCGATGGCAGAGGCGCGCGGACAGAACCGCCGGATCACGGGCTTGCTGCCCTTTTGGTTGATCGCGGCAGGCTGGTTGGGGAGCGGCGCGGCAATGGGTATGGCGGGCGTCGTACAAGTGATGACGGAACGCGCGTTGGGCGTCGCCTATTTGGATGCGCAGAGGTTGATTGCGCCACTGGGTTGCTTGGGGTTGATTGGTGGGCTGATGACCGTTCTCGGTATCGGTGTGTATGCGCTCGGATTCGTCGTGCGCCGTGTCGTATTGCCCAATGCAGTTGGCAAGGGATAGCATGATCATAGATAAAACAACCCCATCCTTGATCGAGCAGATCACGCACGCGCTCGATGAGTCGTCCGCCACCGACGCGGCGCACCTCCGCAACCTTTTAAGCGACGCGCGCGCCCAACTCACGGAGGCGGATACGCACATCCGCGCGTTGAGCGATGAGCGCGATCTGCTGCGCTTGTTGATCGATTTCATCCCGCGCACATCCATTTACATCAAGGATGTAAATGGACGGAAAACCTACGCCAACCTGACCGACGCACAGATGATGGGGATGAACTCGCCAGAAGAGGCGCTCGGCAAATTCGATCATGATGTGTATGCGCCCGATGTCGCGGCGCACTCCGAAGCCGATGATCGTTTTGTGCTGGACACGCGCCAAACCATTATCGACCGTGAAGAAATTTTGATGGATCAATACGGCACAGAGACGTGGTGGCTGACCAACAAACAACCGCTCTACGACCGAGATGGCAACTTGATCGGATTGATCGGCACCGGGCGGGATATCACGGCACGTAAGAAGGTCGAAGATCAACTGCGCCAGAGCGAACACGAATATAAGGCGTTGTTCGATGCGGCGCTGCGTCAGGCACAAGAATTAACCCTGCTCGATCAAGTCCGCACGATTCTGGCGCGCGAAATCGATCTTGTTACGCTGGTGCGCACGATCTGCGAAGCGATTGCGCAGACCTTTGGCTATACCCATATCAGCATTTATTTGCTCGAAGGCAATGATCTGGTGATGCAGTACCAGATCGGCTATGCCACCGTGATTCCACGTTTAACAACGGACGAGGGTGTATCGGGGCGCGTGGTGCGCACGGGTAAGCCGGTGTTGTTGGAGGATATCCAGAACGATCCCGATTTTGTGGCGGCGGTGAGTGGGCTAAGTTCGGAGATTTGTGTGCCACTGTTCGACACCGAGCGCGTCGTTGGCACCCTGAACATCGAGGCAGTCGCGGGCGGCAAACCGCTCACCCACGCCGATCTCGATCTCATGATCGCGCTCAGTGAACACGTCAGCGTCGCCATCAATCGCGCGCGCTTGGTCGATGATGTGCGCGAGAGCGAGGTACAGACGCGCGCGCTGTTAGACGCAATCCCCGATATGATCATCCGCTTTGACGGCGAAGGACGCTACCTGTTTCTGAAGCCGGAACAGAATGATAATTTATTTTTGCCCATCGAGGCAGTGGTCGGCAAAACGTTGTCCGATGTGATGCCGCCCGAAGTCGCGGTACGCGCTGTCGATGCCGTTCATGCGGTGTTGAAGACGCAGATGACCCAAGTTGTTGAGTACAGTTTGTCGATCAACGGGGCGCTGCGCGATTTCGAGGCGCGCATGGTCGTGTCTGGGCGGAATGAAATCTTGGCGATTGTCCGCGATGTGACCGACCAGAAGAATGCCGAGCGCAACCGCCAAGAGTCGGAACGGATGCGCATCCTCAAAGCGTTATTCGATGATGTATCGCACGATTTGCGCACGCCGGTCGCTTCGATTGTCACGTCGATCTACTTGATCCAAAAGCAGAACGAGCGGCTGTTACAGCACGCCGACTTGCTAAAAGCTCAATTGCAAGCAGGCGATCCTGCCTTGATCGCGCTTGCCAGCCCCAATTTGAACGAGATGCTCAACGCGGGGACGCGCGTGCGCGATCAGACGCACAGTCTGGATCAGAGCGCTTGGCGGCTGCGGCGGATGGTCGAGTCGATGATGGACATGGCGCGTTTGGACGGCGAAATCGTCTACACGTTCCGAATTGAGGACATGAATCGGATTGTGCAGCGGGCGGTTGACGTGATGCAGCCCATCGCCGCCGACAAGGGTGTATTCTTGGCGTATCAGCCGCCCGATCTGTCGCCCCTGGTTAACCTGCACGAAGCTGAGTTCAGCCGCGTCGTGCAAAACCTGATCGACAACGCGATCAACTATACGCCGAGCGGGGGCAGCGTGAGCGTGCGCTTGGTGGCGGATGATCAGTACGCGAGCCTCGATGTGCGCGATACCGGCATCGGCATTGCGGCGGACGATTTGCCGCACATCTTCAATCGACTGTATCGCGCGGACAAGGCGCGCGGCACACGCGGCGGCGGGATGGGCTTGGGGTTGGCAATTTGCAAAAAGATCGTCGATGCGCACGGCGGCGATATCAACGTCGAAAGTCACATCGGTGTGGGGAGTGTATTTCGCGTGCGGCTGCCGATTCCGTCGTAAGGGAATGGCGTGCCATGCCCGCAGCCCGGCAGGCATCCCGACGAGACGCCGCTACTTGACGACGCCGAGCCGTCGTAAGTCGGTCAAAATAATGCGTTCCCATGCCTGATCGGTCGTCACAGGCAGATAGTGCGCGCCGCGCCGCCGACATTCCGCGCGCAGATCGTCGCGCCACGCCTCGACACGCTTGCGATACAAGACACGCATTCCACCATCGATGCTGACTTCTTGCGGCAGCCCCGTTTCGCTGTCGATCAAGCGCAGATCGCCCTCCAGCGGCGGATCGATTTCCTCCGGCGCGAGGACGTGAACAACCGCGACTTCGTGTCCTTTGCCGACCAGCGCGTTCAGTCCCTCCGCGAAGCCCGCCGCCGCGAACAAATCGCTGATCACCACGACCAAGCCCGCACGACCAGAGCGCGCGGCATAATTTTTGAGCATCGCATTGAGATCGACCGCGCCGTGCGCCGTGAGTCCGCCGATGAACTTGAGCAGGGCGAGGCTGTATGCGCCGCCGCGCGCGGGTCCGAAATGAAGCACGCCGTCCGAGTCGCGCTCGTCGGGGACGGTCAGCGCCGCGATGGACAGTCGGTCGTTGGTTGTCAGCGAAACCGTCGCCAAGCCCGCCAACAAGCGCCGCGCGTAGGCGAACTTGTGATGCTGATTGGAGGCGGGCGCATCCAAATCGGCGCGCGGAAAATCCATGCTGGCGGACGCATCGAGCAGCAGATGGACGGATAAATCTTCTTCGTCCTCGTACAGGCGCGTGAGTGGGCGTTCGAGGCGCGCGTAGATGTTCCAGTCGAGGCGGCGCAGATCGTCGCCGGGCGTGTAGTTGCGATAATCGGCAAATTCGACGCTGGTGCCGCGCTTGATCGAGCGGCGTTCGCCCTTGACCGCGCCCGCACGGACGCGATTGGCGTAGAGCGTGAGTTGTTCCAGCTTGCGCCGCGTGGGATCGTCAAACAGCGGATCGGTCATAATTTATTCTCCGGCGGCATCGGGCTTGGGCAGCCGATACACCGACTCACCCTCGTCGATCACGCCCGTATCGACGAAGCCGACACTGAGATACAGGTCGCGCGCCGGGGTGTTGGCGGGGACAAAGCTGATTTTGATCGCGTCTGCGCCGTGCTGCGTGCGGATATGTTCAATCAGCTTGAGGATCGCCGCGCGTCCGTAGCCTTTGCGTTGATACGTTCCGGCGATCATGAAGCGCACGATCCACCATTCCCGCGTATCGGGATCGACGCCGTAGAGCGTGAACCCGACGGGGGTATCGCCCTCATACATGCCGAGCGCGAACAGTGTTTCCGGGTAGTAAATGGCTTCGAGCATCGAAAAGGCGTTGTGCGCGACGAACGTCTGTTGTTCGGGCGTCATGGTGCGCGTAAGGCGGGCGAGCGCCTCGTAATTGGCTTTGTCGGCAGGGCGGAAATCAATTTGGGTCATGCGTCAGTCCTTATAGATATCGTCCCGATCACCAATTTTAAGGACGATCACCAATTTTTGATCCGGTTGCAACCGATAGATTACACGATATTTGCCATATGCGCGCAATTTATACAGCCCGGTCAATTTGCCGCTGCGTGCAAAATGCTTCACGCTCTCGGCTTCTTCTGCCACCTTGCTCAAACGCGCTTGGACAGCCGCTTGAACGGGGTTATCCAATTTTGTCCATTCTTCATTTCCCCTTCGGCGTCGCCTTGATCGCTTCGGCGATCAGCGTGTCCGTGCTGACGGCTTCCGCCATGCCCTCGAAGTTCATCAGCAAGCGGTGGCGCAGCGCGGACGGCGCAACGGCGTCTACATCTTCGTAGCGGACGTTGAAGTTATCGCCCTTGCGTTTGTCGAGCAACGCATGAATCTTCGCGCCGATGATGATCGCTTGCGCCCCACGCGGCGACGCTCCGTAGCGCACAAATTCTTTGACCACGCGCGGGGCAGTGGCGGTATCGGGGTGAGTCGCCATGACCAACCGCGCGACATATTCAGTCACATTCGACGCGATGGGGACGCTCAACGCCAGCTTGCCCATCTCCATCACTTGCACGCCGTCCGCGACTTTGCCCGCGTGTGGTTCGGCGGTGCCGGTCGTGCGCTCCAAGATGCCGACCAATTCATCCAGCGACGGATACGAAACATTGACCTTGAACATGAAGCGATCCAACTGCGCTTCGGGCAAGGGATACGTCCCCTCCATTTCGAGCGGATTTTGCGTTGCCAGCACGAAGAAGGGCGGATCGAGCTTGTAATTCCGGTTGAAGATCGTGATTGTGCGTTCCTGCATCGCCTCCAACAGCGCGGACTGCGTTTTCGGCGTCGCACGGTTGATTTCATCCGCCAGCACAAGGTTAGCGAACACGGGACCCGGCTGAAACACGCGCTCACGCCGCCCGTCGGCTTGTTCCTGCAAAATATCCGTGCCGACAATATCCGGCGGTTGCAAATCGGGCGTGAACTGGATGCGCGAGAATTTGAGATCGAGCGTATCCGCCATCGTGCGGATCAGCATCGTCTTGCCCAAGCCCGGCACGCCCTCCAACAACGCATGACGCCCGGCGAGGATGCAGATCAACACGCTGCGCACGATATCATCTTGCCCGACGATCACGCGCTTGACCTCGCGCTCGATGCTCTGTGCCAGCGTGCTGAACGTATCGAGGCTGATCGGTGCTTCTAGGGTCGTATTTGACATCTTCAATCCTTTTTCCCAGCCACACAGGCACAGCGGCACAGAGAAAATATTCTCTCTGTGCCGCTGTGGTTTAGTTTTATCTTTGATCGGGTTCGAGCGACGTGAAATAGTCGCGCACGACATCGCGCAAGCCAAGCGGCACATAGCCGCTGTCCAACGCGCGTCGTGCGGTATTGTCATATTCCGTGAACACTTCATTGTACGGCACAAGCGCGTCGCCCGCCGGATTCTGCGCATATTCGCCTTGTGTCAAGGGGATGCCGTCGGGATTCGTCTCCAATTGCATCGTCGTCGCGCCCGGCTGCCCGCCGATGCGGCGCGGCGCATACACGGGATCGAAGCCGCGCTGTCCCACGCCGTCAGGGTTGTTCTGCGCGTCGATGCTGCCCGATGCGCCGCTGGCACGTTGGGACGCGCTGTCTTGTCCGGCATCGCCCGCCGAGTCGCCCGCGCCCTGTGCGCTGGAGGAGCGCGACGTGGACTGAAGATCGTCGCTGCTCGATCCGGCTTGCCCTTGGGCGGCGGCGGATTGGCTGCCATCGCTGGCTTCGCCCGCTTGTCCCTGCCCAGACGGCGCGGATGCCTGACCGGACTGTCCGCCTTCCTGCTGGGCGCTTTGCGACCCTGACTGGCTCTGTCCGCTCTCCGACGGCTGCCCCGCTTGTCCCTGCTCCGACGGTTGCCCCGCTTGTCCCTGCTCCGACGGTTGCCCCGCTTGGGACGGTTGACCGCTTTGCGATGGCTGACCCGCTTGGGGTTGCTGCCCCTGCTGTGCTGGTTGCGACGGCTGTCCCGCTTGATTTTGCGGCTGTTGACTCTGCGAACCGTCCTGCGGCTGTCCGCTCTGCGACTGCTCTCCGACTTCGCGCGCGGCGTCGGCGGCTTGCTGCGCTTGCTGGCTCAACTGCTGGTTGGCATTTTGCGCGTTTTGGGCGGCATTCTCGGCATTCTGTGCCGCTTGCTGCGCATTTTGGAGCGCCTGTTGGGTTTGCGGCTGTCCCGCTTGCCCAGTTTGCGCCGACTGTGCCATTGCTTGCGCGGCTTGCTGCATCGAACGCGCGGCATTCGGATCGATGGGCTGCATCGCTTGGGCGGCTTGTTGGAGGGCTTGCGCAGCGTCAGCGCGTTCGGATGCGGACATGCCCGCATCGCCCGTCGCGCCCTCTCGCTGTGCCATCTGTCCCAACTGCTCGGACAGCGCGCCTGACTCGCCCGTTCCACCTTCACCGCTCGCGCCGCTCTGTTCGCGGAGCGCGGCGGATGCGCTCTCCAATGCCGCGCGCTGATTTTGCGCGGCGGCGTTCGCTGCATCGGCGCGTTCGCGTAGTTGGGATTCAACGGCTGACGCCGCCGCGAACGCTTCTTCTGGCGAAATATTGCTGCGTTCGAGCGCGTTGAGCGCCGTCTCTAACGCTTGCAACAGCGATTCGCGCTCGGCGGCGCTCAAATTCGGATCGGCGGCGACCTCCTGCGTGATGTCGCGCATCGTCTCGGCGGCAGCGTCGAAGGCGGTTTGTGCATCGGCGTTGCGCACGATGGCATCGTTTTGCGGATTGGGCAGCGCGATCAACAGCGCGAGGACGCCCGCCAACAAGCCGGCGATCACCCAATCACGTCCGCGCACGCTGAACGGCAGGCGTCCGCGCGGATCGACCGACGATACGACTGCCGCCGCGTCCGCGATTTGCCGTCCCGCCAATTCGTCGCCCGTCTGAATGCGCCCATCGATCAATTCCAGCGCCGTCGAAAGGCGTTCGCCCAAGTCGAACAGCAGATCGAAGCGGCGCGCGGCGCGGACGATATCGGCGCGCTCGTACAGCCACGCGATACCTACACACGCGATCAGCGCGATGCCGACGGCGATTCCCGCGAGGAGCAAAAGCTCATTGGGCAGCAAGAACGGGCGCAGTCGCCCGATGATCCCCGCAAGGACGCCGACGCCGAGTCCCGCTGTCAGCGCGCGCGGCAGCCAGCGCCACGTCAGCCCGGCGCGACGGCGGCGTTCCCACCGTCGGACGGCGGTCGTCAGGGCAGTATATTGCGGTGTATAGGCGGATTGGACAGCCATCAGTCTGTCTCCTTCAATCTATCGACGATTTTTACTTCGCCCCGTCTCTACGAAGTGGAGAGGGGGCTAGGGGGTGAGGTTACCAGAAATCGGTGTCCGGGAACGCCGCCTGAATACGTGCGAACAGCGCCGCGAAATCCGTCCCCATGATGTTTAGCCCTCCACGCGGCGCGCGCGCCGGATCGCCAGCGCGATCAACAGCGCCGAAACGATGATGTAAATGACCGTGAACAGCATCCACGGCGACGCTATCGGGATGGTGCTGCCATCGCTGGCGAGCGTCAGCGTCCATATGCCGATCACCTGCCGCTCGATCAACAGTGTTTGCGTTGCCAGCGCCGCCGTGATCGGGTTGAGCGCCGTGATCAGCGCGTTGGCGTAGGTCAACAGCGCCTCGACGACGGGCGACTGGATCGTGCCGCCGCGAACCAGCAGGTCGCGCGCCAACGACAGCACGACGCCCGCCAAGATTGGCGCAATGAACATGGCGCTGACAATCGTCCCATAGGCGCGCACACTGGCGGTTAGCGTGCGTGGCAGCACGACCGAAAAATACATCCCGACCGCGCCCAATGTCACGGCTGTGACCAACAGCAGCACGAACGAGAGGATAATTTCGATTTCGCTGACGCCGCCGAACAAGAATGCCAAACTTTGCAGCGGGATCGCGGACAGCAAGAGCAAAACGATGAAGCCGAGCGCCGACTCCAGCTTGCCGACGATGAACGCCGGACTGCTCAACAAGGTGGTGCGCAACAGGTCGTAGGTTTGGCGTTCGCGCTCGCCTGTGACCGCGCCCGCCGTGAATGCAGGGGCGATGAAGATGATCAGCAGCAGTTCCACGCCGACGATGCCCATGAACAGCACGCGCCCGATTTCGCCCGCCGCTGCGCTGCCCACGCCGCGCGTGAACGAGTTGAAGATCAAGTACAGCAAGCCCGCAAAGCCGCTCATCAACAGCAGATACACGGTTAGCACGGCGAAGGCACGCACACCGCGCATTCGTCCGCGCAGTTCCTTAACCATGACCGGATTAGCGCGCAAGGGCGATCCGCCGCTCGTCCCTCCCCATACGCGCAGGAACGCGAATGCCGAAAACGCAATGGGGACGATGCCGAGCGTATTCCCCAACCCAATCAGCCCGACGACGTTCGCGGCGATGGCGATCATCAGCGCGGGCAGCGTCCAGCGTTCGCGCGCCTGTGCGCCGATCATGACGACCAACAGCGCGCCCGCATTGAGCAGCGCCAGCAGGATCGCAACGGCGGCTGCCGTATCGCCGGGCGCGGTCGAGCGGAATAAGAACGCGCCGCGCACGCCGTTATACACACCCGCGACGACACCGAATGATCCCAACGCCGATAGTCCGATTAAGATGAGCGCGCCAAACGCACTGATCGCCGCGCCCCAACGCAAGCATCGGGCAGCACTTTCGGCGCGCTGTTCGCCGGGTGAGCGCGCATGGAGCGCGATGGTGGGGAGGGCTGGCACATCGATCATGGGGGAATTATCCTTGTACTCACTTCACTTACAAGCGGCGCGCGCGGTTCGATATTGCTCAAGGGCAGTGATGAGTCGTGAGTGATGCGTAAAAACAAACTGCCCACATGCCACGTTTGAAAATGCAGCTCACTCTTTTTCGCTCACGACCCATTACGCATCACGCATCGCTCACCCCTATCCCTACGGCGTCAAATCGTTCGTCGCGCGATAAAACCATGGATCATCGTCGGGCGTGCCGTAGAACGGTTGCAACAGTTCCAATTCTTCCGCCGTGACCGCCACTGCGCCTAACGGTTGTTCAGCCGTCGTGGACGGATACACCGATAACGTATCCACGTCACACGCGCCCGCGAACGTCACGCCGTCCGCCACGACCCACGCGAACGCGCTGAAATAGGCGCTGCGATAGCGGCGTCCATTCTCCGTCCGTCCGACAATTTGCAGCGGCGCGCCGAAATCGAACGCGCCGAGCGATTGGAAGCTCTCGCTCGCGCCGATGCGCGCCAACAAGCGCGGCGCTGTGGTCGGCGTAGCGGTGGCGGCGCAAACGCGGCGTGAAGTAGCGACTTCGAGGTCGGAGAAGCGATAGGGTGCGGACAGCGGAATCGGTGTCAGCGTCGTCATCAGCGCATCGAGCGCGACGCCATATCCCGCTGGAAGGGGGAGCGCGCCGTTAGGATGCGCGATTTCTACGCCGTCGGTCGCCGCAATCGCATAGACGACGGGCGGACGCGCGTTGAGCGGATCGAGCAGGGGGAGCGCGGCGGCGGGGCGCGTGGCGATGGCAAAGGTCGCATCGGCTGTCCCGTTGGTACGCACTTCCGTGAAGCCGTTCACGCTGTAGCGCGCCGCCGCCGCTGGAATCTGCGCGATACTGCGCCCCATGATTTGCACATTGATCGTCTCGGCGCTGTAGAAGCCGATCAGGTACACCGTTGCGGGCAGGATCAGCGCGCGCCCGCCCGTATCGAATGCCAGCAGCGCGCGCCCGTTCAGGTCAGTACGCACCGTGTCGCCCTCGCCCAGCGCGGTTTGTGCGCCGCCGGGCAGTTCGATCCAGCGTTCCGTATTCGCCAAGCGCACTTCGACGCCCGGATAGATGATCCGCAGTGTGGCGGCGTACAGCGTCAAAGGTTCGAGGTCTTGCGCGCGCGCCGTCACCGCGAACAACACCACCACTAGGGGCATGGCACGCCACGCCCGCCGCAAACCGCGCCACCTATTTCGCATGTTCGCGCTCCTGTGCGGGCAAATCGACGTAGAATGTGCTGCCTTTGCCCGGCTCACTTTTGAACGTGATGCGCCCGCCGTGCGCCTCGATTACCGATTTGACGAGGCTCAAGCCCAAGCCCGTGCCGGGAATGTCCACCGTATCCTCAGTCTGCACGCGGTAAAACTCTTGGAACAGGCGCGCTTGTGCCTCTTTGGGGATGCCGAAGCCATTGTCCTCGACTTCCAGATGGACGCGCGGCACGCTGCCGGTGATGTCGCTGCCCGTCTGGAGGACGCGCACCGTGATCTTGCCGCCATCGGGCGTGTATTTGCTGGCGTTGCCGACCAAATTGGCGATGGCTTGCGTCAACTGCTGTGTATCGCCCGTAACGAATGGCAACCGCGCCGCGATATCGACATCGAGAAGCTGATGCTTCGTCTCGATCTGGGTGCGCTGCTGCCGCACGACCGCATCCGCGATTTCGCCCAAGTGGACGGGTTCGCGCTCGATTTCGCCCGCCTTCGCCCGTTCCATCTTCAGGATATGGTCGATGATCTCGTTCATCTTCTGCGCGCTCTCGAACATGCGTGTAATGTAATCGCGCGTGCGGGCGTCGTTGGTATCAATCGAGGTGTTCTCCAACAGCAGCTTGCTGATGACAAAGATGATCGTCAGCGGGTTCTTCAAATCGTGCGAGGTCATGCGGATCATGCGCGTCTTGAGCTTGCTCAGTTCTTGCAGCGCGGACACGTCGTTGAGCATCAGCATCCAGCCGCCATCGTTCGCGCTGGCAAGCGCCTCGCCTTTGATCGATGTGGTTTCCAACGGCACGCCCTCCAACGGCGCGCCGTCCAGCAGATAATGCTTGCCGCTGTGATCGATATCGAGCCGGAAGGCGTGCCGCGCCACCAGTTTATGCGCCAGTTGCGCGCGCGTCTCGGCGGCGATCTCCATGTCGGACAAGAGATCGTCCAAGCGGTGCGCGTTGGTCGCGGTCGTCTGGGTGGTTTGGCGCAAATCGACGCCGAACGCCGCTTCGACTGCCGCATTGCCGCGCGTGATCGTCCCCGCCCCATCGACGACCAGAATACCGACAGGCGATCCGGCGATTAACGCTTCGAGCATCACCTTTTGGCGGCGCGTCTCGGTATACAGCGCCGAAACTTGCGTCAACAGCCATTCGCCGCGCTGCCGCCGCTCGATCTCGCGCACGACGTTCAGTCCCAACGCGGCGACTGCTGGCACGAGGATTGCCAGCGACGAATGGAACAGGTTGATCAGCTCCATGTTGGTTTGGAACCACACGAACGCCACGATCACCCACAGAATCGTCAGGATCGGTGCGGCGATCAGGACGACGTACCAGCGCAGCAGGCTGTAGATCAGCGCCGTGACGACTGCCAAGACGACGATCATGGCGGCTTGTGCAGCAGGCGACTGCTCGAATGGGAGCGTCCCTTGCAACAGCGATTCGACGGCGTTAGCGTGGATTTCGACGCCCGCCATCAACTGCCCGCTGGCGGAGGGGACAGCGTGCAAATCGTTGAAGCCGGTGCTGTTGGTGATGCCCACCAAAACGATGCGCTCTGCGAACAACGATGGGTCGATGGCGTCCGTTGGATCGCTGCTCAACACAGCGCGCATCGAGACGACCGGGAAGGTTCCCTCCACATCGTAAGACGGTGCGCCGAAGTAGTACGGCATCCACAAGCCATACGAATCGACGCGGATCGTGCGTTCCGGCGTGATTTGCAGCGTCCCGTCGCCCGACTGCATGACTTGTGAGAGCGCCGCCGTCGGAATGCGCAAATATGCCAGATAGGTGGCAAGACCGAAGGACAATTCCGTTTGCGACACATCCTGCGTCCCGTCGAGCAAGCGCACGAGCGACACATGACGGCGGACGGCATGATCGATATCGGGATAAGCGTTGGCATAGCCGAAGATATCGACTTGGTTAGTGAACACCGCTTGCGGATGCAGCGCCTCATCATATTCGACGGCTTGTCCGACGCCCGCACCGAACGCCAAATCATCGGCGCGGCGAATCCCAACACGCGGCATGACAAAGCGCACGCGCGCATCGCTGTCCTGTGCGCGCTGAATTGCCGCTACCACCGCCGCATCATCGTCCGTCGGCTCTGCGAACAGAATGTCGAAGGCGATCACACGCGCGCCCGCCGCCGTCAATCGGTCGATCAAATCGGCGTAGAGCGTCCGCGACCAGAGCGCGGGCGACCGCCCAAACGTCTGTAAGCTGGCGTCGTCAATCGCTACGATGGTGATGCGGTCGCTGGTCGGCGCGGGGACGTAAGCGGCGTCTTGCAAGCGCAGTCGTGTCGTGGCGAAAGCGCCGCTCGCCCACACAATCAAGACGAGCAGCGCCGACGCCAGCCCGATCCACAGCCCTTGTCGTCGTTTTCGGGCGCGCGCCGCCGCGCCCTTGCGAAGCTCTGGGATCAGCCTGAGCGTCTGTGTCCACGATTTCCCCGACGGCGGCGTCTGCGGTTCGGTCATGAGCCGGGTAGGGCGGTCGCTGTCGGCGCGGAAGTCGGCAGCGGGCTAGAGCGCGTCGGTGGGAGCGCGGTTGGCGTCGCCGGATTGCTCACGCCGTTGTCCACTTCGCTGTAGGTGTCGGGGAAGGTTCGCAGTCCGGCGCAGCCTTCCGCGATTTGCGCATCACTGGACAAAATCCAACCGAAGCCGCCCTCAAATTGAATGCGATACCAGTCGCCCGACGCGGTGATGCCAAACAGCGTGCCGATACTCGCCGCGTCCACGAAGCCAAGGCGCGCGAAATCGCGGCTCGCACCCGCGCGAACGTTGATGCTCACGTCGTCAGGCGTCGTTAGCGTTCCAGTGCAGCCGTCGAGCGCCGCATCGAGTTCTGAAAACGTCGTCGCCTGCACCACGTCGCTGACGGGGGCAGCAGCGGCGGCGCGCACGCCAAAACCGGACGGTACGACCGCCGCCGACTCGACCGTTGCGGCATCAGCATTCACCTCGCCCTCTTGGACGAGCATCGCCGCGCGTCCGTTCGCCTCGACGCGGATGCTGAACTGCGTACCACGCGCCACGAGACTCATGGCGGGCGTCTCGATATTGTAGCTGGAATTGGCATCGACCAAGCGATTGAGGCGCTGCACCGTTTGCCCAACGAGGACTTCGGCGTTCAGCGTGAACGACGTTTCGCCGCCGCTGAACGCATTGATGCGATATTCAGTGCTGGCGAGGATTTCGGTGTCCGTGCCATCCGCGAAGAAGGTCACGCGGGCGCGTCCGGCGGCATCGGTGCGGATCACGTCGCCTACGCCGACAATCCCTTCGACGCGCACGGGAATCCAGTTCACCGTATTGACGCGCTGGACTTCGACGCCCGCGGACAAAACTTCGAGCGTCGCCGCAAGTTCACCCTGTGCGACGGGCGCTGCACCTACCAGCGTTACAACGAACAGCAGCAGTACGCCGATTACGATTCGTTTGATCATGTTTTCCTCTGATGGTTGCCACGATGCGAGCTTTATGCGTCAATTATGGCATAGGCATACAAATTCTACCGAGCCGATTTGTTCGGATATGGGCGTTATGTCCCTACGGAACGATGCCTTTTGCGGCGCTGCACTTTGGGCGAACGTGCCAGCGGCGCGCCCCTACGAGACGATGCCTTTGGTCACGCGCATGAACATCGCTTCGAGGTCTTTGGTTTCTTCCGCAAACCCCAACGTCGCAATGCCCGCGCCCGTGATTGCCTGATTGAGCGCGGCGACGCCATCATCGTCGCCCGTGTAGTCGATCCGCACGCGCTGGCGTCCATCTTTCGGATCGAGCGTGCTGACGCTGATCACGCCGGACATATCGCCCACCAGCGTGGCGACGCGCGCGGCGGCGTCGGAGTCCTTGATCGTGACGGTGATTTCGCGGTGCGGCTGAAGCTGCGCGCGCATCTGCGCCATGCTGCCCTGCGCGATGATTTGTCCCGCTTCTACGATGCCGATGTGCGTGCAAATCTCGCTCACATCGGCAAGGATGTGCGTCGAGAAAAAGATCGTCTTGCCCATGCGCGCCAGTTCGACCAACAGTTCGCGGATTTCGACGCGGGCGCGCGGATCAAGTCCCGACGCGGGTTCATCGAGGATCAGCACGGACGGATCGTGCGCCAGTGTGCGCGCCAATGACAGGCGCTGCTTCATGCCGCGACTCAGTTTATCGACCATATCATCGCGGCGGTGCTGAAGATCGACCAGTTCGAGCAAATCTTCAATCAGCTTCTTGCGGTCGCCTTCGGGGATATCGTAGCACGCCGCGAAGAAGTCGAGATATTCCCACACGCGCATATCGTCGTAGACGCCGAATTCATCGGGCATGTAGCCGATGGCACGGCGCACGGCGCGCGCATCGCCCGTGACGGACTGTCCGGCGACGAACGCTTCGCCGCTGGTGGGGCGCGTGAGCGTGGTCAGGATGCGCATGGTGGTCGTCTTGCCCGCGCCATTGGGACCCACGAAGCCATAGATCGATCCGGTGGGAACTTGCAGCGACAGTTCGTTGACGGCAGTGAACTTGCCGAAACGTTTGACGAGCGATTTGGTTTCGATAATCAGTTCGGACATGAGTCCCTCTAAAGTACTGAGTAATGAGTGCTGAATGCGGACGAGGAATAAGTGACGGTGACGAGCGTCCAATCGGCATCGTAGCGGTCGATCATGCCGTTATCGTCGGGAATTGGATCGCCAAAAGCTTGCAACGTTTCGATAGATAGCTCAATCGCTTCTTGAATGCCAGCGATAGCTTTATCTAACCTGAGTTTTGGATAGCTTCACCTCACCCCCCAAGCCCCTCAGCCATTGCATGGAGAGGGGGCTTTCAAACCCGTTGTGACCTGTCCTGCTCCCCCTCTCCACAGCGTGGGCGTGGAGAGGGGGTTGGGGGGTGAGGTGAACGGTTTAGAGCCTATCCAAAACTCAGGTTTGTTACGCATCCCTCATCCCTCATCACTTTTTTGCACCCTAAAACGTCCCGGTTTGCTCCACCACCAAGCGCCCCACGCGCAAATAGCCACCTGCCTCATCCGATGTGAGCCGCAGTCGGATCGCGTTGCCCGCGCCCACATAACGCGCCGGATCATCGATGCGCCGCGCGAAGTCGATCAACTCGACGCTCGTCCACGTTTCGGCGTCCCAGTCCCACACATCGACCGGAATGATGCGCGCGCCGCTGTTCACGTCTTGGATCATGATATCGATGTGTTCCACGCTTGCCAACTGCGCATCCGGCAGCGGCGTGTACTCGAACACCGCTTGATCGCCCGGCTGCATGATCAAGCCGACGGGCGTCACTTCTCCGAAGCCGACTTGTTCGCGCACAACCCATGTAAATTGATCTTGCGCGATAGTCACGGTTCCGGCGGGGATCGCCGTTGTCGTCGCCAGTTCTAGCAGCAGCAGCGTGACCGCTTGCCCATTCCAATTCGCGCCGTCTAATACCACGCTGCCCGGCGCGGCATCCGTCCAGCCCGCCAAAATCACGCGATCCGCGCGCCCCGCCGACCCATACGGTTCATCGACCAGCGACGACAGGAACAACAACTGCCGCCGCACGGCTTGGTCTTCGGGCGATGCGCCGATCAACCACGACGAGTTACCCGGATTGTAGCGATCCGCGCCCAGAATATCGATCACGCTCTGTTTGGTGTCCGGTGCGGACGTGCGAAAGTACAGCCGTGATGTGGGCGGCGCGTACAGGGCAGGGGCAGGCACGCCTTCGCCGGGCAGGGTTAAATCGAACGTCGCCACGTCGCCGGGCGTGAGTGTTTCATCGAGCCGATAGGCGACGCCGCGCGCCAGAATGACCGGATCGGTCAGCGTCCAGTCGCTGTCGTTGCGCACCGCGCCGCGCACGATCTGCTGTCCGGCGATATCGTCATAGGCGAAGGTCGCTTCGCCGTCGATGGCGGGGCGCGGAATCGTGCCGCTGGCGTGGAAGCCGGCGATATAGCTGGCATCGACGATGAAGTCCGTCGCCTGAAAGCGATCCGTCTGCTGAATATCGATGCTGCTGCTGATATCGCGGTTGAGCAAGCTCGTGCCAGCGGTTGTATTGCCACTTCTGGCGATGCGCGGAATCGGGCGGAGGACGGGCGCGGTTGCGTCGTCTAACGTCGTGGACAGGTCGTACAGCGTCCGACGCGGCGAGAGCAAGCCGATCAACTCGTCCGCGCGGGCGATCTCGCTGTCCGACCATGCGCGCACGAGCGTCAGCCGATTGAGCGTCGCCTCGCTGCCGCGCAAACTGCCGCCAATCACATAAGCAGCGGCGCTAAAGACCAAAATCAGCGCGGGAATGCTGATCCACGCCCATTCGCGGCGGTTCAGTCGATTGAGGATCAGATAGTTGAGGGGCCCGATCAGCGCGATGTACGCCGCCAAGAAGCCGCACAGCGGCAGTAAGTCGGGCAGCGGATCGTAGCCGGGCAAGATTTCGACGGCAGCGCGCGCCGCGCTCCAATCGATCACGCCGTTCGACCAGCCAACTTGTGGGCGCGTCGTTGTGCTGAGAACCGCCCAGACATCCGTGAGCCTCGCCCAGCCGCGCAGCGCCGACGATGCCGGATCGACGGTCAGATAATCGACCGTGCCATCGCCGCGCGACCCGCGCACGATCAGCGGCGCGCCGTCGGCGTCCGCCACCAAAACGCGCGCGCCCGCGCCGGGTGTCCCATCCGCGAGGATCGTTTGACCAGCCAGCGCCCCTGCGTCCGTTGGGAGGCGCAGCCATGCGGGAATGGCATTCAGCGATTCGGTGGTGCGTTCGCCCGTCGGGATGAACGGGAGCAAGTCCTCAACGCCCGCCGCTGTTGCGCGCCAGTTCGCGCCGCCTGTAACGATCAAGTGTCCGCCCGCTACCAACCATGCGCCGAGCGCCTCGCGCTGCGCGGAGGTGAGCGCAGAGGTGTCCACATCGGTCAGCGCCAGCGTATCGACGGCATCGAGCGCGGCGGCACGATCCGGCAAATCGGAGATCGTCCAATCGGCTTGGAACGCGCTGTAGCTGCCGACCGTCACGCCCGTGAAATCGATGGCGTTCACGGGCGCAGTGGTGACGACCACGTTCAGGCGGTCGCCGGGCTGCAAGCCGCGCAGCGATGCGTTTTCGGCGGTCACAACCGCGCCTGTATCGTCTGCGATCAATTCGACGCGCACTTGCGACGCGAAGATGCGCGCGGTTACATAGATGAAGACGGTTTGGCGCGCGCCACTCGGCAGCGTGACGGGCGCGCTGTAGGTGTTGACGATGCCGTCGCCCGACGTTTCTGGACGCACGACCAAGCGCCCGTTGAGATCGCCGCCGTCGTTGCGGATGCCCACGCGAATCGGCAGCCAATCCCCGTCGCGGAAGTAGCCCGCGAAACCCGCATCGACGGTCAGCGTCACGGCGGTGGGCAAGATTTGCGCATGGCTAATGCGTGACGGGGCGACGATGCACGACAAGAGCGCAATGAGGGCGAAGCAGCGGGACAGCCAGCGAACGAACGAACGCGATGGGGACAGATTCACGGCGAAGTTCAACATCAGGCTCACATAACTTATCATTTTCGGATTGTATCACGTTTTACCCGCGCGTCCGATTTAGGTTCAATGAGCGTCAACAGCCTGCTTGACAATAAATTTAGATTGGTCTAAAACAAATTTATGACTAAACAAAAAAGATGAAGCCATGTTCTCGCTCACGCAATCCCTTCTCAACGGTGTCCTCTTATCTCTGATCTTCGGCTTAATGGTTGTGGGTTCGCTGCGTTGGAATCCGCGATTGTGGATACAGGACTATCCGGCGGCGATCCGCGCGACCCAGCCGCCGTTGACCGCCCAAGAACAGCGCCAACGCGCCGTGTTGAGCGGGTTGATCCTGCTGATTGCGCTGGGACTGCCCGTGTTGTTCGTCGCACAGCTTCGCGCAGCCGATGATGGCACGTTGACATTTGGTGCGGCGTATCTCTTTCTGTGGATCAGCCTGCAAATGGTGAACTTGTTCGATGCTGTGATCATCGATTGGGTGTGGCTCGTCATGTTCCATCCGAAGTTTGTCATCCTGCCCGGCGCAGAAGGGTTGGCGCATTTGCTGGAAGATAAACGGATGCACCTGACGAATTATGCAAAGGGCGTGGTCATCTTTTCTGTGCTGGCGCTGCCGTTCGCGCTGGCAGCGGTGGTATAAGCGCCAACTTGAAAGCAGACGGGATGAAATCCGATGCTGAATAGTCCCATTTTGGGGGCGCGCTCCAATCGATTTTCAAAATTGGTCTGTCGAACCTGTCGATTCGGCACAATCTCGTTCGTCGTCTATTCAGAAGCGGCGAATGAACGTCGCTCAATGACCGAGCAAGTCTATCCAATGGAGACAACCTCATGCGTTATATGTTGATGATCTACGGCGACCCGGCGGCTTATGGCAAGATGTCCGAGCAAGAACGCAATGCGGATTTCGGCGCGTACATGACCTTTAACCAGGAAGTCGTCGCGCGTGGCGTGCTGCGCAGCGGCGAACAGCTTCACCCTGCGCCAATGGCGACGACCGTCCGCGTGCGCGACAGCAAAACACTGCTGACGGATGGGCCCTTCGCCGAGACGAAAGAAGTGTTGGGCGGCTTTTACATCGTGGACTGTGCCAGCTTGGACGAAGCCGTCGAATGGGCGGCGAAACTGCCCGCGTCGTGGACTGGCAGCGTGGAAGTTCGCCCGCTGATCGAACTGGATCAGGCGACGCGCTCTGGCGCGGAGGCGTAAGCCACCATTTGAAAAGTGCTGACCTCACCCCAACCCCTCGCTATGTGGAGAGGGGGTGGGGTGAGGTTTCTTTAATACATTTTTGACTGTTAATACGCCCCGCGTCCCGTGATCAGCGCCCAAATCGTCCGAAACACAATCTGTACATCCAGCCACAGCGAATAATGCTGCACGTAGAACAAGTCGTCCTCCGTGTGCTGATTCATGGGCTTGTCGGCGCGCCCGCTGACCTGCCACCAGCCCGTTATCCCCTGTGGCACTTCAAAGCGTTTGCGCTGCCACGACTCGTAGCGTTCGACCAAGTGCGCTTGTTCCGGGCGCGGGCCCACAATGCTCATCTCGCCGCGCAGGACGTTGATGAATTGCGGCAGTTCATCCAAGCTCGTGCGCCGCAAGATGCGCCCAACGGGGGTCACGCGCGGATCGTCGACAGTTTTCATGTCATGTGGCGTCCCGTCCGCGCCGTCGATCATGGTTCGGAATTTGTAGATCGTGAACGGTTTGCCGTGCTGTCCGATGCGCCGCTGCTGGAAGATGATCGCACCCGGCGAGTCCAGTCGAATCGCCAGCGCGATGATTACCCACAGCGGCGCGCTGATCATGAGCGCCAACAGCGCGAACGCAAGATCAAACAGCCGCTTCAGAATGCGCTGCAACGGACTGAGGATCGCCTCGCGCAGCGAAATGAGCGTCACACCGTTGAAATCTTCGCTGGTGGCGCGGAAATACGCCAAATCGGAATAATCGTGCGCCAAACGGATATTGATCGGGTACGGTTCGAGCGTCTGCGTGATGTGGGCGACGAGTCCCGCTATCGCGGGATCGAGCCACTGCGCATCGATCAAGATTTCATCGATAGCATGGCGCGTCACAAGGTCGGGTAAGTCGTCAATCGTCCCCAAGACGGATAACGCATCAGCGGAAGCATTTTCAGCACGCTTCGACGCGCGGATGATGCCGACCACCAGCAAGCCCGCGTCCGCGAACGGCGTGATCCGCGCCGCCAGATGCACCGCGCTTGAGCCTGTCTCAACGATAGCAATCCGGCGCGGCGTGTTGATCGTATGGCGTAAACGTCCGCCTGCCGCGCTCAACAGGGCGCGAAAACTCAGCGTTCCGATCAGCGCAACCACGAGGAAGTAAAATGCTTGCAAGCGCGAATAATCGCGGTAGGTGACGTAGAGCGCGCCCAAAAAGAGCAAGCTGGCGAGCAGATGCCCCGCGATCACGCGGCGGACGACGGCGCGCGCACGGTCGCCGGGACGATATACGCCTGCCTGATGGAACGCGAACAACCAGAGCAGGGGCGCGATGCCAAACAACGCGCGCGGCGTGAGAAACGCCGAGGACGTAAGCGGCTCCGCGCCGACATCGATGTGAATGCGGAGAAAAGACGAGAATGCCAGCGCGCCGATCACAATGCCGATGTCGCTGAGGATGAGGAACAATTGGTAACGCAGATTGTAACGCAGCATAATGGGCGTTCAACCTTGCCGCAGTCCATACGTTCGGAGGACAAGCCAGATGAAACGCGGATTATATACCAAATAACGCTTGGCGAGCCGGCGCGGTTCTTGCGCAAGGCGGAACAGCCATTCCAGCCCGGCGCGCTGCATCCAACGCGGCGCTTGGCGCACGCCGCCTGACAGCATGTCGAACGCCGCGCCAACCCCGATCAACAGCGGCGCGTCCAAATACGGGCGATGGAGTGCCATCCAGCGATCTTGTTTCGGTGATCCCAACCCCACCCAGATAATATCGGCGCGCGCAGCGTTCAGGCTGCGGATCGCGTCAGCGTCGGGCGCGGCGCCGATATCCGCGCGTGGCGGCGCGTGCGTCCCCGCGATTTGCAGCGTGGGAAAGCGGGCTTTCAGCGCATCCGCGAGGCGTTCGGGGACGCCCGGCGCGCCGCCCCAAAAATAATGTCGTACACCGGTTGCCAAGCCGCGTTCGCACAGCGCCAGCAGGATATCAGGTCCATAGACGCGCTCGGCAGGATAGCCAAGCCGCCGCTGCAACCAGACAATGGGCATTCCGTCCGCGGTCACCATATCGGCGCCCGCGACCGCGCGCATTGCGGCAGGCTGTTCGCGGCAGACCATCAGCGTATAGACCGGACAGGTACAGACGTAGCGCCGCCCATTCGCGTTCGCCGCCCACGTAGACAGCGTATCCAGCGCGGCGTCAAAGGTCTGCGCGTCGGTCGGCACGCCGAGCAAATCGATTCGAGTCATGCGAACCTCCAAGTTTTATTGTAACGCATCGCGCGAAATCCCTTTGGTATAATGGCGCGGCATCAGAAAGTGAAACGTATGATGAAACGAACTTTGATCGCCCTACTCGCAAGCGTCGCCCTGCTGCACATTGTGGGCGCGCGTGTATGGGCGCAGACCGTGACGCCGACGGATGAAACCGCCGTGGGCATTCCGGCGACGCTGCTTCAGACGACCATCGTCCGCGCCGCGCCCGAAACGCGCGCCGCCATTGTCGGGCGCTTATCGTCGGGCGATACCGTGACCGTGACCGCGCGCACGGACGACGCGCGCTGGCTGTATGTCGCGGCGGGCGCGCTGTCCGGTTGGCTGCCGTCGTTCGCGCTGACGCTGGCGGGCGACCCGAACGATTTGCCGCCGACGTCCGCTGGATTATTCGCTACCCCGCCCGTGGCTGGCACCCCTGCGCCCGTGTTCGTTGCCGCTGTCGGGCGCGTCAACATTCGGCGCGAACCGCGCATTGGGGACAATGTGATCGCGCAGTTGAATGAGGGCGAGACCGCGCAAGCAACGGCGCGCAGCAGCCAAGCCAACGATTGGCTGTTGATCGAGGTGGGCGACGTGTCGGGGTGGGTGGCGTATTTCGCCGTGCGCGTATCGGGCGATCCGCGCACGCTCCGCGTGCTGATCCCAGACAGCGCGCCCGATGGAGACGCGCTCATTCCGCCGTCAATTCAGATTACGACGCGCTTCAACACGCGAATGCGCGAGCTGCCATCGCGGGATGCACCGGTACTGATCGTCGTGCCGTTCGGCGCGCTGATCACGCCGTTGGGACGCACAGCGGATGATGCGTGGGTGTTGGCGCGCTATGATGGACGCGAAGGCTGGATCGATACGGCACTGCTCGAAGCGCCCAGCGAACAAATCGGCGCGCTGCCCATCGTCGAAGCGGATTAAAGGCGGTAGGACAGACCATTGGGCGCGAGGCGCGCAGTCGGAGTGGAAATAGAATCCAAACGATGCAGCGCGCCGCTGGGTCGCCCATAAAGCGGCGAGCGTTCCCGTCCGAATGCCCTTATTGGACTTTGTTTTGGAAATCCAGTCGGTTGGTTTAAGCGCATTTCCCGGCGTCGCGCAGCGCCTTGTACGCCTCATAGACCTGCTGAAACTTGGCTTTCGCCTCCTGCATCGGCAGTTTGCTCACGTCGGGATGCAGTTCGCGCGCCAACCGCCGAAACGCCGCTTTCACGTCGTCGCCGGACGCATCGGATTTCAAGCCCAATCGGGCGTAATGGTGGTCGAGCGGCGACGCGGGACGCCTGTTGGCGCTGCTCTCGTTCTCCGCTCCATTCGACGCGCTGCCGCCACCCATGTCCGCTGGGATGCCGCCCGGCATTCCGCCCGGTATATTGGTGTAGGTCGAGTTCGTCCACGAATGCTGACGAAAGACCTGATCGGTTGTATAGGTGCGGTCGTGGAAGTTCTTCCGCCGCACTTGATCGCGTCCGGCAGTGTAATCCGCGTCTTTCCAGAACGCCTCGCTGCCGAAATTGGCGATCTGCCATTCGCCTTTGAGCGCGGGGGGCGACTTCACCCAGACGCGATAGCAGGGCAAGGCACGAATCTCGATATCGGGACCATACCACGTTTCGTATTCGTCACTGCGCCCAAACGATTTGAAATGTACCTGCCCGATCTTCGGGGCGTGCGGCTCATTCACATCATCGGCGGCGCGGTAGGTATACAGCTTGTCTTTATAGAGCGCGTGCAGACCAATCAGCGTCCCATCGGGCGCAGCGCGCGCACCGTCGGCGGGGAGCAGCGCCGCATCGAGCAGATACAGCGTGCCAATGCCGACGCGCGTGGCTTCCGCCAATTCCAGCCGGATCGCCCGCAGCTTGGGCAGCGCATCCAAGAAATGGACGTGAATGATGCCGCCGCCCCACGTATGTGCGATCAGTAGCCCCTCACGGTTGAGGATGCAGGAACGCACGCTGTGGAGCGCGGCAAGCTGTTCGCCCACCCATCGTTTGACGTCGAGAGATGTAATCATAGCCTCCATTATATCCCCAAGATCGCGCGCTTGCAGATCGGCTTCATCAAGCGCCAATGTAGATATAACCTGAGTTTCGGATAGCTTCACCTCACCCCTAAATCCCCTCAGCCACAGCGTGGAGAGGGGGTTGGGGGGTGAGGTGAACGGTTTAGAGCCTATCCAAAACTCAGGTTAGAGTGCTGCTGGAAAGGACTTCAACGCAGAGTCGCAGCGTGTGCATTGTAGGGGCGTCCCGCTGGAACGCCCGCCATTCATACGCCCTACCGCGCGCCCGCCAGCGCATCGCACGCTGGACAGCCGCCATCGCCGCGAATGATCGCATAGCCCGCCATCGGATCGCTGCCCCAAACGGTGAAATCGACGTTCCAGATGATCATCAACCGGACGCGCCCGCTTTGCGATGCCAGCGCCGCCGCTTCTGCCAGCCATGCGGATTGCTGTGCCAGCGTGACATTTTGCGCCCACGCGAAATAATCGGGCAAGCCGCCGTAGCCTTCGGGCGTCAAAAAGCCGAGTTCGGTGAAGCAGATCGGGCGCGCGCCACCCGTGATGCTCCAATACGTATCCAACATGCCGAAGAAGTAGCGCGTATAGTAGCCGTCACGCGGATCGCCACCGCGCGAACTGGGCGCAATGATGCCCTCGTTGTAGTGCGCGCCCACACAATCCATGTAATTCATGCCGCCCGCCGCCACGACTTCGCGCAGCCAGCGATCATCATTCATGACTTGACCGGGATACGCGGCTTCTGCCCCCGTCGGCGCGGGCGCGGCGCTGATCACCATCACGCTCCCGTTGGTGTTCTTGATCGCTTGGTATGACTGGCGCAGCAGATCGGCGTACAGCGACCCGCTGATCATGCCGGTGGGCCACTCGCGGTCGATGTTCGGCTCGTTCCAAATTTCGATGGCGTCGGGACCCGTCCCCGCAACGCCCGCCGCGAACGCCGCGAAGCCCGCCACATAGCCCGCGCCGCCGCCCGCCAGATCGCCGGGATAGCCGACGATGCCAATCAGGACTTTGAAGCCGCGATTGTGCGCCGCCGCCACGATGGGATCAGCGACGCTGCCATCCATGCCCGGCGCATAGCGAATCTGCTCTTTCATCCAGCGCATCCCCGCGCGCTGCATCGCGCCGACCGCCACATCGCTGCTGGTGCTGGTGACGTGTCCGCCGTACTCGAACGAGCCACCCGCGATGCTGCCTGCACCCGGACGAACCGCTGCACCCCCGCCGCCCGTTTGCAGGGGCGCAATTGGATTGGCGGCGGCTGCAACCGCTTGCGGCGGCGCGGGGATGGTCGGCGCGGGCGTCGGCGTCGGCGTCGAGGTGGGCAGCGGCGTCGGCGTCAGCGTCGGCGCGAACACCGCTAAGGCTGCGCCTGCCCGCTGTGCGCGCGATGTGCCGCCTTCGATCACCTCGACGTTGACGGCGTAATTGCCATCGGGCGCGTCCAAAGTAGCGACCAGCGGATCGTTCAGTCCGGTCGTGACCTGCCCGATCACGCCGTCCGCGCCCTGAATCGTCCAGCGTAGTTCCAAGTCGTTATCGTCCGCTTGCGCGGGAACGCTCGCCTTGTAGGCGCTGATCGCCGCGTAGACGCCCGCTGCCACGCCCGGATCGAGCAAGTCCGTGAACGCCACGCCGCCCAACGCGAACGGAATGGCGCGATCCATGCGGTAGCGCAGCGCGTCCGGCGTCGTCAGCCAGATACGCGCGACGGTGGCATCATCCTCGACATAATCGATGAACGGCTGTCCGGTCGCGCCGTCCGTCCCGATTTGCACCGCAAAACCGTCGAGCCGGGCTTGAAAGGCGCTGCCGGGCAAGACCGTTCCGGCATCCGTCGTTTGCGCGTCGATCTCCACGTCACCCAAGGCTGATAATGCTTGCGCATAGCCGATGGGCGTGAAGTCGAATGCACCGCTGCCGAGCGCGATCTGCCGCGTGGACAGTGCCGACAAGCCGATCACGAGCTTATCGCGGTCGATTTCGCCCGTCGCCCAGCGTAACAGTGCCTCGATGGGACGATCCGCGCCCGGCGCAAACGCCGATGGATCGGCATCGAGGTCGATCTGCACGATGTCCGCCGCCATGCCGAGCGCGCGATAGTCATACGCGCCCGTATCCCAGCCGATATCGGTGCCGCGCGCCGCCGGAAGGACGACGCCCAAGGATAAGCCCACTTCATCCATCCGCCGCCCGACTTCGCGCACGAACGCCGTGTATTCGTCGCGCGCCGCAATCGGCAAGCCGCGATAATCGAGCCACACGCCGTCATAACCCTGTGCCGCGAACGCCGCGATTTGCAGCGCGTGATCGGTGCGCCGCGTCGCGTCCGCGATGATCGCCGTGACCGTCGCGGTGTCAAGCGCGCGCGCATCGAGATAGTTGCGGATCGTTGGCATGACGCGGTACGGCGCATCGAGCGTGAAGCCCGCCGCCAAACTGCCCGTCAGTCGTCCATCGAGCGTCGGCTGCAAGCCCGCAGGCGCGACAATCGTGGCGGCATCGGCGGCATCCGCTGTCAGCGCGCGCGTCACATCGACGGCGATCACCACGCGCGGTGCGATGGGCGGCGACGCTTGAAACAGCGCGAGATGTTCCGGCGGATTGGTCACGGTGGTGAGCAGGGTTTCGCCCGCGATCTGCGCCGGGATGAAGCGCCACGTCACATCGCCTGCGCTCCAACCGTACAAGCCGAGCAAATCACGCGATGCGGCGATATCGGACATATCGAGCGTCAGCGTGAGTTCGCGCGGCGGCGTGCCGTCGGTGTACAGCGTGTAGATCGCGCTTTGCGGCGCAAGCGCGGCGGGGACGGCAGCGCGCGCGGCAGCCAACCAGTCGGGCGCGGCGATGCCGGACGCGGCATCGAACGCCGTCGAGTCGAGCGCCGCGCTGAAATTTTCCCCGAAGTCGTCGCCATAGACCGCCAGCGTCAGCGCGTCGTGCTGGATCGCGTTGGCAGCGGGCGAGAGCGCCGCATATTGTACGCCGAACAAGCGTTGATACAGATTCAGCGGCGGCAAGAACAATCCGACGCCGACCAACAGCGCCGCCACGACCAGCGAGACCGCGCCCATCAGCCAACAGCCGACACCGCCACTGCGTTCGTGCGGGGCATACGAGTCGTCGTAGGCGGGATCGTAAGGGTTAGAGGGAGTTGCCATCCATTCGGTATCCTACATGAGGGACAGAAAAGTTGAAGCGCAGAGAGAGAAAAGGGTTATTTTCTCTGTGTCTCTACGTTAAAAATCAGTCTAAGTGCGTCAAGAAAGTTCTTAAAGCAACCTCACCCCCCAGCCCCCTCTCCGGTACGGAGAAGAGGCGGGGGGTGAGGTTGCTTTATCGCTTGACGAACGACTAGCTTGCCAGCGCATCGCACGCTGGACACGCGCCGCCGGGACGGATGATCGCGTAGCCCGCCATCGGATCAGCCCCGTATTCGGTGAAATCGATATTCCACACGATCAGCAGCCGGACGCGCCGACTTTGCCCCGCCAGCGACACGACCTGATCCAGCCACGACGCTTGCTGTGCCAGCGTGACGTTCTCCGCCCACCCGAATGAGCCGGGCAGCGCGCCGAACCCTTCGGGCGTCAGGTACCCCAGTTCGGTGAAGCACAGTTGGCGCGCACCGCGAAAGGCGCTCCAATACGTATCGACCATGCCACCATAGTAGCGGCTGTAGAAGCTGGATGATCCGCGCGGATCGCCGCTGCGCGCTGTCGGCGGGAGGATGCCTTCATTGTAATGCAAGCCGAGACAGTCCATATAGTTCGCCGCGCCCGCCGCCGCCATCCGCTGCACGAAGATCGCATCGTCACAGCCGTTGACAGAACAGCCGCCGAAATAGCCCGTTGGAGCGGGCGCGCCGCTGATCACCAGCGTGCCAGCATTGGCGTTCTTGATCGCGTTATAGGCGCGGCGCAGCATTTCCGTGTAGCGTTCCGGGCTGATCTGCCCCGCCGCCCATTCGCGGTCGATGTTCGGCTCGTTCCAGACTTCAATCGCGTCCGCGCCTTGCGCTGCCATCGTCGCCAATTGTCCGGCGAACTCATCGAGATAACCATCGTCCCCGACGCGCCCGGCTTCGCCCACCGCGCCGATCAAAATCCGAAAGCCGCGCGCGTGCGCCTCATTGATGGCAGGCGCGGCGTCTTGTCCGGTGCGGATCTGGCGCTTGATCCAGACCATCCCCGCGCGCCGCATCTGGTCGGCGGCGTAATCGCTGAAGCCAGCGACATGTCCGCCGATCTCGAAGCCGCGCACATTGACGCGCGGCGCATTGGCGGCGGGGGCGGTGTCCGGCGCGGCAGGTGCAGCATCGGCGGGCGCGGCGTCGGCAGGAGCAACATCGGCGGGCGCAGCAGCGCCACCCGGCGCAGTCAGCGTGAACGGATCATCGATCCAGACGCTCGGCAGTGCCGCGATCTGATCGGCTGATGCGCCGACAGCAGTCTCGATCAGCCAGCCAATCTGCCCGCCCGACGTGATGCCGCGCACCCACGCGCCGCCCGGCGCGCGCCCATCGAGGCGAACGGCTGTGCCAGCGGACACATCCGCGAGAACGCGATATTCCGTGCCGGGACCGGAGCGCAAGCGGACGCCGCTGGTCGTGGTCGTATCGAGCGCGGCTTGCGCGAATGTGATTGTCGTCAGCAGCGCCAATGCCACCAGCGTGATCAGAAGGGTCAAGAAGCGTGTCGTTTTCATTGATTATGATGCCATTTATTTCATCGATATGGGGCGGCATTGTAGCAGAGCGAAACGGAGTCGCGCAAACGCGCTTCATTTCCGCTCGTTGAACAGTTTCAGCCACATCTCGATCTCCGCCGCCGACAGCCGCACATCCTCTGCCGCGCCGGGATCGTCGTCGGGGCGCATGTCCTTGATGCGATAGGCGCGCGCGTGCGGCGCGGCGGGCGAACGCGCTGTTTTGTCATGGACGGACAGCGGGCGCAGTTCGCGCGCGAAATCGACACTGCGAATCGTTTTCATCTTGCGCGCGCGCGCACAGTTCAGCACTTCTTGATCGTTGGAGACGACGATCCAATAACGCGGATCGCGCGTCGCGCGGATGCGCCCCATCATGATCGCGTCGGCGTTGGCGCGCGGCGCGGCGAACACGACCTCGACCACGCCATTCGAGAGGCGCGATTTGCCCGCCGTCATGCCCTGATCGAATACGACCACGCATTTGGTCTGCATCCGTGCGGCGAAGCCGATCAGCTTCAAGACGAGCTTTGCCTCGTCGTTGGGGTCAGCCAGCGAAATATCGGGGAGCTGCCCAATCAGATTGTGTCCGTCGATCAGGTATGGCATAACGTTCATTCCCGGCGCGCGCGATTCAATGTAATAATCATACCGAATCGACATGAGAAATAGTTGAGTTGAAACGCGAATGGAAACTGAATCGATGCCGAAAACCACGACGCTCGGCGTCCTGCTCCGCGCCCTCGCCATCGTCTTGATCGCGTTAGGGCTGCTGACCGCCTACGCATGGGGACACAAGCCGCTCAACATCGATTATGGTCTGGGCGTGGCGCTGCGCGTGGGCGGCACGGCGCTCGATCTGCTAACGGCGGCGGTGATTGCGCTGGCAGCGGGCGGCAGCGGGCGGGCGCTGTTGGGGCGGCTGTCATGGAAGGGGGTATCCCGCGCCGAGCGCATCGCCATCGAAGGCGGCGTCGGCTTGGCGGCGCTCTCGACGCTCATGCTCGTTCTCGGCATGATCGGCGCGTTTCAGCCGCTCATCCTGTGGGGTGCAACCCTCGCGGCGGCGCTCATCTGCTATCGCGGCGTGCGCGGTTGGCTGGCGGATGCGGGCGGCATTCTGGCGACGGGCTTCCACTCCGAGTCGGACACCGGCGCGGTTTGGCGGCGCTTCTGCATGGTGTTCGTATGCGTGCTGCTGCCCTTGGCGCTGTTTGAAGCCCTCGCGCCGCCGCAGCGGTGGGACAGCCTCGCCTATCAACTGGTCGCCCCCGCGCGCTATCTCGAAGCCGGACGGATCGCGCCGCAAGCGGACAATTTCTATCTTGGCTTTCCCCAGCAGGTCAATCTGTTGTTCGCGCTGGCGATGAGCGCGTTCGGACGCGACACCGCCGCCGCGCCGATCCATTTCGTCTATGGGCTGTTCGGATTGCTGGCGACGATGGGTTATGCGCGCCGCGCTGCCGGGCGTGTCGCGGGCTGGACGGCGGCGCTGCTGCTGATCAGCGCGTACAACTTATGGCTGCTGTTCGGCTGGTCGTACACCGACTTGGGCGCGTTCATGTACGGCGCGCTGGCATTGAGCGCGGCAGCGCATTGGCGTAGCACGCAGGGGCGCGGCTGGCTGATCCTGCTGGGAATGATCGTCGGCTTGGCGGTCGGCGTGAAATACACGGCGGGCGCGTTGGCGCTGTCGGCGGGGGCGTTCGCGTTGGTATTTAGTACAACCTCACCCCCCCGCCCCCTGTCCGGTACGGAGAGGGAGAGAAAGATTGGCGGCGACTCCCCCTCTCCGGTATGGAGAGGAGGTTGGGGGGTGAGGTTTGCAAACGGCATCCTCCTCGCCCTCGCCGCCGCCGTCGCTTACGCACCGTGGGCGCTGCGCGGCGTCCTCCACTATGGCAACCCCGTGTATCCGTTCGCGTTCGGTGGGCTGAACTGGGACGCGCTGCGCGCCGAATTGTTCAGCTTCGGGGAGCGCGGCTTGGCAGCGACCGGGCAAGCGTGGCAAGCGGCGTTCGTTCCCCTCAGCGCGACCGTATTCGGCGCGGACAAAACCGACGGCTTCGGCTTCACGGCGGGCGCGTGGCTGTTGACGACCTTCATCTTGCTGCCGTTCGTGTGGCGCTGGCTGCATCCGCGCGAACGCGGCGCGGCGGGCGAAACGCTCGTGTTCCTCGCGCCGCTGATCGGCGTCTGGATGGTGACGGCGCTCGGATCGTCGGTCGGGATGCAGACGCGGCTGATGACGATGACGCTGCCCGCGTTCGCGCTGCTCGGCGCGCTGGCGCTCAAGGGGCTGTCGGCATTCCCAAAGAAGCCGCTCGATGTGAATTTCATCCTGCGCACGCTGCTGATCGCGTCGATCACGCTGTACGCGCTCGATGCCGTCCGCGTGCTGCTCGATGAGGGCGCGCCGCAAGTCGTCTTGGGCATCACGGCGCCCGACGACTATCTGTATCGCAACACGGGCGCGCACTATCCCGCCCTGCGCCAGTTAGAGACGCTGCCCGCCGGATCGCAGGTGCGCTTCATGTGGGAGCCGCGCGGCTACTACTGTCCGGCGGCGATCACCTGCCGCGCCGATGTGCTGTTCGATCACTGGCTGCATCCGCGCTTGAACGGCGCGACGCCCGATCAGGTCTTTGCTCAGTATCGCGCCGACGGCGACGATTATCTGCTGGTCTGGCGCGCGGGCTACGACGAATACAACGACGTGTTCGCGCGCTACGCCGACGTGACCGCCACGTTCGATCCGGCGCTGGAGCGGTACATGCGCGCGGTGTGGACGGACGGCGTGCGCTATACGCTGTATGGGTGGTGCGAGTCGTGATGCGCACGCTATAATCGCGCCCATCATTCGCCCGTAAGAGTCGCTGATCATGTCCGAATCCATCACACGAGAAACCGCCCGCGCTGACATTGCCAGCCTCGTCGCCAAGTATGTCGCCACGCCCAAAAAGACGCGCGACGCCTACAGCGAACAGCAAACGCGCGAATATTTCATCCTGCCGCTGTTTCGCGCGCTCGGTTGGGATACGCAAAATCCGTCCGAGTTCAGCGCCGAAGAGTCCATCGCGGGCAAATTTGCAGATTTCGGCTTCTATCTCGGCGGCATCCCCATTTTCTACCTCGAAACCAAGCGCGTGCGCGTCGAACTCGACAACGACGCCCTGAAACAAGCTATCAGCTATGCCTACAATCGCGGCATCACTTGGGCAGTGCTGACCAACTTCGATCAACTCGTCGTCCTCAATGCCGAATGGGACGTGAATGACTTATCGGGCGCGCGCTTCTTGACGCTCGGTCACGCCGACTACGCCGAAAGCGGCTTCGATGATCTATGGCTGCTGTCCAAGCCCGCCATGCAGACCACGCCGCGCCCCGTCGATCTGCGCGCGGAACGCTATGGCAAGAAAACCCGCCGCGCCCCCGTCACCGAACAGTTATTCAAGAACCTCAGCGCGTGGCGCGATGATCTGTTCCGTTCGATCTATTTCATGCAGGATACGCTGTGGGCGACCGACGCCGGACGAGTCGATAACGCCGTGCAAAAGCTGATTGATCGGCTGATCTTCATCCGCAGCATGGAGGATCGCGGCATCGAAGCGCCGCTGTTGCAGCCGCTCGTCCGCCAGCACAAGGCAGCCGCGATCTATCCCAATCTGCTCAAGCTGTTTCGCCAATTGGACGGCACGTACAATTCCAACTTGTTCGCGGCGGGCGATATCGATTTGTTCACGCTGCACGATCCCGGACTCGTGACCGAGATCATCGACGGGCTGTACGCGGTGCAAAAGGGCTTCGTCCGCTATCAGTTCGACGCGATCAAGGCGGACGTTCTCGGCGCGGTCTATGAACAGTATCTCGCCTACAAAGCGCAAGACGCCGACGGCAAGAAGGCGCTCGACACGCGCAAGACGATCAAGCGCAAGTCGCAGGGGATTTATTACACGCCGCAGTACATCGTCCGCTACATCGTGCGCGCCACCGTCGGGCGCGCGCTGGCGGCGGGTGCTGACGCGCGGACACTGCGCATCCTCGATCCGGCGTGCGGATCGGGTTCGTTCCTGATCGAGGCGTTCGATGTGTTGGACAAGCACTTTGAACGCCTCGAACCGCACATCCCCGCCGCCGAACGCCGCCAGCGCATCGTGCGTGAGAACCTGTACGGCGTCGATCTGGATGATCAGGCGGTCGAGGTCACGCGGCTGAATTTGGCGCTGCGCGCGGCGGTGGATCGGCGCAAGCTGCCGATGCTGGCGCACATTCAGCGCGGCAATTCGTTGGTGGACGATCCAGCCGTCGCCGGAGACGCCGCCTTCAAGTGGGACGAGCGTTTCCCGGAAGTCATGGACGCGGGCGGCTTCGATGTGGTGATCGGCAACCCGCCGTATGGGGCAGAAATCTTGTCAAGTTCACTTGATTATTTCAAGCACAACTACGGCGAACATGCTGGTACATTCGACACATACGAATTGTTTTTGAGCAAATCAAAGGGACTACTCACCTCTCAAGGCAATTTAGGAATGATTATTCCATCATCATGGCTGAGTGGTGAAAGATTCGTGCCGTCACGTCGTGCATTAGTCGATGAGTTAACGCCAAGCGTTATCTTGGCTTTACCATTTGATGTGTTCAAATCAGCATACGTCGATACAGCGATTGTGGTTTTTTCTCGTGAAAAACAACAAGATGCAACTTGCACGATACACTATTTTCCCAAAAAGGAAATATTGGAAAAAATCCCCGACAAAATTGGCGTACAAGTATCTGTAGCACAAATTCGGTCAGACCGTGATTGCCGTTTGATTACGATTTACGCTCAAGAAAATCAGCCCCTATGGTTGAAACTGCAATCTGACAAATCTAAATTGGGTGACTATTTCAATATTCAGCGAGGTGTACAGCCTTATAGTCGCTCGAAGCACAGTGAGGCTGAAATTAAGCAACGTTTCCTCCATGCAACCAAACCAATCAGCCCGAACCATATGCCGGAATTACAAGGAAGTGAGCTTTCAAGATATTTTATCTCACCAAACCGCGCTTCGTACCTTGAATACTCAGATAGAATTGCTTCAACACGTCCAAAAAGCCTGTTTGAAGGTGCGCGAATTGTGCTTCGGCGGCTTTTGACACGAAAGTTCCGTTTACAAGCAAGTTTCACCGATGAAACTTTGATTACAACGGATAATGTCCTGAATATTGTTCCAAAAAGCAAAGATACCAATCCTCTATATTATCTTGGCATCCTCAACTCTACGTTGATGTCTTGGTTTTACGTCAACACATCTTTAGTGGCGCAAAAAGATGACTTTCCACAAGTCCATATATCCGCGCTGAAGAATCTACCATTACCAACATCCGAAAAAGCGCGCCATGATCGCATCGTGGAGCGCGTCACGCGGCTGATCGCGCTCAATGCGCGCCACGCCGACGCCGCTACGCCGCCAAGCGAGCGCGAGGCGCTGACCGATCAGATCGCTGCGTTGGATCGCACCATCGATGCGGATGTGTATGCGCTCTACGGGCTGACCGACGACGAGATCGCATTGGTGACGGGGTGACGGTGCGGGCATTCGGCGGACGGCTGCTCCCGGTCGCCTTGATCGTGATCGTCGTCCTCTGGTGGCTGCCGTCGGGCTTCAACAGCGGCGCGCTGATCGATGAATGGTCGCTGTTGGTCTGGATCGACGACGGCGCGCGCCCGTTCTTCTTCCCCGAAATCGCGCCGACGCGCCCGCTGACCTATACCCCATGGATCGCGGCGTTGGCGCTCACGCCCGAATCATTCGTCGGCATGAACATCCTGCTGTGCGCGGCGCACGCGGTCAAGGGCTTGCTGTTGTTCCGGCTCTTGCGGCGGATCATGCCAGAAGCGCCCGCCTTCGCATGGATCGGCGGCGTGCTGTTCGCGCTGTTCCCCGCCGATCACGGCATCTTTTACATGGGCGCGATCAATATTCAGTGGGCGGTCGTGCTGGCGCTGGCGGCGGTCAATCTGTTGATCGATGCGTGGCGGCGTCCGACGATCATCCGCTGGATCGCGCTGTGGGCGGTGCAGATCGCCGCCGTGTTCATGTACGAAGCGGGCATCCCGCTGCTGCTGTGCGCCCCGCTGATCCTGCTGTGGCTGGATCGCACCGGCAGTCTCCCCCTCTCCACGCAGTGGAGAGGGGGTCGGGGGGTGAGGTGGACAGAAGGTCGGGGGGTGAGGTTCCTGCGAGCGCGGCGCTGGATCATCGTCAGCGTGGCATGGAGCGCCATCCCGGCGGCGTGGTTCGCGTATTTCATTTACACGCTGACGGCGGGTAGTTCGGCGTATCAGGCGAGCTTGTTGGACGTGGGGGCGACGCGCTGGGGGCTGATCGACGGCTTAGCGTACATGCTCCGGCAAAATCTCGTGACCGGCTTCGTGACGGGCTTGGAATGGCTGCCGCGCGCGCCGTTGGGGGCGCTGGTGGCGGCAGCGGGGATCGGCGTGGGGGTGGCATGGTTGGCGGCGAGTATGACGCGCCCTGACCTGCCCAAATCGCACACATCCGCGCCGGGGTTGGGGGGTGAGGTCAAAACCTATCTCCCGCTGATCCTCGCCGGACTCGCCGCCACGCTGATCGGCTTCGCGGTCTTCATCCCGACGCGCGATTTCAGCACCCAGCAGTACACATGGCGGCTGGCGATGTTTTCGTCCATCGGCGCAGCCGTCGCCAGCGCCGCGGCGCTGCTGCTGCTGCCGCGCCGGATCATCCCCATTGCAGCGGGCGCGCTGATCGCGCTGGCGGCGCTGCGCGGCATGGAACAGCATGAACGGCTGCGCGCGCAAGCGATCCGGCAGCAGCAGATCGTCCACGATATCGCGCTGCAAGCGCCCGCCGTGACGGACGGCACGCTGTTCGTGCTGATCGACGCCAGCGAGACGGACGCCGCACGCGCGATCCAGTTCAACTATGTGTTTGAACACGCGATCCAATTGACCTATGGCACGCGGACGATCTTCGCGCGCCTCTGCTATCAGGATGCAGCGTCGGCAAATCCGGCGGAAACGTGCGCGTTCGCAGATGAGATGATCACGGCGGCGGGCATCTGGGGCGGCGTCGAGACCTTCGGCTATGCGCAGATGATCGCCTTTCAACTGACGCCCGACGGGACGATCACGCTGTTGGAGGCGCTGCCCGCGCGCTATCTGAACGGCGCGAACGCCGCCACTTATGCGCCGCGCGCGCACATCGACGCGGATGCGCCGCCACCCGCGCGCTTGACGACGCTGTTTGAATATCGGGAGTAGGGCGCGCCGCGCGGTTATCTGTCCCTACATTGTTTTGACGCCAACCCTCATTTATACTGAATTCAGCGTTTTAATCAGCACTCATTCGGGGATTTCATGACTCATCCTCAGGTCACGCCCTACGCGATCCGTAAGATCGTGTTGGAACAATCGAAGCGCGCGCACATCGGACATATCGGCTCGTCGCTCTCGGTTGCCGATATTCTCGCCGCGATCTATGGCGACTTACTGGCGGCGCGCGCGCCCGACGACCCCGACCGCGACCGCTTCGTGCTGTCGAAGGGTCATGCGGCGTTGGCGCTGTACGCAACGCTGTATCTGCGCGGCTGGATCGATGCAGCCGCGCTGCACAGCTTCCACACGGATGGCACGGCGCTTGGCATCCATCCCGAACCGATCCTACCCGGCGTCGATTTCGCCACCGGATCGCTCGGCATGGGCTTATCGATGGGCGTGGGTGCGGCGCTGGCGGCGCGCTTGCAAGGCTCATCGCGGCGCGTATATGTCCTGCTCTCGGACGCGGAACTGAACGAGGGTTCGACGTGGGAGGCGATCCTGTTCGCGGCGCATCATCGGCTCGATAACTTGATCGCGGTCGTAGACTTGAACGGACAGCAGGCGCTGGGCTATACGCACGATGTCATGCGTATCGACAACCCGCTGGAACGTTTCCGCGCCTTCGGTTGGGACGCGCACGACGTGGATGGACACGATGTGCCGGGCATGGTCGCGTGTGCGCGCTCACTCACGGCGTCCCAACCGCACATCTTGGTCGCGCGCACGACCTTCGGCAAGGGCGTGTCATATATGGAAAATAAAATTCGCTGGCATTACATGCCGATGAACGACGCCGAATACGCGCAAGCGGTTGACGAAATCGAGGCAGCGAACCATGCGTAAGACGTTCACAACGACGCTGATCGAACTGGCGGAACGCGATTCGCGCGTCCTACTGCTCACGGGCGATCTCGGCTTCATGGTACTGGAACCGTTCATAGACCGGTTCCCAGATCGCTTCATCAACGCGGGCGTGGCGGAACAAAACATGATCGGGCTGGCGACGGGCTTGGCGCAAGCGGGCTTTTTCCCATTCTGCTATTCGATTGTCACCTTCGCGGCGCTGCGCCCCTACGAATTCATCCGCAATGGGCCCGTGCTGCAAAAGCTGCCCGTGCGCGTGGTCAGCGTCGGCGGCGGCTTCGAGTATGGCGACGCGGGTCCGACCCATCACGGCGTCGAAGATGTGGCGATCATGCGCGCACAGCCGGGCTTGACCACCATTGCGCCCGCCGATGCCCAACAAGCGCGCGCCGCACTGCTGGCAATGTGGGACGCGCCCACGCCACTGTATTTTCGGCTCGGTAAAGATGATACCTATGCCGTGCCGGGTCTCGACGGCGCATTTACGTCCGGGCGCGCGAACTTGGTGCGCGCGGGACGCGATGTGCTGTTCGTGACGCTGGGCGCGATTGCGCGCGAAGCGGTTGCGGCGGCAGCGACGTTGAGTCAGCAAGGCATCGACGCGGGCGTGTTGATCGTGCCAACGTTCAACCCCGATGCGACGGATGATATCGCGGCGGCGCTAGCGAGCGTCCCGCTGGTGCTGACCGTCGAGGCGCACTATGTCAACGGTGGAATCGGCTCATTGGTGTCCGAAATTGCCGTCGAACGCGGCATCCACACGCGCATCATCCGCTGTGGCGCGCGCTCGACCCATGACGGCTTATCCGGCAGCCAGACGTATTACGAACAGAAACATGGGATATCGGCGGATGCGCTGGTAGCGACGGCGCTGCAAAACCTCACCCCCCAACCCCCTCTCCACGCTGTGGGGGACATGGACGCCGTTACTCCCCCTCTCCACGTTGTGGAGAGCGGGTTGGGGGGTGAGGTGCAATGACCAATCGTCTAATCTCCATCGTCCTGCCCGTCTACAATCAAGCCGATCACATCACGGCGATTGTGGACGAGTACGCCGCCGCGTTGGCGCGCATCCCCAACCCCTACGAGATCCTCCTCGTCGTCAACGGCAGCCGCGATCACTCGCTGGCGGTCTGCGAAGACTTGGCGGCAAAGTACAGCGATCCGACGCGGCTCGTGCGCGTGCTGCACAGCGAAAAAGGCGGCTGGGGACTCGCGGTGCGCTTGGGGCTGGCGGCGGCACACGGCGATATCCTGTGCTATACCAATTCAGCGCGCACGTCGCCCAAAGACCTGATCTTGCATCTACTGTACGCCGTCGCCAACCCCGACAACGTGATCAAGGCGAATCGCAAAATCCGCGACAATTGGCAGCGCCGTATCGGTTCGCTGGTCTATAACATCGAAGTCCGCGCGCTGTTCGACGTGCCGTATTGGGATATCAACGGCACGCCAAAAGTGTTCCCACGCCCGTTCGAGGCGCTGCTGCATTTGCAATCGGACGACGATTTGATCGACGCCGAATTTAACGCTGTGTGCAGCCGCGAACGCTACCCCATGCTCGAAGTGCCGTTGTTCGCCACCAAACGACACGGCGGGCAATCGACCACCAACTACAATTCCGCGTTCAAGATGTATCTCGGCGCGTACCGCCTGTGGCAGTCGATGCGTGCGGCGGGCAAGCTGCGCCGCCCGAACGGGGACGAGTCTTGAGCGTTGGAACCCCGACCAGCGGACGCGATCTCGATGCGCTCTGGGCAACCCATCACACGGAATGGCGCGATCCGATGGGCGTGATCGCGCTGTGGGAGGGCGTCACTGACCCCGACGACGCGATGATCCGTTATCGCGTTGAGGGCGCCTTCTGGGAGATGTTAGCGCGCGCCAGATCGACGCTCCTGGTCACGCGCGAATACGAGCATCTGATCCTCGCGCTGCGCGTCGATGCGTCTGGCACGCCGCACATCACGGGCTTGCGCGCCCCGCATCCGTCGGGGATCGCCTACGACGCCGCGCGCGGACACGTCCATATCGCTTGCACGCGCAATCCGAATCAAGTCCTCACGCTGATGCCGCTTGGCGGCGCGCTGGATCGCCTCGATATGGGCAAGCCCGACGAACTGGCGGCGGCACAGCGTCCGCTGCTGCCCGTGCGCACGACCTTCTATCCCGGCTGCCTGTACATGCACGATTTGGCGCTGATCGGTGGACAGTTGCACGCCAATTCGGTCGGGCAAAATGCCGTCGTGCGCCTGTACGACGATGGGCGGCATGAGCGCGTCTGGTATCCGCGCTGCATCGAACGCCGCGCAGCCGATGGTGCGCCAGACAGCCCTGTGTTCGGACAGAATCATATCCAGCTCAATTCCATCGCGGCGGGCGACGCGCCAGAAACATCGTATTATTCGGCGTCGGCGGATGAGGTGACTGAACTGCGTCCCGGACACCCGAATTATCCGGTGGACAAGCGCGGCGTGATCTTCAGCGGCGCGACGCGCGACGTGTTGGCGCGCGGCTTGACGCGCCCCCACTCGGCGCGGCTGCACGATGGCGCGCTGTGGGTCGATAACAGCGGCTATGGTGAACTGTGGCGCGTGGAATTGGACGGCACGGCGCACGGCGTCGCGCGCTTGCCCGGCTGGACGCGCGGGCTGTGCATTCAAGACGGCATCGCGTGGGTGGGAACATCGCGCGTCATTCCGCGCTTCCGCCAGTACGCGCCAGGTCTAGACGTGGATCAGAGCGTGTGCGGCTTGCACGCCGTCGATATCCAGACGGGCGCGACGTTGGGATCGCTGATTTGGGACGCGGGCAATCAACTGTTCGCGGTCGAACTGGTGCCAACCACGTTTACGAGTGGGCTGCCGTTCCCGGCGGACGGGACGCAGCGCCGCGCTGACGCCGAAACGCGGCTGTTCTATGCGTACAACGTGGAACGCACGGGCGCGTGAGCGGATTTGGGACTATCTCATCGAACGACAATCGCTAAAATAACCTGAGTTTTGGACAGGCTCTAAATCGTTCACCTCACCCCCAACCCCCTCTCCACGCTGTGGAGAGGGGAAGCAGGACAGGTCACAACGGGTTTGAAAGCCCCCTCTCCATGCAATGGAGAGGGGGTTGGGGGGTGAGGTGAAGCGATCCAAAACTCAGGTTAAAATATGAGCGTGAATTGCATAGGGGGTTCACAACGTGACTGACGATATCCGGCTGCTGATGCTCGGCGCAATGTACGAGAATGGCGGCAACACCACACATCGATTCTTGGACGGGCATCCGGGCATGTTCGTCTACCCGTTCGAGTCGCAGATTGGCACGCGCCTCGTCGATGATCAGCTCGCATCCATGTTTCCGGTCAAGTACCGCTGGCCCGTGTTCGCGTTGGATGCAACACCACAGGAAGATTACCGCCGCATCATTGATGAAGAAGGCAAAGTCCGCTCGCGCACGCCCAATGTGAGCAAGTTCCGGCACATGCCCTTCGACATGAACGACGACGAGCGCCGCGATATTTACGTGCGCATCATCGAGGAAACCGGACGCAGCCGCGCGCACAACATGGCGGCGTTCTTCAAGGCGACCTTCGAGGCGTGGAAAGATTACAAGCGCACGGGCGAACAGCAGGTTTACGTCGGCTACAGCCCGATCATCGTGGTGGACGCCGACAAAATCCTGACCGACATGCCCAACGCCCATTTCTTGCACGTCGTCCGCAACCCGTGGTCTGCCTATGCCGACACGAAAAAACGCCCCGTGCCGTTGAATCTGCGCCATTACATGACCGGTTGGACGCTAAATCAGTATCACGCCCTGTACTTCAAAGAGAAATTCCCGGAACGGATGCACATCGTCCGTGCTGAAGACGTGATGGCGGATTCGTATGGCACGCTCGGCAAAATCTGCACCGCGCTTGGACTTGCGCCCGCCGAGTCGCTGCGTAAGCCGACATGGAACGGCACGGAACTCGAAGAAGTCTACCCGTGGGGGACGCTGCGCAAGGTCACGCCAGAGCAAAACAAGGCGACGGCGCTGGAACTGAGCGCGGAGGAACAAGGCGCAATCCGCGAATATACGTGGCAGTATCTCGACACATTCGACTACAAGCACTTCGTTTAGCACTGAGTGACGAGTGAAAGCACCATGCCAACCGCCCAAATCTGGAAGTCCGCCATGATGCTTTTCGCTCAGCACTCAGCATTCAGCACTCAGCACGCTCCCTTATGCGCACGCTGATCACGGGCGCGACGGGCTTCGTCGGCGCAAACCTTGCGCGGCGCTTGTTGGCGGACGGACACGCGGTCACGGCGCTTGTGCGTCCCGACTATCAGGCGTGGCGCATCCGCGATCTGGTGCAGAACGGCGGCTTGCACGTCAACGTGATCGACCTCGCCGACGCGGACGCCGTGTCCGCGCTGATCGGACGACTCCAACCGGAATGGGCGTTCCATCTGGCGGTACACGGCGCATATTCGTCGCAGACCGATGTCCAACAGATGGTCAAAACCAACATCACCAGCACGATCAACCTGCTCGATGCGTGCTTGGATGCCGGATGTGCAGCGTTCATCAACACCGGATCATCGTCGGAGTACGGCGCGAAAGATCATGCGCCGGACGAACGCGAATGGATCGACCCGAACAGCAGCTATGCCCTGACGAAAGCCGCCGCGACGCACTACGCCCGCTTGCGCGCGCTGCAAACGGGCGCGCGGATCGTCACGCTGCGGCTGTATTCGGTTTACGGCGCGTATGAAGAACCGACGCGGCTGCTTCCGACGCTGATTGTGCGCGGCTTGCGCGGGGAACTGCCGCCGCTGGTCAACCCGAACATCGCGCGCGATTATGTTTACATCGACGATGTGAACGACGCCTATATCGCGGCGGCGGAACGCGGCGAATCGGGCGGCGTGTATAACGTGGGGACAGGTGTGCAAACGACGCTGCGCGAAGCGGTCAACGTCGCGCGGCGCGTCCTGAACATCGACGTTGAACCCCAATGGGGGACAATGCCAGATCGTGCGTGGGATACAAGCGTGTGGGTCGCCAATCCGGCTCGTATCACGGCAGCGTTGGGCTGGCAGCCGCGTTATGCGTTCGCAGATGGCTTCGCGGCATTCGCGGCGTGGCTGCGCGACGTGGGCGCGCAGCATGAAAAATACGGGGTGATCGGGTAAATAATTTTAACGCAGCGTTTTGCAGAGACGCAGAGAAGTGAAGAGTAAAAGAGAGTCGATGTGACCGAAACTGCCGCCGTACCGAACAAACGCCGTATTCCGTGGGGTTGGATCATCGCCATCGGTTTGGCGGTCGTCCTGTTGGTTCTGGCGCTGCGCAACGTCGATTGGGCAGCGGCGTTGGAGACCGCGCGGACGGGGCGCGTCGAGTACCTGTTCGCGGCGGCGGCGGCGCTGGCGGTCTCGTATTTCATGCGCGCGCTGCGCTGGCGCACGCTGTTGAGCGCGGATCGTCCGATCCCGCCCTTGACCGCGTATTGGGGGATTTGGGTCGGCTATCTGGGTAACAGCGTCCTGCCCGCGCGCGCGGGCGAACTGCTGCGCTCGGTCATGATCGGGCGCAAGACCGGAATCAACGTCGGCTTCGCGCTGGCAACCACGCTGACCGAACGGATTATCGATGCGGGCATCTTGGTCTTGTTGGCGCTGATCTCGATTGCGGCGTTGGAGACCGCGCCCGATGTTTTAATCGCGGGCGCGCGCGCAGGGGCAATCTTGGCAAGTGTGGGGATCGCGGGCGTCTTGATCGCGCCGCGCCTCGAACGCCAACTGCGCGCGCTCTTGGCGTGGTTGCTGGCAAAATTGCCGCTTCCGGCGGGGATTGCGGAAAAACTGGATGCGTTCCTCGTGCGCTTCTTGACGGGAATGCGCGCTCTGATCAACCCGCGCCGCGCCGTGTTGTTCGCGCTGTTTGCGGCAGGCGCATGGAGCATCGATGTGGTGGTGGCATCGATGGTCGGGCGCGCGTTCGACATGGCGCTGACCGTGCCGCAAATCTTGCTGCTGTTGGCATCGCTCGGCTTAGCGAGCGCCGCGCCATCCACACCGGGCTACATCGGCATCTATCAGGCGGTGGCGGTCGCTGTCCTCGTCCCGTTCGGCTACACGGAAAGCACCGTGATCGTGTTCATCATCGCCTTCCAGATCGTGTCGTATTTGATGGTGATTGCATTCGGGGCGCTCGGCTTGTGGCGGCTGAACACGGGCGGCGCGCGGATCGGGGACTTGCTCAAGACGGAGACCTAAACGCAGCGATGTGTGCGGACGCACGATAGAGAACCGAAAAAGATTTCAACGCAGAGGACGCAGAAGGTACCATCGATAACCTGAGTTTTGGATCGCTCCACCTCACCCCCAACCCCCTCTCCATTACATGGCTGAGGAGAGGATACCTTTTCAAGAACCTCACCCCCTGACCCCCTCTCCACTGCGTGGCTGAGGGGGTTGGGGGGTGAGGTGAAATCTTTTTATTTTTCGACGCCGAAAAAGAGCAGCCTCATCCTCCGTCACGCAGTCGGAAGGACACCGCCGCCGCTTCTGCGCGCGCGTCCGCGCCCACGTCGGGCAGCGTGATCTGCAACCCGCCGTCATGATGCGCGAAATCGAGTGCCTCGCGGTGTCCCAACCATTCGACGCCCGTCACACCCGCCAACGGCGCGCCCGTGATCGTCACCGTGCCGCCTAGCACGCCGCCCAACACCGTCGCGTAGATTGCGCCGTCCTTCTGCGTGAAGCGCACTTGTGCGCCGTCGGTCGTCACCGCGTCGGACTGTGACCATGGGCGCGTGCTGTAGATCGCGTCGCCATTGATGCGCAGCCACGCGCCGATCTGCGCCAGCCGATCCGCTTGTTCCGGCGGGATCGTGCCATCTGCCATCGGTCCAAAACTCAGCAGCAGATTGCCATTCTTGCTCACCACATCGACCAACGTCTGAATCAGCGTCGCGGCGGACAGCGTATATTCTTCACCCTCGTTCTGGTTGTAGCTGAACGAGAAGCCGAGTCCGCGCGTCGATTCCCACTTGAACGGCATAATTTCTTTGTACGACGAATATTCGGGCGTGCGAAAATCGTAGTGCGCGCCCGGCGGCGGCGCGACAATCGCCTCGGTCACGGGATCGACGCTCGGCGGCTCTTGCGCGAAGCGGTCGTTGATCACGCCGTCGGGATGCGCGTTGTAGTAGTCCGCGAATAATTCCGGCAGATTGGTCGCGCTCGGATAGCCGATATCGTTCCACAGCACATCGGGCTGATAGCGCGCGATCAGTTCGCGCCAATGCGCCGTCGCGTGATCGGCGTATGCCTGTGACTGTGGCACGCACGCGAACAGCGACGCCTGATCGCGGATGATCGGGTGATGGAACGACCAATCCAGCCCACCGGAATAATACAAACCGAGCCGAATATTGCGTTTGCGCAGCGCAGCGCCCAGTTCCGCCGGAATATCGCGCTGCGTCTGATAATCGCGCTTGCCCGGCGTCGGATGCGCGCTGTTCCAGAGCAAAAAGCCATCGTGATGCTTGGTCAAGAAGATGATGTACTTCGCGCCGGCGTCCGCGAAACAGTCGCCCCATGTTTCGGGATTCCAGCGCGCGGCGGCATCATGGAACAGCGGCACGAAATCATCGTAGGCGAACGCATCGCCATAGGTGGCACGATGATGCGCTTGCGTCGGGCTGCCGTCGTGCTTCAGGCTGTTGAGATACCATTCGGCGTAGGGGTTGCGCGCGAACAAGCCTTCCCAGCCCTGTTCGGCGGCGACCTCGCCCAAATTTCCCGTCGTGGGCGCCCACGCGGGAACGGAGAACAAGCCCCACACGACCATCAAGCCGAATTTGGCGTCGTGAAACCAGTTCGGGACGACGTGGGCGCGCAGGGAGTCGAGATTTGGTTCGTAAGGCATGAGACGTCTCCTAATTGATTATACCAACAGCGCCATCACTGGGATGCTGAAGCCAGAAATCAGATCGCCGCCGTCCAACGTAGCTTTGTCGGTGAGGATCGTACTCAAATCGCCGTCCGCTTGAAATTGGTAAACGCGCTGGCGCTCCATGTCGATCACCCACACATGCGGGACGCCATCGTTGAGATACCGCTGCACTTTGTCCAACACATCTCGATTGCGATCCGTTGGCGATTTGATTTCGATCACCAGATCGGGCAGCAGCGCGAACGGGCGCTGACGCCAGTCGGGGTTGTCCGCTTTGTATGCATCAAGGCGATCTTGGCGGAAGAACAGTAAATCGGGAATGCGCGACCCTTTCACCCAATTGCGATCTTGGGCGTCCGGCAAGCTAAAGGTGCGTTCGCTGGTGATGAAGCCGCCGTTGGCATCGCGGATGGCGTAGAGCAAAATGTCTCGAATTTCATCATGTCCAGCGACATTCGCCATTTTCTCGACGATTTCGCCATCAATGAGTTCAAAGCGTTCTGGACGCACCTGCAAAAAATCCGCCAGCGCCATGCCGATGCGCGGCGCAGCGTCCACCGCTGGAACGGCAAGCGGGCGATGGGATGCCATAGCGAAGACCTCCGGCTAATCATCGTTGTGTTTGATGATGCTTCGTGACGTGCTTCACCTCACCCCCAAGACGGACAGCGTTCGTCTTGAGGGTGCGATGGGTGGACTATTCGCTGCTCGTCCCTTCGCCCACGCTGCCTTCGCTCGGCGGCGCAATGTCGATGGATGGCGGCGCAATGAACGGCGCAGGGATCGCCAGCGGTGCGACTTGCGGCGCAACGATGGGTACCACGCCGATGGCGTTTTCCTTGATGCAGCTCGTGCCGGGAATATCCAAAGTCGGAAGCGCCCGCAGCGTTACAGAATCCAACAAGATCCAACCGGACGCCGCAGTGGTGCTGGCGTAGAACGAGATCGCCGCGTCCTGACCGAACGGTTCACTCCACTCCCGCGATGCGAACGTTTTCATGGTGTATGTCGCGAGCGGCGTTCCCGATGGGATCCAGAAGGTACAGACTTGCAAATCGATCACGAACGATGCTTCGTGAACGATGACCGTAACGCGCTGGAGCGTCGGCGTGCTGTTGCCGAGTTGGAACGTCGCCTCCAGCAGCGTATTCGTCGCCACGCTCTGCTGTGTATTTTGCAGCACCACACCAGCGATTGAGTTAAGCGTGCGATAGTAATTGAATATCTGGCTGGCGATCTGGTGAACGACTGAACCATCTTCGGGGAAAATCCCCCAATTGCTGTTGCCGTTGGTGATCGGGCTGGTGAAGCCGCCATTGTTCAGCAAGTTTGAACCAGCGGCTCCTGCGCTTGCTGGAGGGGCGAGCGGATCGGTGCAAATCGTGGCGTCGAGCGGCACAGTATTGTCGAGATGCAGGCTCACATTGTCGAGCAGGCTGAAGCCGGGGTTGCCGTCGGGGGACGACGCATAAATCGACACTTGGGCATTCGTCCACGCTTGCGCCGTGCGGAATTGCATCTTGCGCGTTTGCAGCGGGCTGTCGGGCAGCACCCAAAAGGTGCAGACGCGCAAATCGGAAAAATTGCTGTCCCACGCGATCACCGTCGTGCGCCGCCGAAAGACGCTGTTGCTGTTGCCGAGTTCGAGCGAGACTTGGACACCCGCCCCCGCTGCAATGGGATCGCCGGAACGCTGCAAGACGACGCCCGCAGTGCCGCTGTTGCGATATTGAAAGACACCACCGACGATCTGAGTCGGGTACGAGGACGGATCATCGGGGAAAATGCCCCAATTGCCATCCGGGCTGCCGATGGGGACGCTGAAATTACCGTTACTGAGTAAGTTCGTTTGGGCAGCGACCGCGCCAATCTGGAGGCTGAGTGCCACCAGCAAGACAAGCGCAGCGGCAAGCCACAATCGAGAACGACTAGGGAGTCGTTGTTGCATCTTCATGGTTTTCACCTTTCATTGATAGACTAAACCCTAGCATAACCTGAGTTTTGGATAGCTTCACCTCACGTAACTACTCAGCCATCACGACTTTTTGGCTCATAACGGTTGACAATAGACCACTTTGTAGTGGATTTTGGTCGTGATCTTCGTGCCACGAAGTTCTTTATGGACATCTAAGGCTTA
>DAOTUQ010000126.1:0-16773 GCA_034437055.1 Anaerolineae bacterium
GTCCGTCGATCTGTTCCTGCGCCGTCGTCAGCGCCGCCGCTGCATCCGTCTCTGCGCCGCTCAAAATACCGCCGAGCGTGCTGTTGATGATGCCCTGAACGTCAATCGTGCGGTACGACCACGAGACGCACATCCGCCGCAATCCCGCCAATATCGGGGTGATTTGTCCCCGAACCCGCACGCAGGTTTAAATGATCAGTGGTCGTACCAACAACATCGGCTTGTGCCTGACTGCTCCCGGCACAACAAAAGAGGATGAGCAATACAGCGAGACGAACGAACATTTTCATGGGGCGCGACTCCGGTGGAATATGCGGTTATTTCTACCGTAACGCTGTTTTCACGTTCATACTCAGTCGCCAACCAAACCCCTGACCACCGGCAGCCCGACGCGGTTCGTGGATTGATCCACCCCTCATCATCAAAAGGCTTGTAGAATAGGAATTATTTTCCCGCCTAAACTTGGAGCGATGAATTGATGATCGGAGTTGCCATCATCGGCGCAGGACGCATCGGCAAAATTCATGCCGAAAATTGCGCCTTCCGCATCTCGCATACGCGCGTGACCGCTATCGCAGATGTAAATCTTCCAGCAGCGCAAGACACCGCTGAACGACTGAACATTCGTACCGTCACGCCTGATTATCACGAAATCGTCGGACGGCGCGACGTGGATGCCGTCGTGATTTGTTCCGCCACCGATACCCACACCGATGCGATCATCGCGGCGGCGCGCGCGGGCAAACACATTTTTTGCGAGAAGCCCATCGACACGCAGCTTGCGCGCATCGATGAGGCGCTGGAAGCCGTGCGCGCCGCCGGAGTCAAGCTGCAAATCGGCTTTAACCGCCGCTTCGATGCCAACTTCGAGCGCGTCCACCGAGCGATAGCATCCGGCGAGATCGGGCAACCGCACATCCTGCACATCATCAGCCGCGATCCGTCGCCGCCGCCGATTTCGTATGTGCGCGTGTCCGGCGGGCTGTTCGTGGACATGGCAATCCACGATTTCGATATGGCGCGGTTTCTGATCGGTGCGGAAGTCGAAGAAATCTATGTCAACGCGGGCGTAATGATCGATCCCGCGATTGGCGCGGCAGGCGACGTGGATACCGCCGTGACGATGCTGCGTTTCGCTAACGGTGTGATCGGCACGATTGACAACAGCCGCAAAGCCGTTTACGGCTACGATCAGCGCGTCGAGGTGTTCGGAAGCGCGGGCGCGATCCGCACCGAGAACAATTTTCCGAACCGCGCTATCATCAGCGGCATGACCAACATCTATACCGATCTGCCGCTCAATTTCTTCTTGGAACGCTATGCTGAGAGCTATCTCACCGAAATGCGCGCCTTCGCAGACGCCGTACAGCACAACCGCCCCGTCCCGGTCACAGGCGAAGATGCGCGCGTCCCCGTTGTAATGGCGCTGGCAGCGCGCAAGTCGTTGGACGAGCATCGTCCGGTGCGCCTGAGCGAAATCGGATAGCATAATTGCAACGAGTCTTTCGTGTGTTCATGGCGCTCCCGTTCGGAATCGCATTGCTGTGCGGGAGCGCCATCGTAATTGGGCGCGCATCTCAACCCGCGCGCGCGAGCGACGTCCTGTTTTTGTCCAATCGCTATGGCAGCGAAGACATTATCGCCTCCGATATTGGGCGCGGACTGACGATCAACCTGACGCGCACCCCGTCGTGGGACGGCGCGCCAAATCGTTCGCCTGACGGACTGCGCTTGGCGTTCGCGTCCCTGCGCGATGGTGACATGGAAATCTATGTCATGGCGCTGGATGGGGGCGCGCGCCAACTAACGAATAATGTCAGTTTCCGCGACAGCGATCCCGCATGGTCGCCCGATGGGGCGCAAATCGCGTTCGCGTCCGACCGCACGCGCGAATGGGAACTCTATTTGATGGACGACGACGGGGAAAACGTCCGCGCGCTCACCCACGCTTCGGGCGGATCGCAGTCGCCAGCATGGTCGCCGGATGGGTCGCAGATCGCCTATGTCAGCTACTATCGAGGCAACGCCGCTGTGTTCATCATAAACGCCGATGGCACCGATGCGCACCCAGTCGCTTTCAGCGGACGCGCGCGCTTTCTCGCGCCTGCGTGGTCGCCGGATGGGTCGCGCTTGACGCTGGCATCCGATCAAGACAGCCGCGATTTCGAGATTTATCTACTTGACATAGCGACGGGCGCGCTCACCCGTTTGACCACCTCCCTCTATATGGACACGAATCCGACATGGACGGCAGACGGCGCACAGATCCTGTTCGAGTCGTGGCGCGATGGCAACCCGGAAATCTACCTGATGGACGCGGATGGCGCGAACGTTGCCCGCGTCACGAATCATGCGGCGCGTGACAGCGATCCATCGTGAACCATCGCGTACCGTACCTTCAGGTACAATAACCTCATCACACAAGCTGGTTTGGGAGTCTACATGGCAACACTCGCCGCGCCGCGTCCGTTCGTGCGCGACCGTTTCACATGGCTTGCCTATTTGATGTTGGGTTACTACGCCTATCTGCAATCGGCGCTGGGGCCCCTCATGCCCTTCCTGCGCGAAGAACTCCGGCTGAATTACACCGTTACGGGGCTGCATCTCAGCGCGTTCGCTGTCGGCATGACCATCGCTGGATTGACGGGAGATCGAGCGGCGGCGCGCGTGGGGCGGAATGTCGTCTTTTGGGGCGGTGGCGGCGGCATGGCATTTGGCGCGCTGCTGCTGGTTCTCGGTCAGTCGCCTGCCATTACGATTCCGGCAACGTTCGTCATGGGGCTGATTGGATCGTATCTGCTGGTCATGATTCAAGCGACGCTGGCGGATCATCACGGCGAACGGCGTGCGTTCGCGCTCACCGAAGCCAACGTAATCGCCGTCTTTTGCGCTGCCCTCGCCCCCATTTTCGTCGGACAGAGCGAACAGCTTGGCATCGGTTGGCGCGCGGCGCTGTTGATCGTGGCGGCGGCGTGGCTGGCGGCATTCGCTATCGCGCGCCGTACTCCAATTGCAGAGTCGAGCATTCGCACATCCAAGTCCCATAAAACCCCGCGCATCAATGGAACGTTACCACGCTTGTTTTGGGTCTATTGGGGCGTCACCTTCTTGAGCGTCGCGGTGGAATGGAGTCTGATCTTTTGGGGCGCGGACTTCCTCGAAAAAGTGGTCGGCTTGGATCGCGCCGCCGCCTCCACGCTGATGAGCGTGTTCTTGGGCGCGATGTTCGTAGGGCGCTTGATCGGCAGCCGCTTGACGCGCAGTATGGACACGCGCCCACTGTTGATGTTAGCGGCGGGCATGGTTGTGGTCGGCTTCCCCGTGTTCTGGTTGGCACAGACACCCGTCCTGAATTTGGTTGGCTTATTCATCTGCGGCTTGGGCGTCGCCAATCTGTACCCATTCACGCTGTCGGTCGTGATGGGAATTGCGCCGAACATGGCAAATGTGGCAGGATCGCGCATTTCCTTCGCCAGCGGCTTGGCGATTTTGATTGTGCCACAAGTTCTTGGCTCGACCGCCGATCAGATTGGCATCTTTAGCGCGTTCGGTATCGCGGGCGGCTTCATCGCAGCGGCGTTCGCGCTGATCGTGTACGCGAACCGCGCAAAACGATGATGGAACGCGCAGGACACATGAGCATAGGGATAAGCCCATGTTCAGTAGCATCTGTAGGAGGCGTGCCAGCGGCACGCCCGCTACGGATGCTACTCATTTTCAACATGCATCTACGAAGGAAACCTTTGCGTTCTTGGCGTCTTGGCGGTTTAATTTTACTTTTAAGGAGCTTTCGTCATGACTGAAATGTTACGAGTGGGTTTGATTGGCTGTGGCAACGTCGTCAGCTATGGACACCGCCCCGCACTCACGTCGCTGCCCGATGTGCGCTGCGTGGCGCTTGCGGACGTAACCGAAGCGCGCCGCAAGATCGGGCAAGACTGGTTCGCACTCTCCGACGCCGATTTGTACGCCGATCATCGCGCGCTGCTCGACCGCGCCGATATCGATGCGGTCGTCGTCACCGTGCCACAGCAGTTCCGCCGCGCAATTGTAATGGACGCAATCGGCGCGGGGAAGCACATCTTGAGCGAGAAGCCCATCGCGCTCGCGCCGTCCATCGCGGCAGCGTTAATCGCGGCGGCGGACGCAGCCGGGCTGACGTTCGGCATGGTACACAATTATCACTTCTTACCAGAGTTCAAGCAGATGAAGGCGCTTATCGAGGGCGGAACCATTGGCGATCTGCGCGTGCTGGCAATGCAATTTCTGGGCGTAATCGACAATCCCGGCGCAGCGGAGTACAAAGGCGATTGGCGGCACAAACTTGACGCGGGAGGTGGCGTGCTGACTGATATGATCCATGCGGTCTATCTCTGCGAATGGTTCTACGGCGCGCCCGCACAGCAAGTCATGGCGTTCGTGGATGCGCCAACGTATGCCCAGCGCCAGCCGGAGATCGAAGATTTGGCGCTGGTACAGATCGCCTTCCCGACCGGCTACGCGACGATCCACATGGGTTGGGGACAAGGGGTCGGCGGCATCGATGCCAGCGGCGCGGACGGGCAAATCCGCGTCCGCTACAATCAATATCAATCGGGCGGCTTCAATCAGCCTATCGAGCTATACAGCACCCGCGATTGGGTGCGCACGGATCACGCGCTGACCAACTTGGCGACCCACAGCGAGAACATTGCGCGCTCGTTCACAAATTTATGGGCGGACTTCCGCGATGCGATCCGCGAACAACGCCCCACGATTGCGCCCGCATCAGCGGGACAGCGTGCGCTCGAAACGACGCTCGGCGCGTACCTGTCCGGCGTAACGGGGCGTGTCGTGACGCTGCCATTGGCGGCGGATCATCCGGTCTACATGAATGGCATTCGCGGCATGAAAGATGTCGAAGCGTGGGCGGAGAGCCGCACGAAAACGGCGGGGATTTTCGGGCTGCGCTAAAACTTATTCACCGCACAGAAACGCAGAGAAAATAAAATGGATTCTTTCTTTTTCTCTGCGTCTTGGCAACTACTTTAGGGCAGTACATCACCGCGTAACCCGCCTCAATATAGGCGTGCTGTTCCGACATCATCGATTCGCTGCCGAAATCGTCCACCACCCGCGCTATGTCCCCAACGCCGCCGGCAGGATCGTGCCGAAAATCTGGCGCGCATACGGCAGCAGCGGATCGCCCGTCGTGCTGGAGAAGCGCGGCACACTGATGCGCACGAAGATCAAGTCTTGCAGGAAGATCGCCTCCGAACCATACGTCCCGCGTCCCCATGCGTTCGGCAGCGGGAAATCGTCGCGCACATCCGCGCGTTCCAGCGTGCGCAGCGCGCGAATGCGATCATAGTAAGCCTGCGCGCCTTCGGGCGTCTCGAAAACGCCGAATGTCAGTTCCGACAAACCGCCGCCTGCCTCCGTGTATTCGAGTTTCGCCGTCGTGCCGTCGTCTTGTTCTTGGATGTCCGTCGGTGTCCGCGAACGATTCCACTGGATCGCGCCCGCATTGATCCGTGCGGGAGCGGCGGCGATGATCAGATCGAGCGTTGCGCGGCTGTCGGCTACCACTGCCGCCGCTTCGGTGACTTCCGCGCCCGCCACCGCGTTCGGATCGGGCGTGTTGGTGGGCGCGCGCGTTGGCGTCGGGATCGGCGTGTTGGTCGCTGTGGGTGTCGGCGTAATGTCCAAATTTTCGGGCGCGCACGCCGCCAATGCCAGCACCAAGCCGATCACCAACACCGCGCGACTGATCCGTTTGAATGTCTGCATCGTCCCTCGCCCCATCATTCGACTTCCGCCAAGCGCAGTCGCTCCGGGACGATGCCCGTCATGACGATCTGCGCGACTTCACTTTCAACGACCTCGTGCTTATAAAAATCGCCCACCTTGCGCCCGCCGCGAATGATCGTAAAGCGATCCGCGACATGGTGGACGTGCGCCATATTGTGCGTGATGAAAATCACCGACATGCCCGCATCTTTCGCCTTTTGCGTGTAGTTCAAAACTTCGTTCGTCTGCTTGACCGACAGCGCCGACGTGGGTTCGTCCAAAATCAACAGTTTCTTGCCGAAATGCACCGCGCGCCCAATCGCAATCGATTGGCGTTCGCCGCCGGACAGCGTACCGACAGGTTCATCGGCGCTGCGAATGTTGATGCCAATTTCGCGCAGGGCAACCCGCGCTTTCTCCGACATTTCGCGTTTGCGCATGATACGGAGCGGTCCGTAATGGTTGACAATTTCGCGCCCCAACCAGAAGTTGCGCGCGATGCTCATCAACGGCACGAGCGCCAAATCTTGATAGACCGTCTCGATACCCAGATCACGCGCGACATGCGGCGAGTCGATAGTGACAGGTTCGCCCTCGAAGTAGATTTGCCCTTCGGTCGGCGTGTAGACACCCGTCAAAATTTTGATCAGCGTCGATTTACCCGCGCCGTTGTCGCCCAATAAGCCAACAATTTCCTGCTTGCCAACGCGAAAATCGATCCCGCGCAATGCCTGTACCGTGCCAAAACTCTTTTGGATGCCGCGCATCTCGACCAGCGGCGTCGTTTGTTCGCTCATTTGCGTGTTCGTCCGAAACCCGTGTTGATCACGACCGCCACAATGATGATGATCCCGATTACGCCGTTGAAGATGCGTGGATTCAAGCCGATCAACACCAAGCCCGTGCGCAGCATCCCAAAGATGAAAACGCCCAACAACGCGCCGATGATGCTGCCATAGCCGCCCGAAAGCAGCGTGCCGCCGATGACCGACGCTGCGATCACTTCCAATTCCAAGCCGTCACCGCGCGTCGAATCGACGTTTTGCACGCGCGATACATCCATGATCGCCGCAAACGCCACGAACAGCGAACAGATCACGAAGTTCGTCACCTTGACGCGGTTGACGCTGATACCTTGCGCCCGCGCCGCGCCCGGATTGCCGCCGACGGCGAAGCTGTAACCGCCGTAGGGCGTCTGTGTCAAGATGAACTGGAAGATCAGCACGAGCAAGAACCACCAAATCACGCTGGAGCGCAAATTGACATCGACGGGCAGGAACCACAACTGTCCGTTCATCAACTCGAAGAAATCAACATCGATGATCGGCTGCTCCAGTCCCAAGTAGTAGCTGACCGCCGCGCCGAGCAAGAACACGACCAATGCCGACATGGCAATCGTCACGACGAGACGTACCGCAGCGGCGAACAGCCAGAAATCGCGCAGATCGTTGGGATCGTCACGATATCCAGCGATTTTCTCGCGCAACGCGCCCCACAAACGCGGCACGACGCGATAACCGAGATACAACGTCCCCGCGATCAACAGCGACGCGCCCACCAGCAGCACCCACTTGCTCAGGGTAATCGTTGGCGGCGGCAAACGATAGTCGGCATAGCGGAGGATGCGCCCCTCCGCCACGATCACCAGCGGGAGCGCGTTGAATGCCAACAGTGTCCCCAACGTGACGATGAACGAGGGTATTCCCGTCCGTATCAATATATAGCCGTTAATCAGCCCTAACAGCGCGGCGAAGGCGAACGCGACCATCAGCGCCGGGATTACGGACATGGGCGGCAGTCCGAGAATGCCCTCCGTCATACACAGCAAGAACATCAGTCCAACTGCGCCCAACTGTGACCCGACCGAGAGATCGAACTCGCCGGAAATCATCAAGATCGTGATGCCGATGGCGACCACGCCGCGCGTGACGTTGGTCGTCAAGGCACCCGCCAGCGAACGTGGTTCGAGAAATTGATCGGTCGCCAGCGAGAAAAAGATAAAAATAGCAATGAAGCCGATGATCGCCCCCGCACCGGGAATTTTCGCCAGTTGATTGCGGAGCGTTTGATCGGCGGCGGGGTCGGCGTCGAGCGCCAAGTAACGATAGAGCGCAATTGAGGATAAAAACAACATGATGCCGGGCAAGACCAACAGTTGCAGTTCGGGCAGCCGCTCTGTAATCGGAGCGTTATCAAACGCGCGTGTGTCGAACAACCCCGATACGGTTAGCCCCAAGCCGATCACCGCTGTAAACAGCGTCACCCACTGCGTCCACGTCCAACCGCGCTGATCGTGCAACCATAGGCTGAGCGCCGTTCTGAGCAAGACCACGCCCCATAAAACGCCACCAAAGATCGCCATCCACTCAATAAAATTCAGATCGCGGCGGCTGATATCGACGCGCTCACCCAGCGCAATCCATCCTGTCGCCACCTGCTCTGCCAAGAATAGGCTGAGTGCGCCCACGACGACCATAAATGCAAGTGCCATAAATGCGCCCGGCGTCGTCAAGGGCAACCGATCCGCGAGGACGATTTTCATCGTCGTCAGCCGTCGGCGCGCGAACGAAAATGCGGTTGCCAGCGCCAACAGCCCCCACAGCGCCGTACCAATGAGGGCGGCAATCTCGATCCCATTGAATTCGCGGCGGTTGATATTGGCTCGTTCACCCAGGGCGATCCAGCCGGTCGCAATCTGTTCGCTGATCAGCAAACTAAAGGCGCCAACGAGCAGAAGCAGGATGATGGTTGGTGTCAGATTGGGGAGCGTGGACGCAAGGGTTAGATCGCGCTTTGGTTTTTCCCCCGCTGTGCGCGCAGATACCATATTAGACATAAAGCGGCTGTCCTTTCGTGGAGCGCCGCAGGGTTGGTTCAAATGATGTCATAAAAAACCTATTGAGACTACAAGAATAAAAAAATAGGGGCAGTCGGTCAACGCCGATGCCCCTACCACGTTCAAACGCGGATTAGCGGTAGCCTGCTGCCGTCAGTTCGATGATCGCATCGACATTGCTGCCATCAATCACGCCAGGACCGGTGAAGATATCGCCGCCCGGTGCCATCTCAAATTGGCTGTTCAGGTACAGCCACATGATGGTCTGGAAGCCTTGCAGGTATGGCTGTTGGTCGATAGTCTGGAGCAAGCGACCATCTTGAATCATCTGATAGATTTCGGCGCTCGTGTCATGCGACGTGGCGAACAGTTCGCCCACCGGACGACCTGATTCGTTCAGGTACAGATTCAACGCCGACGCCGGGTTCGGTCCCAACATGAAAATTGCGTTGGTGTCGGGGTTCGCGGCGAAATAATCCGCCAACACGCCCGCCGATTCCGACGGATCGTTGGTGATGTTCAAACGCTCGACGGTCACGCCCATCTCATCGAACACGCTCTCGACGCCAGCGCAACGTGCTTCGAGACCGCTGTGACCTTGTTCTTGGATCGTGCAGACGCCGCGATTAATCGTCACGCCTGCCGCTTCGGCGTCCGCGAACGCGCGCTGCGCATTGCTGCGTCCACCCGTGAATTCGTTCGCGCCAACGTACAACAGCGTGGGCAGTGCCTGATCCGTACCAGCGCCGGGATCAGCGGTATTGAACACGATCACCGGAATACCCTGTGCTGCCGCGCTCTCGACGCCATCGCGGATCACATCGGCATTGGCGACCGTCGTGCCGACACCATCTGGATTGAGCGACAGCGCATCATCCCAATAACCTGCCATATCTTCAACGCTGAAATTCGGATCGCCCAGCCATTGGCATTGTGCATCCAACAGCGTACACGCATCTTCCATGCCCTTGATCACGACGATCCAGAACGGATTCTCGACGCCGCCATGGCTGACCATTGCAAACGTCAGCCCATCATCTTGCGCGCCTACGACGCCGAGACTGGCGACGAACACGCCCAACACCAGCAAAGCAACCGGCAACAAACGAAGCAACTTACGCATTTGAGGTAACTCCTATCGATGAACAATTTTTTCTATACGGGTAAAAATTCGCCCACAATGGCAGATTATAACAACGTTCGCACGCCAATGCAACCTTGTTTTGCGAAGGGGAGTGCAGAATTTCGGGGACACATTCGGTACAGGTTTGGCGCGCCAAACCTGTACAAAACCAGCATCTTCGCCACTCCTCACGAAGCAGACTCACCCATACGCTTTGGCTCACGCGCGCCGAATAGATAGCCATGTCGAATCATGACGGGAAACGTGAGCGCCACCGCCGCGAATTTATCACGGCGCGACAGGCGGGTATGGTAACGTTCGCTCAGTTTCAGTTCGATATCACCGACGCGATTTGAGCCTGCGTTACCGCCCGTGATGTGCGCCAAGTGGAGCGAGATAATACGCTCATTCTTGAAGGGCAGGGTCGCTGCTAGCTGCGGTTCGTCGGCAAAATCGAAAATCGTGCGCGCATGAGCTTGCGGCTGTGCGACAAAATCTTCATAGCGCATCTGCATATACTTCGCGCTGCCACGCAAAAAGCGTCCCCACCCTTCCATCAAAATTTGCGCTTTGTCCCAACCAAGCAGCGTCGGCACAACCACTTTCAGGAAGCCCTCCCGCTTTCGAGGACGCCAAAACTCGTTATACGTATTCACAACCCCGCGTGGATCGCGCATTAAGTGAAGGCAATACACGCTGAGCGAGGGAATCCGCGATAGAAAATGATTGTACGAACCGCCTTTGCTCGAATCGATCAACAAGCGGCAGCCCGTCACGTCGCGGACAGCCAGATACAGCCGTTCCGTCATATCGATGTATTCACGAACCCACGCTTGTCGCGCCCACTGAGCAGGGCGAAAGACCATTTGCAGAAACTCTTTTGATAGCCGCCTTTGAAATTCCATCATTTTGATGGCGATATCTTCCTGAACCCCACCAAAAGCGTGCTGGAAGATCGGTGCCCAGACCTCACACTCGCTGTATGGCTTGCCACAGACGCAATTGCGCTGTGTCACCAACTGACCCCACACGCGATCCAGTTCGCCAACAAAGAAACAGCCCTCGGCTTCGTTCAATACGCGCCCCAAGATGGTGCTGCCAGATCGTCCCGTTCCACCGATGAACAAAATTTTCATTTTCTCAACTGTCATGTTACGATCTTCGAAGTCTGCCCTGACAACCAATCCCGCCCGATCCACCCAACCGCAAGTAACACCAAGCCCACGCCGCCGATGATCATCATGACATTACGGTCGCGTACCAATTCGCGCAATTGAATGTCGGCTACCATCAACATTTGCCCTTCAGTCTGAGTCTGTGGGTCAATCGCTCGATTTTGCGACTGAATTTGATAAGCGACGTTCTGTCCGATTTCGTAGGAATTACGGATATATCCGTAAATTGCGAAGGCTGTTAATGCGACGCCAAGGAAGATCAGTGCCAATAACACTGATTTTATCCCATTTTTATCCCAAAGTTTTCCCATATATCCCACATATCCCAAATATCGCAAGTTGGATAACCTACAGCCCAATTTTAGCGCAAGCCTTTTTTTCTTGCGCCCTTCAAGTTTTCCCTACATGCCTTAACACGCCTATGATATAATGAAAATTATTCCGATCATCCACAAATATCGAGGAAAACTCAGTGACTCAAACGCGAGACGATATTCGCAATATCGCTATTATCGCGCACGTCGATCACGGCAAGACGACATTGGTCGATGGAATGCTCAAGCAATCGAAGGTCTTTCGTAATCCGGACAGCGCAGGCGCGCTCATTCTGGATTCAAACGATCTCGAACGTGAACGTGGCATCACCATTTTGTCGAAGAACACAGCAATCACGTACAAAGATGTCAAAATCAACATCGTCGATACGCCCGGACACGCCGATTTTGGTGGTGAGGTCGAGCGGGTGCTGAATATGGTCGATGGCGCGCTGCTGCTGGTCGATGCCGTTGAGGGTCCCATGCCGCAGACACGCTTCGTACTGCGCAAGGCACTCGCCGGCGGGCTGCGCGTGATTGTCGTCATCAACAAGGTGGATCGCCCGGCTGCCAATCCCGAAGCGGCGCTCAACGCAACCTTCGACCTGTTTTTGGAACTCGGCGCGAACGATGAACAAGCCGATTTCCCGGTCGTCTATGCAATTGGCTTGGAAGGCAAATCGGGCTTGCAGCCGGATGCGCTCAAGAACGATCTCTCGCCCTTATTCGACGTGATCGTTGCCAAAGTGCCAGCGCCCATCGTCGAGATGGATACGCCCTCGCGCTTGCTCGTGACCACCATCGAATACGACAACTACAAGGGGCAAATTGCCGTCGGACGCTTGCTTTCTGGCACGATGAAACGTGGCATGAAGGTCGTCCGCATCACGCCGACGGGGGAACGCACAACTGGACATATCGATTACCTGTTCACGTATCACAACCTTTCCAAACAGGAAGTCGAAGAAGTCAGGGCGGGCGAGATCATCGCTTTCGGCGGGCTAGATGTGATTGGTATCAGCGATACGATTACCGACCCTGCCAACGCCGTTGCGCTGCCGCCAATCAGCATCGAAGAGCCGACCGTGCGCATGACCTTTGGCGTCAATACGTCGCCATTGACTGGGCGCGAAGGCAAATCCGGTTGGGGAACATCACGGCGGTTGCGCGAACGCCTCTATAACGAGACGCGGAGCAATTTGGCGCTGCGCGTCGAAGATGGCGAAACACCAGATCGTTTCGTCGTCAGCGGACGTGGCGAACTGCATTTGGGCATCTTGATCGAGACGATGCGGCGCGAAGGCTATGAGTTCGACATCAGCAAGCCGGAAGTCATTTACCGCCGCGACCCCGAAACCGAAGAGATGCTCGAACCCTTCGAGGAAGTGCATGTCGAAGTGGCAGACGAAATGACCGGCACGGTCATCGAGCTGATGGGAACGCGGCACGGGCGTATGGTCGATATGCGCAGCGAGCGCGGGACGACATTCTTGGAATACATCGTGCCGACGCGCGGGCTGCTTGGTTTCCGGTCGCGCTTTATGACGGCAACGGGTGGCATGGGGCAAGTTCACAGCCTCTTCTTCGGTTACCAACCGTTAGTTGGAACGCTGCCCGGACGCCAGTTCGGCAGTTTGCTGGCATGGGAAGCGGGCGTCGCTACACCCTATGCAATGGTGGGTGCGCAAACGCGCGGGACGTTCTTCATCGAACCCGGCACCGAAATCTACGAAGGCATGGTCGTTGGGGAACACATTCGCCCTGAAGATTTAGCCGTCAACCTGTGCAAGAGCAAGCATCTGAGCGCCGTCCGCACGAAGAACTATGCTGACGATGAACGCATGAAGTCGATCCGCAATTTGTCACTGGATGAGTGGATCGAATTCATCGCGGAAGATGAACTGCTGGAAGTGACCCCACTGAGCTTGCGCGCGCGCAAGAAGATTCTCGACAACGAACTTCGCCTGAAAAGCCAGAAGGCGAAAGAGCGAATGCTCGAAATGTCGTAACGACCTATGGGGCGAGCAACCCTCGCCCCATTCTAAAAATTCCGACTTGACTTTTTTTGAACAGCGACGTATGATGTTCTTGCAGTGTGGTTTTCTTAGACATGTTGTCTAACCCACATCGGCGCGGTGGTTGAGCGCCAAATGAAGCCAAGTGAGTAGAATAAATCGCAATGCAACTGCCAGTTTCATCGTCCCACCTTGCGACGTACTTTCTCCGTTGTGTCACCGAAATCCCCTTGAACGGTTTGGGATGCGTGTGTCCTAAGGCTGTAGCAAAACCAAATTCAACTCAGGAGTTTTTCTCATGACAGAACGTTCTCGCGGTACGGTCAAATGGTTCAACGGCGATAAGGGTTACGGTTTCGTTACCCCCGAAAGCGGTCCCGACCTCTTCATCCACTACTCGGAAATTCGCGGCGGCGGCTTCCGCACGCTGAACGAAGGCGACAAAGTGGAATTCGATATCACCGAAGGCAAGAAGGGCAAGCAAGCAAGCGCCCTGACCGTCATCCAGAGCTAGGGTCTGTCTGCAAACTCTGAAACCCCAACCCCTCTCCGATAAGGAGCGGGGTTGAGGTCGAACAAAACAAGCAAAAATCGAGTTTGCAGACACGCTCTAATCGAACGCTCCACTTCGTCACGGACGCCCTCTCACGAGGGCGTTTTTGTTTTCCGCAGCGATTTTAACATACCAAGTCAAGCCGGTTACTCCTTACTCTGCGATTCGGCGCTCCAAGAATTTGCTCAGATCGCGCAGTGGGCCCCGCATCAGTGCGCCCACGATCAACGGCGCGGATATGACCTCATTCGGCGCGATCTGCCGCGTCAGCATCAAGCCCATCTGCTCCAGCAGCAACCGATCCTCGAATAACCAGCGCCCAATCGTCCCCGTAGCGATCCGTGTGATCCACTCTGGCGACGACGCATACAAACTGTTTTGGATGCGCGCCAGCGTCGATTTATACATGGCATATGTCTCGGCACGCGCCGCATCATCATACTGGGTCAGCGCGGCGTCCCACGTCATTCGCCCTGCAACATAATCGATCAGCGACGACGCCAACACTTTGGCTGTGAACACGGCGTCGTAAATACCCTGTCCGTCGATGGGGTCTTTTTGATGATACGCATCACCCACCAACGCCCAGCCACTTCCGCCGGGCTGCCGATACAGGTTGCCAATCTGTTTCATACCGCGCACGTCGGTGATGCGTTCGGCAGCCTTCACCCGCTCCCAGATAATCGGGTAACGGCGCAAAAAGTCGGTGTACCATTCATCCACTTTGCCCGCCGGTGGATTGATGAGCGCGGATTGTCCTTCGATGGCGACCACCACCGTATCATCCGCGCTGTCCATCATCAAGAAACCGAAACCCGTCCCGTCGCCCCACGCCACCGCCGATGCGCCGGGTTCATGTCCAGTATCGACATCCCGGTAAGGCGGAACATTTTTCCAGTAAGCGTAATAGATGCTGGTCGGATTTTCGACGTGTTCATCGCGCTCCGCCGCGCCCGCCTTGCGTGCCACGACGCTGTAACGTCCGTCCGCCCCGATCACGGCGCGCGCACGGATCGCCTCACGCGGCTGTCCTGCCGCGCCGCCGATCACACCGACCACCCGCTCATCTTCCCAAAGCAAATCCGTGACCGAGAAGCCGATTCGTCCCGTCACCGTCGGGAAACGCAGCGCGTTCTCCCACAGCGCGAAATCGAAGCGTGCGCGATCAATGGCATAAGCGTAATCGCGTCCTTCGACCATTGGAATTGTGACCGCGCCCTTCATCAGCGCGCCCGCATTGATCATCTGATGAATTTTCGGCGTCGCGCGCGCGTATTGGGCTTCATCCGCGCCGATTTCGTCCAACATGCGCATGGTCGAAGCGTAGATGATCGGACACGACGCGCCCGGCAGCACGGGCATTTGCGCGCGCTCCAACAGCAGCACGCGCACGCCCGCCATCCCCAAGCGCGCCGCGAGCGTCGATCCCGCTGGACGCCCGCCAACAATGATCACATCATAATCGTAAGCGTCGCTCATCGCGCAAACCCCACGAACTACTTTGTCCATTTTTTCACTATCTTCATTATGCGCCAAAATCGCCCACGCCGCGCGCATCTTAAGCAGGTTCTTATCCATCCGATGTTACAAAGATTTAACATCGATTTCATCAGCGCATCAATCGTCGGCATTACAAAGAGCGTGTACGTTTGATGTCGATTGTTTTATAGGGAGTATTCTGTATGCGTAAACTCAGTATCGTTGCGTTCTTGTCGCTGTTCGTACTGGCGGTCGCTCCGCTGGCGGCGCAAGAACCGATCACGATTGATTTCTACTTCCCGACTGCCAGCGCGACCGTCTCCAACCCCGCGTTGGGCGCGAGCATCGAAGATGTGTTCAACCGCTACGCCGAGACGTTTGAAGCCGCCAACCTCGGCATCGATATCAACGTCGTGTACACGGGCAGCTATACCGACACGCGCACCGCGATCCAGACGGAATTGGCGGGCGGCGGCGCGGGTCCCGATGTGGCGGTCATGCTGGCGACGGATTTGTTCAGCTTCATCGAGGACGGCACGATCCTCGCGGCACAAGACTTCATCGACGCGACCGACGATGGCACGGCGTATGTCGAGGACTTCTATCCGGCGTTCCTGCTCAACAGCTACGACGAGAACGGCGTGCTGTGGTCAGTACCGTATCAGCGTTCGACGCCCGTGCTGTACTACAACAAGGAACAATTCGCGCAAGTCGGGCTTGACCCCGAACAACCGCCGCGCAACCGCGAAGAATTGGTCGAATATGCCCAAGCGTTGACGCTGCCCGATGGCGAACGTTGGGGCGTGTGGCTGCCGACGGAAGGCTTCCCGATTTGGTTGTTCTCGGCGTTCATCATCGCGGACGGACAGCACTTCGTCAACGAAAGCCCGTCGGAAGTGTTCTTGAATACACCGCAAACCGAGTCCGCGTTGGACTTCATCAACAGTTTGGGCGGCGAATACGGCGTAGAGCCAACGGGCGCGCTCTCGTGGGGCGATGGTCCGACGATTTTCACCAGCGGACAAGCATCGATGCTGTTCCACACGACGGGCAGCCTGACGCGCATCCTGAACGAAGCGCCATTCGATGTCGGTGTGGCGTTCCTGCCGTCCGGCACGGCGGGCGAAGATGGCACGGGTTACGGCGCGCCGACGGGTGGCGGCAACCTGTATCTGTTCGCCAACAGCACGCCCGAAGAACAAGCGGCGGCGTGGGCGTGGGTCGAGTTTTTGTCGTCACCAGAGATTCAGGCGGACTGGGGCGCGGCAACGGGCTACGTCGCAGCGCGTCAGAGCGCGTGGGAACTCGAACCGCTGGCGTCGCTGGTGGCGGAGCGCCCACAGTACAGCGTCGCGCGCGATCAATTGGCGTTCGCACAGAAGGAATTTTCGTCGTACCGCACGATTGACGTTCAGGGCATCATCAACAGCACGCTCGGCGGTATTTTGAGCGGCGCAGAGACGGATGCAGCGGCGGCGCTGACGACGGCGCAGGAACAGATCGACGGAC
>DAOTUQ010000127.1:0-25830 GCA_034437055.1 Anaerolineae bacterium
AGGTTGTTTTCGACAAAAACCCTCAATCTTTTGAGGGAGAGCCTATTCTCATCGCAGACAAATTTGGCGTTTCAATTTGCCAAAATGAGGGGAAAAACGACCCCTGAGTAGTTACCTTCTGAGAAGATAATTTAGAAAGCCATCTTTGGGAACAGGGCAGCCCTCTACTCTCAATCGGTCTATCGCAACGCCGCGCTGAACCTTCAATCCAACGTATAGCTGAACGGCAGCAGCGCCATCGGGATCAGTTTGAAATGTTGGATGCCGAACGGGATGCCAATGATCGTGACACACAAGATCACCCCGCCGATGATATGGACGAGCGCGATCTCCCAACCGAACAGCACGATCCAGATGATGTTGAACACCATCGCAATGCAGCCGCCACCCGCGCCCAAGTTATTCGAGCGCACTTCTTTGCCGAACGGCGCGAACACCGCCCCCGCCAGCTTGAACGATGCCAACCCGAACGGGATGCCGATGATCGTGATGCACAGCACCAGCCCACCGATCAGATAGCCCAAGACCGCGAAAAAACCGCCGAAGATCAACCAAATGATGTTTCCAAGTAAGCTCATGGCATTTTCCCCTTGATGTCAGAGGATATTACGCTGAATCGGGCGCGCGGGTTGCAGCGCAGATGACTGTTCGTTGAGCATCGATTTTTATCCAGAATCTTTATAGATCGCCGCGCCCATTTTGCCATACAATAAGGTTAGTGTAACCTTTACTAAAAGGAGTACGACAGAATGGGCAGCGGACGGTGGTCTACCGACGTTTACGAAGAGATGGAAAAGGCGCGCGCCGCGCGGGGGGACAGCGCGTTTGCCTACTATGACAAGGCGCGCAAATCCGGCGATCTCAAGGTGCATCCCACGCTCGATCCGCGCAAGGTGACGGCGCGCGAAAGCCGTGACAGCGCCGAACATCCCGCCAGCAACGCGATTGCCGTTTGGTTGGATGTGACCGGATCGATGCGCACCATCCCCGTAACCGTTCAGCAGAAACTCCCGCAGTTGCTCGGCTTGCTGCTGTACAAAAACTACATCGCGCAGCCGCAAATCTTGTTTGGCGCGGTCGGGGATGCCGTCAGCGACCATGTGCCGCTGCAAGTCGGACAGTTCGAGTCGGACAATCGGATGGACGCGCATCTGCAAAACCTGATCCTCGAAGGCAACGGCGGGCCCTATGGCACGGAGTCGTATGAATTGGCGCTGTACTTCATGGCGCGGCACACGATCATCGACTGTTACGAGCAGCGCGGCAAGCGGGGCTACTTGTTCCTGATCGGGGACGAGATGGCATATGCGCAGGTGAAAGCGGGCGAAGTGCGCGACTGGATCGATCCAGCGGCGGGGCAAAATGTACCGCTGGCGCAGATCGTTAGCGAAGCGGCAGCGAAATATCACATCTACATGCTGATTCCGGCGGGCGCGTCGGGCGGCGGCAGCGCGCAAATCGCGGGCTTCTGGAAGAAGCTGATCGGGGAACAGCAGGTGATCGCGCTGCCGAACGCCGACGACATCTCCGAAACCATCGCGCTGATCATTGGCACGCGCGAGGGGACGATTGGCTTGGACGATGGCATCGCAGATTTGCGCGCGGCGGGCGCATCGGACGACACGCTGGCGGCGGTCGGCAAGGCATTGGCAGCGGTTGGCGCGGGTGCAGCGGGCGGGCGCGCGGTCGTCAGCGGGACGTTGGGCGACGCGGACGCGGATGGCACGAAGTCGAAACGGCTGTAGGGATTTTTAACGCAGAGACGCAGAGAAAAATAGAGGCGGGGCGACGCCGTGTGGTCGCCCCAATAAGGAGACGAACACAATGGGCAGTGGACGATGGTCAACCGATGTCTACGAAGAAATGGAAAAGGCGCGGATCGCGCGTGGCGACAGCGCCTTCGCACATTATGATCGCGCCGTCAAAGCGGGCAAGCTCGCTGTGCATGACACGCTTGATATGCACGGCGTCGAGATGCGCGAGAGCCGTGATACCGCCGAACATCCAGAGAGCAACGCGATCATGGTCATGCTCGACGTGACCGGATCGATGAATCGCATCCCGCTCACGATTCAGCAGAAGCTCCCGCAGTTGTTGGGCTTGCTGCTGTACAAGAATTACATCGCGCATCCGCAAATTTTGTTCGGCGCAGTGGGTGATGCGACCTGCGACAGCGTGCCGCTGCAAGTCGGACAGTTCGAGTCGGACAATCGGATGGACGCGCATCTGCAAAATCTGATCTTGGAGGGCGGCGGCGGTGGACAAATGACCGAGTCGTATGAACTGGCGTTGTACGTCGCCGCGCGCCACACCCGCATCGACTGTCACGAGAAGCGCGGCAAGAAAGGCTATCTGTTCCTGATCGGGGACGAACTGGCGTACCCGAAGGTGAAGCACGGCGAGGTCAAGACGCTGATGGGCGACGGCTTGAAGCGCGATATCGCCCTGAAAGACATTGCCGCCGAAGCGCACGCCAAATACAACATCTACTATCTGATTCCAGCGGGCGCGTCGTACACCAACGACCCGAAGCTGCGTAAATTCTGGGTCGATCTGCTCGGCGCACAGTATGTGATCCCGCTGGAAGATGCCAACGATATCTCAGAGACCATCGCGCTGATTTTGGGGACGGCAGAGGGGACGATTGGCTTGGACGACGGCATCGCGGATTTGCGCGCGTCGGGCGCGTCGGACAGCACGATTGCCGCCGTCAGCAAGTCGATTGCGGCGCTGCCGGGCGCGAAAGCGGGCGGACGCGCGGTCGTCACGGGGACGTTGGGCGACGCAGGCGACGGCGGCAAATCGAAACGACTGTAGAGATTTAACGCAGAGACGCAGAGAACAATTTACCGAATTCTCTCCACGTTCTCTGCGTCAGAAAGAGGATTTCATGATCCATCGCGCCATACTCACCGCCGATCTCGGCTTCGGGGACGCGGGCAAAGGCAGCATCGTCGATTTTCTGACCCGGCGCTATCATACCGACAGCGCGCCCGTGACCGTCGTCCGCTACAACGGCGGCGCGCAAGCCGCGCACAACGTCGTCACGCCCGACGGACGCCATCATACCTTCGCCCAGTTCGGCGCGGGGCTGTTCACACCCCATACGCGGACGCATCTCAGCCGCTTCATGCTGTGCGCGCCGCCAGAGATGCTAGCAGAGGCGCGCGGACTCGAAGCGCTTGGCGTGGACGATCCATTCGCACGGACGACGCTCGAACGCGGCGCGGCGATCATCACGCCGTTTCAGCAAGCCGCCAATCGTTTGCGCGAACTGGCGCGCGGCGTCTCGCGGCACGGGAGCTGTGGTATGGGCATTGGCGAGACGGCGAGCGACCGTCTGAACTACGGCGATCAGGTCGTGTTGGCAGGCGATCTATCGGATCGCGCGGCGACACGGCGTAAACTCCAATTCATGCGCGCGATCAAGCGCGAACAACTCCGCGACGTGATCGCGTCCGTCGAGCGAACGCCCGCCGTGCAAAAGCAGCTTGCCGTCTTCGATGATCCGGCGCTCATCGACACGGTGGCGGATGTGTACGCCCACTTCGCGGAACAGATCACCTTGGTGGACGCGGCATATTTGGCGGACACGCTGGCGCGCGACGGCGTGACGATCTTCGAGGGCGCTCAAGGCGTCTTGCTGGATGAGGATTTCGGCTTTCACCCATATACGACCTGGAGTCATATCACCTTCGCCAACGCCGATACCCTCTTGCGCGAAGCGAACTACGCGGGCGACGTATTCCGACTTGGCATCGTGCGCGCCTATGCGACGCGGCACGGCGCGGGTCCGTTCGTGACGGAGGATGCGGCGCTGTCGGCAGCAATTCCAGATTATCACAACGGCGATAATGCGTGGCAGCGCGCGTTTCGCGTCGGCTGGTTCGATGCCGTCGTGACGCGCTACGCGCTGAATGTCATTGGGGGTGTCGATGCGCTGGCAGTGACGTGCCTAGATCGGCTGACAGAAGTCGCGGACTGGCAGATTTGCACTGCATATCGCCTCCCCCGCTCCGAATCGGAGAGCGGGTTGGGGGGTGAGGTCGAAACCATCCCCCTCTGCCCCAACCCGCCCGATCTCGATTATCAGGCACAATTGACCGCGCTGCTTGAACGCGCGACGCCCATCTACGAACCTTACACGGGCGCGATGGACGGCTATCTGTCGCGCTTGGAGGCGCTGTTGGGCGCACGCATCGCGCTCACGTCCGCCGGAGTCACCGCAGACGACAAACATATTCGCATCGAAGGGATACTCTGATGTTCGCTGGCGATTTGCCCGATTTGACGCAAGTTCTCGCGCGGCTGCGCACCGTGCGCCATCCCGAAGAGGTGTTCGGGGACTTGTCTGGCGACGCGAGAACCATGACCGACGAGGGACGGCGGCGCTATCATCGTTTGGCGCACGTCGTACACCCCGACACGCGCTACGGCAGCGCCGATAATGCCGATGCGACGGAGGCGACGGCGCTGCTCAATTATTGGTGGGAGCGGGCGCGCGCCAAGATCACCGCCGGATTGTACGGGCGCGTTGGCGAAGCCGTCCTCGTCCAAACGCGCACGCGCGAATACACCGTGACCGATTTGCTGGCGAAGGGTGACAAAAGCAGCCTGTATCATGCCGCCTTCACGCTCGACGGAACGACGCGGCGCGGCATCTTCAAAGTGGCGCGCCACGCCGACGACAACGACCTGATCGAAAATGAGGCGCGGACGCTGCGCGCATTGGCGGAGGCGGACACCGACGGCAAATTCGGCGCGTTCTTCCCATCGCTGATCGAGTCGATGAACTACGCCGAGCGTGGGACGGCGGCGCGGCGCGCCAACGTGCTGGCATACGATCCAGCGGTCGCGCTCCCAACGGATTTGGTCACGCTGAAGGGCGTGCGCGCCGCCTATCCCGGCGGGATCGACCCGCGCGATATGGCGTGGATGTGGCGGCGTGTGCTGACTGCGCTCGGCTACGCGCACAAGCACGGCGTGATTCACGGCGCCATCCTGCCGACGCATATCCTGATTCAGCCCGCGCTGCACGGCTTGATCCTGATCGATTGGGGATACGCCGTCACCATCGAGGCGAATGCTGCCCTCACGGCGATCAGCGCCGATTATGAGGCGTGGTATCCGCGCGAGGTGTTCGACAAGCAGCCGCCGCTGAGTGGACACGACATCTACATGGGCGCACGCTGCATGGTCGAACTGGTGGGCGGCGACGGCGCGTCCAAGACGATGCCCGCGTCCATGCCGGACGTGCTGCGCCGCTATTTCGCATGGTGTATGACCGAAGGCGCGCGCCTGCGTCCGCAAGACGCATGGACGCTGCGTGACGAGTTCGATACCGTTTTGGAGCGGCTGTACGGCGCGCGGCGTTTCCGCGCGTTCACAATGCCGACGACGTGAGATCGACGCGATACCCGCGCACCGCTTCGCGCTGTTCGTCTAGCACGATCACATCATCGACGGTATGAACGCCGCCCTGCCGCTCATAGAACTGCACGGCGGCGGCTTTCGCCAGCACATACACCCACAGCGTCCGACAGCCGCGCGTCTGCAAATCGGCGCGCGCCGCATTCCACAACGCATGACCAACGCCTAGCCCGTGCCATTCGGGGAGCAGGTACAACACTGTCACCTCACCCACGGGTGGCACGCCCTCCGGCGACTCCCAAAGCGCCGTCCCAAGATGCCCGATCACGCTGTTGTCGCTCGACACTGCGACGAAGCCCGGTAAATGTTGGCGGCGCTGCGTTTCCCATGCGGCATGGAAGGCGACTTGCCCCGCGAACACCCGCTCGATCAAGTCGAGCGTGAAGATATGCGCATAAGCGTGCTTCCAGGTTGCCAGCGATACCAAACGCCGCGCCTCGCGGTCGTCGGATGTAGCAGGACGAACAATGAAAGCAAATGACTCTTTTACGGGTTTCAAGCCAACTTATCCGTTACAATCGACTGTATCAGATGATTTTAAGTAGTATAACGCGAATGAAACTTGGATTGCGCCCGATCTTGATCCTTATCGTCGTACTTGGCATGGCAGCGGCGCTCGTTGTGGGCGCGGCGGCGGCGCTGCGTCCCCCGCCGATCCGCGTCGGCATTTTGCATTCGCTCTCTGGCACGATGGCGATCAGCGAAACCGCCGTCGTGGACGCCGCCCTGCTCGCCATCGAGCAGATCAACGCGGCGGGCGGCGTGCTTGGGCGGCAGATCGAACCCGTGATCGCGGATGGACAGTCCGATGAAGCGGTGTTCGCGTCCGAAGCGGAGCGGCTGATTACCGAAGAAAATGTCAGCGTGATTTTCGGCTGTTGGACATCGGCTTGCCGCAAGACGGTCAAGCCCGTGTTCGAGCGGCTGAATCATCTATTGATCTACCCCGTCCAGAACGAGGGCTTGGAGCAGTCCCCCAATATCATCTACATGGGGAGCGCGCCAAATCAGCAGATCGTCCCGGCGCTGTCGTGGATAATCGAAAATCTGGGCGCGCGGCTGTTCCTCGTCGGCTCGGATTACGTCTTTCCGCGCATGGCGAACGCGATTATGCGCGATTATGCCAGCATCTTAGGCGGAAGCGTCGTCGGGGAGGAGTATGTGCTGTTGGGCAGCACCGATATGCAGCCCGCCATCGACGCGATCTTGGTCGCGCAGCCGGACGCCATCCTGAACACGATCAACGGCGATAGCAACGTGGCTTTCTTCGCCGCGCTGCGCACCGCTGGCATCACCACACCGGTGATGTCGTTCAGTCTGTCAGAGAGCGAATTGGCGAGCATGGATCGGGCGCAAATGGTCGATGATTACGCGACATGGACGTATTTCCAGAGTCTCGACACGCCCGAAAATGCCGCCTTCGTCGCCGCATTCCGCGCGCGCTACGGCGCAGAGCGCGTCACCTCCGATCCGATGGAGGCGTCCTACAGCGGCGTCCACGTGTGGGCGGCGGCGGTCGCAGAAACGGGGACGCCTGACGCCGCTGTGATCCGCGACGCGATCTTGAATCGCAGCTATCTCGCGCCGCAAGGGGTGATTTACATCGATGGGACGACGCGCCATGCTTGGAAAACTGTGCGCATCGGGCAAATCCGCGCCGATGGACAGTTCGATATCGTCTGGGAGTCCAGCGTGCCGATCCGCCCGCTGCCGTATCCCGACACCCGCACCCCGCTCACATGGGACGCGCTGGTGACGAACCTGTACAACCGCTGGGGTGGTTGGTCGAATACGGAGGTCACGCCATGATGCGCCTTTCGACGCGCCTGCTGATTTGGTTCTCTGCGATTGCGCTGCTGCCGCTGGCGTTCGGCGCGCTGTTGGTGTTCACTGGCGCAGAGCGCGCCGCACGTGCCGCCGTGTTCAATGGGCTGACGATTGCCGCCAATAACCAAGTCAGCAAGATCGAAACGTATGTGATCGAACGCCAACGCGCGGTCACGACGCTGGCGCGCACGCCGACGGTGATCGGCGCGGTGCGACGGCTGCGCAATAACGTCGGATCGAGCCAGAATGACTCGCTGACCAGCAGCACCCGCCCGTTCTTCGAGTATATCGCCGCCCGTTCCGGCTATCTCGATGTGATCCTGATCGATACGAACGGGACGATCTTGAACACACTGAGCGAAAGCATCGGCGGTCACGTCCGCGATGCGGCGCGCGTCAGTCCCGAACTGGCGCACGTGTTCGACAGCGTGCGCACACTCGCCACGACCGAGATATCCGATTTTAGTCTGATCGCCGGATGGTCTACCCCCGTCGCCTACATCGCCGCGCCCGTCGTGGAAAACGGCTTGCTCATCGGCGTGATCGCCTTCCAACTCGACAACCGCGATTTTGCGCGCGTGATCCAAGATCGCACGGGACTCGGACAAACGGGCGAAACCGTCGTCGGCATTCGCAGCGCAGATCGCGCCGTCGTGGTCGCGCCGCTGCGCTCCGACCCAGATGCGGCGTTCCAACACGCGTTCCCCTTCGGCAGCGACCGCGCGGTGGCGTTACAACAAGCGGTGCGCGGCGTCGAAGGCGCGGGCGAGTCGTTGGATTATGGCGGTGTGCAGACCGTCGCGGTTTGGCGTTATGTGCCGTCGCTGCGTTGGGGGCTGGAGGTCAAACAGGATACGGCAGAGGCGTTCGCCCAGCTTGACCTTCAGCGCCGCCTCTTGACCGCGTTGTTCGCCCTGACCGTCTTGGCGGTCGTGCTGGCGGCGTTCGCCGTTGCGCGCTCGATCACGCAGCCCATCGAACGCTTGACCGCCGTCGTCCGCGCCTTCTCCGGCGGGGACTTGCGCGCGCGGGCAGGCACAGCAACACTCGCCCGTAACGATGAAATCGGCGTGTTGGCGTCTGGCTTTGATCAGATGGCGTCCGACATCGAAAATCAAGTTATTGTGTTAGAAGCGCGCGTCGCAGAGCGCACGCAGCAGATCAGCGAGTACGCCGCGCGTATGGATACGGCGCGTCAGGAGGCGGAACAAGCCCAGCGCGATGCCGAACGCGCCAACCAATCCAAGACCATCTTTTTGACCAGCATGAGCCACGAACTGCGCACGCCGCTCAATGCGATCTTGGGCTTCTCACAGGTGATGGAGCGCGACAAGACGCTCGGCGCGAAACAGCATGAGCATGTCGGCATCATCATGCGCAGCGGCGAGCATCTGCTCGGTTTGATTAACGATGTGCTTGAGATGTCCAAGATCGAGGCGGGACAGACAACGCGCAACGAATCGGTGTTCGACTTGCGCGATCTTTTGCGCGGCATCGAAGAAATGATGCAGGTGCGCGCCAACGTCAAGGGGCTGCAACTGTTGTTCGAGCTAGAGGACGATATCCCGCGTTATATCTACGCCGACGAGGGCAAACTGCGGCAAATCCTGCTCAATTTGATCGGCAATGGCATCAAGTTCACCAAGGAAGGTGGCGTCGCCGTGCGCGCGGCGCGCAAAGCCGATGAAGCCGTCCCGACGCTGATTTTTGAGATCGACGACACCGGACATGGCATCGCGCCCGATGAGATCGACATGCTGTTTCAGCCGTTCATCCAGTCCGAGAGCGGGCGCAAGACGCAGGAAGGGACGGGACTCGGCTTGACGCTCAGTCGCCAGTTCGCGCGGCTGATGGGCGGCGATATCACGCTGCACAGCACACTTGGCGACGGCACGACCTTCACGATTACGCTGCAATACGCCGATGCCAGCGCCGCCGATCTGCCGACGCATCACGCGGCGCGGCGCGTCAGCCACATCGATCCGGCGGATACGCGCGCTTATCGCATCTTGGTCGTGGATGATAAACTCGAAAATCGCCAGTTGATGCTGACGTGGCTGAATAACGTTGGCTTCACCGTGCGCGAAGCCGCCAACGGCAAAGAAGCCGTCGATGTCTGGGCGGAATGGGAGCCGCAGTTGATCTGGATGGATATGCGAATGCCCATCATGAACGGCTATGAGGCGACCAAGCACATCAAATCGAGCGACAAGGGCAGCGCCACCATCATCATCGCGCTGACCGCCAGCGCGCTCGATTCGGAAAAGACCGCGATCATGGTGGCGGGCTGTGACGATTTCGTGCGCAAGCCAACGCGCGAATCGATCATCATGGATAAACTGGTCGAGCATCTCGGCGTGAAATTCGTCTACGAAGATGCCACCGACGGCACGGCGAATGGGAGCGCGTCCGATGCCGATTTGACGCCCGCCACCTTCGCCGCGCTGCCCGCTGCTTGGCGCGAACAACTGCGCGAGGCGGCGGATCGCTTGGATGTCGAAGCGACCGACGCGCTGATCGCGGAAATTCGCGCGGCGCATCCGTCTATCGCGGCGACGCTGACAGAGTGGATCGGGGCGTTCCGGTTCGATAAGCTGCAAGCGTTGGCGGCTGCAACGCCGGTTCCGTAAATCATGAATTCGCTGAGGTCGATGAGGAACACACTATGACGGAATCTACACCGCAAAGTATCTTGATCGTCGATGATACGCCCGCCAACCTCAATGTGCTGTCCACGATGCTCTCACAGCGCGGTTACAAAGTGCGCCCGGCGATCAGCGGCGCGCTGGCATTGATGAGCGTCGCACGCGATCTGCCCGACGTGATCCTGCTCGACATTCGGATGCCGGAGATGGATGGCTACGAAGTCTGCGCGCGCCTGAAGGCGGACGAGCGCACGCGCGATATTCCGGTGATCTTCATCAGCGCGCTGGACGATATCGAGGACAAACTGCGGGCATTCCAAGCGGGCGGCGTCGATTACATCACCAAGCCGTTTCAGGTCGAAGAAGTCTTGGCGCGCGTCCAAGCCCACGTCATGCTGCAAGAGCAGCGCCGCCGGATCGCCGCCCATCTGGCGGTGATCGAAGCGTTGAACGACTTCAAAGACGAACTTTTACGCATCGTCTCGCACGATCTCAAAAATCCCATCGGCGCGATCATCGGCTATGCCCAGTTGATCCAAGAAGAAGGCGACGATGCCGATTTAGGGGAGTATGTACCGCGCATCTTGCGCAGCGCCAACTTCATGAACGCGCTGGTTGGGGATTTGCTCACCCTCTCGCAAGCGGAGAGCAATTTTCAGCTTGAACTGCACCCAGGCGATCTCAACAATCTGATCGCGTCGAGCCTGCCGCCGCACGAATTGGCGGCGCAGAAAAAAGGCGTGACGCTGCGCTCTACGCCCGCGGATATGCCGCTGATCGCGCAGGTCGATCCGATGCGTATGAGCCAAGTGCTGAACAACCTGATCTCCAACGCGATCAAGTACACGCCTGAGGGCGGCACGGTGGAACTGCGCGCCCATGCCGGTGACGGCATCGGCATCATCGAAATCGCAGACACGGGCTACGGCATCCCCGACGCTGATCTGTCGCGCATCTTCGATAAGTTCTTCCGCGTCAACACCAAACTGCATCGCGCCGTCAACGGGACGGGCTTGGGTCTGTCGATTGCTAAGGCACTGATCGAAAAACACGGCGGACGCATCAGCGTCACCAGTACGTTGGGCGTGGGCAGCACGTTCGCGGTCACGATCCCGCTGATGCCCTAGACGAAACCGGATTCCAAGCCGAGTTTTGCGCGTCATTCCGCTGGTTGTGCAGCGGAACGATCAAAGGTTTGCGTCTGTACGCCTTTGCGTTAATCTGTTCCACTTGAGTGAACAGAGAATCAATATGTCCGAAACCAACGCCATCTTGATCGCCGCCGCCGCATTCGCGCTCGGCTTCGCCGTTGCGTATCTTTTACGCGGCGCGCAAGTGCGCAGCGCCGAACGACTCGCGGAACGCTTGTTCAGCGATGCCGAATCGCGCCGCCGCGCCGACGAATCGACGCTGATCGAGACAATGCGCGCTCAGTTCGGCGGCATGTCGATGCAGGCGCTCCAATTTTCGTCCGAGCAGCTTTTGCGCCTCGCAGAAGAACGTTTGCGCGCCCAGTCGATGGCGCAGACCGCCGAACTCGACGCGAAAAAAGGGCTGATCGATCAGCAGTTGGAGCAGATGAACGCGCGCCTGACCGACGTGAGCGCGCTGGTCAGCGAGTTCGAGCGGTCGCGCGCCGAACGCCTGGGCGCACTCAGCAGCGAACTGCAAGACCTGACGCGGACATCGCTGCTGCTGCAACAAGCGTTGGCGGATAATCGCGCGCGTGGACAGTGGGGCGAACGCATCGCGGAGGATGTGCTGCGGCTGGCTGGCTTCATCGAAGGGGTGAACTACGCGCGCCAGCACACGATTTATAACATGGATGCCCAATCGCGCCCAGATTTCACGTTTTTCCTGCCCAACGGCATGACCGTCAACATGGATGTGAAATTCCCGCTCGACAATTACACTGCCTATCAAGCATCCGAAACCGACGCGCAGCGCGCCTACTATCGCAAGCAGTTTTTGGGCGACGTGCGCGCGCGCATCTTCGAGATCGGGGCGCGCGGCTATATCAGCTTGGAGCAGAACACGGTCGATTGTGCGCTGGTGTTCATCCCCAACGAGCAGATTTTCCGCTTCATCTACGAGCAGGACGCGGCGATCTTCGATGATGCGATGGCGCGCAAAGTGTTGTTGTGTTCGCCGCTGACGTTGTTCGGCGTGCTGGCAGTGATCCGACAGGCGGCAGAGCATTTCCGCTTGCAGCAAACGTCGCGCGATATTTTGATGCTGTTGTACGATTTCCGCAAGGCGTGGCGCGAGTATACGAAGCGCATGGACGACATGGGCAAGGCGCTCAATCGGGCGCGCGGCGCGTACAACGAGATCGTCGGGGCGCGCAAGAAGTCGCTGGACAAGTCACTGCGCAAGATCGACGGGCTGATCGCGCGTCAGGATGATCCGAGCGGGGCGGACGACGATACGGACGATTACACGCAAGCGGCGCTGTTCGGGGATCGGTGATTCGTTACGCGCAAATCGGATATACGCGCGCGGCTTTGTCCATGCGCGTGCCTTGCAGCGACCGTTCGCTGGTGGCGTAATCGCCGTTGGGCAAGCGCGCATCAAGCTGTGCCGCCAATTCTTGGATGAAATGCGCATGGAACGCATCCCACCCACCGCCTTTGCTTTGCAGCCCGCTGTTGAAATGTGGATTGACGCCGCGATAGCCGCTCATCCGCTGTCGTCCTCTACAGACTCGATCAGCGCGATCATCCAATCCTCAAGCTGCCCCGTGATCCGTTCATACTCACGATAATCATCGATGGCGGCATTCACCAAGCCTGACTGTTCATAGTACAACCCACGCGTGCTGTACGCCTCTGCTAAATCGGCGTTCAGGACGATGGCGCCCGTCATATCAGCAATCGCGGACGACAGATCGCCTAAGCCGGCTTGTGCTTGCCCACGCAAATAGTAAACGTAGGGTTCTTCGGGGATATACACCAGCGCCGTATCGAACGCTTCAATCGCGTCGGCAAATTCACCCAACTCGAGCAGCGCCGCTCCCACATAATTCGCGCCGTTACCCCGATAGTATTCGGGCAGATCGTCCATGTTTGCCGCGCGCAGAATATCGATTGCGCCTTGATCATCGTCCAGCCAATACGCCGTCAGCCCGCGATAGTAGCGCGCATAATCGGCGTAAGGCACTTCAAGCTGACGTGCGTCGTCCAATGCGCGGTCGAGCGCTTCAGCGGCATTTGCATAGTCGAAGACCTGATGATAGGCGAAGCCGAGCGCGTAATCGAGCGCTGCCAGCGATATCCGATTGCTGACGACGCGCGGAATTTCTTCTATGATGCCGCGCGCAGCCTCGAACCGCGCAATGGCGCTATCCCAATCGCTGTACCAGATCTCCGTTAAGCCCGCCGTCACTTGGGTGGCGAAGGTGACGATCTGCGCGCTGACGCGCCCATCGGCGTTATTACTTGCCACGCGGAACAGAAAGACGAACGGGTAGCCGAAGGGATTCGCCGCCGAATCGACCAGCCCCGTTGAGTCGTCCGCTGTCAGCGTGAAGTGAACCTCATTGAATGTCGGCGTGCGCAGTATCCACACGACCAGCGCCGCGTTCAGGCGCGCCCCTAACGCGGCGGCAGCGTCCGCGTCGATTTCCTGCACGTCGATGATCTCATAACGCGCACCTGCATCGCTAAAGGCTGTGCGGAGGGCGGTCAACAAGCGTGAAGCGTCGTTCGCTGCGTCGCTTTCGGGTAACGCAAACAGGATCAGCAGTTCGTCCGACTGTGCAGGGGCGATCTCCTCACCGGGATCGCGTGGCGACAGCTCCACTGGCATCAGCGTCGCTGTCGGGGTCTGCGTCGCGCTCGGCGTTGGCGTGGGTGTGCGGGTTGGGGCAACCAGACTGGTAGCGATGATCGCGGCGGCAGCGTCTAACAATGCCTTTTGTGCGGCAGCAACGTTCGTGGCGGCGATCCCCGCGACATCGGTGGCGGCGGCGGATACTGCGGTGGCTGCGTCCTGGAGCATCGTGAACGATCCAGCGGTCGCCGTCGGCGCGGACGTGGAATTTGCGCCCGCACTCTCCGTCATATCGCGGGCGATCATCGTTGGCAGTTCAATGATCGCACTCGGCGCGTCGTCCAATGCCAAGACGATTAGAATGATCATCAAGATCGCGCCCGCCATCACGCCCAGCGCCACCAAGCAGCCGGCACGCGGGCGGCGGCGGTCACGCTTCGCGCGTTCCGTTGTGCGGCGCTGCACGACGCTGCGGCGCGAGAGATTGGCGCGGCGGATTGTCTCACGCTCGGCGCTCAGTTCGGTCGTTTGTCCGCTGCTTGCCGTGCCGCCGGACGGCGTCCGGCGCGTCGTTCCACTGGCGGGCGTCCGGCGCGCTGTCCCGCTGGCGGGTGTCCCATCGGCGGGCGTGGCGCTGACGTTTGGGAGCGGAAAGGGCGTATTGATCCCATTCGGGAGCGTTACGGCGTTGTCAATCGGTGTCGGCGTGACCGCCAATGTGCGCCCGATCTCGGTCAAATCGGCGCGCGGCGGCGTTAGGGCGGCAGGCGGAATCAAAATCAGCGGCGTCATGGTCGCTAGGCGCGTATCGTGCAGCAGGGGCGGCGCGGCGCGCAGATCGTCGGGGAGCGCGCGGCGGGCATCGTCCAATGCCATCTTGAGCGCCGCCGCCGATTGAAAGCGTTCGTCCGGGTTCTTCGCCAGCGCGCGCATGGCGAGCTTTTCCAGCGCGTTCGGCAGGTCGTGACGCAGATCGCGCGGCGATGGCACGGGCGACAGGATGTGTTTCATGATCACGGCGGTGGGTGTATCGGCGTTGAAGGGCAGCACACCCGTCAGCATCTCAAACAGAATCACGCCTAAGCCGTATAAGTCCGCGCGTCCATCGACGGCGTGTCCTTGTGCCGCTTCGGGGCTGATGTAATACGGCGTGCCGAGAAAGACGCCGCTGGTTGTCAATGCGGCGTCGTCTTTGATGCGCGCCAAGCCGAAATCGGTCAGGACGACATTCTGCACGCGCTTCGGCGTGACCGAATCGGAGTCGGGGTCGATGAACATGACGTTAGCGGGCTTGATATCACGGTGAATCACGCCGCGCGTGTGCGCATAATCGAGCGCGTCGGCAAGTTGTGACACGATATGCAGCGTCTCGTCGAGCGGGATTGCGCCGCGGACTTGGAGATGTTTTTGCAGCGTCGATCCGGCGATGTATTCCATCGCCATGTAGTAAACGCCCTCCTCGACGCCGAAATCGAAGACTTGGATGATGTGAGGATGGCGCAATGATCCGGCGCTGCGGGCTTCGCGCTGAAACCGCTGCACGAACAGGTCGTCTTGCAGCAGACGGCGCAGAACTTTGATGGCGACAACGCGATCCAAACCGCTCTGGAACGCGCGGTACACCTCGCCCATGCCGCCCTCACCTACGCGGTCTATCAGTCGATACTTGCCCAGTTCGCGTCCGCTGAGATCGCTCGCCATGATGCCCCCTGTGTGCGCCCGACCCTATGATAACCTGAGTTTCGGATCGCTTCACCTCACCCCTAAATCCCCTTTCTACGCAGTGGAGAGGAGGTTGGGGGGTGAGGTGAACCCTAAAGTCACGCAAAATACCTATCCGAAACTCAGGTTATGATAGCATTTTACGGACGAACGCGGGTTAGGGTTGCGAAAGAAAATGCTTACTCGCCGCGCTTGCGCTTATTCAGCAGCCGCCCGGCGATATTCTCGCCCTCTGGAACGTTCCCCGTCGAGATCGTGCCAACCTCGCCGGGTGGTGCATCGGCATCCGCGCGCGGACGCGCAATCGGCGGCGCGGCTTTCGGTGCAGCGGACGGCGCATCGATCACGCGGGGCGGGACATCCGGTGGTGTGGGGATATCGACTTGGCGGCGGCGTTCGCGTAAGGCGGCGACCGTCGATGTGGGGGCGGGCGCAGCGGTATCGATTTCGACGGTTTGGCGCGCGCGTGCTTTCGCCTCGCGCAGCGTCTCCATCGTTGCGGTCGATGCCGCCGTCGCTCCACCGCTGCGACCGAAGAAGGTTGCCCCGACTGCCGCGCGCGCCCGCCCAATATCCGAGCGCGTGATCAACAGACGGCGCACCGCGATATCGAATGGCAGCAGCAGCGCCGCCGCCAGCAGCAGCGGGAAGCCAATCGGCGTCTGTCCGGTTTGCGCTGTCAGCGTATGATCGAAGGCGGACTCCGGTTCGCCGCGCAGATTGCGCCCATCGGTCAGCGCCGCGATATCGGACAGCAAAGCGTCGCCGTCGGTGCGTTGAACGCTGTATTCCGGCGAATAACTGCGTACCCAACCCGTCGCGCGGCTGCGGACGGCTTCGCCCGCCGGATCCACGCCCGCGATGCGCAAGAAATACGCACCCTCCGCGTTAGGCGTGAATTCCAGTTCGTAGCGTCCCGGCGCGGTCTGCTGGAGCGGGAGTTGTACCCCGTTCAAATCGGGATCGACCAGCGCCGTCGCCAGCGCCAAGCCATTGAGGAAGGTGCCGTCGGCGTCGCGCGCGTCCACGATCAGCCGCGCACGTTCGCCATCGTCCACGATGCGCGCTTCGAGGCGATCATCTGTGCCTTCGGTGATCGACCAGCGGACGGCTTGACTCCAGAAGCGCGCGAAGCCGTCCCACGCCACCCAATCCGCCGCCCACCGCGCCGTCGCATCGCTGGTGAACGCCACTGTGCGCCCTAAGCCGTACTGCCACTGTGCCAGAATTGGATCGTTGTACGGCGCGGGACCTGTGAGAATGACCTGTGCCGTCTGCTTGGGCGTGGACGCCACATAACCGCGCAGTGGTGGCGCAGAGTCGATTCCGGCGAGGATCGGGCTGACCCCCGCGAGATTGGGGACGAACGACTCTTCAAGGATGTACGAGCGCGTCGCCAAAACGGTCTCGGCGGTGAAAATCGTCGGAATCGTCTCGACCACTTCCACGAAATGGAACTGTCCGCCGCCGACTTCCGCCATCGTGCGCAGAAATTGATTCTGATCGCCGATAGCGACGACCGACGTGGTGATGTCAAATTCTTCGCGGTATTGGGTGGCAAGCTGTACCAACTGTCCAGAGGGCGCGCCGCCGTCCGTTAGCAGGATGATATGCTTGCGCGGTGCCGCATCCGCCGCCAATGCCGCGCCCGCCAGCACGTAACCCGCCTGAATATCCGTGCCGCCCGCCGCCCGCAGCGTCCCAACCAGATTTTGCAGCCCGCGCCGATCCAAGACGGGCTGCACATCGGCGATCCAGTAGCCGTCGGTGTCGAACGAGACGACACCCGCGCGATCCGACGGTTGCAAGAAGTCGATGGAGCGGATGATCGCTTCTTTCGCCAGTTCGATGTTCTCGAAGCCGCTGCGTCCGACGGCGCTCATGCTGCCGGAACGGTCGATCACGTATGCCAGCGTCAGTTGGGGGACGCGCTGTTGATCGCGGATTTGCATATCCAGCGGCAGCGTTTCTTCCAGCGGCGTCTGGAAGTAGCCGCCCGGCGCATAGCTGTCGGGTCCGCCAATCACGATCAAGCCGCCGCCCAAGTCGCGCACATACGATTGCAGCGCGCGCATTCGGTTCGGCGTGAGCCGGGTGGCGGGGACGTTAGCGAGAATCACCGCGTCGTAATCTTCGAGCGCCGCCAGTCCAGTTGGGATTTCGTTGGGTGCGGCGACGATCACGTCCAAACCCTGCTGAATCAGCGCATCGTACAGGTAGCGCGCTTCGTCGCCCATGCCGTCGGCGCTCGTGCCGCCGCCAGAGCTAGGGGATGCACGCTCCGCCACCAACAGCGCCCGCGGCGCGCCCTCAACGCGCGTGAACGCGGCGAGTCGATTGTTTTGGTCGAAGCCGTCTTGTCCGGCGGGCGTGACGCGCACTTGAAAATCGCGGAATCCGGTTGCGCCCGCGTTCAATGCCAGCGCATAGTTGTTCGCACCCGCGCGCAAGTCCACTTCCTCGCGGTGAATCACCACGCCCGCCGCGAACACCGTGATCGTGGCGGGTGTGGCGGCGTCCGATTCGACGGTCAAGCTCAGATCGAAGTCTTGATCTGCGCCCACCACGGACGGCGCGCGTACATCCGATAGTTGGACTTCGGGCGTCGGTTCGCGCTCGAACAGCACATGGTCGATTTGGACGCCCGTCGCAGCGGCGCGGCGCGCGGCGATCAGCGCGTCCCCAACGGTCTGCTGTCCATCGCTGAGGATCACCATGCGCTTGCTCGCGTTCGCTGGAAACAGCGCCAAGCCGAGTCCGATGGCTTCTTCCAAGTCGGTCGCGCCGCTGATCGGCGTCGAGCGCAAGACGGACAGTTCGCGCAGCGCACTCATCGGGCGTTCGACCAGCGCATCGCCGCCGAACTCGATGATCGCGGCGCTGTCGTCGGGGGGCATGGCGGCGAGCGCCGCGCGCATGAATTCGATTTGTGCCGGGCGCGCAGCTTGTCCCACGCTGTCCGAGACATCGACGAGGAACACGACCGCCAGCGCGTCGGCAGCGCGGCTGACCTGCAAGCCCGCCAGCGCCAGCGTCAGCAGGATGATCATGGCGGCGCGCAGCAGTAGGCTGACGGCATCGCGTCCGCGTCGGTAGGCGGCGCGCGGCAGTCCGAGATAGACAACGGGCAGCAGCGTGAGCAGCAGCAGCAGAGCAAGGGGCGTCGTAAAATTCATGGGTTTATGCGCATCGTTTTGTCGATTGTAACACGATTTCGCGGGGGATTGGGTTCAAAGCGATAATGTCAAGCATCGACCAACGACGGATTGGACGTAGACACGTTAGCCCTCACCACAGGCGCAGCATCATTCGACATCCCTATCTCGATGGAATGCGATCTTAACGCGCGCGTGCCGCCGCTGACGGGCGATATCACGACGCTTGCCCCACGCTTGGCGCGCGGGGCGATACGCTCCTTACTTGTTGACCGCCAACACATCCATCTGCGCACGCGCGGCTTTCGCGGCGTCGTCCGCCATGCCCAAGCGCGTGAAGATGATCATCGCCTGCTGCAACTTGCGCGCCGCCATCATCCCGCGTCCGCGCACTTGCAAACTGCGCGCGTGCGCGTACATCGTCCGCGCCACCTCGCCATCCGCCTTGATCGCTTGGAACGCATCGCTGCTGGCGCGGAAATAATCGTCGGGGTCGCTGGACAGCGGCGGCGCGATCATCAGCGCGGTTGCATCGGGCGCTTGCGCGAGGTTGATCACCGCCGTGAGCGCCTCGCCCATCGCGCGGTTGGCAAAACCGATCAACAGCGGTTCGCCAATCACGTTCGCCATCTGGTACGAATGCCGCGCGCACGTCCACGCCTCATCGGGGTCGCCCAATTGCAGCGCCACCGATGCCAGCGCGCCGTACAATTCGCAATCGACTTCTTCCGCTTGGCGCGGATCGTCGGGTGTGGTCGGCGTGACTTTCATGCGCTCGGTGAGTTCCGCCGCGCGCCGCAGCATCGCCCGCGCTTGTTCCCAACGCCCCATGCTGACCAGCATCAGTCCTTCGTTGCACGCTGCCATCGCTTGGGTACTCAATGCCCCAATCGACTCCGCGCCCTCATAGGCAGTGTGGAACAACTGGCGCGCGCGGGTGAAGTCGCCTTTGAGCCGGTAGCTCTCGCCCAAGTTCAGGATCGCGCCAATCGCCCGTTTGCGATTCTTCGACCGCTCGAACAAGTCGCGCGCGCGCTCGAAATGGCGGATGCTGGCGTCCAAGTTGGCGCGGTAGCCCTGCATCACGCCGAGCAGCAGCTCGACGCGCCCCTGATTGGCGGGCAGCCCGCTGGACTCGGCTTCGCGCGCCAAGATCGACATGCCCTCCAGCGCCGCTTGGAACGGCAGTTCGCCGCTCTCCCATCGACGGTGGATGTCTTTTGCGCGCGCTTCAAATTCGGGCGTCGGTTCAGTCGAGGTCATGGCGGAATCTTTCTCGGACTCGTTCAGGCTGAAACAGGGATATTTTATGATTTTAGCAACATCATTTAATCAACGCTACATTCGATTTCATCTTGTTCCCGTGCTTCCGCCTGTCGATATGCTCCAAACGGCGCGCGCTTCATGCCCTGCTCATGTCGATATCGTATACTTTGTCTCATTTGTGATAAACGGAACAAACAAGATGATACGATGGATTGTGGTGCTGGCGGCAGTGATCGGCGTGGTGATCGGCGGTTTCAGCCTGATCGACGGTGACGCGGGCGGCGATGTGGCAGCGAGCGCCGTGCTAGTCGGCGCGGTCAGCGACACATCGGGCTACGCGCGCGCGCTCGAACCGTTGGCTTGGCAGTTTCCACGCGATTTCGGTGCGCACCCCGACTATCTGACTGAATGGTGGTACTACACAGGCAATTTCGAGGCGGACGACGGGCGGCGCTTCGGCTTCCAGTTCACGATTTTTCGGCGCGGCATCACCCCGCCGAACGCCGCCGCCGACACGGGGACGGAATGGCGCACGAATCAGCTTTACATGGCGCATTTCGCCGTGACCGATGTCGAGGGCGAACGCTTCTACCACGATTCGCGCTTCAGTCGCGGCGGCGCGGGTTTGGCAGGGGCGCTGCCCGCTCCAAGTGGTGAGGGGGAACGCTATGCGGTCTGGGTGGACGATTGGCGCGTCGAGGCGCTGGACGACGCAGCACAAATGACGCACATCACCGCGACGATGCGCGATGCGGGCGGCGTCCCGGTCAGCATCGATCTGATGTTGGAGCAGGTCAAGCCGCCCGCGCTGCAAGGCGAGCTTGGCTTGAGCGCCAAGAGCGCCGAGCCGGGCAACGCCAGTCAGTACTATTCGCTGACGCGGCTGCCGACGGTTGGCACGATCACGATTGGCGCTGTGGCGCACAGCGTATCCGGCACGGTCTGGAAGGATCACGAGTTCAGCACCAGCGCCTTGGGGACGGACGCGCTCGGCTGGGACTGGTTCGGCTTGCAGTTTGAGAATGATTACGAATTGATGATCGGACAAATCCGGCTGGCTGATGGTGGACGCGATCCGTATTTTGGCGGCGCGCTGATCTATCCCGACGGATCGACGGTTTATCTGCCGTCGGACGCCTTCGATATCGAGACGACCGGGACATGGGCGAGTCCCTATACGGGGGCGACCTATCCAGCGGGCTGGCGCGTGCAGGTGCGCATTCCGGGCGGTGAACTGGCGGGGACGACGCTGAATTTCACAGCGACGCCACAGATCGCCGATCAAGAACTGCACGGCGCGGGCATCGCGTATTGGGAAGGCACGGTACGGATTGACGGCGATGTGACGGGCTATGGCTACGCGGAATTGACAGGCTACGCCGAGTCGCTGACCGGGCGATTCTAGCGTCTTGTTCCGTTATTCATTAAAGTGCTGCACATCGCGTTGGACTTCAAGCCAAGGGGCATGAAAAACAGGTAGAACGGTTGATCTGCGTCATTTTATTCGCGGCTAAAATGACAGTAGCGGGTTTAGTGATGCGAGAACAGGTCGGATGTTTCTAAAGCAAAACGCGATGACGACCGTTGTACTGGGAGTCAGCATCTTGATCATGACGATTGCCTGTAACTTGGCGTCCGTCGGGTCGCAGCGCGAGTCCGCCGTGTCTGAAACCCCAACCGACAGCCTTCAGTCCCTTGAAACGACGCTTCCAACCTTTGAAGCGATTGAGCCATTGACACTGCCGACGGCACTGCCATTGCTCGGCGGGAGCGCGCCAAACATTATCTTGACGCCGATGATGCCATTCGTCGGAACGCCTGCCACCGATGGATCGCAGCGGTGCGATGTCTACAGCACGTATTCGGGCGGCAATCCTGCCAATACCCTGAGTATGCGCTCTACGCCCTCTGGCGGTGCTGAGCAAATCGTTCGACTGCCCAATGCGTCGCAGGTCTTTCGTATTCCCAATTCGCAAGAAATCGATGCTGAGGGTTATCACTGGTTGAATATCATCTATGTAGATGCGCGGCAAAATCGCTATGAGGGCTGGACAGCCCGCGATTCGTATCAGCTTGGCGGCGTGCGCGATCCATCGGTTGCGACCTTACGCCCGACGGGGCAACAAACCGCGTGTTAGCGAGTGCAGAACCGAAACTGGATTGACAGCCTGTGATGCAGTGACCTGACTTTAGACCTTCGCTTGAACATGTGCCAGCGCGTCCGCGATGGTCTTGAACAAATGCAATTGAATCGAGCCGAACGCTGAGGCGCTCAAACCATGTACTGCCATGATGATCAGCCGATTTTCGGTCACGATCAGCGTTTCGCGCACGCGCGGATGTTGCAGCCTTTGATACTGCGTCGTCCCCAACCGAATTCCGGTGATCGCATCGTCTAAGGTCAGATGCAAATGGAGCATGTCGAGCAGATAAAATACCATTTCCGGCTGTTCATCGAGCATCTTTTGGTCTTCTTTTACGGTGTCATAAATTTCGGCAGCGAAATCGAAATCCGCTTTGAATGTGCGGATAATGATCGGCAGCAACGGATGTTTTTCGAGCGTGCGCGACATCAACAAGAATTCCATGATTATCCGTGTCGTCATTTTATTTACGATACCATCGTCTGGATATAGAAACAATAAAGGATTGGCGTGACGCCAACCCTTTATTGATGAACATGTGCATTTTAGAACGCTTCTTTAGGCGGTGGAGTTCGTGCTGACGCGCTAGGGTGCTGGCTGATCATTGTATTCATGACAACTCGGCTCGTTTTGACTTATCCAACTGTGAACGTACACGTGCCGCTCTCGCTCTCCGTTGACGTGCCGGGACCGAACTGGGCATAGCCGTCCGTAATTGTGGTCGTCCATGAGACGCGATAAGTGATACGATGCTGTCCAGCGTCAAGGGGACCCGCCGGAACTGCCCAATCGACCCAGTAATTGCTATCCGCGCGCTGTTCGATTGTGCCTTGGAAGGGACGCCACTCCAGCCGCCGCCCATCCAAGAACACTTCATAATCGACAGCATCGATATGGCTCTGTGTTTGGGCGCGCGTCTGGGCGAACCATGACCAGAAGATCAACAGCGTCGATCCCGTCCCCAAACCCGTCGGCGGCGTGTAGGCATCGCCCGGCACATCACAATAGGCGAACACGCGCGCCCGCTGTGCCGTGCTGCCCGGTACGGCTACCGTCGTGGGAGCGTCCCCGCCCGCGCTGATCGTGGAGGTGGGCAGCGGCGTGCCGAAGCCGCCGTCCGCGCTGATCGTCGGCGTTGGTGTGGGAATGCCGCCGAGCAAGCCGACCAGCGAGGTCGCAGTCTGGTTGATCGATTCGATGTCAGGATTCGGCAGCTGCAACCCATCGTTCGTCGGCGGCGCGCTTGTCCCTGCACCTGCGCCGCTGTCAACCGCGAGCGTCGGCGTAACCACCACGCGCGGCGGCGTCGGCGTGATCGACCCGCCGCCGAATAGCGCCGTTGGCAGTGGCGTTCCCGCCGCCATCAGCGTCGAATCGGGGGTCGGCGTGCCGCTCGGCGGCGGCGCGGGCGTATCTTGCAGATTGAGCAGTGCGCGCGAAATCCAGCCTTGTACGCCGTCGTCCATCAGGATGTTGAGCCAACTGCCGTCAGCGTTCGTCCCCAAGACCTCGACGCCCGTTCCGGGACGCAGCACCGCCAGCGTGCCGAATTCCAAGCCGGGTCCCTCGCGCACATTGACCGATTGCAGCGATGCCACCACCCCGATCACGGGCGGCGTGGGGGAGGGCGTAAAGGTGGCGGTCAGCGTTGGGGGGACAGGCGTGATCGACGGCGTGAGCGTTTCCGTTGGGAGCGGCGTCCGCGAGGGGACGGGCGTGGCAGTCGAGCGCGGCGTCATGCTGACAATCGGTGCCAGCGTCGCCGTCGGCGCGTCCACAGGCGCGCTCCCGCCCGCTAAATCGCAGCCCGCCGCCAGCCAGCACAGCAGCGGGAGCAAGATCAGTCGCATTCGATTTCGATTCATAGTGCCATCACATTACACGATTTATTGTGTCCGACTTGCCAGCATAGCAGTAAATGGCGGCGCGCGCAAAGTGCGTGGGTGAATGGGTGGGTTGAAAATCATGTGCGTGGGTGACCCACTGGTTCACCCATTCACAAACGAGGGGTATTTTCTTCTCGTTGGGACGCCTACGGTTCATCCGTTGTTTTTTGGCTGATGTCCCCAAGCGACACACCGAGCGCGATCAGCCCGATTGTCCCCCAGACCGCATACGAAAATACCGTCATGCCGTGTACGAGGAAGCCGAGTGCCGCCGCCTCGATGGGTAGCATCCCGATTAAGTCGCCCGTCGCCACAACCGCCGCCTCGAACGTGCCGACGGATGCCACGCTGACCGGAATAGCGACGGTGAACGTTGCCAGCGTGACCCCCAACAGCGTTCCCAAGACGAGATCGACGCCTTGAATGTTGAGCGCCCGCTGCAAACAATAGTAGGTGGCGAACGAACAGAACCAGCCGACCAGCGTCCACACAATCAGATTGAGCAAGCCGCGCGCCGATGCCAAGCCGTGCAGCCCAACCGACAAATCAGCCGCCAGTTGGCGCGGATCGAGCCGCGCGATGATGCGCCACAGCGCCGGGACGCGCGTTTCGATCCAGTCGATGATCCGCGTCATCAACTGTGGGCTGCGCGCGAACACCACCAGCGTGATCAGTCCGCCCAGCGCGCCGATGCCGAACAGCGTCGCCGCTTGCGCCGCGAACGCCGGGATGGTCGGCAGCCGTGCCAGCGCGAACGACAGCGCCATGACGACCAGCGCAGTGTCGATCAGTCGTTCTAGCAGCACCGATGCCGCCGCCGTCGCAAGCGCGATGCTCTGGCGCGTCGCCAACAAGATGCGCGCCAGTTCGCCCGCGCGCAGTGGCAGTTGATTCAACAGCATCGTAATGCTGAAGATGTAGAAGGCAGGGCGCGTCGGGATTTTATCATCGAGCAAGCGCCGCCAGCGAATGCCGCGAAAAAACAGCGCGCCCGTCGCAAACGCGAAACTGAGCGCGATCCACGCAAAATCCGCGCGCTGGATGCTGGCGAACACCTCTGCCAGCGGCACACCGCGCAGCGCCAGCCATAAGAAGATGCCGCTGACGGCGATGCTGGCGACGAGCAAAACGATTTGGCGGCGCGTCATTTAAGTCGCTGCGCCCAGACTACGCCACACGCGATCCAGCGTTTGCAGCGTCGTCAGGTTGCGCAGATTGTAACCGTAGCCGAGATAGTCGGGTGTGAACAGCGCCGCGCCGTCGAACCACCTATCCGGCGGATACGATGGATGCACGCCGTCGCGCCCGACGCCGCGATCCGGCACATTGCGCAGCGCGGCGGCAAAATCCACCAGCGGCACTTGGCGCGCCGCCGCCAACGCGCGCAACTGCTCGTTATAAACGGCGATCTGTGCCTCGTGCGCGTGCCGATCCGGCAGCGTACTGATGATTGGGATCACGCCGTAAGCCTCGCACACGTCGATGATCCGCGCGATGAAGTTGCGATAGACGCTCGCGTCCATGTAGCTCACTTCATTCGTGCCGAACATGATCACCGCCATCGATGGACGATTGTTGCGAATTTCACAAATAATGGGCGTTTCTTCGGGCAAGCACAAATCGACATCCGCATTTTCCAGTTGGAACGCCGACCACGCCGACCAGCCAACGCCCGCCGCCAACGACACGGCGTTGAACGAATTGCGACCTTCACCGACCTCGACTTCCGAGAAATATTCGATCAGATCGTACAGATAACCGTAGGCGTCGAGATCGTAGACGCCGTAGCCGATGGGATGCAGAAAATTGTCCGAGACGGTGATGCTGTCCCCGATCTTGGAGAACACATTCGGGCGATTGCGCAGCACTTGACCGCGCGCATAAATCGTGCGGATGTGCTGGATCACGTCGGTGGGCAGCAGATCAGGCGGACGAACTTGGACAAGCGGACGATCCAGCGGTTGCGCCGCCGCATCCGTCGGGG